>JBFHKA010000014.1:0-53675 GCA_041595535.1 Sulfurimonas sp. | reverse complement strand
GCACCCATTTTTCTGCCACTTCTACTTTTGCAAGTGGAGTGGAGTCTTCTGTCACTTCGGCTGCATAAACTCTGTAGCCTCTGTTTTTGAGTTCTTCTATGGTTTTTATGATGTCACTATAGACGTGTACACCGAGCAAATGTGCATAACCCATAGACACACGTAACGCTCTTCTGTTAAATGGATGAGGAGACTCTTTACCCATCAAATAGGATTCTACGCCAAGTGCAGCTGCACTTCTAGCAATAGAGCCGACATTCTCTGCCGAAGTGATGGAGTCTAGCATTATCACACTACTGCCAAGCGCATCCAAACTCACATTGTTTGGACGGATTCCATGCATCATGCAGTTGTGATGAATCTTATGCCCCACTACGTTTCCCATAACGCTTTTATCTGCAAGGTAGCAGTTTGCAACACCTTTTTTCTCTATAAGAGAAGCAAACTCATCATAGTAAGCCTGTGTAGCCAAGATGCTTTTTACTTCTATATCTGTCTCAAGTAGAAGATTTACAACCTTCGGAGAATCCGCTATAAAGCTGTTGTCCTCTCGAAAAGCATTATCTCTGAGTTCATTATAAATCTGTAACTCAGCTTGTGAGATGTCATCTACTTTTATGATATTCACTATTTTGCCTCAAGTAGTTTAATAAATTTAGAGTATTTATCTAGCGAGTTCTCTTTGGCAGACCAATCTTCAACTGAAGCTTGATTAAACTCATTTTGTTGTGCTACCCAAACTGCCTGTTGTAGACACTGCTCATCATCCCAATGATAATAAGCTGCAAGCCTATCTTTAATACAATCTGTTGGCGTTAATAGTCGTAACACCCCAGCTTCTGTGTCAATTTCTGCAATTTCATCAACAGGTGCATCTCCAACACCTAGAGGACCCGATGGAAATTCAACAAATAACTTTGTCTCTTTATGTATAAAATATCTATCACGCTCTCTAAAGCCTAGTTCACTCATTACTGCATGTATTTTTTTGAATTGTTCATTATATTGGTTTATTAAATCTAAATCCCAAGAAGTGTATTCACCTTGACTATATATCTCAACACAAGAGCCACCAGAAAGCACAACATGTATCTTTTTGGCAATTAGAGCATCGCAAATAAATCCACCTAACTCTTTCATGTCCATATCTTTAATCTCTTTTTTCAAAGGGGTTTCTCTGGTCTTCTTGGACGTTTTCTCTGCATCTCAAACTTAGCTTTTAGCTCTGGCTTATAATATTGTCGTACCTTTTCAAGCAGAACTGACAGCTCTTCAAGAAAAGCATAACGAGGATTTAAAAAATAGACTTTGGTTCTCCCTGACATTTTACTAAGGGCAAGTCCAGAATTTTCAAAATTTTTTAGTTGATTTTGTATAGAGGGCAAGGGTGCATCGAAATACTTAGCAATCTCTCGGGCATATCCCTCTTCAAATACAAAAAGGTACTGAAGGGTCAATTCTTTGTTTGTTGTACCAAATAGTGCTTCTAACATTGTGTCTCACTTACTGATATAATAACTATATCATTTGATACAATTATTATATCATATATTTACTTACTTTTATAAGTCTCATTCTTCGATTTTTTTCTCATAAAACTTACGCAACCATCTATCTGTTGGATTGATAAGTCTGTACATTACTGGAACTACTAAAAGTGTGAGAACCATAGAACTCAAAAGTCCACCAATAATTGCTATAGACATTGGAGCATTTGTTTCACTTCCAAGTCCTGTACCAAACGCAAGTGGAAGCATCGCAAACACCATCGCAATAGTTGTCATCAAAATAGGACGAAGACGTTTTTCACCCGCTTCTAGAAGTGCTTCATCTGCACTTTTTCCTCGTGCCATCGCTGTATTTGCAAAGTCAACAAGCAAGACTGCATTCTTACCAACCATACCCATCAGCAACATGAAACCTACCATGACAAAGAGGCTAAACTGCAAGCCACTGAAATAGAGTGCAAGCATTACCCCGATGATACTCAGAGGCAACGCCATCATGATGATAATAGGCTGAATAAGTGACTCATATAAAATAGCCAAAATAATAAACATCAAAATAACCGAGAGCCCTATAGCAACACCAAACGCTTGTCCAGTTTTTACCATCTCTTCAGCAAAACCTGTAAATCTGTATGTAACACTAGGAGGCATAAGTTTGTCAATACCCTCTTTTGTGTAGCTTACAGCACCACCAAGATCAAGCCCAAAAAGGTCTGCATACACAGTGACTTGACGTTCTCTATCGTAGTGATTAATAGTTGCAAGTGCTTCGTTACGTGCGAAAGTTACAAGCCCATCTAAATAGACTAAATTACCATTTTTATCACGTAACTGAATTCTCTTAATATCCTCTATATCTACTCTTTTATCGTCTGCAAAACGAAGTGTGATGTTGTACTGTTTTCCATTTTCTTCAAAGTAAGAAATCTCCAAGTCAGAGCTAAACGCAGTTGCTATAGCTTGAGAAATTTGTGAAGCTGAAATACCTAAACGGTTTGCATTTGTTCGTATAATGTTAATGTCAATCTGCGGTTTTCCATCATCTAAGTTAGTGTCTATGTCAACAAAACCTTTTTTCGCTGCAAGGTACTCCGTCAAATTTTTTGTAGCTACTTTCAAGTCATCAAAAGAGTCTGATTTGAGTATGATTTGATACGGTACTGAAACACCCGCACCTTTGATGTTAGGAATTGCTGCTGCAGTGATGAACATATCTTTTTGATAAGGTTTAAACTTTTCTCTAAAATTTTGAACAATGACCTCCTGATTCTCTTTTCTTTGCGATTTTGGTACAAGTTTTACATAAATTACAGATTTATGCTTCTCTTGTGCAGAGTTATACCCAACACTCATCGTTGTGTACTCCACGCGTTTATCCGTTTTTATCAAATCCTCAATCACTTTAGATTTTTTAATCATCTCTTCAAGTGAAACGCTTGCGTCTGCCTTCATTTGAACTTCAAACTCCGCTTTGTCCTCTTTAGGTATGAAATCTAACCCTATCTTTGGAAAAAGACTCAAACTTCCAAAAAAAGTCAAGAAAACTACGATGAGTGTAAGCACTTTAAAACGTAATACAAACTTCAAGGTAGCTTCATAAATTTTCTCTAAAAATTTAAAGAATGGCTCAGTAAGATTATAGAACCAGCTCTCTCCTTTATGTAAAACACGTGCGCTCAAACTTGGAATGAAACTCAGTGCAACAGAGTAAGAAATAAGTACAGCAAAACCAACGGTCATAGCAAAACTCTCAAAGAATTTTCCAACAATTCCACTCATAAATGAAACAGGTATAAAAACTGCCAAAAGCATTGCAGAAATAGCCATAATAGTAAATGCCATCTCTTTCGTACCCTCGTATGCAGCTTCATACTTGCCCATGCCAGCTTCCATCTTTTTATAGATGTTTTCTATAACGACAATAGCATCATCAATGATAATACCAATAGCAAGAGTAAGCCCAATAAGCGTCATCTTGTTCAAATCAAATCCCATATAGCTCATAAGCGCAAAAGTACCAAAAATAGATGCTGGAATGGAGAGTGCTGAAACAAAAGTAATAGTTAAGTTTCTTAAAAACACAAAGATAATGACAACCGCAAGGAAAGAACCATACATAAGGTCAAACTCAACATGCTCAAGTGAATTTATAATAAATGGAGATGTATCATTTAAAATATTGACATTAAAGTTGTCCCCTGCCATTTTTGTAAGTGCTGGTACAACCTCTTTGACTTTTTGAATAATCTCTAAAGTATTTGTCCCAGAGATTTTTTGCACCTCAAGCATAACACCCTCAGAACCATTGTACGAAGCATAACTTTTAGCATCACTTAGAGTATCTTCTACTGTTGCAATATCTTTGAGCCTAATGTTGTCTTTGACTATAATGTTTTCAAGCTGTTCAACAGAGAGTGCATCAGCTTTTGTTTTTAAGACGAACTCTTTTGTTTGTGAGATGAGCTTTCCACCACCAATTTTTACATTTTCACGTGCAACAATCTCATTAAGTTCTGTGACTGTAATGCCAAACTTATTTAAAAGATTTGGATTTGGAAATATTTTTATCTCTCTATCTTTATAACCAACAATATTGACACCACCAACTCCATTAATTTTTTGAAGTTTTGGCTTAACTTTTTCATCTGCAAAGAGCATAAGTTTTTTAATATCTACACCCTCTTTTGCAGTTAAAAATACATTGATGATAGAAGCACCACCAATATCGAGTTTACTCACAAGTGGCATTTTTGCATCTTTAGGTAAAGAAACAGCCGCAACTTTATCACGGACATCGTTAGTCGCTTCATTTATGTCACGCTCTAAAAAAAACTTCACTATAACAACACTCACACCTTCACTACTTGTTGATGTTATACTATCAATACCACCAATTCGTGAAATAGCCTCTTCAATTTTGTCTGTTACTTGTGACTCAACTGTAGAGGATTCAGCCCCTGGATAAACTGTTTTGACAGTAACCATAGGAAAGTCAATGTTTGGGAAAAGAGCAGCCGGCATTGACTTAAAACTCATATAACCAAAGATTACTAACGTTATAACATACATCAAAGTTGTTATAGGTCTGTTAATAGCTAACTTATACATAGTTACCTACTTTACATCAGGAGTGATGATGTACCCCTCGCCAAAAAGCCCTACAATAAAATTATTTGCTTTGACTTCAGCTTCTATTTTTCTATTATCACTATTTGCATAAGGATAGATTTTAGTTATTACCCCTTTATACTCTTTTGCATCACCATCCACTTTGTACTTAAATGTTTGTCCAACTTTCACTACATTATGATATTTTTGATCAAAACTAACCATAAGTTTTCTTTTACTTTTACTTTGAATTTTAAAAACTGTTTTGAGCATCATACCACTCACAGTATCACCTACTTCAATCTCTTTGTCATAAATCACCCCATCAAAAGGTGCACGTAAAAAAGTTTTGTCATATTTTGCTTGTGCGTACGCTACTTGGTTTTTTGCATTTTCATACTTGAACGCATACGCATCAAACTGACCTGCATCTATCAAATCTTTTACTTTGAGCTGTCTCTCATAATCTTTTTGAGCAAATTTTAAAGCTGTCTTTGCTATATCGAGAGTAGCTTTGTAATCTGAATTCTCCAAAGAAGCCAAAATATCACCTTGCTTTACAACACTCGCTTCATTATAATTAACAACTTCAACTATACCACTTGCATCAAAAGCAAGCATTGCATTTTTTTCAGCTTCAACCGTAAATGTAGCATAAATCTCTCCCGCATGTAGTGAAAAAACTAAAGCTATAAGTCCTATAAAAATCTTAATCATTTAAAAACTCCTCTATATTTTTTGAATTGTAATAGTAGTACATCGCATACGCTATCTCTAAATCATTAATTGATTTTTCTTTGATTGCTTTTGCTTGTGTGTTTGATGAGAGTGCATCAAGATAAACAACATTATCTACGATACCCGCGTTATATTTTTTTGTAATTGTCGCTAGGGCACTTGTTGCTGATTTGAGAGCACTTTGTGAGCTTTTTATATTTAACTCTGCAGTTTTAATTCTTTTTTTTGCAAGTTCTAGCTGCATCTTCTGCTCTTTTGACTTATACGTTATCTGCTCATTTAAAGCATCTGCTTGGAGTAAAAGGGCAGACTTTTGCTCTCCTAATGCACCAAAGTCAAAGAGTCTTAGACTCAACGTAGCCATCAACTTATTTTGATTATCAAGCTGCGTGATTGGAGCACCATTAAAGGTTGCTTCATCTTGATACCCATAAACACTATATGTATCTTCAAGGCGAATATTAGGGTAGTAGTAGCTATCTATAGTCTCACTCAAGTTTTGAAGTGCTTTTTTGTCACTACGAAGGGCTTGAATGCTATCTAACTCAAGACTATCTTCACTCAAAGATTTTGTAAATTTTGAATCATCCAAAGATGTTATCTCTTTTCCTACACGTAACTCTAACGAGCTTTTAAGTGACTCTATTTCAAATTTTAGTGACTCTATAGCATAAAGATTACTGTCATAAGCAGATTGGAGTCTATCTACATCATCACTTGTTGCAAGCTGTGCATTGTAAAACTGTACTATTCTATCAAGTTGGGCTTTAACAGCATTGGAGGCTTCTTCTCTTGCATCCAAAGAAGCGTGCAGACTTTTTAAATTGTAAAAATCCTCAGCGATTGAAAGCAACATAGACTTTTTAGTATCTGTATAAGAAAATAATGCTGAACTTAGCTCATCTGATTTTTGCCTATTTGTGTAAGACTTTTTACCACCATCATAAACATCAACACCCACTTTAAGTGAGGCACCATAAGTTGTTCCTGGTCTAAAAGGAGTAGCCTCATCATCTCTCTCATAAAAAGCATTTGCATCTACCGTTGGATAGTAGCTACTCTGTGCAGAGTCAAGCTCTTTTTGTTTGGATTGTTTCAAGTAATCTTTAGCGATTACAAGTTCATTGTTCTGTGTAGCATATTCAAGTAGCGACTTCAAACTCTCTGCGTTAAGCAGTAAAGGAAGCGCTAGAAACAGTAATATTTTCATTTTTTCACCTCAATTAAATCAAATAGATTATTATAATAAACATGTAGGTCCTCTTCTAAATTACAAATACCTATTGTTGAACAACTTTTTATAAATATCCCATCAGCTGTCTCAAAAAGCCCTTTGACAAGACCTAAAGACTCAGGAATAAGCTCATCATTTTTTACAGCTTCTTGAAAAAGTTCTTCAAACCAAAGGTAATAGTTCTCAACACAAGCTGTCTGAAATGCAATCATAGTGGAATCTGGAGATATTAAAGAGATAGAGACAAACTGCCTGTAGATACTTCTGAGTTCAAAATGTTCATCATCATAAAAAAAACTTGAAAATGCAGTAACCTTTTCTCTAATGGATTTTTTCTCAGCCAGAGCCAACTTAAGTTTTTTTGTATGTTCTTGCATAAGAATATTGACCAATTCAAAGACTATTTCCTCTTTATTGGCAAAGTACTCATAAATAGTCCCTTTGCCAACTCTAGCCTCTTTGGCTATTTGAGAAATTGTTAAAGAATTAATACCTGTATTTACAAATATATCTCGACATGCAAGTGCTATATCTTTTCTTTTTTGTACTTTATCTACAATTATGGCACACAAACAAGCCTCCTATATAAATGACCGACCATCAGTCAACTAGAGAGCAAAGTTTATCCTAGCTTATCTTTGTAAAAGTTTAAACTCGTATACGCTTCAATTTATGCTACATTTGATTCAGGATTCTCAAATTCTTCAACACTTTCAATACTTTTGACAATAATATTTTCTATTGCACCTTTTTCAATACTATATTTTTTTTCAAACATCTTCACTGCTTGTGTGTCAAAAAGCTCTATAGAACGAACAAGAGCAAAAATTTCGCCTAACACACCTTCATCTTTTAAGAGAGCATTTTCAACATTTTCAGAAATATTCATTTTTTTAAGTATATATTGTAACTCCATACCAAAAACTACATCTATCAAAGAGAGTACTCCAACGAAATAGGCTTCACCTAACATATTGCTTCGCACATTTGGTTGTATAATTTTTAAGATATTTTCCATAAGCTCTGTTCTATTTTTTACCATCAACATTAAAGGAGTTCTTTCCTCTCCTTTTGAGACTGATTTTGAGTAAATCATCAACATAAGCCATTGCGCTAAAGGAATACGTCCCACTAAAGTAAGCACATGATGAATAGAAGAAATTTTGTTTCTAAAATGAAAAGCACCAGAATTTATAAATTGTAAAAGTTGTACCGTGATTTCATGATTATTCTCAAACTCTTTTGTAATTTCATCTATATTTGAATCTTCCATAAGGAGTCTATAGAGTTTTAAAACTTCCATATGAGAAGGTTCATATTTTGAGTTTTCAATTATTTTAAGTTCTGCAAAAAAGTAGCCCTCAAACCAATCGCACCCTAACTCTTTTGCCTTAGCATACTGTTTTGAGTCATAAATATTATCTGCGACAATTGTTATCTCAAAAGACTTAAGTTTTTTAATTTGCTCTTTAGACTTTGGAGCACTCATGGAACGAATATCTAATTTCACATAAGAGGTATAGTTTAAAATCTCTTTATATATATCTAATTTTTCTAGACTAATATGTTCTATTGCAAGTACATAGCCTTTGGAATAAAGCTGTTCTACTCTCTCGATAACTTTTTCATCTATCTCAATATCACCCATGATTGAAAATATAAAAAACTCTTGAGGAATTGACAATATAAGGTCATGAAGTAGAAATTTCTTATCTATAGCAACAAAAGCTCTCCTCTTTCCTAAGAGTGCGTATGCACCAAACTTATTTAGAACACTACTAATGACAGCCGCACTAGAATAACGGTTTTCTTCCTTTTCTCTGTACATAATAGCGTAGGCACACAACTGCGAGTCACCATCTAAAATAGGTTGTCTTCCGATACGAATATTTTGCATTTATATTTCCTTTTCTTCGACACTATTATAACCTATAGCGATAAATATAAAAATAGTATATGCTAAACTACACTCAACTCATAATGCAAAGTTATTTCTCAAGAGTAATTTTAAAACAGACACCACCCTCTATGTTGTAGGCACACAATTCGCCTAAAAGATGCTTTTCAACAATAATTTTACTCATGTATAACCCAAGTCCTGTTCCATTTTTTTCATCTTTAGTGCTAAAGTAAGGTTCAAAAATCCTATCAAAAACACCATTTGGTATACCTCCACCATTATCACAAATCTCAATGATTACAGCTTCTTGTGTCTCATATATTTTATTTATGATTTTTCTCTCTTGCTTTGTATGCTCAAGAAGTGCCTCTTTTGCATTTTTTAAAATGTTCAAATAAACTTGAAGTAATTCTCTTGAAAAAATTTCAATATATGTTGTATCTTCAAACTGATTCACGACCTCAATGTCATTATTTTCTAAGCTCTTACCCACAATATCTAAAGTCTCTTTAAAAACATCACTAGCTAATACACGGTCTTTACTCTTATTTGGTCTAAAAAAGTTTCTAAAATCATCTATAGTTTTAGAGAGATGCTGTGTTTGATTAAGAATATCTTCTATGTCTTGTCTAAGTTTTTCTAAGTCTAGTTCCTCAAGCTCTATATCTACTAAGATGTTATTTGCATACATAGCAATAACACTCACAGGTTGTCTCCATTGATGCGCTATCATACTTATCATCTCACCCATTGCTGCATGACGTGATTGTGCTATCATAATTTCATCTTTATGTTTGAGTTCCTCTTTAAGGGCAATCTTGTCATTTATCTCAAACTTGAATGCTATATAACCATCAATCTCATTGCTGTCATTAAACGATGGCACTATTGTCGTGTTTTCCCAAAAAACAGAGCCATCTTTTGCCCTATTTTTCATATCTGATATCCACATCTCTCCACGACTTATATGTTCCCACATCTCTTTAAAATCTTCTGGATTTGCATCTTCTGATTTTACAATTCTAGGATTTTTTCCTAAAAGTTCTTCTTGTGAATATCCACTGACTTTTTCATAATTTGGATTAACATATTCTATTGTTCCATCAACATTCGTTATCATCATAGAAATAGGACTTTTATTAATAGCAGATTTGAGTTTTATAATCTCCTTTTGTGCCTTATACTCATTTGTAATATCTGTCATGACTGCAGCTATTTTTTGAGTACCTTGCTCCTCTATTAGAAAACCCATTATGCGATAGGTTCGTGTCTCTTGATTATAGTTTGTAAACTTCTCTACTACATCCACTCGAGTATTTTCAAGAATAAGTTGCCTAAATTTTTCTGTTTTATTTTTATCTTCTTCAAGCAAAAGCTCACTGATTTGTAAGCCTATAATATCTTTATGATTAAAAAAAGCGTGCATCTGATCATTAGCATATATAAGTCTTCTTTGGCTATCTTGAATGAATACTAATGCAGGTATATGACTCATAAAAAGTTCAAACTGATGTTGAGAAGAACGAAGTTTAAGTTCTAGTTTATGAATCTCTGTAATATCAGTAAAAACAACAACACTCTGTTTTGAGTTATCTTTGAAGAGCTTGTGTGCATTCACACTAAAGTAGTAATTTTTACCCTCTTTTTGCATACAAACTTTATGTACTTTATCTTCTTGGGAAAGTATATACTCTAACCAAGTCAGCTCCTCTACTTTAGTACCCAAATACTCCTCTGTTTGTACAAAAAAATCACAAATACATTTATGTTCTTTCTTGAAACTCTCACTATCTTCATAGGCAAAAAACTTTAGCATAGCTGGATTTATTTTATCTATCTCTTGCCCATCTGTGATAATCATAATGTTTGGTGTAACATCAAAAACTGTTTGAAGATAGGTCTCTCTCTCATAAAGTTCAGATAGGTAGTTATTATACATAGCATCTACACTTTTTTGATAATGTGTAATACGTTTATGTACAAACCAAATATATGTTAGTAAAATACTCAACATGAAAACGTATTCTATATACTGTATAGGTCTAGAACAACCCGCTGAGGGAAGAATCTCAGTTTGTACTATGTACGCAGAAAAAAACAATAATACAACAAGAGCAAAAACAGCAACACCAATATAGAGAAAAAGACTCTTTTTTAAAATATCACTGTTAAGCTTTTTCACTCTATTTCCTTAATAGAGTTGGTCTAATAAATCACTTCCGCACTCAAGCTCTTTAAGCCACTCTAAAAAGAGTTTCGCATCTCCATTTTCAAAAATAAGTCCATGTTGTGGTGCTATGATACTTACATCAAGCTCTTCAATCTTAGCTACCCACGCACGACAAAGTTTATTTGAACCCATGTAACGTTTATGAAATCCAAGAAGATGTTCTTTATGCTCTTCAAAATTACTAACATGTTTATACCCTTCTGGAGAATTCACAATAGCAGCTCCAATATCTCCAGAAAAAACTATTTTAGATTTTGTATCATAAAGAGAAAAATTCCCTGGTGAATGCAAAAAGTGTGCAGGAACAAATTTTAAAGCATCATTACCAAACTTTAGCTTGGCACCATGATCTGGTAAAGCCATAATTCTACTTATTTCACTCAGTCCATAATGGCTCATAAATCTCACCCATAAAGCACTCATAACGAATTTTGCACTCGTACTTATAGCCCACTGAGCAATAGAACCTGAGACATCAGGGTCTTGATGTGAGAAGAAAATAAATTTAATATTTTCAATCTCTACATGCTTACTCACCGCATCATAAAGTTCATCAAAAATTGCTTCACTTCCCGGATCAATCAAAACACCCGCACCGTTTTGAACAATTAAGTATTGATTTACAGAGAGAAAAGAGTCTTCGTGCGACTCATCATCAAAACTAAACATTACACATTTATGTGTCCCATCATCATAAAGTATTTTTTCATTTTCAGCCATTTATAATCCTTTAAATTCTCTAATTATCGCCATTTGACGCTTTGTTATATATTTTACTAAATCATTCTTTTTGAGATTATCAAAAAGAAAAACCAAACTAAAACTATGTTTAGACTCACTTTTTCTATACAAAGTTGCTTCGGTATGAATGATAAGAGGTTTTTTGTCTAGTTCTAAAACTAAATCTAGAGTCACTACACTCCCCTTTACTAAACCTGCTGGAAGAGCATCAAGTCGTAACTTTACTGCATCCAACGAAATATCTTCTATTGTAACCTCCCCATAAAATTTGTTTTCCCCTAAAAAGATGGATGCACTCTGTTTAGCATCTGGAACAACACGTACTGTTTTTCTAGTAATTGGAGAAGTATCTACAAAACTAATACCCTCGAGTTCTACACTCTGGTTTTCATACACAATACTTGCAATTCCTTGACAAATCAAAGTTTTTGGAAGCGCTTCTGAGACAATGTAAGTTTTCTGCTCATATTGCATAGCTTTTTGTTGAAGGTAAGTTGTTTTAATTATTATGCTATTTCTAGTAACTCTTATAATTACTGCGTCATTTGTAATGCTTAAGCCCTTGTAGAAGTTATGCATCTCTATCTTAGCAGCATTTCTTTTTATTACATCAAGCAAGTCATACATCGCTTGCTTATCAGATTCACTTTCGCTATTAATTGTCTCTTTTTTATCGAAAAGCTTCATAAGATTTAATTCTGTCACATCTTCAAATGACAAAACCCCTCGACTTTTTGTCTCTGGAATAGCTTGATACTTTAAGATAAAATGTCTCATCTCTCCATGAGTATTTTGCATTTTTGTATGAAATAGTTTATGCTCACTATGTTTTACTATATCCATCCAAGGAACTTTTCCTGCACCAAACAAAAAACCATCATGTTTTAAGAATTTTTGACCAATATCACCAACTTTTTCTTTAAAACTTTTAATATCTTTGACATCAAAAAAATCTAAGAGAATCTGATTTGCCAATAATGGAGTAGCATCATCAAGCATTAGAACCATAGAACTTTGATAATTAAAAATACTCTGCAAGAGAAGATGAAATAGTCTTGCATCTCTCTCTTCATGTATCTCTTGGACTGCACTCAAAAGAACATCTGAAAGCTCTTTCATGACAACAGGTTTTTTGATAAATCTAAAGACACCAAGTTCAATAGATTTGAGTAAAAGCTCTTTATCATCATATGCTGACATGATGATAACTTTGGTTTCTGGCTTGATTTTTTTAATTTCTAAAGCGAGAGCAATACCATCCATTTTTGGCATTTTTATATCGGTAACTACAAGGGGATGGTGGTGTTTTTTAAAAAGTTCAAGTCCAGCGAGTCCATCTTCTGCACTCTCTACACTATCGAAGAATTTTTGAAATAATTTCGAAGCGTTTTCTCTAAGCGCAACATTATCTTCCACATAAAGGATACTTATACCTTTTGTTAGTGCTTGCAATGATTTTATGTCACTCATAAAAACACCTTCTCATATTTCTTACGTCAATATTATCATAATGCTCTATAGAATTATCTTATACCATAATTTAATCATGCTTCTCGTTACTAACACAACAACGGTTTATCTATTCTAAACCATCCTGCTATGGAGTGTCTATTTTTAATGGCAGGAAGAACCTCATGTGGGAACTCTTCACTCATAAAAACCACTAACGTCCCCATTTTAGGCTCTACTATGGCGAGTTGTCTATCTTCAGCATCATAAACAATGAGTTCTCCACCATCACCATCTTGCCAGTTCTCATTAAGATAAAAAACGGTTGTAACTACACGATTACGTGTGTCTTTAAAAGCATCAAAATGTTTCTCATAATAGGCACCATTTTCATAGAGTGCAAAGTGTGCTTCATAATAGGTCAAAACCAAAAAGAGTGTACGGTTGAGATATTCTTGAAGTCCATATGCAAAGGACAAAAATTCACTTTGGACATCATCGTCCTCATCTATCCAGCGTGTCTTATCACTTCTGATTTCTAAATCTATTTGAACATTTGCACTACTGGAAATACCTGCAGGTTTGTATTGTTTTGGGTTTTTTGCGAAGTCTAAAAGTCTGTTTGATAAACCAGAATCGAGTGCATTTTCTATGATTATATAGCCGTTTTCAACAAGAGCATCGGTGATTTTTGAGTAAAGGTATGTATACATTAGAAATTGTACTCCCACACACCTTAAGTGAGAGGCACAATTTCAAAGAATTAGATAGGTAAAACGCGGATGTTTCCTGAGAGTTTTTCTTTAAGAGTTGCCTCAATCGCATAGAGCGTACCTGTGGAGCTTGATGCACATCCATTACATGCGCCTAAGTAGCGAATATAAATATCAATATACTCGTCATTTTTCTTAATATCTATAATTTCCATATTCCCACCATCCATGATAAGGAATTGACGTACATTTTCATCAATGATAGCATCAACAGCTTTGATTTGCTGTACTAATGTCATATCTTCAAATTTACCGCCACCAGCAACCATAGCATCTGCAGCAGCACGCATTTTCTCTTCATCCATTTCCTTACGTGTATCACGTAAAATATCTACTAAGTACCACTCACGTGCTTCATGTCCACCAGGTTTTATACACGATTTACAAAACCCACCAGCTTTTGTGTAGTCTGTAATCTCTTCTACGCTTTTAAGATCGTTGAGTTTAATAACTTCTTTGAGAGTGTTTAAAGAGACACGTGCGCATTCACACACAATTATCTCTTCTTCAAAGCTTTCAGCATCAACACCCATGTAAAGCCCAGCTGCTTTTTTAATTACATCATAAGCCATAACTGAACAGTGCATTTTTTGGGGTGGAACAGCTGGAACATCTGGAGTGTCACGCAACGCCATTTCAACATCAATATTTGTTATCTTTACAGCCTCTTGAACCGTTTTACCAATACAAAGTTCTGTCATAACATCACTTGATGCGATTGCTGTACCACAGCCAAAAGATTTAAATTTTGAGTTTACAATTGTGTCATTTTTAGGATCAATTTCCCAGTAAAGACGCACAGCATCTCCACAAGATTCTGCTCCAAAGTCTGCTACGATTAGTTTGTTACCACGTGCTTCTACATCCGCTTCAAAGAGTTCACCTTGATGCTGAGGATTATTCATTAGTGTTGTTACTTTATTTGAGTAAGCGTCCCATAAAGACGCTCCAAGCATATCTGCTTTTGCCATAATATTTTCCTTTTATTTATTTTGTCTTATTAATTAATGTATCTCACAAGCTTCCGCTCTGCCACCCTTTGTAGGTTGCTGTTTTGCGAACGAACTAGAAATTGCACGTAACCGTGCTACCGCACCTTTAAAATGAGAAATTGTATAATCAATTTCAGCATCTGTAGTGAAACGTGAGAGACTTAAACGAATCCCTGTATGTGCAAGTTCAGTATCTGCTCCAATCGCCAACATTACGGTGTTTGCTTCTAAGTCTTCCGAGGCACAGGCAGAACCTGTTGAAGCTCCAATTTGTCCATTATTTAAATCCCACAACATACCTTCACCCTCAACACCTTTTATAGAGATGAGAATAGTATTTGGCGTACGATTTTTTCTATCACCAACAACAAATGTATCGCTTAACTCTAAAAGTGCATCCTCTAAACGGTCACGCTTAGTTCTGATTTTAGCCATTGTGTCTAAAATGTTTGAAGTTGCTAATTCTATAGCTTTTCCCATTCCTACAATATAAGGAACATTAAGTGTACCTGAACGACGTCCACCCATATGCTCACCGCCATGCAGGAGTGGTGTTAACGCTTGAGAGTCTTTAATAAAAAGACCCCCTATTCCTTTTGGTCCATGAAACTTATGTGCAGAAAAAGATACAAAGTCAACATGTGTCGCTTGTAAATCTACTGGGATTTTTCCAATAGCTTGCACACCATCGGAATGAAAAAGTACACCTTTTTCTTTACAGATTTTTCCAATTTCATCAATTGGGTTAATCATACCTGTCTCATTTGAAGCCCACATAACAGAAACTAAGGCTGTCTTTTCTGTAATAAAACTCTTTACAGTATGAACCTCAACTATTCCTTGATCATTTACAGGAAGATAGGTAACTTTTACACCTTGCTCTTCTAAAAATTTACATGTTGAGAGAACGGATGGATGTTCTACTTCTGTTGTAACGATATGGTTTTTATCTCCATTTACAATGTGATCTATCCAAACTGATTTTAATACCCAGTTATTTGATTCAGTTGCACATGATGTAAAAACTATATCATCATTATCACTTGCATTAATTGCTGCATACACTTGATTAATAGCATTTTTTAGTGCTGGATGCGATGCTGTACCAAATTTGTGAAGCGAGTTTGGATTTCCATACATCTCACTAAAAAATGGTTGCATTGCTTCTACTACTAGTGGGTCACACATTGTAGTAGCATTGTTATCTAAATAAACTTGCATTTTATACCTTTATACTAGAGGTTCAAAGCCTCCGTTTTTAAATCAGACTATTTTTGTCCTCTTTTGATTTTCGTATGATAATACCTTT
Source organism: Sulfurimonas sp. (assembly GCA_041595535.1). Lineage (GTDB taxonomy): Bacteria > Campylobacterota > Campylobacteria > Campylobacterales > Sulfurimonadaceae > Sulfurimonas. The sequence continues at coordinate 37,693 of JBFHKA010000014.1, read as the reverse complement.
GTTATTACGATTTGCTTAAGTATACCTGACATGATATATGCCTTAAGAATTAAAACAGAGTAGAATGATGATATAATTTTACTCTATAGATTAAGGAAAATCATTTATGTGTAATTTTAACAAACAAAACGAAGAGACAAAAGCTCTTATTCATCTTTTTATGAAAAAAGCTGCAGAAAACATTGGTGGAGTGAATTATCTTCTCGCTCTTATTGAAGCGATGAAAACAAAACGACCAAATCCACTTATGTATAAAGCAACACAAATTGCATCTAACAATACTATCATAAAATGGAATAAAGTAGTATTTAAAGATAAAGTAGATGTCATCGAGGCAATTTTGCTAAATCATAAAAGCTCAGAAAATCCAGATTTTAATATCTTAAATGAGCCAAACCAAAAAAAGAAAAAAAACATTATAAATATGGTCAAAGCGCTCTCTCCTATAGAGTTTATAGTAACCCCGCAGAATACAAATGATGGTGGTGGATTTAATTTTAAAGTTTTCGATGCCATGGAAGAAGAGAGAGTTACATTCAACCCTATCTTTATTGCAATGTTCTTCTGCTCTGTAGAGTTTACAAAAAAAGCTCTTAAGCATGAAATTTAAATAATCTATCTGATAGAAACAAGTTGTGATTAAGCATTGTCTTTTTCAAAAAGAATAAATCTTGCCCCTTTTGTATAGCTTACATCATATTCTATACAAAACTTATTTCTATTACAAAGATTTTTTGTTATTGCTAAGCCTAGCCCGAAACCGTTCATTTCACGATTTTTACTACTATCAATAGTATAAAATGGATTGAAAATTTTACTTAAATATTGAGATTCAATCCCTATCCCACTATCTTCAACTATAATTTTTTTATGTAAATTGTAAATTATAATTTCTTGTGATTGTGCATACTTCAGTGCATTTTGGAATAAATTCATTAATATTTTCTTAAGATCAATAACGTTGAACTCTAATGTAAAAGATGGACTTAGTTTATTTGTAATTGAAGTATCTAACAAATTAATAACTTCATCTGCTAATGGTTGAATAAAAACTATTTCATTCTCGCGTGCGATCTGATTTTTTGAATACTCAAAAGATAAAATATCATTACAGAGTTCATTGATATAGTTGTTCTCTATTTTAAGCTTACTGTATACTAATGGCAATCTCTCATGTGAAACCATATTATCCTCTAACTCCTCAATATATCCAGTTGATATGGTAAGTGGAGTCTTTATGTCGTGTGATAATGTTAATAACATCATTGTTAGTTCTTCATTTTTATTCTTAAGGGATGTTAATAGTTCATGAATCTCATTAGCCATTTTATTACTTACATGGTTGATAGTTGTAAATTCTTTTATCATACTTATAGATGCTTTTTCATTATATTCACCATCCAATATTTTTTCCAACCTACTTGATATAAGATGAATATGTTTTGCAAACATTCTACCAATAACAACACTAATAAAAACAATAATTGGTGTTGTCAACAAAATGACTATAACTATCTTCGAGCCCATTTTATAACCTATTGGTTCTTCAATAATTAAAAAAGTCATAAATGCTGTAATAGAGGCTATAAGCAAACCAGCTAGACCGTATACAATAATCAAAAAATCTCTAACTAGCATTTATAACATATCCTTTACCATGTACGGTTTTAATAAGATCTTTTTGCTTAAAGCGATGAAGTTTTTTTCTTATATGTGCTATGTGACTATCAATTCCTCTTTCACTAATTTCGCCTTGTCCATAATCATAAATTAATGAAGACAAATCCATCCTAGAAAAAGGCAAGCGTCTATTCTCAAATAAAGTACTAAATATAAGATACTCACTTGGTGTTAATTGGAGAATATGACCATTAATAACTACCTGAAAAAAATCATCTTTTAGAGTTATTTCATTTTGGGCTACAACATCATTATAAATATTACATCTACGAAAAAGTGCCATTACTTCTGAAACTAATACCCGCGGAGAAAATGGCTTACTAATATAACTGTCTGCACCCAAGTCAAATGCTTTTATCTGGTGTGATTCACTTATTAACGCAGACATAATAAATATAAAAGTTTTAGGATAATTCTTATGTAAATGTGTACAAATTTCTAATCCATTAACCGTAGGAAGCATAATATCTAAAATTACTAAATCATATGTTTGTCCTAAAAAATAATCCATTGCTTCTTTTCCATCTAATGCAAAATCTATTATAAATAAATCTTCACTTAAACGATTTTGAATCAATGTAATTATCTCAATTTCATCCTCTACAATAAGTATCCTCTTTTTCATATTACTATACCTAATATTGTTTTTAAGATTATGCCTAAAATAAACTAATTTTAAATTAATTAAAATGAGTCTAATTCAACAATAAAGCCATCACCAGCAGATTCATAATCAGGGTGCACACCACGAACAGCAACATAGATACGTTTTGTATCCCAAGATGTAGTAATTCCATATACTCTTTGTGTACTATTTTCATCTAGTGTACCAATCCCATCAACATATACTGATATTTTATTAACAAAAGTACCATCTTGTTTCATACGTACAATAGTATTATCACCATAATTTGCTACATACATATCAGATCCTGCCGAAAATGTTGTACCACTGGAGAAATCACCATTTGCAAATTCCGGAATTACTGGTGACATATCAATTGGTATGTTAAAGTGTGGAGATGTTATATAACTAATTCCTGACGCCCCCACATGAAATACTTTTAAATCGCCCTCTAAAGGTATCACAGCAATGCGATTTGCTAAAGGATCATCAACATACAATACCTTTCCTTCGACACCTACCCAATTAAACAACATCCCCACATGAATAATAGCTGACAAATTATTATCATTAATAGCAGCATCTAAATGATTTTTTAATGGAGTAATAGTCCCAGCAGGTGCTAAACCATCAATACCATCTGATACATGGACCTGTGATATACTCCCATCACTGTTTGCAACAGCAAAATCAGCACGAATATCATTACCTGGTGATGTTCCCATAAATGTTGTTCCTACACTACCTTGTGTCAAACTTCCAGAAATAATTTGAGGATTTCTTTCAGATAAGCCACCTGCAAAAACTCCACCAGATACAGCTGAAAGCTTGGCTTCTAAAGGTTTACCATCAGGGTCAACCACAGTTGATGTACCACCACCATTTGTTCCAAGTGGTGCATTAGAAATCCAAGGACGACCAAATGCATTATTTACAGAAATACCTGTTGGATAACTTACTGAACTATACTCACTTGTGTAAGCTTCCGGTCTATTGTGAACATTTAAAAAGTTATAACTATTTGAAGCATACATTTGAATTGCACCATTATTTGACGATGGTTGCAAATTTTCACTACTAATAGATGATGCAAATGTTGGATTTATTTTTTCTGTTTTTCCACTATCAATAGCAATAGATAAAATACTACCTTCTAAATGACCATTACTATATTTTGGAGCACCAAAATTTGAACTACTTGCAACTAGTATACGATTCTTATCTAAGACTCGACCTTCTGCCTTATATGCAATAAATAGAGGATTTAATGCGAATGGGCTATCATGACTTGAATCCAGAAATGGTCCCACTTGTTGTATTGCACTTACATGTGGGATACCTACTGCTAATACAGTTCCATTACTATTGGTTGTTACTGATTCTTGGGTACTAGATAAATCTTTTTCACCATCTATACAACCTGAAAACAATAGTACAATTGTCGAAATTAATATTGTTGTTAATAATCTCATAGTATCTCCTAAAATGTCCATAATATATGTGCGTTATAACGGTCTGAAATTAATCTAACATCATTTTTATACTCAGTAGCCCACTTAAGAAATTCTATACCAACTCTAATATTTGGTGTCATTTGATAATGGGCTACAACCCATGATGCTTCATTAAATGAAGGATATCCATTAACAACATATTTATCATCTGGATTATCTTGTCCATATCCTAAAGCGAATGTAAGTTCTTCTATAAGACTATAACGTGTCTCAATCCAATAGCCTTTAGTAGGGATTTCTTCATCAGTAACTGTATTAATACCAAATACAATACCTCCTCGTAAATCTGAAATATTTTCTCCTTGAAAATATTCACCTTGAATCTCTAGGTTATCCATAATAGGAAGTATCAATTCTGTAAATACACCATATTGATTAAAAGTATCTTCACCAAAACCTTTTTCAGCTAATACTTCCGTACCTTTATGGACAGCAGCTGCAAGATGCAATGGTGTTTTAGTCCATAAGGGCATATCTAATGCTATACGTGCTTGATATGCAGGTTCGCCACCAAAATTTGTACCTACTTGACCTTTTGCATCAACTGTACCCATTTGTTGAATCGCAACTTCAAAGTCTAGCTTGGAAGCATTAGAAAAAGGTAATGTATATGCTGCACGTACTTGTGGTGAGCGATCTCCCGTATTACCAACTCCCCACATAAGTGTATCCCCATTTGCCATTGGAATTAAACGTGATACAGTTTGCCAAGTTTGCCCAAATAAAATAGAAAAATTATTTTTTTGTATTTTTAAATACGCATGTCGTAGACGCAATAACTCACGAGATTGCAAACCACCATTTTGGAAGTCAACCTCAATCTTACCTATCACATCTATCCCAAAATCATTATCGTGTTGTGTTATATCTGTACCTGCACGTGTTAAACGTGGATGTAAGTTAAACTCACCATTTGGTTTTCTACCGGCAGGTTGCTTTTGAACAACAATTGGAGACTGTGCACTATTAAACTCGGCTGTATCGTAAATAGTATCTATACGAATTTGTCCATAGAAATCTATATCTATACTTTTATTTATCTCTTCAATTGAGCTAGCTTCTAAACTACTCAATACAAACAAGCTACCTAAAACATATACTATCTTACTTAGTTTCATATTTATCCTTTTATTTCTTCATTTTTATACTCATTTTGTTTTTTTACAGTGTTTTTAAGAAGTTTATTAAATCATCTTTGCTCTCCTGTGAAAAATTAGAATATACACGCATAGAAGTATTTGCTTCACCCCTATGTTCCATAATTGCTTGATTTAAATCCTCGGTTCTAGCATCATGTAAATAAGTACTTCTAAAGCCTAATCCATGGAGAGGAGCTGTTCTCCAATCTGAACCTTGTGCTTCACTCTGAACAAAGTTGTCATTTAGTCCATCTCCCATATTGTGGATTAAAAAATCAGAAAATAAAAAGTGCTCTTCTCCATCTACTAAGTAACTTGGCTTATGACATAAATGGCATTTTGCATCTTGAAAGTATTTGTATCCAGTACTGTTAAAATCTGGTACACCCGCATTTCGAATTGGTAAGGAGGCAATAAAATCTCTTGTTTTTTTAACTGTATTGTCTGCAAGTTCTATTTTTTGATGAAATCCATCACACTCTTTAATCTTTGCTAAATTGTTTTTGAAATTATCCATTGGAAACAAAGTATTTGTTAAACCAATCTCATTCTTAAAAGCTTCAGATGTAAAAGTCAATAATTCAGCTTTTTGCGCTTTCCAACCAAATTTACCAACTCTAATAAGCCCAGATGGAGTATATATTCTATTAACTTTTCCATGAATACCATAACCTTTATCTACAGCTTCCGCTTCAATCAAGGCGTCTGGGATTTTATCTATAATGCCTACACCAAAGAGACTTAAAGAGCTTCTAATTGAAACCACATTTACATCTGTATTTATTCCTATACCATTATCAACATCACAAAAAAAACCATTATCAACTACTGAATGAGATCTTGCAGAAGGGCCTCCCTCACCTATTAGATCTGAAAAAACACCATTAGATAAAAATCCAATTCTAAAAACAATGTCTGATTTGTCATCAGCAGAACCACCAAGAGAAGGTGTAGCATGACACTCTGCGCAAGATGCAGCATTAAAATGTGGTCCTAAACCCTCAGTAGGAACAAATTCATGTGTAAAAAGTGCTTCACCTGACATATTATTATCTATATATACAGGTTCTACTTCTTGAATACTCTGACTTGATGAATTTTCAGATTCTCCACAACCAACTATAAAAAACATTATAATAGAGACTATTAATCTTTTACTATGTTTCATTCTCACTTACCTTTTTAAGATTTAATTTTATGAAATACTATAATTTATATATGGAGATTATGTGAAGATTTAGTAACATTTAGTACCTCTCAATAACATCTCCACATATATTAAGTAAACTGTTCTTGAGTAAATTAAATATGGAGGTACATATCATGTACATAAGAAAAGGTATAACACTATTGACGACGGCAATTATATTTGCTATGAGTACTACTGCAAATGCTACAGAGTCTTTTAATAAAGAGGTGGAGTCTCTCAAAATGCCAAAGAATAAATTGCCCTTCAGTCTGATAAAAGATTTCCAAAGCTATAAGATTGTAGCTACCCATTTTCGAACAGATAAAAATGAATTAAGATACATCTTAGCTAACAATAAAGCTTTTCAAGCATTAAAGAACAATGTTTTACCTCTACCTGAAGGCAGCAAGGTTGTAAAAATCGGATGGAATGTTAAAGAGATGGAAAACTTTCCACTTGCTCTAGAGGCAAATGAGGTACAACGTATTGAATACATGTTCAAAGATAGTAAAAACTATCCAGCAGATGGTTGGGGTTATGCAAGATTTGTAAAGAAAGATGGTAAATATCAAAGTTGGGATAAAGGTACACTAGACTGTATTAGCTGTCATGCAGCTGCTAGTAATAATGATTACCTTTTTACTAGGTACCAAAAACTTCATTAAATATTGAGAACCTATTATTTTATTAGGCAAGACATTAAAACAATTAGTGGACACTAAACGATATAGGATTTCTAGTAATGGTTCGTTTTAATGTGCTACTCGTCACTACTACAACTTGCCTGAAGTAAATCAAATCCTGCTGCGATGGTTGTAGGATTTGAAGGTAGAGCTGGTTCACGTAACTCTTTTTTACACAGCTCTTAGTTCAGTATACCAAAAAGAGAATAGTACAAAAGATCACGAGGAATAATTCAAGCTTATACAAAATTCTATCACTCAGATTATTAAAAAAACGATAAATAAAAATCACTTTAAATCTCTTATGCTATAATCGCAGAATTAAATCTATACGAGGTTCATTATTATGGCTCAAACAATAACTGAAAAAATATTTTCTGAGCATGTCGGACATGAAGTTTTTGCTGGTGAAATTATCCGCTCAAATATCGACATGGTTATCGGAAATGATATAACAACTCCCATTTCAATAAGTGCATTCAACTTAAGCGGAGCAACAAAACTAGCAAATCCAGATGGATTTTCTATTGTACTAGACCACTTTATTCCTGCAAAAGATATTGCATCAGCTAATCAAGCAAGAATCTCTCGTGACTTTGCAAAAAAACATAATCTTAAAAACTTTTTTGATGAAAAAGATATGGGAATTGAACACGCACTTTTACCAGAAAAAGGACTTGTTGTTCCGGGTGATGTAATCATCGGAGCAGATTCACACACGTGTACGCATGGAGCTCTTGGAGCATTCTCAACTGGTATGGGTTCAACTGACCTTGCTTTTGCCATGATTACTGGAGGAAACTGGTTTAAGGTTCCAGAGTCTATTAAAGTTGTTCTTAGTGGAAAACCTGGAATTCATACAACTGGTAAAGATATTATCCTTGAGATTATTCGTATGATTGGCGTTGATGGAGCTTTATACAAAACTTTGGAGTTTACAGGAAGCACAATAGAACACTTAAGTATGGATGACAGATTTTCAATGTGTAATATGGCAATTGAAGCTGGTGCAAAGAGTGGAATCGTTGCATATGACGCTATTACAGAAGAATTTTTAGCGGACAAAGAACTTGCACGTAACCCTAAAATTCATTACTCAGATGAAGATGCTTCCTATGTGATGGTTTTAGAGATAGATGTAGCAAACCTTGAACCTGTAATTGCATATCCATTTTTGCCATCTAATGGGCACTCTATATCACAAGCAGTAAAAGACCATATCAAAATTGACCAAGCATTCATTGGAAGTTGTACAAATGGTCGATTAAGTGATTTAAAAACTGCAGCTGAAATTTTAGAAGGCAAAAAAGTGCATCCAGATGTACGTTTAATCGTAACTCCAGGAACACAAAAAATTCTTAAAGAAGCTTACAAACTCGGATATATGGACATTATTATTGACGCTGGTGGAGTTGTTTCAAATCCAACTTGTGGAGCTTGTCTTGGTGGATATATGGGGATTTTAGGAGATGGAGAAGTTGCTGTTTCAACAACAAATCGTAACTTTGTTGGTCGCATGGGAAGTAGAAGTTCTAAAGTGTATTTAGCAAATTCTGCGGTTGCTGCTGCATCGGCTATCACTGGGTATATTACAGACCCAAGATAGTCTCTCTCACTCTTTACTCACTCCCTTGTACTATACTTTCGGACATACAAAGTAGCTCTATCATATCATAAATAGAGCGCTTTAAAAAGGATGAAAATGAAAAAATCGTTACTACTACCAGCGTTAATCGTTAGCACTTTTGCTATGGCAAGTGAGCATAAATATGAAATATCTCCAATGATAGGTTATGACTTCACTGAGGGAAATATGAACATAAAAGATGATGGCTATCCTGTAGGTGGTCTTGAAATCCAATTCAATACTCCTGGTTCAAAACTGAGTCCAGAGTTCTCACTACTTTACTCTGATGGAGTAAAATATGATGCTGGAAATGACACACGAATTGTGCGTGGAGCTTTTAATGGTGTGTATACATTTGATGCCCTAAACTCTGTTGTTCCATTTGCAAAATTAGGTGCTGGAATTGAAAGAATCCAATATGAAAACGCAGACAATAAAAGTGGCTTCTTCGTAGATGCCGGTGCCGGTGCAAAAATTGCTTTTACAGACTATTTAGCTTTTAAATTAGAGGCTATCTATATGGCAAAACACGCTGAAAGCAAAAGTGGTTCTGTAGACGGCAATCTTATTACTATGGCTGGTTTAACTTTCGCATTTGGTGGAGAAGAGCAAAAACCTGCGCCAGTTCAAGAAACAGCTCCAGTTGTTGTTCAAGAGGCACCTATTGAAACTGCTGCTATAGTAGCTCCTGTTGTAGTGGATGGAGACGATGACAAAGATGGTGTTCTAAACTCTCTTGACAAATGTCCTGCAACACTAGCGGGTGTGGCAGTTGATGCTGATGGATGTGACGTAGATAGTGATAAAGATGGTGTTCTCAATGCAAACGACAAATGTGCTAACACGCCTATAGGAACTACCGTAGATGCTAATGGATGTAAAGAAGACGCTGATCAAGATGGTGTTTTAAATGCTCAAGATATTTGTCCAAATACACCTCTAGGTGAAGCTGTAAATAGTGATGGATGTTCTGCTACTGTAAATCTTAAAATTAATTTTGAGAACAATAAAGCTACAATTGAACCTTCATCTGAGACAGCATTACAAACTTATGCTGATTTTTTGAAAAAATACACAAATTATAGTGCAAAAATTGTTGGGTATACAGACAGCATGGGAAGTACTGCTTATAACCAAAAACTCTCTGAAAAAAGAGCACAAGCAGTTGTCACTAGCTTAATCAACAAAGGTGTTGATGCTAAACAACTCTCATCTTCTGGTGCTGGTGAAGCAAACCCAATAGCTGATAATGCAACAAAAGATGGACGTGCTACAAACAGACGTATTGAAGCCGAGCTTACAAGAAATTAAATGTATGATGTTACGTGCGTAATTTTTGCAGGTGGTAAAAGCAGTCGAATGGGGGAGGATAAAGCACTCCTTCCATTTGCAAACAATTTAACTCTTCTTGAGTACCAATACACTAGACTCTCAAAACTCTTCAAACATGTCTATATCTCATGTAAACAAAAAGATATTTTCTCTTTTAATGCTGACTTTATCTTAGACAATAACGATACCACTTACGCACCAACTGCTGGTTTTTTAGCAGCTTTTGAAACTATACAAAGTGATAGATTTTTTGTCTTAAGCGTAGATACTCCTTTTGTCTCAGAAAAAGAGATAGCACAACTTTTAAAAGAAGATACTCCTTCCGTAGATGCGACTATAGCTACAATCACTACAGGTATGCAACCAATGTGTGGCATCTATCATGCAAGTCTTCATCAAGCTTTTGTAGAGATGCAAAAAACAGGGAATCATAAACTTGGTTTTTTACTCAAAAACTCAAATGTACACTTTGTTACGTGCGAAGATGAAACGGCCTTTACAAACCTCAATCATCCACACGAATATGAAGATGCACTTAAACGAATTATCTGACCCAATTATTAACACCTCTTTGCTATAATAGTGTAAATTTTTTAAAGAGACGTTATGAAATTAACCCATTTAGATGAGAATCAAAGACCAAAAATGGTCGATGTAAGCGATAAAATGCAAACTACTAGAGTTGCTGTTGCCTCTGGAATTATTGAAATGCACCAAGATGCTTATGATGCCATTGTCAATGAAAAAACTAAAAAAGGTCCTGTTCTACAAACAGCTGTAATTGCTGCAATTATGGGTGCTAAAAGAACAAGTGATTTGATACCAATGTGCCATCCCCTCAATCTAAGTGGAATTAATTGTGAAGTAGATGAACTTCCCCAACTTCCTGGTTTTAAACTTACTGTTACAGCAAAATTAACAGGGCAAACTGGTGTTGAGATGGAAGCATTAACGGGTACAAGCATAGGTCTTTTGACTATTTATGATATGGTTAAAGCTATAGACAAAGGGATGATTATCCGCAATGTTCAACTTGAAGAGAAATCAGGAGGTAAGAGTGGAGATTTTAAACGATAGTGACAAAAAAATAGAACTAGAATATCCTTGTAGTTGGTGCTACAAGCTTATTGCAAGCGAAAAAGAAGCACTTGAACAAGCTATACGAGATGTAATAGATGAACGTGAACACACCCTTGCTCCTTCTAATACATCTAAAACTGGAAAATATGTAAGTATGAATCTCGACCTTCTGGTTCATAATGAAGACGATAGAACTTTCATTTATGAGGCACTCAAAAAACATCAAGATATTAAGATGGTACTTTAAAAGGTAAATAACATGAACAATAAAAACATAGAACACGACATCATAAAAACCTATAATCGTAGATTTAAAACATTAGACAAAAGAATCTCTTCCACATTTAATGAAACATTGAACTTAGACAATATGTCTCTTGCTGAGATGAAGAGTGCTACCTCTGCTATTATTGATATTGAACTTAAAGCGTTAAAAGATGACCTTGATACTCTCTTAGTACAAAAAGAGTCTATTGAGAGAGCTATAGAGAAAAAATCTGAAGAATTACAAGAGAAAAAGTATGAAATTTTTAGTTCTCTTGAACGAAATGTATCCTCTGAACTTGCACTCTCAAAACTCCACCAGGTAAAACTTCAGTCTATTGACCTTTATGATTTGTTAAGTGAACTTGTTGAATCTGCTATTATTACAGCACTCGAAAAAACGAGAGATGGAGACATTAAAGAGTCAGCACATGAAATGATTAAAGAGATTACTTTTCAGTCTATTAAAGAGGGCTCACTTAACACAATCAGAATTAGAAAAATTCTTTCTACTATTCTTATTGCAGCAATTGATGTCTCTGAAGCAACACCAAATAGAGCAAAAGACATACTAAGTGCAACTCTCAAAGGTATGCGAAGTGGTCTTATTCGTTCTATAGATAGATTTAAGCAACGCCTTGCATTTATGCCTCTTGAAGCGAAACATATTCTTATAGAAGACTACGACACTATAATTGAAGATTTGAACCAGACAGACACACTTTTCTCTCAAGTCATCACTACACAAGCCCATGAGAGTTCACCTGAAACACGAAAACTTCTACTAGATTTAAGTGCTGATATGCGTTATGACCTTGAAGAGCTTGTTCACATTTCAAAAGAAACAGCTGATGTCATGAAAGCAAGATTTTCAAATTTTGCAAAACTCGCAGTAAGAAAAGCTGATTCTGCATTGAAATCACAAAGAGCACAAGAAGCCAAACGAATGGGTATAGAAGCTTGGGGTATAGCAAAAGTAGCTCTTGGGTCAGCTATTAAAACTGCTAAAGAAGCTATAGATAAAAAAGAGTAGATAAAGTAAAACTTAAAATAATAAATTATTATAATATAATCAAAATTTGTTACAATAATTTTCCTATAATAAGCAAAAACAAAGGAACACTCAAATGATTCATCCAGCAACCGTACACTTCGCCATAGTTCTTCCTCTTGTTGCTTCTGCTTTTAGCATAGCTTACATTTTTACAAAATCAGAGGGGATGTCAAAGATTTCTTCTCGCTTAATTGTCATTACGGCACTCGCTATGATAGGAGTCTGGTATACAGGTTCTCAAGCAGGTCCAGCAGTATATGACTATCTTAGTCCAGAGGGACAAAAAGAGCTTATAGAGCACAAAACACTTGGTTTGTATCTAGCTATAGCGATGGGAATAATTGCTGTGATAAAATTTGTTGGTTGCAAAATGAAAAATTTTGTAGTTGAACTACTTGCTATTGTGCTCTTATTTGGAGTAACAGCTGCTACACTTTACCAAGGTAAAATGGGTGGAGAAATTACCTTTAATTATGGTATGCCATTTAAAGCATATATGATTGAGGATTCACTAAAAGAAGCATCTAATGCTGCTGAAGAAGCTGAAGATGACGCTGCAAAAGTAGAAATTTATGAAGATGCGATGGATGACATCAAAGTGTTATCTGAAGAAGTAGACACACTTTATAGCAATAAAAAAACAAAAACTAAAGAGTAAAAACTCAAAAGAGTATGTATGCAGAGCATAAACAAAGAAGCACAGAAACAAATGCAAAATGTACTAGAAATGTATCACAAAGACAAGAGCTCTTTTAAAAACTACTTTCAAAGTATGAAAGAAATTAGCTCATGGTTACAGGGAAAATCTAAATAATGGACATTGTATGTTCAGAACTCTTTGAGACACAACTCAAAGAGCTATTAGAAGAATTCTCCCAAGAAGATTTCGATGCAACAAAAAGTTTTAAACTCTATCTTGATACTATTATTTTAAACATGCCAACAAAAGCAAAAAAATACCAAAAATCAATATATTTTGATGATGAAAATATTAGAGATATATTGCATGAAGATTTCATTATTCCTTTTCTTATTGATGAGGAATTTGATAGATATGTTGTACTGGGGATTGTGAGAAAATAAATTTTAAAGACAGTATTATAATCCGAAAAAATAAAACTAATAACATAACTATATATAATATTTCTTTACTTTACTTTATATGTTTCAATAAGTAACCAAGCTCTCATTTCAGTTATATTTTATCACATTATTATCTCACTTTTTTGTATACTAATCACTATCCCATATTTGTACTTAAGTATAAGATGGCATAATTTGATGCTAAAAAGCTTTGTTAATAACAAGGTAATTAAATTAAAAATAATAGAATAACCAATACCTCATAAGGAGAAAATGTGGATAATAAAAAATCTCAACAAGAAAATACGCTTGACAGAAGAGACTTTTTCAAAAAGACAGCTGCCCTTTCAGCGACTGCACTTGCTGGGACATCTCTCTTATCATCTGATGCAATGGCAGATGATCCTGCTATTATGAACAAAACAGCTTGGGGGCAAAAATGGGGTGACCCAGTAACAAAAAATCGTTATGGTATGCCTTCAGAGTATGAGCACAATGTTACAAGAAGAAATACAAAATTATTAGCTTCTGGTAACTATAGAGCTTCCATCGCTGTTACACCAATTCATGAGTCTAAAGGAATCATTACTCCAAATGGTCTTTTCTTTAGTCGTGCTCATGGTGGTGTTGCACATGTTAATCCAAATGAATTTCGCTTGATGATTCACGGTTTAGTTGAAAAGCCAATTGTTTTAACTCTTGCTCAACTTAAACGTTATCCAAGTGTAAGTCGTACGCACTTCATTGAGTGTCCAGCAAATGGTGGACAGGAGTGGAGAGGACCTCAATTTAACTCTTTACAATTTGCAAAAGGCTTTATGGCTTCTGCTGAATGGACAGGTGTCTATATAAAGACCATTCTTGAAGATTTAGGTCTTAAACCTGAAGCTCAATGGATGTTAGCAGAGGGTTCAGATAACTCTAAAATGGGAAGAACCGTTCCTATAGATAAAGTGCTTGATGATGCTATGATTGTTTGGGGACAAAATGGTGAAGCACTTCGTCCAGAACAAGGGTATCCAGTAAGACTTTTACTTCCGGGTTGGGAAGGAAACTTATGTGTTAAATGGTTACGTAGATTAGAATTTGCTTCTGAACCATGGTACTGTAAAGAAGAGACTTCAAAATATACAGCACTTAAACCTACTGGAATAGCTATACAACACTTTTATGCAAATGAAGTAAACTCAACAGTAACTTCCCCTTCTCCAGAGATTCCTTGGACAGACCTCAAAGATGGTGATGTTGTAGAAATTGAAGGTTTAGCATGGTCAGGTATGGGAACAATTACTGGTGTTGATTTATCATTCGATGGTGGGAAAAATTATGTAGAAGCAAATCTTAAAGGTCTTGTTTTACCTAAATCATGGACTCGCTGGAGCTATATGCATACATATAAAAAAGGTGAGAGATTACTACTTACTTCACGTGCAATGGATGATGCTGGTTATATACAACCAACAATCGACCAAGAAACATCTATAATGGGTGTTGAGTCTGTATACCACAGAAATGCAGTAGAGACTTGGGAAGTAACAGCTACAGGAGAGGTAAACCATGTTCAAATTAGATCGTAAATTCATTATATCTGCTTCAGTAGCAGCTACAGTAGCGCTCTTTGCAGTAGGATGTATGGGCTTAGATACTGCACCTTCAGCTACAACTCCAAGTAAAGCGAGTATAGATGGTGGTGTGTATTATCCTATTACAAACAACCAAACTGCTGCATATCGTGTAAATCCACAAATCAT
Source organism: Sulfurimonas sp. (assembly GCA_041595535.1). GTDB lineage: Bacteria > Campylobacterota > Campylobacteria > Campylobacterales > Sulfurimonadaceae > Sulfurimonas. The sequence goes on along the minus strand of JBFHKA010000014.1, from coordinate 22,672 downwards.
TGGTGGAAAAATAAACAATGGTCGTGTACCAACAGAGAATGAAATCGCTGCATGGAATACAGATGTAATGCCTGATGGAACTGGTTTACCAGAAGGTGAAGGTTCTGTTGAAGATGGTGAAGCACTCTATGAAGCACAATGTGTAATGTGTCACGGTGACTTTGGTTCAGGGGGAGGTGGATACCCAGCTCTTTCAAAAGGAAATGCTTATGAAATGCAAAAAACCTTAAAAAATCAAAGAAACAAACCAGACGCTGATGGTCCAATTCGTGTATTTGGTTCTTACTGGCCACAAGTAAGCACTCTATTTGCTTATATCAAAGATGGTATGCCACATACAAATTCAGGTACACTTACGGATGATGAAACATATGCGCTAGTAGCATATATTTTAAACATTAACGAGATGCAAATAGATGGTGAAGATGTTGATGAAGAGTATGTACTTGATCGTGAAAAATTCTTAAAAATTAAAATGCCAAACGTAAATGGTTTTGAACCAAATATTGATGGTAATAATTCTCTAGCAGATGTACGTGCATACTACGCAAATGCTAAAAATTTTGGTGCACAGAACCTTAACCAAGGTGCAGTACGCTGTATGAAAGATTGTCAAAAAGAGACTACTAAGGTGACATACATTCAAAATGGTGGTATTAGTGATTTCTTACCTCCTATGTCAGTTGTACGAGACCTACCAGACGCCGAAGTTGCTGCATTTGATGCTGGAAAAGCATATGAGGCTAACTGCGCAATGTGTCACGGAGCGGATGGAATGGGTGCGCCAGTACTAGGTGACAAAGCTGCATGGGATGTAGTAGTGAACAAAGGTATAGAAAAAGTTTATAGCAATGGTATTGATGGTTTTAATGGTATGCCTCCAAAAGGTGGATCAAGTTTATCAAATACAGAGTTTAAATCAGTAGTTGACTACATAGTTAACTCAAGTAAATAAAATATAAAGGAAATATCATGGAAAGAAGAAATTTTTTAAATCTAACTTTAGGTGCATTAGCTTTAGCTGTTGTACCAGCTAGTGTAAGAGCAGAAGACTATAGAGCTACTAAACCAGGTGTTTGGTCAGCACATACTGTTGATGATGCTATTAAAGCAATGTATGGTTCAAATGACTTAGTAATGGAGGGTGTAAAACTTACAGCTCCTAAAGTAGCGAGTAACGGTGGAGCGATTCCAGTTGATTTCTCTACAAAAAAAGATATTGAATCTATCGTAGTATTTCAAGATGCAAATCCAGAAGCTGCAGTTTGTGCCTATACATGTAATAAATATAGTGTAAATGATTATTCTATAAAAATCAAAATGGCAAAATCTGGTGCTATTACTGTAGTTGCTAAAGGTACTGATGGTAAGCTTTATGCTGCAAAACAATCTTTAGATGTTGCACTTGGTGGATGTGAAGGTTAATTCCTTTACTCTTTAATCGATAATAAAATTAATACATAAAGGTATATTATGAAAATCAAAGCAAAATTAAAAAATGGTATTGTTAGCGTAAAAGCTATGGCTAAACACGATATGACTACATTCAATATGATGGAAAAAAAGACTGGTAACAGAGAAGATGCAAACTTTATTGTACATTTAACTGGTACAGTAAATGGTGAAACTGTTCTTGATATGTCAACTTCACAGTTCTTATCTAAAAACCCTATTTTTAAGTTCAAATTTAAAGGTGACAGCTTTAAAGCTGACGATAAACTTATGATGTCATGGGTTGACCGTAAAGGTGGAACAGGTAAAGGTTCTACAAAAATCAAATAATTTTTTCTAAAATTATTTGTACACATAGAAGCAGTATCTACACTGCTTCTTGATTTCAACTCTCAGGGCTATTCATGCTAAAACACTCACTTCTACTTTTAACAACATTCGTGTATTTTGCAAAAAATGTTATTAATGGAGAATAAAAAGATGCAAGCTCAAGTAATGAAACTCTTTATTACACTCGACGATGAAAATAAAACACGAAAGAGTGTCCAAAGTATAGTTATAGATGAAAATGGCATTATAGGCGATAAGTTTCACAATAAAGACTTACAAAGATCTATTTTGTTAACGTCTATAGATAGCTATAAAATAGCGCAACAAAATAACATAGAGATGCAAGAAGGCTCTCTTGGGGAAAATATCTTAATTGATATAAATCCTTATCATCTTGTTGAGGGAGATAGACTCTCAATTGGGAGTGCAGTACTTGAAATTACACAGAACTGTACCCTTTGTAAGGGGCTTTCTTCTGTTAATTCTAAGTTACCAAAACTTTTAAAAAATGATAGAGGTATTTTCGCAAAAGTTGTAGAACATAACTCTGAAATACAAATTGGTGATAAAATTAAATTTTTAAATCATTAATATTATTTATATGTAATTATATTCAAGTATAATCACAAACACTCTCATTATAAGGAAATGATATGAAAAAAATATATGCATTAGTAGTTGCTACACTTGTGGCTCTATCTATAGTTGGTTGTAATGCAACTGAGGCTGTTCCAGCAAAACCTAAGAAAATCCAAAATGTGCAAGTTTTCTCTGCTCCAAATAGCGATGGATTGATTACAGCGAAAACAGTAGAAAAGGGGTTTGATGCTGCTGGACTTAGCGTAGCGGGTAATAATGACATGAACAAACCTTTCTCTAAAAGATTTGGTAAACTACACTACAGTGTATACAATCTTGCTATGTTCTCTGACAACGCTTTAACGCTTAATCTTATCAAAAAATATCCTAACTTTGGTGCTTTAACGCCTCTGACAATGTCTATTTGGTCTGATGACACTGCACATACTATGAATGTTGCTACTTTGACTATTGAAGGTATGGCAAGAGCTACTGGTATTCCTGTAACGGATCCAGATTTAATTGCTTATGCGAAAAAGATAGAAATAGCACTTAAAAATGGTATGCCAAATGGTGCTTTTAAAGAATTAGATTACACTGTAAAATTTCCTGATAAAACTCTAGCAACAGACTTTACAGTAGAACTTGATGGTGCAGACACAAATGAATATATAGAAAACTTTGAAGCTGAATTTGAAGGTGAGTTAGAGCCATTAGGTTTCTTGTTGCCAAATTACACTAACTTAAATGAAGAAATTTTTGCAGATGCTGGATACAATGCATATGATTTTTACCATACATATTCTATTTGTAAATTTGATGTAATCTACCCAGTATCAAAAACTCACCCTGAAGCAGGTGCATGGGCTCCATGTTCTTTCTACCTTTATAAAAAGAAAGGTGAAGACACTATGCATATGGGATTCTTATCAGTTGAAAACTGGATTTCTACTCTTGATATAGAAGATGACGAATCCATCAAACCACTTCGTGAAGCACAAGGCATGATAGAAAAAATCATTAACGAAATGACTGAATAGTGTTTATGCCTGAGATATTTCTCAGGCACTCTATGTACTAAACTAAAGTCACTCTATTGAAGAGTTTTTTATTTTATTACAAAGGATATATATGTTACACAAACTACTCATTACTTTTGGAGTAATTGCTTCGCTATTTACACTTGCGAATGCTTCAGACACATTTACACCAAGTACAAATAAAAAATTAGCCGTTGAGTACACACTTGAGAACACAACTGACGCTACAGACCAAGAGTTTTTTGAATTTACTAAAGATCCTTTAGCTAAGATAGGTTTTTTTGTAAATGACGCACACCATAATGTGCAAAATGTTTACACGCAACAAGTTGGTGAAACGTCACTAGAGCAACTCTCCTTCTCATCACTCATAAATGATAAAGTAGCACGACCTCTTTTTAATAGTGACCCTCGCCTAGGTGGATTTACACCATTTAATCTAGTTATCTATAGAAAAAAATCAGATGGCAAAACTGTCATTACACACATCATGCCAGAAGCTGCATTAGATATTTTACAAATATCAGATGCAAATGTACGAAAAAGCTTTATTTCTATGTTTAAACCTCTTGATGAAAAAATTGAAAAAACTTTTAAAGCAACAAAAAGCTATACAACGCTAGAGGGATATGCAAAACAGAGTATGATGAACTTTGAGATTCCATTTGATGAGCCTGAAGATATTGACGAATTTTTTGATGCGTTTCAAGAGAAGTTTGAATTCTCTTTTGAAACAAAAGGATACATCATCGCAGGATTTTATAACATGAAGTACAGCCTAAATAGCGATGGTGATGTACTCCCTGATTATGACCAATATGTTGTCTGGTCACTCTGTCATATCCCATTTTCATACACAATTTTTGATGGTAAAAACCCTCTTCCAAAAGCAGCTATATTTGCACCTTGTTCTATGTTTGCTTACATAAAATCAGGGGAAAATAAAATTGTAATAGGAATGCCAACACTAAGTGCGTGGGCGGCGGCACTTAACATCACAGATAAAGATAAATTAGCTAAAGTACAACAGCTTGATACAGAAATACCAGCTATTATTAAAAGCCTAGGTGGAGTAGAAATCCCAAACACAAATCAATTAGCAGAGTAAAGGCTACTCTGCTAGTTTTAACGCTCTATTTATAATATTTAACAAGACCCTCAATATTTGATCCCATATTTAAAAGCAACATATCAGCTATAACAAGTGCTGCCATCGCTTCGCACACTATAGTCCCTCGTATTGCTACACAAGGATCATGTCTGCCTTTAAGCGAAAAATCTATCTCTTCATTCGATGTTGTCACGGTATGTTGTGTTTTAAAAATAGAGGGTGTTGGTTTAAAGTAGACATTGAGTACTATGTCATCTCCATTGCTAATGCCACCAAGAATTCCACCTGAATGGTTTGTTTCAAAACCATTTGAGCGAATTTGATCATTGTTTTGTGAGCCAAAAACTTGTGCACTTAACACTCCATCTCCTATCTCCACAGCTTTTACTGCATTGATGCCCATCATTGCATCTGCTAAGAGTGCATCAAGCTTATAATAAAGAGGTTGTCCTAGTCCAATGGGTGCATTTTTTATGACTATGCGTGAGACACCACCTACTGAGTCATGCTCATTTTTAGCTTTTAAAATAGCCTCTTTTTGTGCTTCTTCTTTGGATGCATCCAGAGCATAAATAATGCTACTTTTTGCACTTTCATAATCATAGCTTAAAGATTTTATACCTGCTACCTCGCTAATCCCACTTAGAACAGTGATACCAAGTTGTTCAAGCATTAACTTTGCAATAGCACCTGCAGCAACACGTGCAGCAGTTTCGCGTGCTGAGCTTCGTCCGCCACCACGATAATCTCTTATGCCATATTTATGAAAATATGTAAAGTCCGCATGTCCAGGGCGAAAAACATCTTTAATATTAGTATAGTCATTTGACTTTTGATTTGTGTTGTAAATAATCATTGCAATAGGCGTACCAGTGCTCACACCTTCAAATACTCCACTAAGTATCTCTACACTATCTGCTTCCTTACGTGCAGTTTCAAATTCACTCTTACCAGGTTTGCGTCGGTCAAGTTCGCTTTGAATATATGCTTCATCTATTTTTAATCCAGCAGGAACACCATCAAGAAGACATCCAAGTGCTTTACCATGAGATTCACCAAAAGTGCTAAAACGTAATTTCATTCCAAAACTATTCACTATTTTTCCTTCTTTAGTAGCTCAACAGCCATCTCAGCTGCAACCTGCTGTGCAATTTTTTTACTTTTTCCAATAGCCCTTGCATACTCTTTGCCCTCAATAAACACACCAACTTCAAACTCTTTTTTATGGTCAGGTCCACTACTTGAGAGCACTTTGTACTCTGGTGTTATACCAAAACTTGCTTGTGTCATCTCTTGTAGGCTTGTTTTAAAATCTCTAAAAAGTGAATCTAATGAAATCTCTTTATAATTTTTTTCTATTAGCTTTATAGCAATTTTCTCAACTACTTTAAGTCCTGCTTCTAGATATATTGCTCCCATAATTGCTTCAAAAGCGTTTGAGAGCAAAGAGGACTTCTCTCTTCCTCCGTTGTTCTCTTCAGCGTTAGAAAGCAGTATATGTTCTCCTAACTGCAACGAACGAGCTAACTTGTCAAAGCCTGTTTCATTTACAAGCGAAGCTCTTATTTTTGAGAGTTTTCCCTCATCAGAGTTTCTAAACTTCATAAATAAGTACTCTCCAACAATAAGGTCTAAAACTGCATCTCCCAAAAATTCTAATCGCTCATTATCGTAGGGCTGTTTATAACTTTTATGTGTCAGCGCTTCGATAATGAGCTTTTTGTCCTTAAACGTGTATCCAAGTTTATCTTCTAAGATCTCTAAACTATTATTCATACTTTCCTCATTTTATAGTAAATCCTTCATCTCTTGTGCAGCGTTACGTGCTAATATGTCACACCGCTCATTCTCTTCATGTCCATCATGACCTCGTACCCATGTAGCGATGATTTTATGTCTTTTTGAAACCTCAACATACTCGCGCCACAAATCTGGATTTTTGACATTTTTAAAGTCTTTTTTTATCCAGTTTGCTAGCCACTCATTAATTCCTTTAACTACATAAGATGAGTCAGAGACTATCTCAACTTCACACGATTCTTTTAAGGCTTTTAATCCTTGTATAGCACCTAACAATTCCATTCTGTTATTTGTCGTATGTGGCTCACCACCAGAGAGTTCTCTCTCCTTATCACCAAAACGAAGCACTACACCATAACCACCAGGACCAGGGTTGCCAAGCGCACTTCCATCACTGAAAAGAGTTATTTTCTTCACTAAAATCCTTATGGTAATCTTTTGTTAATCCCCACTCAATTTTTGCTGTATCAATACTATGACACGAACTACATCTATGAAAAACAAAAGGGTATATCTGCTTGCAGTTATCACAAATGTATTCAAAAGAGAGTGTAGCATTTGACTTTGCACCCAACTTTATAAGAATATCAAACTCAAAAATGGAACTTGAGTGTTCCAAATTGACATCACCTCGAGCGCTATAGAGCTCACGAAGATAACCATTTTTTGAAATTATATCTAAATTTAAGTCCTCAAAACGGACACCCCAAAGAATATCTGTGAGCTCTTCACTCTTAGAGCTATCAAAATTTTCCCATGCTAAGGCTGGATCAACACTAAAAAGATACTGAAAAGTCATATAACTTAATCTATGTGATTTGTTATATATTTCTAAAAGCATCTCTGCTTTGTCTTTTTGAGACAAATCAATCCTGTGAAGAAGAGAGAGTGTTTGAAGATAAGTCTCTTCTATAGTTATATCTTCTCCAAGCTCGTCAAGTGGTTCTAAGACTTCTAAAGCTGATTTATAATCTTTCATATACTCATACACTAAAAGAAGACTATGAAGTGCTTGTGGTGTTCGAGGATTTGTTTTAAGTATCTCTAAAAATATCTGTTTAGATCGCTCTAAAAAACCAGCTCGCACATATGTTTTGCCTAATAAAAACATTGTCTCTTTTGTGTTAGAAGTTTGAACTTTTAACAACTCATTATAAATCTCTATACTCTTCTCATAATCCCCATTTTTGGAATATGAACTCGCCAGAAGCAACCATGATTTTTCAGAAAGTTCTCCACTAGAGATTAAAACTTTCAGCTCTTTTCTTGAAGGAAGTGTATGAAACTGTTGAAGAAATTTGTCTAAATATTTTGAATCCTCTTTTCTCTTATATTTATTCCACCAATAGGAAAAAAAAGTAATCATAAAAACAAGTACAAAAAAGACAATTATAGAAAAAAGAGGATCACGAAACTCTATAAAAAAAGTATTCATTAGTCGTATACCACAATGCCATAATCATCTTTTAATTTGTAGAATGTAGAGTCAACAGTAATCTCTAAATCTTTCATTTTTCCAAGTTGAATAAGAGAATTTTTTGAAACTCTTATACCATTCTCACGAAAAAACTTTCTAATATTGACAAACTTCACATCTTCAACAAATTTATACTCAAATTCTCGATAGAGTTTCATCTTATCGTAGGAGAAAATATGTTCATTCACATGAAGCTGATCGGAAGCGAATTTTATAGGAAGATGCCCTGAAAGGTCTGTCAACACCTTTTCAATGTGTTGATGTTTTTGTGGAAGAGTATTTTTTTGAAGAAAAAGATATTTATTATTTAACTTGAGTGTTTGCGTCTCCTTCCAGTATTTATATGCTGGATTAGAAACGCCAAGTTTTGAAGATATTTCTCTCCATAGCCAAAAGGAGTTGAGTGTATTTGGTAAATAAGACATACGCAACGAACTCCTTTTAAGCTATCATTTATAAATTATATAATCTTTTTTTAAAGAGTTAGTTTAAAATGTGGCTACTACAAGTTTTGTAACAACAAACCCACCTATAACTAACCAGACAAACATTGCACCTGCTGTGTAAAGAGGTGCTAAGCCTAAGCCTTTAAACTTTGAAAAAATTGTTCCCATACCAAGCGCTGTCATAGCCATTGTAAGCAGGAATGTATCAATTTCATTAATCACACCCACAATATTTTGCGGAACTAAATTAAGTGAATTAAACCCAGCCATACCAATAAAATAAACTGCAAACCATGGGATTACAAGTTTAACACCACCACCTACACTCCCAGTTTTTTTTGCTTGCATTGATAAATAAATACCAAGTACTATAAGCATTGGCGCAATCATAATAACTCTTGTCATTTTAACAATTACAGCTGAGTTTGCCATCTCAATTGGAGCTCCAACAACAGAAGCAGGAACTGCCACAACTTGCGCAACCTCATGAATTGTTCCACCAACATAAATACCAAACTCTTGAGGTGTCATGTGTAAAAAACCAGAGGCAGGCTCTATAATAGCACTGTATAAAACTGGATACAAAAACATTGAGATTGTTCCAAAAAGAACAACCATACTTACAGCAACTGCAGTTTTGTGTCCTTCAGCCTTTAAGACAGGCTCTGTCGCTAAAACTGCAGCAGCCCCACAAACAGAGGCACCACTTGCAGTAAGCATCGAAGTATCTCTATCCATTTTAAATACTTTTACACCAAGATATGTACCAATAATAAATGTTGTAGAGAGCATGATTAAAGAGACCATAAATCCACTCATACCAACCTCAGCGATTTGTTGAAATGTTATACGAAAACCATAAAATACTATAGCAAAACGAAGTATTTTTTTCCCAGAGAACGTGATGCCTGTGCCCCATGCAGTTGGAATATGATTATGAAGTGTGTTCGCATAAAAGATACCAATCACGATACCTATGACAAGTGGAGAAATTCCCAAAGACTTTACAAATTGTATATCTGCAATCATAGTTGCCGCTGCTGCAAATATAGCGACAAATATGATTCCAGAGATTGTTCCTTTACGATTTTGAGCGGAAAAAGCCATCTCAATCCTTTGTGATAAAATTGTGTTAACTAAGGTCGTAATTATATCAAAAAGTTATTTGACTTCTATTTGCAAATCTACTTTTACGTACCCATCTTCTTCTATCTCTGTTACTCTAGACTCTTTTTTACTTACTCTTTCTGGAGATACTGCTCTATCCTGTGTTAAATAAGTGACAATAGCCTCTGCTCTTTGATTTGCCAAAGATAGTAACTCATCCTCACTTACAAGTTGAATTCGTGAGCAAAGTTTTATAAGTTCGTTTTGATACACACGATCAAACTCTTCATCTTTATACACAGAAGAGAGTCTTTTTTTTGTCTCTTTTAGAAGATTATCGTCTCGCATCTCTTTATAAATACTCTCTAACATATCTGTTGTCATTACTGATTCATGGTCTTTAATATTGGTTATACCGCTTTTAAGAACAACCATATCTATAAGTTTGTTTCTTTGAAGTCTCTCTTTATCCTCGCTTGCGTTATATGCTCCATTGACACCAAGAGATATTTTTGGCTTTTTAAGCATTATTTTTGCTATTAAGTCTAATTTTTCTCTCTCTGGTGGCGTAATGACACTGCTTGCTAGTTCAAAAGAGACAAACTCTAGTTTTTCACCATCTACACCCATTACCGAACCTAAAAATTTAAAAGGAGAAGTGACAGCTTTTGTTATTAAATTGCCAACAGTTTGTAAGACAAGTTTTCCATATTTAAAGTCTGGTTCATCAAGATTGCCCTCAACTGGCATGTCAATATCAATAATCCCATCACTGTCTTCAAGTAATCCTATCACGAAATGCAGAGGAAGTTTTGTGACATTTTCATCTTCTACTTCTTTACCAAGTTCTATCTTTTTAATCATCACAGTATTTGTGCCATGAAGCTGAGAGTTGAGTATGTCATAACCTAAATCAAGATAGAGTTTCCCCGAATCTATCTCATGACCAGCAAAAGTCGCGCTGTAACCACTGAATGCGTTAAGTTCTAAGTTTTTGAAGTTAAAGTCCATATCTGTATACGCTCTAGGAGCAGAACTATCTATACTCCCTTTTAATCGAGTTGAACCATATTCATCTACCTCTCCAGATATATCTACATAGGTTGTATCGCCCGGTATATTAGAGATAGAATATATCACACCATTCAAATCATGTATGTGTGTTCTAAATTTTAGAGGTATAGAATAATCCGAAAATTTTGCACTTCCTAGTGCATAGTTTATCTTTACTACTCGCACGGGAAAGGTTGTAGTATTTGTATCTTCTTTCGCAGGCGTATCTGTTGTGTTATTGACCTCTCTTACTTTCATAAGCTTAGTAAAGTTCATAACTTTGTTCTCATCAATCATCGCATTTACAAAGAACGCATTTACATTCACCTCATCTATATAAAGTCTATTTGGATTGAGTTCAAAAGTATAAGATTTTATCTCAACATCACTGAGTGAAAGAAGAAGTGAATTGTCTTGTGTATCATTCACAAAAAGAGATGCTAGATTTAAAGAGCCCTGTACTCTAAGATCTGGCTTCTTAGAGGATGGCTGATACCTCATACTTCCTTTAAGTGAAAGTTTTCCATCATCCACGCGTACATATGCTTTTTCTTGTAAGTAGGGTGTTAATTCTGCTAGAGAAATTTTTCTTATATCAAAAGTTCCACTCTGTTTAAGAGGAGAATGTCTTAGTTTTCCTTCTGTTTGTATACTCCCCTTTTTATTGACACGTAACGAAAGATTATATGAGAGCCAACTCCCTTTTTTGAGATCAATATCGTATACATTTGCATTGATTTTATCAAGAGTGTTCACTGCTTTATGCGAGAGTGAATTATCTACAAATCCAACTTTTGCCCCGTTTAAACCAAAGTGTTTCATTTTAAAAGAGAACGGTTCTTCTGGGCTTTTGTGCTTTATTTTCTTTGTTACGTGCGCTTTTACAATACCCACTACATTAAGCGAACCATCTTTAGATTTTGCAAGATTTGTATAAAGCTCGTTGAGCGATGCATCTGCAACTGCTACACTTCTTTTTTGTGTGTCAACATCCACACCAGTTACTCTAAAGTTTTTAAATCCGAGTAGGTTTTCTTGTGTACTACGCTTATTGAGACTTAGGGCATCCAAGCTTATATTTGCATCATAAAGATGAACGACCACAGAGCTATTCTCTTCGCTTAGTTCAAAATTCGTATCAAAACCTGCAATCGCATTTTGCAATGCTAAATCATACGTCTTAAGTGCTTTTTTTGCCTGTGTATCTATATATGGATTATAGTGTGTTACATCAAAATCATGGCACTCTATGTGTGATAAAACTTCCAACTGACTCTGTCGAACACTCCCACTAGAGGTACATTTTGCTTGACTGTTAAGCAATAGATTCATTTCATAACGAAAAGGTTTCTCTCCAGCTAGTGTAATGTCTTGAGCATAAATATTTAAACTATTGAGTACACTTATAACCTCTGGTTTTATGGCACTATCTGTAAAATACAAGGAGATTTTTTCTAAGGCAAGACTCTCAATTGTTACATCCCAAGGTTTCGTTTTTTCCTCGGTAACATTCACATCCACATCAGCTTCACTCCCTCCTTCTAGTTTTATATACTCCATCCAATCTATTGTGCCATTTTCATCTCTTTTAGCTTTCACACCTAAGCCATATAAACCAACCTCATCTATGAGCACACTATGTTTTAATGGCATAATAGTCGCATCTGTAACATAAAATGATTCAAGATTTAGTACATCTTTGTACTTGTTTTTTGGTTTGATTCTAAGACTCTCTAAAGATACATTGAGATTATCAATTTTTGTCTCTTCTATCTTGTCTAAATTAAAATGATACAGAGCGTGAAAAGAGATTTTGCCATCTGCCACTTCTAGATTTAATTTTTCTTGAGCATATTTCCACTCGGTGTAAAGTTTACTTGCTTCAAAATCTAAACTTCCTTCTATCGCAAAGGGTTTAAAACCAACTACTTGGCTTCTAAAATCTACAAATCCACCATCACCCAAAGTTGTGTAAAATCTCACTCTTGCATTTGAACTATTAAAATCATTTGTATCTACATCTTTGAGTTCAAACCCTATTCTGCCAAATGAAAACTCAAATGGTTTAGCTTGTGTAAAATCTTCATATTCGAGCTTGCCATCTATAACTTCTATGCTATCTAAAATAACTCTAGGCATCTCTGATGCAGTACTATTTTGCTCTTGTGTCGCACTACTATGTTTTAAAATATTTAAGAGATTAATAGATTTATCTTTGTTGTAAACAAGAGTAATCGCAGGTTCGACGAGTCGTGCATTTTTAAGATGAACAGCCCCAGCCACAAGAGAGGAAAGTTGTACATTTATCATAAACTCTTTAAACGAGAGAAGAGGCTTTTCATCTAAACTTTTAAAAGTTACATCAGAAAGTTCTAATTCAAAAATAAAGGGATTAAAATAAACGCTCCCTATATCTACTTTGGAGTACGTCTCTTCTTCTATAATTTTAGTAAGTTGTGATTTGAGTATAAGAGGAATAGCTATAAAGCCAAAAAGGACATAAACGAAAATACTATATAAAAATAATTTCTTTAATGTAGACGACAAAGAAAGACTCCCTCAAATGTATTGAGTAGAGTCTATCATACTTTGAATTACAAATTAATTACTTTGCATTTTCTAAAACACTTGCTTTAGGAAATATAAAAGTCGAGTGTCTTATAACAGAGATTTTTTGACTTTTCTTACCATCTTTATCTAAGGCGTAGGCATGAATATCAATAGGGATTACAGTGTCTTTTCTAGGGTCATCCACTAAAACTTCTGTTGTACTTAATGTAACAACTTTTTTCTTTTTCGCTCCAGGTGTTGCTTGGAATGGCGCAGACGGTTTTGCAATTATAATCTTACCTTCCATACCTTTTGGAGGGATAACATCAAAATAGTATTTCATCGGTTCATTCTGAGTATTTTGGAGTAAAAATACATAAGAGTTGTCTACTTGTACTTTACCATCAGCAAGTGCTTTAGTTGAATAAAGGCGTGTCTCTTTATTGATATTTAAAAGCATATGCTCTTTTGTACTTCCCATCATTCCTAAGATGATAGTAATAACAACTAAAATTCCCATGTATGCAAGAACTTTAGGACGGAAGTAACGTGTTTTTCCTTTTTGATCTACTATCTCATAATCACTTGACCAGGTAACAAGAGAAGGTCTTCCAAGTTTACCCATCACTTCTGTACAGGCATCCACACACTCTAAACAGTTAATACACTCGAGTTGTAGACCTTTACGAATATCTATATGCGTAGGACATACAGTTACACATTTCTCACAAGTTGTACATTCTGCTTGAGGCTCAACTGCGAGTAACTCTTTTTGTTTTTCATACACTTTATTGTGATGCTCATCATAAATATCTCCACCTCTATGAAAGTCATACAGAGCCATAACTGTATGCTCATCATAAAGCACAGACTGAATACGAGAGTAAGGACAAACATACACACAGAAATTCTCTTTTAAAATAATGATGTCATAAATAAGGAAACCCGCAACACCAAGAACAAACCCTATCATAGTAAGGTGATCTAAAGGATTGCTAATATAACTAAAAAAGTCTTCAGGTGGAACAAAGTACCACATAAAGTCTGCACCAGCTATAAGAGCAAGCATCGACCAAAGAAGTACAGCAATAACTTTTTTGACTTTATTTTCAGGTTTACTCATATCTGGTTCTTGTTGTTTGTTACCAATACGTTTACGTAGACCTAAAAGCTTTGTCTCAATCAAATCACGGTAGATGACACGGAAAACTGTTTGTGGGCAGACCCATCCACAAAATACACGTCCTCCAACAACCGTCATACCAAAAATACTTATAAACATAAGCATAAGTAAAAATGGCATAAGGTAGAGTTCTTGCATGTCAAACTGTATAAATGCAAGATGCAATTTCATCTTGTCAAAACTTAGTAGGAAAAAATGATTCCCATTTACTACAATCCAAGGTAATGATAAAGATACTATAGTTGCTAAAATATAAACATAATATCTTTTAATTCTCCATTCACCTGGCACTTTAAACTCTTTTGTATTACTCATCTGATTCTCCTACGATTCATTTGGACATTCTATAGTATTGATGACTTGCTCTTCAGCATCCATCGGCATTTCATGTATAAGTGAGCCAAAAGCCACTTGTTTTAGTTCACGAGACTCAATATAATCCTTCAAGGAACTCCTACTTACTCGAAGTAATCGTGCCATCTCGCTTACACTCTTTTCCTCTTTTATAAATGCAACTATCTCATTTATAAAAACATCAAATTTTGAACCTGATTTACTTCCTTTTGGTCTTCCAATAAGTTTTTTTGACTCATTTTGCAAAGTTTTACGCAGTTGATCCATCAATCCAAGTGTTAACATGTTGTTAGAACTTTGAGACATTATAACAGACTGCTTAATAAAATGGACTTTAATATCATTTTTTAATAAGCAACTAAACATCTGAATCAAATCTTCCATATTTGTTGTTAAAACCCAAACATCATAAACCAAGAGTGTAGCCATATTATGAGATTGAAAGTAGTGTGCTACTTCCTCTCTGTTAGCAAGACGCTTATTTTGAGATGTATAATCAATAAACTCATCATCAATAATAAGTTCATTCATTGTTGCATAAGAGTTTATGTGCTGTAGTTGTTCATGAACAGCAATAAAGTTCTTATCTGGACGTATGTATGCCATGACCATTAACGATAAAACCTCACTTATTATTGAATTTCATCGTCATTATACTCACATTTGACGAAACAAGTCAAGAATAAATCTTATTATTTCGTCATTTCCTTACACCTCCTATGCATTAATCTCTTTACTTAAAAATAGTACTACAGTAATTTTTATGCACAATGATGTTAAAATCCTATAAATAATTTAATAGAAGTTTTACATATATGACAACAAAACAATACATACTAGAGACTATAAAAAAACGCCCACTTATCATTGATGGTGCTATGGGTACACAACTCCAACAGCGTGATGACAAGATTTCAAAAGAGGCTTGGGAAGGAAACGAAGGGTGTAATGAACTCCTTAATGTAACTGCTCCCGAAGTTCTTAGTGAAATCTTTCACGCATATTTAACAGCTGGAGCTGACTTTATCACAACCAATACTTTTGGCTCTTTTTCATGGGTTTTAGATGAGTACAATATTGGGCATCGTGCTTATGAACTTACAAAAGCAGGAACCGAACTTGTTAAACGTGAATGTGAAAAATTTTCTACAAAAGAGCATCCACGTTTTGTTTTAGGTTCGATTGGACCAGGTACAAAGCTCCCATCTTTGGGACATATAACCTATGATGAGATGTACAAAGGTTATACTGAATTTTGTTTAGCTCTCATTGATGGTGGCGTAGATATTTTCCTACTTGAGACTGCACAAGACCCACTTCAGATAAAAGCAGCTCTGCATGCCTGCCAAGAGGCTAATGCTCAAAGGAATGTAGAGATTCCTATTATGGTCTCTGTGACTATTGAGCTTAGTGGAACTATGCTTATAGGTACAGATGCACAAACAATCGCAACTATTTTAGAACCTTTTGACATTATCTCTCTTGGTTTTAACTGTGGAACTGGGCCTGAACAGGTTTTAAAACATGTTAAAACACTGAGTGAACTTTGGCATAAACCAATCTCTGTTCATGCAAATGCTGGACTTCCGCAAAACCGCGGTGGTTATACCTACTATCCGATGGGGCCAGATGAGTTTGTAGCACAACAGGAGAAATTTTTAGAGTATGATGGAGTAAGTTTTTTAGGTGGTTGTTGTGGTACTACTCCTCAACACATTCGTGCCCTTGTTGACAGAGTTTCAAGCATTACGCCAAAGGCTCCAACAGGTTCGCACGTAACGTCTATTGCATCCCTCTTTAACACTGTAGCACTCATGCAAGAACCAGCGCCTCTTCTTGTTGGAGAACGCTCCAATGCAACAGGCTCAAAAGCCTTTCGTGAGCTTCTTTTAGAGGAGAATTATGAAGGAACTCTAAGTGTCGCACAAGAGCAAGTAAGAGCCGGTGCACATGTACTCGATGTGAATGTCGGTTTTGCAGGGCGCGATGAGACAAAAGACATGAATGCGGTTATGAGCATGTATGCGCAAAAAATCGCACTTCCACTTATGCCAGACTCTACACAAACAACAGGACTTGAAACTGCTCTTAAAAACATTGGCGGTAAACCAATCCTAAACTCAGTAAACCTAGAAGATGGCGAAGAGAAGTTTGATGAAGTGTGTCGTTTAGCTAAAAAATATGGAGCGAGTCTTGTCTGTTTGACGATTGATGAAGTCGGTATGGCAAAAAGTGTAGAAGACAAAATAAAAGTTGCAGAACGTATTATAGATCTTGCGACAAATCGTCACGGTATAAAAAAAGAAGACCTTGTCTTTGACGTACTTACATTTACACTTGGAAGTGGAGATGAGGAGTATTTTGAAGCGGGTATAAATACCATCGAAGCAATTCGTCAGTTACGCCAAAAGCACCCAGAAGTCGGAGCAATTTTAGGACTCTCAAACATCTCTTTTGGACTTGATAAAGATGCACGACCATATTTGAACTCTATGTTTTTACACCACTGTGTGCAAGCTGGGCTTACAAGCGTTATCATCAATGTCAAACACATCATTCCTCTTAATAAGATTCCTAAAGAGGATCAAGATATCTGTGATGATTTGATTTTTAACCGTAAGCTAAACGGAGAGGCACTCTTTACATTTATAGAACATTTCTCAAGCAAAGAAGCTGTTGATAATGCTGCTGTAGATGAAGCCTATTTAGCAATGTCTACGGAAGAGAAAATAGCTAAACTTCTTATGGATGGCGATAAAGAGAGAATGATTCCTTTAGTGGAAGAAGCGCGTCACACAATAGCTCCTGAAAAAATTGTAAACGAGATACTCATAGATGCTATGAAGGTTGTCGGAGAGCTTTTTGGTTCAGGCCAGATGCAACTTCCTTTTGTACTTCAAAGTGCAGAGACGATGAAAAAAACTGTTGATTACCTCAACCCATTTTTACCAAAAGTGGACAAAGTAGTAGATACTACACTTATTTTAGGAACCGTAAAAGGAGATGTACACGATGTTGGAAAAAACCTTGTTGACATCATCCTCTCAAACAACGGATATAAAGTTATTAACCTTGGTATAAAAGTAGAACTTGATAACTTTCTAAAGACATTAAAAGAGTCCAATGCAAGCGCACTTGGGATGAGTGGACTTCTTGTAAAATCAACACAAGTGATGTTGGAAAATCTCAGAACTTTAAAAGAGCAAGGTATTACTATTCCTGTCCTTTTAGGTGGAGCTGCTCTCACACGTGCCTTTATAGATGACTTTTGTCGCCCTGCTTATGATGGAGCAATTTTTTACTGTAAAGATGCCTTTGACGGTGTAACTGCAATGAGCCGTATTGAAGCTGGAAACTTTGACACAAACCTCCATCCTGATGCTCCAGAAGTAGAGAGAGTTGTAAAAGAAGCAACAGTCATCCCTCCATTTCATGAGCTTAAGATGCCTTCACGCGATGTGAAAGTACCTACACCTCCATTTTGGGGAAGACGTGAAATGAAACTTACACAGCAACAAATTGAGATGGCATTTGAATGGATTAATCATCGTATACTATTCAAATCACGTTGGGGATATAGCTCAAAAGGTATGACTAAAGAGGCGTATGAGAAACAGTTAGATGAAGTTGTTTGGCCAGCATATGAAAGACTCAAAGCAGAGTTCTTAGATAAAAAGCTTTTTGAACCTACTATCATTTATGGCTATTGGCCTTGTAGAAGTGATGACACATCTTTACTTATTTTTGATGAGAGCGAAGGCTATTTCTCAGACAGTGAAATAAATCGTGAGCCACTTGATCATGTAATGGGAAGAGCCAAAGAGATTTTTACTTTCCCACGCCAAAGCAAACAACCACACCGAGCACTTAGTGACTTTTTTCATAGCGACAGACACGATGTGTTAGCACTAACATGTGTTAGTGCTGGAGCAAAAATCAGTGATGCTGAAAGAGTTATTTACGATGCTGGCAACTATACAGAGTATTATCAGTTTCATGGACTTGGCGTAGAGTTGGCCGAAGCTTTAGCAGAAATTGCACACAAACAAATTAGGCTTGATTTAAATATTGCAGAGAGTGAAGGTGTTAGCTTAGCAGATGTTCAGATGAACAAATATCAAGGCTCACGTTATTCATTTGGTTATGCAGCATGTCCAGATTTAGAGCTGAATCGTCCTCTCTTTAATCTACTTAAGCCTGAAGAGTTTGGCATAGAACTTAGTGAAACGTTTCA
Organism: Sulfurimonas sp.; assembly: GCA_041595535.1. Taxonomy (GTDB): domain Bacteria; phylum Campylobacterota; class Campylobacteria; order Campylobacterales; family Sulfurimonadaceae; genus Sulfurimonas. The sequence goes on along the minus strand of JBFHKA010000014.1, from coordinate 3,956 downwards.
GATTCACCCTGAACAATCTACTTCTGCTTTAGTTGTGTATCATCCAAATGCTACATATTATAATGTATAAAATTGATACGCACGTAACAAAGAAATAGACTCTTTTTGAGTAAAACCTAAATTTTATATTTTTACATAAAAGGATAGTCTATATATCCTTTTGCATCTTGCGTATAAAATGTATTTGCATCCGCTTTATTTAAAACTGAGTTTCTTTGAAAGCGTTCAGGTAAATCAGGATTGGCAAGAAAAAGTGCTCCAAAAGATACGGCATTAGCAAGATGTCTTTCAATAGCATCATTTGCTTTGACTTTATCATACCCTCCATTGGCAATCAGCACTCCTTTGTAAGCATCTCTCAAAATAGAGAGTTCCACCACGTTTGCCCCATGTCTAATATCACCCTCAAGCACATCTATAATATGAAGATATGCGAGATTAAACGCATTAAGCTTTTCACAGACATAGACAAAATGTTTTTGAGGATTAGAATCTTTCATATCGTTAAAAGTGCCACTAGGAGAGAGCCTAACACCTGTTTTTTCTGCACCAATTTTATTGCTCACTGCTTGCACAACCTCAACAAGAAAACGACTTCGATTTTCTATGCTTGAGCCATATTCATCTTCTCTTACATTACTGCCATCACGCAAAAACTGATCTAGAAGATAACCATTTGCAGCATGTATCTCAACACCATCAAAACCTGCTTCCATAGCATTTTTTGCACCATTGACATAATCTTGAACAATCTCTTTTATCTCTTCTACACTTAGCGCTTTAGGCGTCTCAAAATCTTTCATACCCTCATAAGTGTAAATCTGACCGGATGGTTTAATAGCCGAAGGAGCAACAGGGAGTTCTCCCGCGTGGTAAGAGGAGTGTGAAATTCTCCCCACATGCCACAGTTGTAAAAAAATTTTACCTTCTTTGTCATGTACAGCATCCGTCACTTTTTTCCAACCTTGCACTTGTTCGGCTGTATGAATTCCAGGAGTAGCTGGATAACCGATACCCTGTGTTGAGATTTGTGTTCCCTCAGATATAATTAACCCTGCCGAAGCCCTTTGAGTGTAATAGGTAACCATCAAATCATTTGGTACGTTATTTTCAATACTTCTGCATCGCGTCATTGGAGCCATAAAAATTCTATTTTTTAAAGTGTAATTTCCAATTTTAATAGGTGAAAAAAGATTCATAGTAAATTCCTTTAAATAGTTGAAGACATTATTCCTTAGAATGTATTATTAGCTCACTAGCAAATAAAAATTAATTATATTATGAAATTAAAAATTAAGATAACTTAACTGAGATAATCACAATATAAAGTTGTCAAACAACTACCTTATTTCAGATGTTATAAGCTACTAGAGATTAGAGTCGTGAAATAAACATTTAAAAGAAATGGAATACTTTTCTTATAGAATTTTATTAAATCAAGTAGTATTTAGTTCTATAAGTAATTATGCAGTACATTACTCTCTACAAGGAAGTGGAAACATCTTTGAATCTTTTAAAAGAGAGGAAGATTACAATGAAACACGAATTAATGAAACTACCTTATGCATACAATGCATTAGAACCGATGATGTCTGCTGAGACACTACTATACCACCATGACAAACACCATGCGGGTTATGTCTCTAAATTAAACGGGTTAATTTTAGATACAGAGTTTGAATCCAAAAGTCTGGTAGAGATTATAAAACATGCAGATGGAGCTATTTTTAACAACGCTGCACAAGTTTACAACCACGATTTCTTTTGGACAAATCTATCATCTAAACCATCAGTCCCGTCATTGGCACTTGATTCTGTTATCTCTACGCAGTTTGGCTCTATAGAAGCTTTTAAAAAATCTTTTATTGAAAAAGGGCTTTCCTTATTTGGTTCAGGTTGGGTCTGGTTATGCATCGATGATAAAGAGAATCTTAACATTGTCACTACCTCTAATGCTGAAAATCCTATTAGATTAGGTTTGGTTCCTTTAATGGTATGTGATGTGTGGGAACATGCTTATTACATTGATTATAGAAATGCACGTGCAGACTATCTTGAGTCATTTTGGAAACTTCTGAATTGGAGATTTGTATCGTCTAATTATGCAAACCATGAAAAACACCGCGGAGATTATTTCTCTAACTTCTGCAAAGAAAATACTCCCTATTGTGACTATATAGATACACTCGAAGCAATGGAAGAATCAGGAAGCTGATAAAAAAGGAAATTATTATGAGGGTTACAACACGAAGAAGTTTTTTTCAATATATGGCTGTATTAGGTCTGATTACGTTCACTACTACACCGTTGTTTGCAAAAGGTACAAAGAAACAGTACTTATATCAAGAGACTCCAAAAGATGGTAATAAATGTTCTGCATGTACGCATTTTATTCCAGAAACTAACGAATGTAAAATAGTAGAAGGTTCAATCAGCCCCGATGGTTGGTGTTCTGTATTTAGTAAAATACCTGAAAAAAAATAAGTGGAGAAGTTTTTTATTACATAAGCACGTTAAAAATAGATAGGGCTGGTATTATTTAAAGGAATAACCATGACACTTGAAGAGTTGAATCACTACAATGGTAAAGATGGACAACCTGCTTACGTTGCATACAAAGGTGTTGTATATGATGTAAGCCAAAGTGCTATGTGGAAAAATGGTGAGCATCAAGGGGAACATGTCGCCGGCGTCGATTTAACTGAAGCTTTGCAGTACGCTCCGCATGGAGAAGAAGTTTTTAGTGGATTTAAAGCGGTCGGTAAACTAGAAACACAAGAGAAAAAAGCCCCCGTACCAAAACAAGCCTCAAAACTCAAAAGTACGACAAGTTCTAAAGAACAGTGGCGCAAATGGTACCAAATATATCACCCGCATCCTATTACTGCTCACTTTCCAATTGTACTACATTTTTTTGCAGCAGGCATGGACATTGCCTTTCTCTTCTCTCCTCTTGAAAAGTTTGAGCAGGGAACTTTCTATGCTTTTTTCTTTGCAACACTCTTTGGTCTCATAGCTATGCTTGCTGGTGTTTTAAGCTGGTGGGTAAATTACAATTTCAGCATGATTAAACCACTTGTTATTAAACTTTACACGGCTACATTTACATTGGTTATTGGAACCATCGGCTTAGTGCTACATGAACTTGACCCTATGATAGCTTATCAAAATAATGCACTAGCTCTTTATTATCATTTCTCCGTTCTTATCACCGTACCGTCTGTCATAGTTCTTGGCTATTATGGAGGCAAACTTACATGGGGCAATGCGACAAAAGTTATATCAACTACTAATCAATTATCTACAGATATAAAAGAAACAGAAGTCTTGTCTCACAATAATCTTACAATTCTAATCGGTGGTTCTGCCGGTTTAGGTATTAAAACGATAGAGACTTTGCTTAGCGATGCATTCTCTTCAATGGGCTATTCTATTTTTTCAACAAAAGAGTACATGTCACGAGTAAGGGGTGGAAGTAACACTGTCCAAATTCGTCTCTCAAACAGTAGCATAAAAGCTCCAAAATGGAAGCCTGACCTATTTTTGGCTCTTGATGAATTATCAGTATCACATGTAAAAAATAGGATTGGAGTAGATACGTTTGTTATTGGAGGTAAAAATGAAAATTTTACAAATCATTTACAAATTTCCTTGCAGGAAGAGGCAAAAAAATATGTGACAAAGCAACTCGTAAATACGTTTGCAGCAGGTATGTTATTTAGTCTGTTAAAACTCCCTGAAGACGTGATTATAAGTGCCCTAAAAAAACGTTTTAAAGAGAAAGATCATGAAGCAAATCTTGAAGCCATTCATCAAGGCTATCTATACGGACAAGCACAGAACATAGAACTAAAAAAGCTTCCTACTCCCTCTAAACATAGTAATGAACCGATGCGCTACATAGATGGTACCACTGCTGCCGGTTTTGGCTTTTTAGCAGGTGGATGCAACAGTGT
>JBFHKA010000013.1:0-64094 GCA_041595535.1 Sulfurimonas sp. | reverse complement strand
TTCAAGTGGAAAAAGCGACAATTCTCTCTGTTGCCGCGCTCACTCCAAGGAGTGATTTTTTTAAACAAGGGTCGTATCGTTTTTCCATTGGATTTGATAGAAATTTTTTGAGTGAAAATACAGACTTTAGTCTGAAGTACTCCAAAGGTGCAACATGGGGCGATTCTATTGGATATTTATATACATTAGTAGATGCTTTAGCTTACATAGATTTATCTCCGAAAATTGCTATAGGTGGAAGTGTTGGAGTAGTTGTGAGAGAGGGTAAAAAATTTAAGACAAACATTGAAGTCACGCAACGAATATATAATGACGCTAAGACGCAATCATTGCTCTTTGCATCACAAAGTTATAGACCATCTCAAAATACTGCACTCACTCTCTCTTATGAGTATGTGCAAAAACATCAAGATGATTGGAATACTTTTAAATTATCTTTTAATTACTTTTTTTAGAAGCTAATTATTGCATTAACAGAAGATTTTAATATTTTACTATACAACTAAACTAAAATCATCTCATGTTGTCTTTGCCAAACTTGTATTCGTCATTAAAGCTACTTTCTTCATTTTTATTCCTCATTTAAATTAAACTACATAGTTTAGTTTATTTCTTCTTTAAGTTCAAGTTTAATATGATTTTATTATGAAAAGAAATAGACCACTCAATGAAGAGAGAAGCAACTCAGAGAGATTGCAACAAGAGAGCGTAATTGACGAAGCTACCGATATGGTATTAAAATTATATACAAACAAGCTATAAAACCCTACGTGCACTCATTTTGTTTAACAATCTAACATTGTTTAGGATCCTGTAGACAAAGTTGTTTTTTATGTTCTATGTACTCTTTTTTCATCTTTAGACTTGAGCCATTAGAGACATCATTAATCACAAAGGCAAATGAAAGAAGGTATAAAAAAGAAAAACCACCTATTAATGCAGTTACCACATATATATTAAAATATTTCGAAATTTTTGTTTTCATCATAAACTCCTTTAGAGTATTTTGACACTTAGAAATATTCTATTGCAAATGAACTTAGAAGAGATAAACATTCTTCATCTAGTTAATTTTTTAAGATTAAAAACAAAAAAATTGTAGTTATACTATATGTATTACAATATTTAGTAATTATTTGAGCTAAAAGCGAGTGACTTACTTATGTTTCATAAAAAAAATATCCAAGAAAGCTTAGAGTATTTAGATTGTAGCATAGATGGTTTGACTACTAAAGAAGCCAACCTTCGTAGTGCACATTATGGTAAAAACTCTCTTCCCCAAGCAAAAAAGAAAATTCTTTTACATATCTTTTTAGACCAATTTAAAAGTCCTATCATATACATTTTACTCATTGCAGCTATCATCTCTTTCTCAATTAAGGACTTTGAAGATGGTAGTTTTATCATCGCTGTGCTTTGTGTCAATGCTCTTATAGGAACATATCAGGAGTACACAGCAGGAGAACAAGCAGATGCTTTAAAAAAAATCATCATAACTTATGTTCAAGTTCTCAGAGATAACACGCGAATAGAGCTCTCAAGTGAAGAAATCACTCTTGGCGATATAGTTTTTTTTGAGTCTGGTGTAAAAGTCCCTGCTGATGTGCGTCTAATAGAGAGTTATGATTTGTCTGTTAATGAGTCCCATCTTACTGGCGAATCAATTGATGTCAAAAAAAATGCTACTTATATATCCTCAGATAAAGATGAACCAGTCGGAGATAGAAAAAACATGCTATATGCAGGTTCTTTAGTCACACAAGGACGTGCTACTGGTGTAGTCACGGCTATAGGACATGAAACTGAAGTGGGAAAAATCGCATCGCTCCTTTCTGGCGAAAATGTATCGAAGCCTCCTTTAGTTCTTCGTATGGAGCAATTCTCTTTAAACATTGCTAAAATAATTCTATTTTTAATGATTCTTATTGTTCTCATAGGTATTTATCAAGAAATTCCTATAAAAGAGATGTTCTTTCTTGCTGTAGCGTTAGCAGTCGCTGCTATTCCAGAAGGGCTTCCTGTAGCCATTACAGTTGCTCTAAGTATGGCAAGTGCTACAATGAGTAAAAGAAACGTCATTGTAAGAAGACTTGCCGCCATAGAGGGTTTAGGCTCTTGTACTATGATTGCAAGTGATAAAACAGGTACGATGACACAAAATCTACTAAGCGTTGAAGAGTTTGTAACTCCCTCACGAACTCACACCTCACATGAATATATAAATGAAGAGATACTCTTATGTTCTATCTTGTGCAATGAAGCAACTTCTCATCTTGAAAATAACAAGCTTCAATTCATAGGCGATCAAGTTGATGTTGCACTTGCAAAATATGCACTCGGTATCGATAAATCTCTTTATGAAAAATATAATAACGCTCAGACAATAGATAAAGCTCCTTACGAACCAATAAACAAATACTCAGGCATGAGCTACAAACTTCAAGATAAAAAAATCCACTTAATAAAAGGTTCTCCTGAAATCATACTTCAAAAATCTAACTTTGCTGAGAGTGAGTCAACTGCGATTTTAAAACAAGTAGATGAGTGGGCTGGTAAAGGTTTTAGAACTATCGCATTAGCATACAAGGTTAGCGAAGAAGAGGAGTTAGCAAAAGATGGCTATACATATCTTGGATTTGCTTGTATAACTGATCCATTACGTGAGGGAGTTGCAGATGCTGTAAGAAGTGCCCAAGAAGCAGGTATAGAAGTTGTTATGATTACAGGAGACCATCCAAATACGGCCTATTATATCGCTAAAGAACTCGGTATTGCTATTAGTAAAGATGAAGTGATTGATGGCTTAGAGTTGTATCGCTGGAAGGAGAGAGGAGCGAACAAAGAGGATATTGCCTATAAAAGAGTTTTTGCAAGAGTATCGCCTGAGCAAAAGCAGCTTATTGTCAAAACATTTCAAGAGCTTGGACATTTTGTCGCTGTCACAGGAGACGGAGCAAATGATGCACCTGCATTGAAATTTGCAAATATCGGAATATCTATGGGAAAAAGTGGGACAGATGTAGCCCGTGAATCTAGCGATCTTGTGTTAACAGATGACTCTTTTAGCTCTATTGTAAACGGTATTGAAGAGGGACGTATTGCTTATGACAACATTCGTAAAGTAATCTATTTTCTCATCCCTACGGGATTTGCTGAAATTTTACTCGTATTGCTCTCCATGCTTTTTTTTATTCCTCTCCCCCTACTACCTGTACAACTTTTATGGCTGAATCTCGTCACGAATGGCATTCAAGTTATGTCACTTAGCCTTGAAAGAGGTGAGCCTGGAGTACTTCAGCGCAGACCACGTGCACCTAAGGAACCAATTTTCAATAATCTTATGATTAGTAGAGTGATTGTTGCTGGTTTATATGTAGGTATTTCAGCATTTATTGTTTTTTACACGCTACTGAGTTTTGGGTATGATGAAGAAATAGCGAGAAACATCACTTTACTTTTAATGATATTATTTGAAAACATTCACATTTTCAACTCACGAACTGAAACGCAAAGTATCTTTAGTATTAACCATGCAAAAAATAAATTTCTATGGTTCTCTGTCATCATAGCGCAAGGTACACATATTTTAGCAATGCACATTCCTTTTATGCAGTCGATTTTAAGTATTCAACCTGTTAGCTTACAAATGTGGGGTATTCTGCTACTCATCGCAGTTATGCTAATAGTCGTCTTAGAAGTTGAAAAAGTTATTAGGGCAAAATTTCAATAATTCTATACTGTTGCAGGTTCAAATAGCGTACCTAAGGTATGCTTACCTTCGAGTAAAAATGATTCAGCCGCACTCAAGTCAAAGCCATTACACAAGAACATTTTTTTCCCTCGTTCGAGTAAAAAGTTTGCTGCTTTGAGTTTTGTTACTATGCCACCCGTTGCAAATTCATTGTTTGCAGAGCATGTTTCAAGGAGTGCATTTTCTGGTATTACGTGCATTATTTTATTAATTTTAGCATCTTCATATTCATGAGGATTTTTGTCATAATAGCCATCAATATCACTTAAGATAACTAATAAATCTGCATTAATAGCATACGCTACATTTGCCGAGAGTTGGTCATTGTCACCAAAGAGTTGTTCTGGTGTCGAGGTAATATCATTTTCGTTAACTATAGGCAAAATATCATTTGCTAAATGTGCATCAATAATCTCTTGAAACATTTTTGTACGTTTTCTCGAATCAAAATCATCTTCTGTTAAAAGTATTTGTGCAGTGTCAATATCATATATGTCAAACTTCTTTTTATAGGCAGTCATTAAAATTGGTTGCCCAGCTGCTGCGAGAGCTTTTTTTCCAATCTGTTTACGTTTATCAAGTTTCAATGTTGAATACCCAGCAGCAACAGCTCCAGATGTAACTAACACAACATCATACTTTTTTTTCAGTGTTGCAATCAATGTTACAAGGTTGAGCATGCGCTCCTTTGCAATCTGATTGTTCTGTGTTAAAACAGCCGTTCCAACTTTTAGGACTACTCTTTTCATTATTTTCCTTAATGTTTTCATTGCTAAGAGTATAGCTAAATTGTTGGTTGTGGAGTTGATGTGATTTTAAATTTGTTAGATTAATAAAAATATAGATGACTTAATTAATGATTTAAGATATATACTAAGAAACTATGTAACTTTGGTTACAGACACGTGATACGAAGTTTTCATATAATGCTCTATATCAATATAAAGGATTCACAATGTGTTACAACGAAGGAAAAACTGATAGAATAGTAAGAGTTCTAGTGGGTTTAGGCTTAGTTGCCTTTGGTTTGCTAACTGGAAACCTAATAGTAGCTGGTATTGGTGCAATTCCACTGATTACAGGATTAGTGGGATTCTGCCCATTATATACACTCTTTAAAATAGATACTGGATGTAAAAAATAGCTATTTGAGGAACAAAGATGTGTCTACTTATTGCAATAGTCGTTTTGGCGGCAAGTTACAATTTTTATGAACAAGGATTTGTTCTTCAAGCAGTTATGAGTGCTACTTTTGCTCTTTTTATGTTTGGCTTTTTCATCTATCGTATCATCAAAATTAAAATGCGTTGATTTAATTTTACGTTAGAGAAGGAGCGAATGCTTTTGTGCTAACTTGAACGCTTTGCCCTATTACAAATGTTGAAGCTTCCACTTCATCAAGCACTACCTCAACTATCTGTTGTCCAATAGAAACAATAGCTACATGAATAATATCTGCTTTTACAATATCGAGAAGTTCTCCAGTAAGAGAAAACTTCTGACTTCCTTGTGTTTTGAGTAGTACATCTATCGCGGAGCCATCTTGTATGACTTTGCCTTGATTTAAAACTATAACTCTTGAAGCAAGTCTATAGATTTCACTCGGGTCGTGACTCACCATAATAGTCGTAGTCCCAAACTCTTTATGAAGCACTAAAATATCGTGTTGAAGTTTTGTTCGCATAGAAGCATCGAGCGCAGAGAGAGGCTCATCCATGAGTAAAAGTTTAGGTCGTTTCATAAAAGCACGACAGAGTGCAACTCTCTGTTTTTGACCGCCACTTAAAGTATGAGGCAGACGTTGTTTTAGCTCACTTAACCCAGTCAACTCTAACAATTTAGAGGCTAACTCTCTATCTTTTTTAACATATAAAAGATTCTCTTCTACACTCATATTTGGAAATAGTGCATAATCTTGAAATACAAAACCAATACCACGTTTTTGAGGGGCTAAAGAATTTTTTGCATCCAGCCAAATTTCAGAAGAAACATTGATAACTCCTTCTGCCTTTTCAAGCCCTGCTAAAATACGAAGCAGTGTTGTTTTACCACTTCCACTCTCTCCCGTAATTGCTACAAAATCGCCTTCTGCTATTGAGAGAGAAACATCAAGTTGCATCTCTCCCTGACTTCCTTGTAGAGTTTTTAAAAGCTCTATCTCTATCATTAGGCAACTCCCAAGCGTTTATTATGATGCAGATTGAAAATATAAACACCAAGAAGAACTACAAAACTAAGCGTAAGCATAATTGCACTGTAAATATGTGCAGATGAGTAGTCCATAACTTCAACCATTTCATATATAGCAACCGAAGCAACTTTTGTCTCTCCTGGAATGGAACCACCTACCATGAGGACAACTCCAAACTCACCAACTGTATGTGCAAATGTAATGATTAACGCTGTAATAAGGGATGGTTTAACGTTTGGAATAGCAATATGAAAAAGAGTCTGAAATCCATTTTTACCAGCGATATAGGAAGCTTCAAGCATATTTTTGTTGAGTGATTCAAAACCTGCTTGAAGAGGTTGTACCATAAATGGAAACGAGTAAAAACAACTCGCTATAACTAAACCTGAAAAGTTAAATACTAATTTGATGCCAAAAGTATCTGCAAAAAAAGCACCTAAAGGAGAGTTATAAGAGAGTGCATAGAGTATGTAAAATCCAAGTACGGAAGGAGGGAGTACAATAGGAAGTGAGACAATAGCTTCTACAAAAGGCTTGCATCTACATTTCGTTTGACTCAGCCACCAACTCACAGGTACTGCGAGAAAAAAGAGTATGCTTGTTGTCACTCCAGCGAGTTTAAATGAGAGGATAAATGGCTCTAAATCTAACACCATTAGAGACTCGTAATTTTACTTGTTAAATCAGCCATCTTTGCCTGATAGAGAGCACTTGTTACAATTCCATTCACACCTGTTTTTGCATATTGTGTGACATTTGAGAGGTTAATTCCTCCAGCAGCAACAAGCGTTACGTGCGAAAAATATTTATCTCTATATGCAACAAGTTCACGGAGCATATCTGGTGTGCTTTTATCTACTTGAATTGCATCTGCTCCAAGTTGCATCATCTCTTTAGCATCTTCAAGAGTCTCTGATTCTATAACAAGTTTTTTCTCAATACAATGCTTTTTAAGCTCTTTCATTGCTAAAGCAAAACTCTCTTTATCGCCATACAGTGCTCGGTGTTGTCCAAAGACTAAAATAGTCTCTGATAAGCCTAATCTATGAGGAAGTACACCACCACAAAGAAGAGCTCGTATAGTAAAACGTTTTGAAAAAGGAAAACTCTTACGTGTCACAAACACTTCACAGTATTTATTCACCTCTTTTGCACTCTCTAACATCGTTTTAGCTTGTGAGGCAAGTCCACAAGCATGTTCTAAAAAGATTTGACACACTCTCCATGCTTGATGTATATTTTCATGCGAGCCTTGTATCTCTATAAGAGTCTCACCAGAAAGTACAGTTGAGCCTGAAGGTACAAATGTGAGTGTATGACATCCAAGGAGTTGTGCAATTTTTGCCGCTTCTTCTGTACATGCTGCTACAATTTTTTCTCTTGTCATGATAGAGAGTGACACTTCTTGAGAGGCAACATTTAAAAGATGTGTTGTCAAATCAAAATAGGGAATATCTTCTCGAATATACTCTAAAAGTTCTGTGTCACTTAGTTGTGTCATTACATATCTCCAAAATTGAAATCTCACTCGCTTTAATAAGCATCATAATAGTCTCACCTACTTCTAAATCCATCTGTTTTGCAGAATTTAAAGTAACAATACTTTCTATAAGTGAGTCATTAAACCTTGCTTTTACACTGCATAAGAGTTCTCCATAAGTAATACTTTCAATAGTACAATAGAGTTGGTTAGAGAGACTAATAAAACCTGAAAAATCTTTTGCTAAAGCAACACTTGAGGCTTTCATACCTAAAGTTACTTCACTACCGACCTCAATGGAAAAGTTTAGCCCCAAAGCCATCATGGTAAGCTTCTGCTCTCCTGCCTGAAATGCTACAACGGTTAAGTTATCAACACTCTGTATATTACTAACCGTTGCACTTATATGATTCATTCAACAATATATCCATAACGTTTAAAAATTTCTTTTGCTTTCTCGCTCAATATAAAGTCATAAAATGCTCTATACTCTTTAGAGTTTTCGCCAAATTTCAACAAGACTATTCCTTGTTTTATCGGTGTATAGAGCGTTGCATCTACACTTGCCCAATTTATATTTTCTTTGTATTGTGTCATTGTAGCACTATATAAAGATGATTTTGCAATTATACCAATATCTGCTGCAGTAACAGCATAAGTAACTACTTGAGAGATAGATTCTGCATAGACAAATTTAGACTCTATGCTTTCATATATTGTTGCTTTTTTCATCGCCTCGATAGCTGCCTTACCATAAGGTGCTGTCTTTGGATTTGCTATGGCTATTTTACCAATGCTTTTATCTTGAAGTAAGGCTATTCCTTTAGAGAAGTCTCTCTCTTTAACACTTAAATATGCTAGTGCACCTTGCGCATAAACAATTGGTTTTGTTATAGCAATTTTATCTTTTACAAGTGCTTCTGGAAAACTCATATTGGCAGCCATAAAGAGTCCATAAGGAGCACCATTTTTTATTTGTGCAGTAAGTTTTCCACTACTTCCTAGTGTAACTTGTACTTTAGTATCCGGATTTGTTTTTGCAAATTCTGCTTTGAGTTCATCCATTGCATAGCTTACATTTGCTGCAACTGCTATATTGATTTCTCCAGCCGATAAAAGTGCAACAGCACAAAGCAGTGTTAAAACTGTTTTTCTCATTGTAGTATCCTTATTTTTTAAAATAGATAGTTTAACTCAAAACGAGCATCTAAGTTATTGAATATAGTAGAAGTTATTTGAGCGAACTCTTGCATAAACTTCTCTTTTTTAAAAAGTTTCTATTTGAAACTAAATATGCAACTTGTATTCTATCGTTATATAATTAAATACACAACGTAATTGTAGGCTTTTTTACGCTTTATTGTATTATTAACAATAATGTAACTTGTTGAAACTTCAATGCTATGCTAGTGTATTTAAATATAGAGAAGTTTTGTTTGATTTTAAAAAGATTTAGAGGAAGAAGAGAAGAAGAGAATTGTTACAACATAGCTAAAGAGCTATGTTGCTTGTCCAAATACCGTGTAGATTACACCCTGCTTTTGCTTTGAGTTGTTTTATGTTGTCTAGTTTTACTGCAAAAGAAGTCATCCCACGAGAAATTTCTGCTACTAATTCAGTTTTTCCCACAAGCTTATCATCTGCATATAATTCTATAAAATCTATCCAGTGATCAGGTGTACTTGGGTGGATAATACCACTTTGTCCAACTGTAATTTCTACGGCTGTGTACCCATTGACATCCTTTGTGCCAAGAGTAATCTGTGGCATATGTTTAAGCTCAAATTTTGTCAACATCGCTGAATTTTCAGGCTGCATCTCCATACGATTTTTAGCAACTTCATCCTCTGCTTGAACACTTATAGTAGTCAGTAGTGCAGCTGCTCCAGCTAGTTTTATTGCATCTCTTCTATTCATTATATTTCCTTTTTAGTTTTAAAAATTATTGTAAATCTGGTTTTGGTGTAGTTGCGCTTGACGCTGGTAACATAGGAACTGTAATAGTCGGTTTTCTACCCTCTAATGCAGTAAAAAACTCTTCAATTGAAGCAGCTTGATCATCTGTAATTTTCACACCTAATTGAATACGACCCATCTCAACAATAGCCTCTTTTAAAGTCCAAAATTGACCATTGTGAAAATATGGTGCAGTTTGCGTTACATTACGAAGTGTTGGTACTTTTACCATACCATTTGCATCACCTTTAAAGTCACCTACATTTTGGTATTTATATGTAGCCATTACATTTAACATATTCATACTTTGCCCTACTGCTACACCAGTGTGACAACTTACACAACCTAAGTCAATAAAAGTCTCTAAACCTTTTTTCTGAGCATCACTCATTGCATTTTCGTCACCATTTAAGTAATCATCATAAGCAGATGGTGTCACAAGCGTTCTCTCAAATGTAGCGATTGTGTCTGTAACTTTTTCAAAAGTAACATTTACATCTTTACCATATGCTTTTTGAAACTCTTGCACATACGCAGGCATAGAAGTTACTGTTGTAATTACATGCTCTTTTGTTGATGACATTTCAGGAGATGCTTGAATTGGACCTTGCGCTTGTTTCTCTAAACTAGGGTCACGACCATCCCAAAACTGTGCATCAAAGAAAACTGCATTGTAAACTGTTGGTGAGTTTAAGTGATGAGGATTCGCTGTCCAATGATGACCGATTGCTGCTGGAACACCATCATCTCCTCCCTCACTCAAATTGTGACAGAAGTTACAACTAATAAGTCCACTTTTTGAAAGTCTCGGATCAAAATAGAGTTTTTTTCCAAGTTCAACTTTTTCATCTGTTATAGGGTTTTTTGGATTATCTATCAACTTCATTAATTCTGCTTTTGATGCAGGGATTGGACTAAGACCAGCCTCTTGTGCTTTTTTTGTAAGTGGTGATGCAAGCAGTGCTGCTGTTGTGAAAACTGTTAATGCTACTAATTTCATTTGTATTCCTTCTTTATGTTAAATTTGTAAGAGTATATAGGAAAAGTTCTTAAAGGAAAATAATTATCCTTTGTACTCCTTTTTCTCATAAGTCTCTTTACAGTCTATACACATTCCTGTAAAAATAACATTCACAGACTCAACATCAAAACTCTTAATTGAAGAAGCATATTTCGTTAGGTTTTCTACATCAAAATCTATATCTTCCACAGAAGAACATTGCTCACACACTAAATGTGCATGCGAAGCTTTTGTAAGCTCATAAACTGACTTTGAATTAGGAATTTTCACCTCTTGGATAAAAGTATTCTGCGTCATAATGTTTACATTTTTATATATGGTTGCCAAGGAGATAGAATCAAATTTTTTTAGCATTATCTCATACAAAGAGTCTATAGATATATGCCCTTTTGTGTATAAAATATCTGCAATAGCTACACGTTGGGGTGTAACTTTCAAATGATGTTCTCGTAATAGTTTTGTATAATTTTTCATGCGGGTATTATACAAAAAAAATTACTAAAGGATAAAAATTATTCTTATTAACCTAAACATATAAGTTTTATTTGATTTTACGCATACAATGTTATAATTCCGTATGAAACAACTTGCTATTATTGGACCTACTGCATCAGGAAAGAGTGACTTAGCTCTCAAGATTGCTCAAGAACTAGACGCGTACATACTCTCTATAGATTCACTCAGTATCTATAAAGAGATAGATATAGTCTCTGCGAAACCCTCAAAAAAAGAGCTTGAACAAGTGAAACATTTTGGTATAAATGTTTTAAATCCAGACGAATACTTTAGTGTTGATATTTTTATAAATCTTTATAAAGAAGCAGTTGTTACGTGCGAAATAAATAAGAAGAATCTTATCATCGTAGGTGGAACCTCTTTTTACCTAAAATCACTTATAGATGGGCTTTCCAGACTTCCAGTTATAAGTAGTGAGGTCAAAAGTAATGTCGATGTACAACTCAAAAATTTACCAGAAGCCTATGCACTTTTACATGCCCTCGATGCAGAATATATGCAAAAAATTGCTCCAAATGATAAGTATAGAATAGAAAAAGCTTTACTCATTTATGAAGCATCTAAGAAAACTCCATCCGAATGGTTTAGAGAAAATCCACCAAAACCTATTATAAAAAACATTCCCATATTTAATATAGAAGTAAGTCGTGATATTTTACGTAAACGCATAGAAAAGCGTAGTAAAAAAATGCTTGAGATTGGGCTTATAGACGAAGTTTGTAGGTTAGAGCAGAAGTACACAAGAGCACCGCACGCAATGCAAAGCATTGGGATTGTTGAAGTGCTAGAGTTTCTTGATGCTAAAGTAAATAAAGAGCAGATGCTTCAAAACATCTCTACGCACACAGCACAGCTAGCAAAACGTCAACAGACGTTTAACAAAACACAGTTTAATGAACTTGTAACTGCTCCATTAGAGGAGCTTGAAGCGATTATACTTCAGTCAATTTAGTGTAAGCTTCAGGATGTCTGTCTCTTATAAGACCCCAGTACTCTCTTTGCTTTGCATGGTCTTCTAAATCAAACTCAGCGTAAAGAATTTCCTCTTTATCACGAGAAGCTTCTGCTATTTTTGCACCTGTATAATCGGTAATAAAAGAAGAGCCGTAGAAATTAAGAGAACAACACTCACCCGCCTCTACTCCATATCTATTTGCGACTACTACAGGAACAGTATTTGTCGCAGCATGACCCATCTGTACTCTCTGCCAGTGCTCTTTTGAATCTAAATGAATCTCAGGCTCACTTCCAATAGCAGTCGGGTAAAAAATAATCTCAGCACCCATAAGAGTTAAAGCACGTGCTGTCTCACAAAACCATTGATCCCAGCAGATACCTACACCGATTTTTCCATACGCAGTTGCATAGACTTTAAAACCTGTATCACCCGGTTTGAAGTAGAACTTCTCTTCATAACCCGGACCATCTGGAATGTGTGTTTTACGGTAGTTATCCATGATAGTTCCATCGGCATCTACAACAACAAGGGAGTTAAAGTACTCCTCCTCAGCTTTTTCAAAATAACTTACTAATATAACCACACGTAACTCTTTTGCTAAAGCAACAAAGCGTTCTATTAGTGCGTTATTTTTGAGAGGTTTTGCCCATGAAAAATATTTCTCATCCATATCTTTGCAAAAGTATAAACCCTCAAAAAGCTCTGGTAAAAGTATGATTTGTGCACCATTAACGGCAGCCTCACGAACTAATCGCTCAGCCTTTTCAACATTTGCATTTTTATCTTCACTCATGCTCATTTGAATTGCAGATACTTTTACCATTTTTACTCCTTAACCTCTTGCTGTTACTTCAAGAAGGTGGTAACCAAACTGAGTCTGAATTGGTCCATACACCACACCAACATCACCACTAAAGACAGCTTTATCAAATTCTGGAACCATTTGCCCAGGACCAAACTGACCTAAATCTCCACCTTTTCTTGATGAGGGACAAGTTGAGTGTTCACGTGCGACTTCTGCGAAATCTTTTCCGTTTTGTATCTCTTCTTTTAAAGCGTTACATCTTTCTTGAGTATCTACCAATATATGTCTTGCTGTTGCCCATGCCATATTTTTGTCCTTAATTTATTTGTACAATTATACACTTTTTATTGTTACTTTAAAGAGTATTAAGCCCCGCAATTAACTTCTCTTAGTATAAAAGAGTAACTATCTTTTTATGTATGATGTCAAAAATTTAATGGAGTTTAGAATGAAAAAAATTATTATCTCTCTCATAGTGGCACTGCTTTTTATTGGCTGTAGTTCAGATGTCTCGGGTAAAAATCCTATAGAACCAAAACTTGTTGTAGACAAATATATTGATGATCTGGTTTTAAAAGACCAATTTGAAAAAGAGCATGCAATTAACAAAGACACATATAGACTTATATTTGCATTTTCAAAAGATGCAGCGCACCTTTGTAATGACTTTTTTAATACACAAAAACCTACATATTTACAAGATCATCATTCACAATTTATAGCAGATGTGAGTGCTGCTCCCTCACTCATTCGCAGTTTGTTTATACTTCCTGGGCTTAAAGATTTCAAGCATACTGTTTTACTTTTAGACGATAAAAAAGTTGCAGCACCTTATAGAGAAGGAATGGATACAGACAAAGTTGTAATAGTCTACATCATCAACAAGCGCATAGTTGAGATAAAAGATATTAACAGCGCTATGGAGCTTAAAGAAGCTATAGAAGATGACTCTGCTATGTCTCTCATAGCACCTGTTTTCAATACAGCGATTGAAACAACTAAAGAGATTTTAAAATAATCTCTTACTTATAACTCAAGAAGCACCGTATCTCTACGTGTTGCTTCAAACTTTCTACAACCACTCTCAAAAGCACTCCCCTCACCTACTAAAATACATCTATGTTTTGCACGTGTAATAGCAGTATAAATAAGCTTCGTATTGTGCATAATGAAGTGTGTAAAACTCATAGGAATCACAACAATATCATACTCCATTCCTTGCACTTTATGAATAGTGAGTGCGTAAGAGAGCATAAGATGAGACTTTAACTCTTCATACTCATACTGCACAACGATATCCTCGTTTGGGTAAAAGACGAACACCTGTTCATCATCCTTTTCTATTTTAAAAAGTAAACCACTCATACCGTTAAAGATACGTCGCTGGCTTGACTCTTCTCCTAGCTTAAAACCCTCAGCACTCCAAGAGGTCATATTTTCATTTTTAGTATGAACTACTTTATCCATAAGGCGAAATTCTACTCCACCTTTAGTGACACACTTTTTTGGATTTGGATTGAAGTACTCTTGGAGAATTTTGTTAAGATTTGTCGTACCTAAAACTCCACCTTTCATAGGTGTAATAACTTGAAAATAGTTGAGATACTCTTTTATTTGCTTGTTTTTGAGACGGTATCTTGCCTTCTCTATAGAGTCTACAACACGGTGGAGTATCTCTACAATTATTTGGTTTGAATTTTCTGCACGTAACACTTTTAATTCATCTGCTGAGAGCTGATTTTTAGCCGCATAATAGTTGTCTATACTGACTTCTACAAACTCAAAATCTTCATACTTTTGTCTGTAGTTTGGTATCTCACCACGGCGTATATCATTTGCTATGAGTGTAATTGCTTGGTCTTGGCTTTGACGATAGATTTGTGTCAGTTTTACAGTTGGTGCAAGCTCCAAAGTAAGTGCATCACTGAGTACATTTCCTGCACCTATGGGAGGAAGTTGCGCATCATCTCCGACTATAATGACGATTGCATCATTGGCAATTTTTGCCATGAGTCTTGCAAAGAGTGAAGAGTTTATCATGGAAGCTTCATCGATAAGAACAACCGAATAAGGAAATTTATCTACAGACTCATGTTTGACCAAAAGTGACTGAATCGTAGCACTCTCATAACCCGTTGTATCGCTAATTCTTTGAGAAGCTATACCGCTTAGGGCACATGTCATAATCTCTTTTTTGTCATATCTTGTGTTGAGCAAATCTAAAATAGTTCGTGAAGTCGTACTCTTTCCAGTTCCTGCATATCCAACCAAGAGAAGAAGCATAGCTCCGTTGTTTATCTTTACAAGTGCCTCTTTTTGTTGCTCACCAAGTTTAAGCTCAGAGGATGCCAAAAACTCATCTATATCTTTTACAAAACCGCCACTGTTTTTCTTCGCTCTGGTTGTAAAAGTATCATATAAAAATTTCTCTGCATCATAGAGTCTTGCAGGTGAAACGCGGTCATTTTTCATAATCACTATGCTTGACTCTAAAACTCTCTCAATAAGAGCAGTCTCATAAAGTTTCTCTTTCTGGAAAAAACCGAGTAGTTCATCAAGCCCGCTAAAAAGCACCTCTTTGGCAATACAACTATTTCCCTGCGCTTCACAATAGTTCATAAGCACATAATCCATAGCAGAACTTATACGCCCTTCGTTTTCCTTAGCGACTCCCATTTTTAGAGCCAATTCATCTGCTCTTTTAAAACCTATAGAGTTAATAGCTGTCAATATATAAGGATTTTCCTTTATCTTTTGGCAAGGCTCATCTACATCTTTCATAGCGGTAGCAATGGTTGTAAGTAGTGCTGGCGAGACATCAAAGGGGCTTAAAAATTCTCCAAGTCTTCGCATAGAGCGAAACTGTTTCCAAGAGCTTTGTATCTTCTTGAGACGCTTCTCCTTGATGCCATTAAACTCTAAGAGTTTTTCGATGTCATTGTCTAAAATCTCTACAAGTTTTTCAGCACCAAAATGCTCTATAAGTTCAGCTGAGAGTTTTTTTGTGAAGCCTTTGATGATTTTGTTGAGAAAGAAAAAGAGTTCATTTTGATTGACTTTTAAGTGTTCAAACTTAAAAGTTTTTCCGTATTTCTTATGCTCTTCCCAAACACCTTTTAGGGTGATTGCCGAGCCTTTTATACTCTCTATATCACTCTCATAGTACGTCCCGCTTATCTTCTCACCAGACTTTAAAACAGCTATAAAAAAGCCCTCATCTTCAAAAAGAATGCGGTCGATTTGCCCTATAAGTGTTTGCATCTATACGCCACTCCAAAGTTTCAGAGCTTTTTGTGTCATAGAAGAGATTGGAGCTTCATCTAAAGCATCAAGTGCATACCAGTGACACTCCTCATCAAGAGACGAAACAGCGTAGAGATGTACTTGAAGTCTATACTTTGTCACGGCATGTTTAAACGAGCCTATGAAACTCTTTTGTAAATCAGCCTCAATGAGTTCACTCTCTAAAAGCATTGGAAGTTCGAGCATATCTTTGTACATTCCCTCTTTAGAGTTTCTCATAGCAATTTTGTTTTCTTTCACACAAATAGCAAAATGGAGTTTCTTCTCTTCATAGATTTTGCTCTTTGTTTTATAGTACTTCATTGGTTCCAAAGTACCCTTGCAACTCTCAAGAAAAGGGCAAAGTTCACATGAAGGATTTTTAGGCAAACAGACCATCGCACCCAAATCCATCAGTGCTAAATTATGGTTACGTGCGAAAGAGTGATTTAAAAAATCATCTGCCAAATCCCATAGTTTTTTCTGCGAAGCATCTTCAACTCCAAAGTAACGAGCTAAGACTCTTGCGATGTTTGTGTCAAGTACACTTACGTTTTGATTATACCCAAAACTGCAAATTGCACTTGCTGTATACCTACCAATGCCGGGAAGTTTTTGTAAAGATTTCAACTCTTTGGGAAGCCCAAAAAGAGAGAGCTTTGCACTCTCGTGAAGATTTTTTGCTCGTCTATAGTACCCAAGCCCACTCCACATAGCAAACACTTCATCTAAGGAAGCAGATGCAAGAGCCAAAAGTGAAGGAAACTTTTCTAAAAACTGAAAATAGTACTCTTCAAGCACTCGCTTCACCTGTGTCTGTTGAAGCATAATCTCACTCACATACACCGCATACACATCGTCTGTATTTCGCCAAGGAAGTTCATCACGTCCATACAAAGCATACCAAGAGAGGAGCTGTTTGTGTGGATTCAAGAGTGTTTCATTCAAGTGTTTGACCTAAGATTTACACTATTTTGTTTTTGTTCAATGGTTACATTACCATCAAAATCGGAGTAATCTAAAACAATCTCTTCTTCACGGTACATTTCATTTACAATGTCGATAGCTTCTTCTACGGATGTGGCGTCAACACTTACAACTTTTGACAATACTTCTGTAATTTTAATATCTATCTGCATCATAATTCTCTTATTTTAATCTATATTTTCCACGACTTTCAAAGCTTAAATAGTTGTTGTCTGATTTTTACTTGAATATTGTTATTGTCTGGATATCTTAATATGTTCATGTAATTTTATCTAAATTATTGGATGAAATTGTGTCAGTTAACCATCGTATAACACTTATTAGCTTTATTATATAATTGCTGATTAAACTGTAACAAAATATTTTTCAATTCTTTTTTTCCAATTATCTTTATTTAATACGTTTTCATATGGGTTTTGTATTATAGTTGGTATGTAGTTTTCATTATTCATTTTTGATCTATCAACTAAATATAGAAAATACTCATTTTCTTTTATCTTGGCTACATCTATTTCATTTCTTGACCAAAAAAAAGATTCTTCACCACTAAATGATTTTACTTCTATAAATTTATCGAGTAAAATTGAGTCATCTGTTTGATAAGATAAAATATCATATCCTGCACTTACATCTAGCTCAGAAACAATTTTAATATTTTTATTTTTATAATGATTAATTCTTATTCTCTTCTCATATTCCAATACAAATAATTCAGCTTCAAATCCAATTTCTTTTTTCTTATTGTGCAATAATTCTAAATCTTCTAAGCTAACATTATTAAGTTGAGATTTTTCAATAAGTGGAATTATAATATCAATAAAGCATTGAGAAAATTCTCTATTTATTATAAATTGGTTATTAATTAAATTATCTTGACCAAATAATTCTATGTTCATCAACAAATTTCGTAATGCTGAGAACTTAAGAGGAATCAAATTATTTTTAATAAAAATGGAACCTAATTTTTGGTTATAAATAATATTTTTATTATTTATAAAGTTATGTAATTCTTTTTCGTATGAAAGTTTTGAAAATAACAATAAAGTAAACTCTTTTAAAAAATTCTTATTTGAGAGTTCTTTAATAAGGGAGATTTCTATATCGTTTTTGATTATATTAAGCCATAGTAGTAGCTGTATAATACCGTGAAATGACTTGCTATAAGTATATTCTTTTGATGAGCATACTTTAAATAATTCATCTTTAGTAAATTTTCCTTTTAACAAAAGATCATTGATATATAATATTTGACTTTTATTACCAAGGTAATTATGCTTTAGAACATTTTCTATCATAATAATCTCTAATTACTGCTTTTATATCATCTTCATCTTCTTTATTTGAATCATCCATATTCATATTCAATAATGGAATTTCTTCATTTTCTATAATATTAAGCATTCTTTGTTCTTTTTCTAAAACTCTGGTATGTATTGTTTGGTCAATTGAAGACTCCGACAATAAATAATAATAATTTACTATATCTCTTTCGTCTAAACCATATCTATGAACCCTGTCTTTTGATTGCATATACATAGCAGCATTAAAATTTTTCTCCAAATAAATAGCATTATGACATGCTTTATGTAGTGATATTGATTCTCCAACAGCGAATGGATTTGCTATAATAACTTTATAATTACAGTCTTCTTTATGAAAGTTATGTATTATTTTTTCTCTTGTAATAATGTCTTCTGGAGTATTATCATTTTCATTAGGTGTTTCGCCATATAGTAATTCGCATTCTACTTCTTGTGAATTTAAATAATCTTTTAAATCTAAAATGTTTTGAACAAAAATGGTCCAAATAATCACCTTTCCATCTGGACCATTGTTCTTAAATATATCCGTTAAAAGTTCTTTAATCTTTAAAAACTTTGGAGGAATATTTTGCTTTGTATTATAAGACTTAATTACCTCCATAATACCTCTATCATCAACATTTAAATTACTAACTAATCCTTCTTCGCTTAAATAGTCATCTAATGCTTTATTTAACAAATTAGGGTTAGTAACACATTGCATTAGTCTAACCAATTTAGCCCTTTTTAATTTATTCATAAAACTATTAGTATTAGCTTCCTGCTCAAAGTAGTCAATATATTTTTTTTCTATATAATCATATATTTGTCTCTGACTTGAGTTCATTGGAACAATTATTGGTTCATGATACACAGGTGGAGGCAACTTTAAATCCGATTTTTTCACTCTAATAAAAAAAGGGGAAATATTCTCAATTAAATATTTTATATCCTGTTTTGCTTTAGCTGTAAAGGTATCTGATAACTCTTGCAAATAATGTAATGGATAACCAATAACATTATGACTTGGATAAATAAATTTATATAAATTATATAAATCTTGATATCCATTAGGAGCTGGTGTACCTGTTAAAACCACTCTCGAAGTAGCATATTTTGCAATTGACAATATTGCTTCAGCTTGTTTTCCACCATCTACATTTTTTATTTTATGTGCTTCATCAAGTACAACCATTACTTTATAACGCTTTAAATATGCTTTTATATTCTCAATATCCAAAGTACTTGAAGCACTTTGATATGATATAAGTGTAATCTCTGTATATGAATCTGAGTAAAAATGGTTTTTTCTTTCATCTGGGGAAACACCAACAAGCTCTTTGATTGTGGTTTCTTCACCAAAACATTCTTTATATTCGTTTTTCCAAGGTGCAAAAGCTGCTAAAGGAGAAATAATTAAAAGTCTATCAACTTTTTTTGAATTATCATCAAGCAAACTTTTCAAATAAGTATAAGCACAATATACAGTTGCTGTTTTTCCAGCTCCAGGTACGGAAAAGTTACATGCATTTTGTGAAAATGCCAAATGATATGCAGAAAGTAATTGTAATTTATATGGTACTCGTACTAGTACTTTTTCAATAATATTTGTAAAATTCTTAAAATCCTCATTTTCATGCTTATTATTACGAATGTTTTTTGCTTTTATTGAAAATTCAAGAAAATTTTTATTTTTTTTATCTATATCATCTAAGAAGATTTTAGCTTCTTCTGTTTTCTCATACTCTATATCAAATTTATCTAATAATTTTAATATAGATTTATATTGCTTTTCTTTATCATCGTATTCATTTGGATATTCTTCTGAACTAAAAGGGATTAAAATTATATTTTCTTCTATAACAGCGCTAATACTAAGAAAATTATTTTTAGCTCTTCGTTTATGTTTTATATAGTTTATGTCTCCAGTTAACACGAATCGATTATTTATTATATTTATTAAAATATTCATTTTAATTTCTTATTTTTTCTTAATAATTTTTTGAAAATCCCACAATATGCTATTAATTTCTTTAACCATATCAAGAATACTTTCATCAAATGTTTCACTATCTGTATTAATTTGTTCAAGTGTCTTTTTAGCTCTTTGTAAAAGCTCAATGGGTTGATTTGCATCTTTAATATCTTCAAGTTCTCTTTGACATTTGCCCAAGTTTTCTTTTAATAATGGCTCTGCAATTTTTTGCCAATCTTTATCTCTTGCTTTAATAATATCTTCTATATTTTCTTCTGGTCTCTCCATCATTAAATCACTTAATGGTTTTTCATTTTCATTTATAGGTTCTAATTTTTCTTCATATCTTGAAATGAATTCTTTCCACAATTTTCCATGATTAAAAAAACCTTGACCTTTAGAAGGGTTACCAATATCTCGTATTTTATGTGTTCCAAAACCAGCTCTAATATAATCAAAATATACAGTTTTAAGATCAGATATGTCATCATTATCTGGCTGCCAATCTCTTCCTTGTATTCTTTTGCCTTCACTATGTGTTTCTAAATAATTTCTTACATCAACAAAAGGTCCTTCAACTTTTTCTTCACTTAACCTAGTATACATCCCATTATATTTATAGGTGTCTAAATATTCTTCCATTAATTTTAAAATATCTAAATATTCTTGGATTTTTTCAATATTAGGCTTACCTGACACCTTAATTTCACCCATCATTTTTGCAATTTCTTCTAATGTAAATCCATCTTCCTCAAATAAATCTCTACATTTTAAATATTTTTCAATAGCATTATAATCAACTTTTTCATCAACTCCCATTTGATAAATTGTTTCGAGTTTTCTGATTTCCTTAGGATTAGAATTCAATGTATCGTCTAGTACTACTGCCCTAAAATAAGTGGGGCTACTATGTTCTTCTTTTGCTATTCTTTTAAGTAACATACATCTACGATTACCATCAATCACAACACCGTCTTTTGTAACTATTCCAATTTCTAATTGGCCTTTTTCCTTAATATCAATAAGTGTTTCTTTATTTCTATTCTCTTTGGATTTCCACAAAAAATTTATTATTTTTTCTTCACCTTCTGGTGTTTCTGCATCTATTTTTCCATATTGCTTTTCATAAGTTTTTACAAAAGTTCCTATACGCCCATTGTATTGATTAAAAACCAAATAATCCACATTTATATCATATGCTTTCATATCTTTACTTTTTTCAGATCCGTAGGACATTCTTTTAGTTGAACAATGTCCTCGACTAATTTGCTCTTGTATCTTTATTTCACGTAGTTTAGAATCCATTTGCATATCTCCTTAATGATTCATTTGTTTAGCCACTTGTCTTAAAACATAAAATCCTATACCAATTATATAAGGTATAGTTATTTGTTTTTCATCATAAATGATATTCTTTTGAAAATATTCTTTTTCAAAATTATTGTCCAAAAATTCTTTTATTATATCAAGAAGTTCATAAGGTCCAATATCTATTTCAGTTTTTTTAAGTTTTATTTGGCAATAGTGTTTCTGGAAGTCATTTCCATTAGTTAATTTTTTTATAGTTTTATTACAAAAAGAATTTATTTTTTTTCTATGCTCTTTTTCAAAAACACTTATGTCAATAAGTGGGTGATATACTTTTGCATTTTTTCCTTGACTCTTATGTATTTCTACATCCCATTGAAAACTTAAGTTTTCAAAATCTGAATTATAATTTGTTAACTCTACTCTAAAAGCGTTGATAATTAAATAAGGAATATGGTATTTGAATTTAGCTGTTTCTTTTTTAGGTTTTTCTACATTTAAATGAAACTCATTAAAATTAAGATTTATAAAATCTTCTATAGGTTTCTCATGAAATTTAATTGGTATGTATTCTTTAGATATTGGCAATTTATTATATTTCACGATTGCATTAGCTATTGCAAAAGACATTTTTGGAGGGACAGAGTTACCTACTAACTTATATTTAATACTTTTACTTTTTCCATAAAATCTATAATCTAAAGGATAACTCATAATTGAAGCAATTTCTCTTACAGTCGGTATTCTATATCTATTTTGTTCAGGTATATAAGGATATATCATTGATTCTCTGGCAGAACATGACATAGTCGCCATTATGGTTCTTGATGGCTTATCTAAATTTTCAGGAAAAGACATTTTTCCCATATAACCTTTATCTTGCTTCATTATTTTTGCTTTTTGCCATTCAAACTCAGCAATTTCCATAATGTAATG
The DNA here is from genome assembly GCA_041595535.1 of Sulfurimonas sp. Classification (GTDB taxonomy): domain Bacteria; phylum Campylobacterota; class Campylobacteria; order Campylobacterales; family Sulfurimonadaceae; genus Sulfurimonas. Next base: position 41,627 of record JBFHKA010000013.1, on the reverse strand, counting down.
ATGATCTGTTATATCCTTTGAAGTCATTTGAAAGTCAATATAATTTGGATCTTGTATTTTTTCTTCTAGATTATGATTTGGTGGTTTAATGAATTGTAAAATTTCGTTAATAGTTCTTACGTCATTATCATCATGTATTAACTGTTCTGGCTCAGGATAATTCCCGCAAAAATATCTTTTTCTATTAGAGGCTACACCAAAATATTTTGCATTATAAACTTTTGAAGATGGATATTTAACTTGTAATTTACCATCAGCATCTATCCCTAACTCTCTATATTCATATATATCTTTTATATATAATTCAACATTTGGTACATTCTCTAAAACCCAATGTTTTAGCACAGAATCTTTCTTTATTTTTTTTCTGACTACAATTCTAAGATAAGCTTCAATTAGTTGTATTCCTAATGATTTATCTCCTTTACCAGATTTATTTGAGTTAGAAAAAAATGTACAAGGAGGAGATCCAATTATAATCTCTGTATCGGGAATGAGTTTGTGAAATTCTTCATCTGGCAAATTTGATATTCTAATTACATCATCTACTCTACTATCTGCTTTTGAATGGTTTGCGTGATGTGTTGTAATTGCAGGTTGCCATTTATCAACAGCAAAAACTATTTCAAATCCAGCCAATTTGAAACCTTCAGAAAAACCACCACCACCACAAAAAAAATCCGCTACTTTATACAATATAAAAACTCCTAAGCACTATGTTAACAACGAATTCTAGTCAATAAATATGAAAATATATTTTTAGTATAACAGTTTAGCTTTTTGAGACTTAGAAGAAAATTTTAATTGTATCTTATATAGAAAGGACTTAACTCGCACACCAATATAGTACTTTCTCCTCAGAGAAACTACTTCTATCTAACCTCTAACTCTCTCATTTCTCTCAGCTTCTTGCGCTTTATAGAGTTCTGCGCACCCTTTTGAGAGTTCACGGATTTTTAGGATGTAGTTTTGACGTTCTGTTTGAGAAATAGCCTTACGTGCATCTAAAACATTGAAAGTATTAGATGCCATCATACACAAGTCATACGCTGGCAGAGGAAGTCCAGCTTCTAAAGTTCTAAGACACTCCTCACTTTTAGCATTGAACTCTGCAAAGAGCATCTCTGTATCTGCTACTTCAAAGTTGTATTTTGAGAACTCTATTTCGCCCTCTTTATGTACATCTTTGTAGAGTGTTTTATTTCCATGTTTATCTACATTCCAAACAATGTCAAAGACTGTATCTACACCTTGAAGGTACATAGCTAAACGCTCTGTTCCGTATGTGATTTCAACTGCGACTGGATTACACTCAATCCCTCCAACTTGTTGAAAGTATGTAAATTGTGTTACTTCCATACCATTAAGCCAAACTTCCCAACCAAGTCCCCAAGCACCAAGTGTTGGCGATTCCCAGTTGTCTTCAACAAAACGAATGTCATGCTTTGAAACATCAAGTCCAAGATACTCTAATGATTTTAAATATAACTCTTGAATATTATCTGGAGACGGTTTTATAAGTGCTTGAAACTGATAATACGAACCAAGTCTGTTTGGATTCTCTCCATAACGCCCATCAGTCGGACGGCGTGATGGTGCGACATAAGCTACAGACCAAGGAGTAGAGTCAAGTGAACGTAAAAATGTAGCTGGGTGAAATGTACCAGCTCCAGCTGGAATGTCGTAAGGCTGTACAATATTGCACCCCTCATTCATCCAAAATTCTTGTAGTTTTAGTAACATTTCGCTAAAAGTTATCATCTCTTTAATCCCTTCATTATATCTTGTAATCTTTATAGTTTTAGAATTATATCTTATTTGACTTTTTTAGTATTTAAATGCCACGCCAAACTTTATATATTGGTTATTTGCTGTACTGTCTGGCTCATAATAGTAGTATGTACCTTTGTTAATATTTTCTGATCTACCAATTTTTTGTTGCTCAAAAGTATATGCTGTAAATATTTCAATACGCTCACCTATTTCATAACTGATTGGCAAAGAAAACTTTATAATATCTGCACTTGATAACTTAAATGCAGAATCAAATCCACTTGCTTTCATACTAGGTAAAATGCCGTATTGATACTCAAGAACAGGAGCGAGATACAGAGCGTCAATTATATTTATTTTCATCCCCAAAGATGGTCTTAATGAGAGCCAATAGTATGTCTCTTCTTGTACAGAAGAGAGTCCTCGTATCCAGTATCTAAATCCTAGTCCTATACCAGCATTGAACTCCACAGCGTCATTTAAAATAAAGTTATATCTATAAATACCACTTATATCTTCAATGCTATTATTTGTCTTACCTTTGTAACTTCCATAAGCATCTTCACTATGGAGTAAAGCACCCACATATTCTGTTTTTCCACTTATACTCATTAGGTTTATATCAATTTGAGAGTATGCAACTTCATCTGATAAAAAATAAAATATATACCCTATCTCAGAACCAAAAACATCAATAAAGTCTGACTTTTCGCTATCTAAGATGACCCCATTATCGTTATACTCTCTATAATCCATACTCATTCCCACGAGGGAAACATACATTTTTGCTCTATAATCATTTGCGCACGTAACGGTCGGTAAAAATGTAATCACGAAGAAAAAAACTAAAGCTTTTAAACTATTTTGCATATTATGTCTCCTATTTGTGCATCTAAAGAATTTGCCACTACTCCACATTTTACTTTGAGTAAAAAGCAAATGTTGTTTCTATGAGAAGGACTTAAACATTCATAATTCCCCATCCCTTTACTTATGACTAAATCTGCTTTGTCAAATAGCTCTTTGGCGTAATCATTAGCTCGACTGTATGTAAAGCCTGGAGTATTTACACCACTATCTACCACTTCACATACACTCTCAAATCCTGCCTCTTTTGCCTCTTTGAGCGTCACATCGTTAATGATGGGATTTCCTCTAACAAAGTAAGAAAATGCTATGTTTGGATACAGCTCTTGCAAAGTTTCTATAAAAATAAGGTCAAAGATATGCTCTCCAACATTATCTCCAAGGATGATAACATTTGTGGCATTTTGTAATGCTTCTCGCATTACAAAATAATCGTTACGTGCGAATTGTGTATCGAAGATTTTATGCAACTCTTCTTCTAAATCAAACTCCACTTCTGCAGCAAGGTCAATGACATTCCCAGCCACAGCTATTTTTGTAGCTGTTAAAAGTTTATCTTGCGCTGTTTCTAATTTCGCACGTAACAGAGGAACAAAGGAGAGAGCTTTGTGTGTTGAGAGAGTTTTTACCTCATCATACAAATCAGTTTTATTTGCTAAGAGTGCCATTTTCTCATAAACATCAGCAGCAATTTCGGGTGGTTTTTTTGCAAAAGAAAACTCTTTGCTCATCTGCTCTACAGTTGAAATTAAAGTATGTTTGAGTTCTTTATTTGCTTGAATGGCATCAGCAACTTTTACACTCTGATTTATTATGCACGTAACACAAGCTTCAGCAATATTCATATCGCTTAGTTTGTGTGTTCTTCGATAGCTTTATTCCACATAAGTTTATACTTACGTCGCATAAATTCTACCTCTTGCTGAGAGAGTTTTAGCTGTTCTTGGAGTGTATGAATCGTTGTTCTATCTTCATCATACAGTTCTTGCAAAGAGTTCAATGCTTCACGGAGAAAAGCGTTTTCAACTCTTACAGCTTCAAGAGTTTCATCTTTAGCGTCAAGTACTTTTTCATGGAGATTTATAATCGTACCAATAGTCTTTTCAATAAACTCTGGCTGTACCATCATCTCATGTGTATTTCTTTGAGAAAGTTCTTGAAGTTTTGCAGGGACGATAGTGTCAGTAGCACCTTTAGAAGGGTCTATATATCGCACCCCGTCTTCAACTTTAATAGTAAGTTTTCCACGTTCGACTAACTCATCAATAGATGAGATTTCTAAACCTGTTAACTTACTATACTCATCATCACTCATCCACTGCATCATTTTCTCCTAAGAAAAAGCGTTATTAAGAAATTATTGTTTCAATCTCTAAAGAATCCATCTCTACTTTTTTTGCTTTAGCAATTCTATCTTCTTTAAGTTTCACTTCTAACTCTTCATTGCCAAGTGCTAAAATTTGCATCGCTAAGTATGCAGAGTTTATAGCTCCAGCTTTTCCTATAGCAACTGTAGCAACTGGCATTCCAGCTGGCATTTGAACCGTTGAGAGAAGTGCATCTATACCACTTAAAGCAGAAGCACTCATTGGCACACCAATAATAGGTTTCACTGTCTTAGAAGATAGAACACCAGCTAAATGTGCGGCCATACCAGCCGCAGCAATGAAAACTTGTGCCCCTTTTTTCTCAGCTTTTAATATATAATCTTTTGTTCTCTCTGGTGAACGATGTGCTGAAGAGATAATCATCTCATAGTTTACACCAAATGCTTCAAGTGTGTCTGAACAAGATTTCATTACTTCGTAGTCACTTCTTGAACCGATTACAATAGATACAAATTTCATATTTTCATTTCCTTCTTTTTAATAGAGAAAGTATACATTAATTTCTATTTTTTAGGATACGTTCCCATCTCTAAATCAGCAGGAATTCTAAAAAATGTATAGGAGGGGAAAGGTGTTGGCAAAATAATCTCATTGATGTTCCCACTATGAATCTCTTCCCAAATTTTTCCATTTTTAGCTTTGAGTTGTTTCATCTTCATATAAAAACGACCATCTCTCTCATACGTTGTACCAATTTCATTATCTACAATCTCTACTTTTGAACCAAGTGGAAAGACAGCTTCCATTTCATCATTTGGTAAAGTTTTATACTTACACAAAAAGTGTGTGCCCTCTGCATTGACAACACCACTTACTTGATGTGTTCCAAGTTGCATAGTAAAGTCTAAACTCTGTGTATCGTGCTTTTCAAATGGACGCGATACTAGATAAGCATCTGTATAACCGCGATTTTGAAGTGATTGAAGTTCATACTGATACTTATCCTCCTCAAATTTTCCATCATAATAATCATCAATCGCCATTCTATAAGCTTTTGCTGTTGTTGCTGCGTAGTAAGCTGTTTTTGTGCGCCCTTCTACTTTTACAGAATCCACTACACCACTATCTAAAATCTCTTTCATGTGTGATGCAAGATTTAAATCTTTTGCATTCATGATGTAGGTTCCCACACCCTCTTCTTCATCGAGTCTAAAAAGAGTTCCTGTCTCAGGATTTGCAGCATAAAGCTCATAATCAAAACGACAATCATTTGCACAAGAACCACGATTTGGCACACGCCCACTTTGAAGTGTAGAGATAAGACATCTTCCACTATAAGCAAAACACATAGAGCCATGAACAAAGACTTCTAGCTCTAAATTTGGAAGCTCTTTTTTAATAGCAACTAAATCTTTTAGAGAGATTTCACGTGCAGTAATAATACGTGTAGCCCCCATATCATGATAAATTTGAGCATCTAAAACATTCATAACATTTGCTTGCGTTGAGAGATGTAGTGGCATATCTGGTGCTAAATCATGACAGAGTTTTAATACACCTGGAGTTGCAACGATGAAAGCATCAGGCTTTAGTTCTGCCATTGCGAGAATGTGTTTTTTTAGAAGTGGAATTTGCGAGTTGAAGGGAAAACCGTTAATAGTCGCATAGACTTTTTTACCTCTTACGTGCGCATATTCTATGCCCTCTTTAAACTCTTCCATACTGAACTCTTTTCCTGAACGAATTCGTAAAGAGAAGTGTGAAACACCACCATAAACTGCATCAGCTCCAAAGTCAAGAGCAATTTTAAGTTTTTCTAAATTTCCTGCGGGAGAGAGTAGTTCTACTTTTTGCATTATTTTCCAAACTGCTCAAGAAGTGCTTCAATATCATCTGTAGATGCTAAATCATTATGTGTATCACCAGCAATGTGTGTTGCAGATGCAACACGTTTATTGTCTTCAATTTTGCCTTCAAAAAGAGTATTCATATATTTTGAAAGAGCACGCATAACATTAATAACACGTTCTATTTTTTGACGATGTATGTCTTGATATTGCATAATATCCATGACATTCATAATGGAATCTCCACTTGCTTGAAGTACTTCAAGTGTTTCATTTGTACTCTCAACTGCTATTTCATTCAACTCAAGTTGTTTAGCGAAAGCTTCTACATCTGGGAATTTTACATTTAAAGTTTTAAAGAGTGTTACATTTGAGTTTAGTGTCTCTAAAATAGAATTAAGATTTTCTTCTTTTTCCATCAACTCATTACTGATTCCCTCAATGATGTCAAAAATTTCACTCGCTTTTTCTTCACTCTCTTTTGTAACATCATCTAATTGATGGACCATTTTATTTTCATCAGTAGCAGGAAGTGGCCAATGATGTGCCGTCTTTTCAGAGTAGCCTTCAGGAAAATCGTAATCCGTTTGTTGTGCACTTTCTTCTTCTACTTCTTCGATGTCTTCTATATCTTCGCTCACTTCATCTTCTAAAGTATCCATATCATCCATGCCACCATTCATTAAAGCATCAAGTTCTTCCTGCGTCATAAAACTTTCTCCATTACCAAAATTCGTCTAGTTTATTAATTGTCACTATAATAACATAAAATATATAAATACGAGACTAAGAAATGATAGTAGACCTCCATAATCACACTCCACTCTGCAACCACGCCGAAGGTACAATAGAAGAGTATGTACAGCAAGCTATAGCCTCTAAAACGAAAATTTTTGGTTTTTCTGATCATGCTCCTATGTATTTCGACCCTCACTATCGTATGCGCTTTGAAGATATGAAAAATTATGAAGAAAATGTTCTTTTTGCTAAAAAAAAGTATGAAAATGAGATAGAAATTCTTCTTGGTTATGAGGTAGATTACCTTCAAGGACATATAGATGAAAGAGTGTTACGTGCGGATGTAGATTACCTTATAGGTTCCGTTCATTTCATTGATGAATGGGGCTTTGACAACCCAGAGTTTATTGGTCATTATGAGGATGAAGACATTGATGTTATCTGGCAAAAATACTTTAATGCAATTGAGCAAATGGCAAAGAGTAAACTCTTTGATATTGTAGGGCATTTAGACCTCATCAAAGTGTTTAAATTTATGCCAAAGAAAGATATAAACATCATTGCGAAGAATGCTCTCTTAGCTATAAAAGAAGCCGATATGGTTTTAGAGTTAAATGTGGCTGGATATAGAAAACCTATTGGCGAAGCGTACCCTTCTGTGGCACTTTTAGAACAGGCTTTTGCGCTTAATATTCCCATCACTTTTGCATCAGATGCGCACAAACCAGAGCAAGTTTCACTCTATAATGATGCTATTGTACAAATGGCAAGAGATGTAGGTTATACAGAGTGTGCGTTTTTTCGTAAACGCAAGCGTGAGTTTATTAATTTTTAGTTTCTTTTGGTAGCGTTCGCAAAAGTCTATCTATTAAACGTGGGGGAACACCTTCTCCTATCACTTTACGAACAAACTGCTCACTCGCCCACTTTGGTGGATGCCAATCATCTGGAAGCCCTGTTAAAATAAATATCTCTTTGAGCGTTAAAACCCTTGCATCTGAGTAGGTTCCATCTTCTTGTAAAACTCCTGGGTGCACATTGTTTTGTGAAGATATAAAACCATTTGCAGTTGTAACCGTAGGTGCTGGTCTATCCCAATCTATACGCTTATACGTTGTAGCATAGCCTTTTATACGTGTTCCATCTTCATTTTTGGGATAATGTTTCGCGTTATCTAGTGCTGATTTTCCTGTTGGAGTATGCTTGAGACAGAGCAGATGTTTCGTCTGTAACTCTTTAGAATAGTGGTATGTAATCTCTGAACTCTCTCCACTCTCTAAGCTTGGAAGATGCCCTATAGCCTCTTGAACACTTATTCTGTTTTCTCTAGGAGGAAACTCCCACTTTTCTTTTTTACTTATGAGAAAAATAGCTCGTTTTCTACTTTGAGGTGTCCCATAATCTGCAGTATCTACAATTTGATAATTTACATGATACATGTGTAACTCTCTAAGTATAAAATCAACTACCTTTATCTTCTTTTGTTTGTCTACAAGGTATGTTGTAAGTATACGAGGAACATTTTCTATGATAGCATAAGAAGGTTGCAAATCTTGTATCATTTTTACAACATACTTTATAAGAGAATTTCTAGGGTCATCCTCTCGCATATGCCCTGCTATACTCATCCCTTGACAAGGAGGTGTAGCAAGTAAAAAATCGCACTTCTCTTTTTGTGCTAAGTGTAAAACCTGCGCATAAATACTAGCATCTGTTATATTCCCTGCTACACTATGGCATGAGGGGTACATTTCATGATGGAATTTCGTACGTTTTACAACCAATTCGTTGGCTACTTTCATAGTAATTCCATGGTTTTTGATGTACGTCTCTGCTATACCAACATTTGAAAAAAGAGAGATGCCATTCATAGAGTTAACTTTCAGTATTGACCAACCACATTGAAAAAGTATCTAAATAATTCCAAAAAGACTCTATATATTCAGGTGTAATGCCCTCATCTACTAAACCTTCAAGAAGTGGTATATAAAGCGAAAGCCACGTCTTACGCCCCTCTTCATCTATACGAAATGGAGCATGACGCCCTACCATGTGAGAATCCCCACGAGTTTGTTTAAAATACTCAGGTCCTCCGCACTCTTGAATCAAGAAATCAAAAGCATGTTTTTTTGCTTCAGCAAAGTCTTCTTCATCAAATACAGGAAATAAAAAAGCTATATCACTCGTCTCGATCAGTTCATAATGTTTATAAACCAAAGCATGAAATTTCTCTTCACCAACCTCATCTAAAAACCCAGGGTGTGGCTTTGTGACTGGAGGTCGTACCCCAATCTGTCCATCTGTAATAGTTAGCTTCATTCAAGTTCCTTTATAGTTTGGTGAAATTATACTTTTTATTTTTTTATCAATCAAGTTTTAAATTCTAAGTAAAGGTAGCCTTAATAGTATCATTTGTATAATGTTCCACATATAAAATATAAAAAGGATTTATTTATGGGTAAATACGTAGAATTAACAGGCGAAAATTTTGAAGCGACACTTGCAGAAGGTGTATCTTTAGTTGACTTTTGGGCTCCATGGTGTGGACCTTGTCGTATGATTGCTCCTGTTATTGAAGAGTTAGCAGAAGATTTTCAAGGAAAAGCAAAAATTTGTAAAGTAAATACAGATGAAGAGCAAGATATCGCTGTGAAATTTGGTATTCGTTCTATTCCTACTATTATGTTCTTCAAAAATGGCGAGATGGTAGATCAAATCGTTGGAGCTCAATCTAAAGCTGCTCTTGCGGATAAAATCAACGCACTTTTAGCGTAATCTTCCCTTAAGGCTTTATAGTTGAAAAGACAAGGAGGCACAAGCCTCTTCTCTCTTTCTACTCTCTTAGCCTCTTTCTTTGGTGCGGCTATGGTAGCTGCCGCCTTTGCTTATTTCAATTACAAGTTTTCAGAGTATAAATTTATAGATTTCAAAGAATGGACTTTTTATGAAAAGCATGATATTTTCACTCCAGATGCTCAAAGATATATTGTAGTTTTTTACTCTTCTCAAGAAAAAGGCACCATGGAGCAATTGGCAAATATAGAGCTAAAATATCCTATACTCGCCATAGATTACTACAACAGAGTAAGAGAAAATACGAAAAATACAATTTTTCTAAGAAGTGGTACAAAGACTTCTCTTGCGTTTATTCAGAGATTTAATATTTACGAATCCCCTTCTATTTTTTTTATAAAAAAGCATAAAGATGCTCTTTATAAACAAGATAGTAATATACATAAACTAGATAATTTAAAAGAGTTATCAAAAGAAGCAAACAAGTTATAAAAGGATATATATATGATATTAGATTGTGCTATTATTGGTGGTGGACCTGCCGGTTTAACAGCTGGACTTTATACAACTCGCGGTGGCATGGAAAATGTGGTGATGTTTGAAAAAGGTATGCCTGGAGGACAGATTATGAACTCTTCAGAAATAGAGAATTATCCAGGTGTTGCAGGTGAAGTATCTGGAATGGATTTGATGATGTCTTGGCCAGCACAGTGTCAAAAATTTGGTCTCGTACATGAGATGGTTAATGTGTTACGTGTAACAAAAAAAGATGATATTTTTACTATCCACAAAGAGGATAAAACTACAACACAAGCGCATAGTGTCATTATAGGTACAGGTTCTTCTCCTCGTCGCGCTGGTTTTACAGGTGAGAGTGAATTTTTTGGAAAAGGTGTAAGTACATGTGCGACGTGTGATGGTTTTTTCTATAAAGGAAAAGAGGTTGCTGTTATTGGAGGTGGAGATACAGCTCTTGAAGAAGCTCTCTATCTTGCAAAAATCTGCTCAAAAGTCTATCTTGTACATAGACGTGAAAGTTTTCGCTCTGCACCAAATACTATAGAGAGAGTTAAAAAAGCAGAAAATATAGAGCTTGTTTTAAACTCTTTCCCTGATGAAGTGTATGGTGACAATACAGGAGTAACAGGCTTACGTGTAAAAGATAGAAATGGTGAACGTAGAGAGATTGAAGTTCCCGGTGTTTTTATATTTGTAGGCAATGATGTAAATAATCAGACACTTCTACAAGAGGATGGAAGCTTTCTTTGTGCTATGAATGAGCAAGGACAAGTTATAGTTGATTTAAGTATGAAAACTTCAGTTCCTGGTCTTTTTGCTGCAGGTGATATGAGAATTGAAGCACCAAAACAAGTTGTGAGTGCAGCAGGTGACGGCGCTGTTGCAGCTCTGAGTGCTATTGCTTATGTAGATGAGCTTTTAAACGACTAATCTTTTAATTAATCAAAGATTTGGTATCATTCTTGAAATTATTTTGAAGGTAAAAGTATGGTAAGAGTTGGCGTATTTGGTGCAAGTGGACGTGTTGGAAAACTTCTCATTGAAGATTTGAAAATAGCTGAAAACATAAGTTTAAATGCGGTATTTGTACGTAATGATTTAGATTTTTCAATCGATCCATCTATCTTAGTTACCTCTGATATGAAATCGTTTTTGCATGCAAGTGACGTTATCATTGACTTCTCACTTCCAGAAGCTTGTGAAGAGCTTTTAGAAGCTGCTATGACTACACCTAAACCTCTTGTTATTGGAACAACAGGATTAAGTATACATCAATTAAACCTCCTAAAAAGTGCAAGTGAACTTATGCCTCTACTTTATGCTACAAATATGTCTCTTGGAGTTGCCTTACTTAATAAGCTTGTTTATCAAGCTTCTGCTGCCCTAGAGGGCTTTGATATAGAAATAGTAGAGATGCATCATAAACATAAAAAAGATGCGCCTAGTGGCACTGCACTTACTCTAGGTGAGTCTGCTGCAAAAGGACGAAATCTTGATTTAGATAAAGTTCGTGTCAGTGGAAGAGATGGAAATATTGGAGCAAGAACAAAAGATGAAATATCTGTCATGGCACTTCGCGGTGGAGATATAGTAGGCCGTCATACAGTAGGTTTTTATAATGATGGTGAATTTTTAGAGTTAAACCACACTGCAACATCAAGGAACACCTTTTCTAAAGGTGCTATACGTGCTGCTAGCTGGCTTGTTTCCCAAGACATTGGTCTTTATAGTATTAGTGATTGTTTAGAGATTTAATCTTTTTTTAAAGGCTTTTAGCACTCTGTGCTAACTTTGCCCAAGCAGACTCTGGGTCTGCATCTATCGCTTCTTGAAGTGATTTACTAGCCTCATCATCTCTCCAAAGTTTTCTCTGAACAGTTGCTAAGAGATACTTCTGTTTTGCTCGGTCATTTTTACTAAGTTGAACACTATGGAGTGACTCTATCACATCAAGCGCTTGATTATAATTTTCGAGATTCATGTATGCTTGATAGAGTGTAAACTCTATGTACGGACTCTGCGCATTTGAAGAGGAAGATTCTTGAATCTTCATCACTTTTTGTGCATACTTTACAACCATAGCATCATCTTTACTCTGTAGACCTATTGAAGCCATTGTTACATAGCGTTCTATATCTTTATATGTAAGACCATATATCTCTTCTATGCTTGTCATGACAGAGATTAAGTTTTCTTTCTTTTCTAATCTATCGTAAGCATCAAAAAGGTATCGGTAAACATCTTTATACTGTGACTTCTTAGCATCATCTATCAATTTAATTAAATCTTTAGATGCAGCAACAACTTCACTATAATTACCTGTTGCAAAATTTACTTCTATATAACGATAAAGCCATTTTTTTCTTAGCTCTATCTCTTGTACTTTTAAATTTTTTGCTACTATACTTTTTGAGAGTTGATAATCTCCACCTTTCATAGCACACTCATAAATACCATCATCCCAGCTGTTGGAGAGTGTAATATTATAATCATTCGATATTACAAGAACTTCTTTACACTCTTTTTTCTTAAGTGACTCTTCCATAACTCCAGTAGCAGCATTGGTAATAATATCTTCCTTATCTGGATAAATATCAGCATCTAATCGTAGAACTTGCTCTTTCATCGCCAAAATATCATTATATTGAGCAGTCTCAAGTAATAATTTTGCTTTTTCATATACTGCACGATTTCCAATCGTATCATCGCTATAATCTTCAATGAGTTTATCGTACTCACTAAGTCGTGTTGTTACATTCAGGTCTGGTGTATCAAAGAACAAAGCATCTTTTGCTATCTGTATTTCATTTATAAAATCACCATCTGGAAATTGCGCTATATATTTGTTAATTGCTACAAGTGCTTTTTGTTTATCTGGTGTTTGTGCTAACCATAAAGCTATATCTTTAAGATAGGATTCATACTCATCATAACTTGGATTTATTTCATTGATTATACATTGTGCTATGGCTGCCGCTGTTGCATAATCTCCTTCATCCTCAAAAGTAAACATCATCTCTCGAGACGTTTGTAAATCTTCCATAAAATAAGCTGGATATGCATTTACTATTTTCATAATATAGTTTGCTGCATCTTTTGAGTTTATACCCAATCTGATATGCGCTAACCTATAAGCTGCCGTAGTTGCAACTTCAAGGTTTTGCGTCTCATCAAGTGCTTTTTTATAAAAAATAATTGCTTGACTTGCTGCGCCAGAACTCTCAAACATTTCACCTTTATAGATATAGCCCCACTTTGCAAATACAGAATTTTCATGTTCACTAAAGAGTCTGTCAAAAAAGTAATCAGCATCTGTACTCAGCCCTATACGAGAGTATGCTCTTGAGACAAGTGCTAAAACTTCTGGTATATTTTCGTTTGATGAGTACTCTCGAAGATAAATTTTAGAATTAGCAACAACATTGTCAGAATCATTTAATTTTGAGTAAACTCTAATTTTATTATAAATTAATTCTGCTTTAAACAGTGTATTTGGATACTCTTTTAAAACATTATCTATAGTCTCTATACATAAATCATACTTTTTCTCTTTATAAAACTGTTTAACTTTTAAATACTCTTTAACATCTCCCACTTTTTTGATATATACAGGATTACCTTTAATATCTAAACTTCCAACATACGGTAGTTTGTCTTTATCAAGATAGAATGGAAAATTAATCCCTATATCTGAATCTTCATCTTGATGAATCAAAGGCAGTTTATCTTTATAACCTATTATAATCCATAAATTTGAAAGTGTGGGCTTGGCTTCAAACGTAGTATCATCTTTTGTTAAATCAAATATTTCTGCAAGAAGTTTAATCTTATGTATTGGTTTTACTGAGAGAAAAAAAGTATCATCTTTTATAAGTGTGTTCACTTTAAAAAAATCATTTTGTAAACTTTTTATGTTTTTAGCTGGTCTTTTTGAAAATGCACACACCACTTCTGTTGTTACATCAAAATCATTTTTGATCTCTTGACATATAAAATCATTTTTATCAGATAATTGAAGAGTGGAGTATTTCATAAAATCATCTTTTGCACTATCCATAGATATTTCTAGTGCAAAAAGATTAATTTGAGAGAGTACAAAGAGGACGAAGAGTACCCATTTAAACAAATTCTCTTTCCTTTTCGTAATTTATTTTAACTTACTAGTATCCGCTATTATATACAAAAGCTGTAATAAACTCTAACAATGGATTTATTGCTAAAAAAGCAAATATGGTTCCTACTGCTGCAAAACCAATTATTGATTTCATAGGAAGTGTAGCATTTGCTTCATATACCTGCCCATCATTCCCCATAATTGGTTCTTTCATAAACATATAAACAATAAGCTTCACATAGTAATAACCAGCTATTGCTGAGTTAAGTGCCATAATAAGTGCTAAAAATTTAAAATCAGCATTTACAGCAGAACTAATCATATAAAGTTTACCCCAGAAAAGACCAAATGGTGGTAAACCAGCTAAACTAAGCATAAATAGTCCCATAATTACTGCTGCAACTGGAGAAGTTTTTATCATACCTGCAAACTTATCATAAGTATGGTCACTTGATTGATGTGCTGGAAGATGTTTTTGACGAGACATCCATAACATAGAGAACGAGCCAAGGTTTGTAAAGCTAAATAAAATCCAATATAAAAAGAGTGCACTATTTGCTTGTGTTGTACCTATTAAAATAGCCGCCATCACAAAGCCTGCGTGCGAAATAGAACTATAGGCAAGCATACGCTTTACATCTGTTTGCACAAGTGCCCACATATTTGCAGCAGTCATTGTTACGACTACACAAATATATAAAACTACTTGTAACCAAACGACGCCACTATGAATTAAGAATTCAAAAAACCTCATAGCTACTACAAAAGCAGCAATTTTTGGGACAATAGACATATATCCTGCCATCGCAGCACTTGCACCTTCGTATACATCTGGTGCCCATGTATGAAATGGAACAAGAGAGAGTTTAAATCCAAATGATGCTAGCATAAATGTAACACCAATAAGTACATAGCCTATATTTGCATACCCATTTGCAGCTAATATATGTGCAATTTGATTAATCTCAACAGACCCTGTAAGTGCATAAAACACCATTGCACCAAAACTATAAAAACCTGCTGCCAAAGCACCCATAGTAAAGTACTTTACCGCTGCTTCAAATGATTTATCACGGTTATGCATTGCAATTAAAGTATAGAGTGCTAAAGAGGAAGTCTCAAGTCCAACAAATACTAAAATAAGGTTATCTGTAGCAACCATGAACTGGAAGCCTGAGATCATAAATAAAAAGAGTGCAAAAAACTCAGAGTATAAAAACTCATGGAAACGCTTATGTGTAAGTGATAAAGGAATAAATAAAATTGAAGCACCTACGATAATCAATTGAGACAAAATAGCCAAGCCATCTATTAACATAACATCAAATAGACCTAAAATTGTTCCACTTTGAGTAAATACACCTGCTGCATCTAAAAGTGCTCCAAAATCTAATACTAAAAAAAGTATACTAAGTATTACAAAGAGAGACTTATGCAAACTTGTTTTAAATATCTCTATTACTAAGATTAAAAGTGCACCAACAATTGGTATTAACATAGGTGCTAGAGTAATTAAGTTTAAAGACTCTAAAGAAACATTTACTGGCGCTAACATTAGTGTGCCTCCTTCATAGAAGTTTTAGTAATTTTTATACCCTCTACAAGGTCAGGAATTCTAGATTTCGCTTCATCTGTAGTCGCTTTATTGTACATTAATTCCACAACAGCCTCTACTGAGTTATTAATTGGTCCTAACAAAGGTTTTGGATAAACACCTAACCAAATAGTAATAATTACCAATGGAATGAGTGCTACAAGCTCTCGTTTGTTTACATCTGGAAGATTTCTATTCTCCTCAATTGTCACTTCACCAAAAAACATTTTTTTGTATGCTGCGAGCATGTAGATAGCACCAACAATGATTGCTGTTCCAGCCAAAAGTGTCAATATATGTGATTGTTGATAAAAACCAAGAAGACTTAAAAACTCTCCAACAAAGTTAATAGTAAGTGGCATACCAACAGAAGCCATCAGCATCACACCAAAAATAGTTGCATATCGAGGCATAACAGATGCTAAACCACCAAATTGATCCATCATTTTCGTATGACGTCTATCATAAATAACACCAACAAGTAAGAACAAAGCACCTGAAACGACACCGTGAGCAATCATTAAAAAGATTGAACCTGTAATCCCTTCAACATTGAGAGCAAAAGTACCAAGAATAATAACACCCATGTGTGATACTGAGGAATATGCAACAACTTGCTTCACATCTTTTTGAGCATATGCAACCATAGCAGTATAAATAATCATAATAATTGCTAATATTGCAATCGGATACATAAATGCAACAGACGCATCTGGAAAAAGTGGCAATGAAAAACGGATAAACGCATATGTACCCATTTTAAGTAAAATTGCTGCAAGTATCACAGAACCTATCGTTGGTGCTTGACCATGTGCGTATGGCAACCATGTATGAAATGGAAACATCGGTACTTTAATAGCAAAACCAATAAAGAAAGCAACAAATAACCAAAGTTGAAATGTCTCAGGTAAAATAAGTCTGTACCAATCAAGAATTGCAAAACTCCAAGTACCAGTTGCCTGATAGAAGAAATATGCCATAAAGAGCATACCTACTAACATCACTAATGAACCAGCAAATGTATATAAGAAAAACTTAACAGACGCATACACACGTAATGGCCCACCCCATGCACCAATAATATACAACATTGGAACAAGTGAAAGTTCCCAAAATACATAAAATACAATTGCATCAAGTGCAACAAACACGCCAACCATCGTCATTTGTAAGAATAGCAGTGTAATAATCATATTTTTAACATTTGGAGTTTCAGTTAAAGAAGCTATCCCTATCATTGTAAAAAATGCTGCTAATATAACAATAAACAGAGAGATGCCATCCACACCTAAAATGTAATTAATACCAAAAGATGGAATAAGTGCAATTTGCTCCATAAATTGCATTCCCGAGACACTGTTGTCAAATGCATACCATAGCCATAATGCAAGCGTGAATTCTATAAAAGAAACAGCAATACCATAAGCACGAATCGCATCTTTTCGAACTACGAAACCTAACACTCCTGCGAGTGCTGGGAAGAATATTAAAACTGATAATATATGATCTAACATAAATTAAACTCCTAGAGCTGATAAGATAGTAACTATCGTATCAGAGTGTCTTGCTGCAAGTCCAAAAACTACAGCTAATGACAACAGTACAACTGTACCTGCTACCATCCATTTTAGCATTGTAGATAAATTACCACTCTGCATAGCTTTAGTCTTTTCACCTGTTCCATAAATAATAGCTGCAACACCATCTACTGTAGCATCAACAACTTTTTGGTCAATTTGTGTCCAGAAGATTGTAGAAAGCTCTCTATATGGTTTGACTAAATACTCTTCATAAGCATACGGTATGTAATACTGATTTTTGAGGATTTTATAAGCAAGTGAATTTTCCATTGCTGATGTACCGTCTGGAACTTTAATGCTTCTGGTTGTATATTTTTTATATGCATAAAAAATTGCCAAAAGTACAAAAAGTTGTGTTCCAATTGTCATGATCCAATATGTAACTGGATGGTGTATATGATACTCAATAGCTGGTAATAAATTTGTTACCATTTCAAAATAAGAGAGTTTTAATGAACCAGCAATAATTGCAAGTAATAATAATGGACTCATTCCTATAAGCATAAATTTATATGCTTCATGTGGATGAATACCAAAAAGTTTGTATCTCTCTTCACCATGGAAAATAAGAGCTACTAATCTAAATGAGTAAAATGCAGTTAAACCTGCTGTAAAAAGTAATACTGAATAAATAACATAATGGTGTTCAACAAATGCTGCTTCTAAGATTAAATCTTTTGAGAAGAAACCTGCAAAAGGGAAAATACCAGCTAAAGCAAAAGATGCTAATGTCATCATAATAAAAGTCCACTTCATAACTTTTTTAAGTCCACCCATTTTAAATGGATCAAGTTCATCATGCATAGCATGCATAACATTTCCTGCACCAAGGAAAAGAAGTGCTTTAAAAAATGCGTGTGCCATAAGGTGAAAGAGTGCAACCCAATAAGCACCAAGCCCAGCAGCAGCAAACATATACCCTAGTTGTGAGAGTGTAGAGTATGCAATAATTCTCTTCATATCACGATTAACAAGTGCCATAGATGCTGCGAACAGTGCTACAAATGCACCAAGACTTGCTATAAACAGACCTACATTAGGGATTAAATCATATAACTCATTGGAACGAATTACAAGATAAACACCTGCTGTTACCATTGTGGCAGCATGGATAAGTGCTGAAACTGGAGTAGGACCTTCCATCGCATCTGCAAGCCATGTATGTAATGGAAATTGTGCTGATTTACCCATTGCACCAATAAATAAGAATATACCTATCCACGTTAAGGTAGCAGTATCTAATGTAGCCATAGTAGCAAATGCACCATCATATTGAAGGGTACCAGTATTCCAATAAATCAAGAAAATACCAATTAGCATTCCAAGGTCAGCAATACGGTTCATAATAAATGCTTCATTTGCAGCCCACGTTGCACTCTCTTTGTGATACCAAAAACCAATGAGTAACCAAGAACAAAGACCAACACCTTCCCAACCTATAAATAGACCAGCAAAGTTATCACTCATTACAAGGATCATCATAGAAAATACGAATGCAGAAAGGTATGAAAAGAATCTATTAAAACCCTTATCATGATCCATGTATCCTATAGAATAGACGTGTACTATTGTAGAGACTAAGGTTACAACCATCATCATAGTTACAGAAACTTCATCTACAATAAATCCAAATGGAATGTAAAGCTTACCTGTAGCCATCCATGTCATCATCTCAACATGAATAACACCGCCTTTACCTAAAATATGCATCAATAATATAGAGCTACTTACAAATGATATAAATATAAGTAAACTCGCTATTATTCCAACAAATTGCTTCTTAGGTGTAGCCGTAAAAAGTGCTGCAAACAGAGAACTTACAAGAGGTGCGAAAAGTGCTATATATAAATATTTTTCCATCTCTATTACCCTCTCATTGTTGACATAGTATCAAGGTCAATTGTGCCGTGGCGTTTATGCCAAACAATTAATAGCCCAAGACCAACAGCAACTTCAGATGCAGCAATTGCAATTACAAAAAATGCAAACATTTGCCCAGTTAGATCGCCATAATAATGTGAAATCGCAGCAAAAGCAATATTTACAGCATTAAGGAGAATTTCTGTAGCAAAAAACAGTAAAAGTAGATTCTTTCTTCGCATTACACCCACTAAACCAATAGCGAATAAAATTGTAGATAGAATAAGATAGTGATTTAAACCTATTTCCATCATGAAAGCACCTTCTTAATTTGATTTTCTCTCATCTCTTCAATTTCAGCATTGTTCATAAGAGTAATTGAGAGATCCATTTTCTTTCCTGCCAAAACAATTCCAGCAACCATAGCAACTAAAAGCATTACAGCAGCTACTTCAAATGGAATAAGATATTTTGTAAAAAGAACCATACCTACCTCTTGCGTATTTCCTGCACCCTTAACCATAGGATAAAATGCTTCTATGTTGTTAGACACCATTGGAGCCATAAAAATAATTACTATTAAAATAGCCGCCACAGTACTCAAGCCAACTATAATATAGTTATTTCCATGCTTCTCTTTTACTTCTCTTGTTGTATCAAAAAACATCATACCAAAAGCATAAAGAGCCATTACAGCACCTGTATAAACAATAATCTGTATTGCACCTAAAAAGTCAGCACCCAAAATAAAGAAAAATGCCGATATAAAAATCATTCCTGCTGCCAAGGCAGTTAATGCATGTAATGCTTGGGATGTTGTTACAGTTATGTAAAACATCGCAATTGTTAAAAATGCAAACAAGTAAAACGCTACAGCTTCAAACATACTTAATCTCCTTAATATGCTAGAGGTGTTTTTTTAACACGCTCATCTTCATGTGGGGTAATAGAACCAAAACCTTCAAACTCTTTTTGTGTTCCAGCTTTCATTTTATCGAGTGGAGTCAGCATATACTCATAGTCAACAAAATGTTCTCTTTGCTCCGATGCATTCTCATACTCACCACCGTGAGTAATGGCAAGCTCTGGGCAAACTTCTGCACAATACCCACAAAATATACAACGACCAAGATTGATTGTATATTCACTTACCTCTTTACGAGAGTTCTCATCAATTTTAGTATCCATGCGAATACAATTGGAGATACATATTTTTTCACAAAGACCACATCCAATGCATCTTTCTGTGTCAGATTCCCAAAGTCTCTTCATCTCATGCACTGCACGATAACGAGGTCCAATAGGCATCTTTTCAGCTGGGTATGATACTGTGTGGATGTCAAATTTAATCATCTCACGTAACACAACCCAAAGACCAACAAAAAGTTCACCTCTAAAGCTTCTTTTTACAACTCGTTTAAATTTACCCCAGCCATCAGTAGGATAATCTTCAATATTAACCATAAAGTAACCGTTATCAGCTACATTTCTATTATTAAATTGTTCCATTTTCATTCATTATCCCCTTAAAACATCATCACTAAACCAGTGATAACAACATTAATCACAGCAATTGGCATAAGTACTTTCCAACATAACCACATCAATTGATCTGGTCTTACATCTGGCCATGCAGCTCTTGTCCATAAAAAGAAGAAGAAGAAAAATGCCATCTTCCCTAAAAGACCTAAAGCGCCAAGCATGCTTCCATCTCCATAACCACCTAAGAAAAGAAGAGGAATTACAAAAGAGATAAAGAACATATTTGCATACTCACCAATGAAAAAAAGCCCCCATCTCATACCAGAATATTCAGTACCAAAACCATCAATAATTTCATGATCATTTGCAATTAAATGAAATGGTGTACGACCAGTCTCAGCAAAAGCAGCAATCCAAAACAAAACAAAGGCAACAGGTTGTGACCAAATAATCCAATCTCCAATTCCACCTGATTGATACGCATTAAAATCAATTAATGAGAGAGACCCTACCATCATGATTGGAGCTAAAAGTGCCAGTCCCGTTACAACTTCGTAAGAAATAAAGACAGCAGCAGCACGAGCGGCAGAAATAAGTGAGAATTTATTTGCTGAAGCCATACCACCAAGAAGTGGACCATAAAGTCCAACTGCCATAATTCCAAGAACATATAAAATACCAATGTTTACATCTGCTACAATAGGATGTACTGTATACCCAAAGAGTGTAAAAGATGGTAAAAAAGGAATTGCTGCTGCTGCCATAAATGCAGTTGCAGCTGTAATTACTGGAGCTATTTTAAAGATTTTCTCTACAACATTTGTAGGAATAATATCCTCTTTTGTGAAGAGCTTAATACCATCTGCCCCAACCTGTAAAAGTCCATAAGGACCAACATTCATTGGCCCAAGGCGACGTTGCATAAACGCAAGTACCTTACGCTCAAAGTATGTTCCTATCCCTGCTAAAGCAGAGAAAATCAATAAAATAACAACGACTTTAATAATCGTTTCTATTAAATATGCTGCATCCATATATTACACCTTTTCTATCGAAGCTGAAGTAAAACGGTAGCCGTCAAACAAAGCCTCTGAGTTTAATTTAGAATCAAAAGTTGGTAAAATTGCAATATCCCCAGCAATTTTATTATCACTTACAACAGTTGTCGTAAGCTCTCCATTTTTTGTTTTAATTTTTACACTATCACCTTCATTGAAATCAGATTTAGTTAAGTACTCTTCACTCATATAAATTCCACTTACTTCTTTAAGTTCAGTTGTTTTATACGTAAAATCAGTAAACTGTCTTACTGGATTTGCTAGGTAAATTATACTATTTTCAAGCTTAGCCTCACTCAATTTTTCAACAGTTTCATCATTAGAGATACTTATAGATACACTTTTTAGTTCATATCCTCGAACCTCTTCACCTGCGTTTGTATAATGGTTAGGTAAATCATCAAAATTCTCTTTTAAGAAACCTTTTTCAAGTGGAAGTTCTTTAGTATATTCAATGGTGTTCTCCGCTTGTAATCCTAAAGCACATGCAATATCATTGAGTTCATAACCGCCATATGCTACAGCAGCATTTGTAGGATTTACACGTTTATTAATTGATGTCAGTGTTCCCTCTTGTTGATTCAGAGCTGGCATATCTAAATCACCATCTCCAAGAGCAGAAAGTGTGAAGTTACCTTTTGTGTTATACCCTATACTATATTCACCCACATCAGAGGAAAGTTCATTAATAAGTGCTACACCAAGTGTATTGGTGAGTGATGGAATCATCACAAGTTCGAATGTACTATATTTTTCTATCAACGCAACAAGACGTGCTAAGTTTCTCGCATTTGGGTGTGCATATAAATCAGCTCCAACCATTAACGCGAAAGTATCTTTCTTAGCAAGATTTTTTTCTAACGAGTCCATAAATGAATCTTCAATACCAAGAATCTCTAAAAGTTTATTTTCATCAACTACTACTTCTTTAGATACTTTTTTCGGAACCATTGTAGTTTTTTCTACTTCTACTTCTTCTTCTATCCCTGTCTCATCATTTAGCTTCATCTCTTTAACTATTTCAACTACTTTTTCTTTAATAGTCTCTTCAACTGTTATAGTTTTCTCTGAATGAAATGAAGCTAAATACTCCGCTATCTCACTTGGAAGTCTCTCTTTATCTGCAAAAAGGTCAAGTATTAAATAAAGTGCAGCTTCTTCCTGAAGTGGCGCGTGTTGCACTGTCATAATACTTTTTCCAAGTCCCTCTATGATTGGATCTTTTATAGGATGAAAGTAGAGTCCTGCACCCTTATTTACTGTCATAGAGTTATTTAATGCATAGCGTGCATTTGGATTATCACTTTTTAAAGCTGCACCTACGGAGACTACAAAATTAGAATTATGTACAACTTTTAAGTCACTGCCGTAAAGAGTTGTCCCACTAATTTCTGAGTAATCATTTAAAAATGACTGAAATGCTTTTGCTTCATTATTTACAAGTTTATATCCAAACTTTTCTCTTAATTTTTCTAAAATAAGGGCTTCTTCATTTGTAATTGTTGAAGTAAAGTTGATTGTATCTGCCTTTTTAAAAGCTTCAACAGCAGCATTAAATGCCACCTCATCTTTTACAACATTCGCATTTTGATAATCAAAGCCATAACGCCCAGCTCCACAGAGTGATACATAGTTCCACTCATTCATAACACGATAAATTTTATCTTCTGGATTTTCTATACTTGTATGTTTAACATCATACGAAATTTGACATCCAGCAGAACAATGTCCACAAGTAGCTGGAATTTGCTTCAACTCCCATGCATTTGATTTATACATAAAATCTGTGTTAACAAGAGCACCAACAGGACAAACTGCTGCACACTCACCACATGATGTACAATCTAAGACATCTGTACCATTAGTCAAGCCAATCACAGATTTATTTAATTTATTCCACATAGAATATGCATCTTTAGGCATTGTCTCTTTATACTCTGCATCAAGTGGATCAGAACCGCGAGCTATGGTTTTAAGTGAGTTATCTCCTATCATATCTTTACATACTGTAACACAGCGTTCACAAACGATACAAAGACCTGGATCATAGTGTAAATGTCCCCAATCATGGGAACTTCTATTGACATCTTTTATGGCATAACTTTGTGAATCTACTCCCATTTCCAATGTATAGTTTTGTAATTCACACTCGCCTGATTGATCACAAACACCACATTGTAGAGGATGATTTACGTCATATACTTCCATAATAGCACGACGTTCTTTTTGGATATTTTCAGTCGTTGTCGTAATATTCATCCCATCTTTAGCTTTAGCATTACAAGCATAAACTTGTTTACCATCTGCTTCAACAAGACAAATACGACAAGCTAGTGTTGGACTACATCTCGTCAAATAACATATAGCAGGTATAAAGATACCATTTGCACGAGCAGCATTGAGTATAAACTCACCCTCTTGCGTTTGAATCTCCTGTCCATTTATGTTTATACTGATTTCACTCATTCTACTACTCTCACTATTTTTGATTTAAGAAATTTATATTCACTTGAATCCACACTCATGTCAAAGATAGGATTTAATGCTATTGTTCCTTTTAGCTTTTCATCTAATTTAAAGACTCTTCGCACAACTGTAGAGCCAAAAGTAATCTCAACTTCCTCACCATCCGAAACTCTTGCAGCTGCAGCAAATTGAGCTGAACCTCTTAAAGTTTGATCTTTTTCTAGCTGCTTCGTTTTGTATGTATAACCATTAAATTGCTGTACAGGGTTTGAATGATAAATAATTGTTCCATTAAACTCAGGAAGGTCTGCAACATTTTCAAGAGAAGCATCTACTTCACATGTGACTTCATCTAAGATATAGCCTCTTCCATCATTTCCATAACTATCTAAAAAGTTTTCTAAGGTATCAAACTCTGTAGCTTTAAAACCAACATTTTGATTTAATGCAACTGTATAATCTATTGTATTTTCTTTAGTCAGACCAAATTTCTTTGCAATATCGTTTAAAGTATACCCCTTAAATTCAATTGCTACATTTAAAGGTAAAACTCTATTGTCAATGCTTACAATAGTTCCCTCTTGCTGGTTCAGAGCTCCAATGGCTAAATCCCCATTATCTAAAGATGAGATTTTAAAATCACCTCGTGCATTATAACCTACAACTCCATCAATTTCTTCATCTTTATCTAAATTACAAAGAAGAGATACACCCAAAGTATTTACCTCTGATGGAATTACTACTAGAGAGAAATCCGTATACTTTTCTATGATTGCAGCAAATCTAGCAATATTTTCTGCACGTTCATGAGCAAAAACATCACTTCCGATTATTAAGACTCTCTTTTGTGTACGTGCAAATGATTTCATCATAAATGAAAGTTCATCATCTCCGACATTACTCTCAGCTTCTATATAACCTAAATCTAAATCTGAAAAATATTCTCTCTCCAGATCACTTAAGTCTACATTTTCTAGAAGTTTATTTGCAAGAAGTGCCATGACCCCTTCTTCAGAACCTGCTTCATACTTAATAAATTGTGTAACACTATTTTGCATTAAAGTATCTTCTAAAGGGTGTGCATAAATGATTTTTGCACCATTATGTTTTGATGCAGTTGTAAGAGCATAACGCACACCTGGATTGTCAGTTGCAACACGTGAGCCTATAATAATTACACCATCAGCTTGTTTAATTGCATCAAGAGAGCCGCTATGATGAAGTTTTCCACTTATAGAGCTATACGCTTTCATAAATGAAGCATACAATCTTGCATCTTCATTAAAAAGCTTAATATTTAACTTCTCTTTTAAAAGTTCTAAAGTATGTGCCTCTTCATTTGTTATCATTGATGAAAAACGAATTGCTTTTGCATTCTGGATAGCATCTACAGCATTTAAAAATGCCTGTTCATCTTTACTTGAACTGTTGGCAAAATCAAATCCAAAACGACCAGCAGCACAAAGAGATGTAAATTCAAAGTTATTTTTCACTCTATAGATAACATCATCTGCATTTATGCCATTATGTCTTGTTTCATACTCTAAAGAGCATCCAGCAGAACAGTGTGCACAAGTAGATGGTACACGCGTTAACTCCCATGCATTTGCACTATATTTAAAGTTACTACTTACAAGTGCTCCTACAGGGCAAACTGCTATGCACTCTCCACAGAAAGTACAATCTAATGTATTTCCATTCTTAGGAATGATAGTTGAGCTATACCCACCAAATTTCACTTCAATAGCGTCATCACCGATGACTTCATTACATACATGTGTACACTTCTCACACATTATACATAGAGCTGGATCGTAATTAATAAGTCCCCAATTTTCAATAGGACGATAGTGTTCACGAGTAGAAAAGTTTTGAGCAGATACATTAAATTCCAAAGTTTTATTTTGAAGGTCACACTCACCAGACTTATCACAAACCCCACACTCTAATGGATGGTTTACATCATAGAGCTTCATGATGTTTGTTCTCTCACTCTCTAACTCGATACTATTAGTTGTAATTACTATTCCCTCAGTTGGAGGAGTATTACAAGAGAGTACAAACCCAGCCATTCCTTCAACTTCTACCACACACATGCGGCATGATGCACAAGGTGTAGTTTTTGCAATATAACACATAGTAGGAATATAGATGTCATTTTTTCTAGCTACTTGAAGAATAGTTTCTCCACTCTTTGCTTGTACATCTCTGCCGTCAATTTTAAAATTTATTATTTTTTCCATTTTCGACCTCCTTATGCCTGAACCATTGCAATATAATAACAACGCATACAACGGTCAGCTTCATTCAAAGCTTCCTCTTGCGTGAAACCTAAGTTAACTTCTTTATTATTATCTTTACGAACTGCTACATCTAAAACAGTACTAAATTGGCGCGGCACGCCAGGAAGCCAACCAGTTACCTTCTCAGCCTTATCATATACCTTCAATTTACGAAGATGATCAGACATAATCTCTTCATCACTTAAAGTTATTTCTCCTGTACGCACGTAACGACTTATAACAGACGCTCCACGCTTAGCTTGACCAACTGCATTTACAATTGTCATAGGACCATATTCACAATCACCTGAGGCAAAAATTCCTTTACGTGATGTCATGTAATCCCTTCCATTTGTTTTAAGCGTAGCCCAAGAAGTCATCTCAAGTTCCCATTCTTCTGGTATAAAACGTAAATCTGCTGCTTGCGATACAGCAGGAATGAGATAGTCCACTTCTATCTCCTCTGACGCACCCTCAACTTTTACTAATTGAGGACGACCACCATCTGGATCTGGAACTAACTCAAATTTATCAATGATTAATGATTTTAAAATATCATTTTCATCTTTCATTTCAGCTACAGCTGAGTGAAACATAAATTCAACACCCTCTTCCACTGCTTCATGATACTCTTCATAGGTAGTATTGCGAATAATAGTCTTCTCATCACGACGATAAATCATGATAACACGCGAAGCACCTGCACGAATAGAACAGCGCACAACATCCATAGAAGTAAAACCACCGCCTACACACGCAACAGTTTTTCCTCGTAAATCTACATAATCAGCTGGCAACATCTGCTGTTCTTGAACTTTTTTAGGTGTTTTTATATCAAACTTTTCATAAAGATTGACCCAATCAAGAAAATCAATAGCTCCCCAATAGCCCTTAATCTCCGAACGTTCATTGTTACAATAAACTTTTTTAGATATACGTGTACCAGATGCTATCATGGTTGCATCATAATCTTTTTCAAATTGACGCATTTCATCCGCTGTAACTTCATGGTTTAAAATAAAGTTTACACCCATATCTCTCACACATTCTATATCTTGTTGGTACTTATCCCATGGCATGCGGTACTCTGGAACACCAACAGTAACTTCACCACCAAGAACAGGAAGAGCTTCATACACATCTACTTCAACACCATCAGCTGCTAAATAGTAAGCAGTTGTAAGTCCTGCAGGACCAGCTCCAACTACAGCAACTTTTTTTCCAATTGCTGGTTTTTTTTCCATTGGATGAAAAAAGTCATATCCGTGATCTGTCTCCCAATCTGCACCAAGACGTTTGAGTGCCATAATAGAGATAGGTTCATCTAAGTTTGTACGACGACATGCATCCTCACATGGATGTGGGCAAACACGACCACAAGTATGTGCTAAAGGCATAGTCTGACGCGTCGCTTCAAGCGAATCGTCAAAACGTAAGTCTCTTACTCCTTCAATGTATCCAGGAATATCAACTTCTGCGGGACAGGCATCTGTACATGGTGCTGTTATTTTAGCTATGTAGCCTATCTTTTCATCATAATGTTTTGACTTTTTTTGATTTGTAATACAGTCTACAAAAGTATCTTCAAAATGTATCATTAAATCAAGTATAGGATTTGGAACTGTTTTTCCAATCTCACACTTAGAAGTCATTTGCATGCTCTTACCAATCTCTTTTAAGTGATCCAAATCAGCCAATGTACCTTCACCACGAGCAATTTTGTCAAGCTGATCATACAATATACGACCACCCCAACGCCCAGGCGCACATCTTCCACATGCTTCTGAATACTCTTGATACTGTGCAGCATATTCCATTGCTAAACGGATTACATCCACATCTTCATCAAAGAGTGCAACACCGTCCCAACCTATAAAGGCTTTAGATGTTCTATGCTCATCATACTGTGCTGGCAGATTATAAGCTGATTCTTCAAACTCTGCTTCGGGTTTATTAAAGTTATTAATTAACTCTCCCTTCCAAGTAGAAAAATAGACCTTACTCACCATATAATCCTAGTCTCTTTTCGTTACGATAGTCCAGTCGACTTCGTTAAACTTTAGAGAGTTTAGTAACTCATAACCACACTCTTTTACTAAATCAGCTGATCTTTGAACGGGTGTAAAATCACCTATCTCAAATAAAAAGATTGCAACTTCTTTTGCTTTATGAGTTCCAAGAATTTCTTTCATTCTTGGCTCAAAATCATTTTTTAAATGTCTTAAATCGTAGCGTTTCATTATCTGTCAACCTCACCAAATACGATGTTTGTAGTACCAATAATAGATACAACATCTGGAATATAATGACCTGGTAAAAGGTCAGTTAAAATACCTGTGTGCCAGAAAGATGGAGCACGAAGTTTAAGTCTATATGGATACGGACCACCCTGTGAATTAATAAAAAAACCTAATTCACCTTTTGGAGATTCAGTAGCTACATAAACTTCACCAACTGGTGGTCGCATACCTTGTGTTACAAGAACAAAATGTTGCATCAAAGAGTAATTTTGTGTCATAATATCAAGCTTTGGAGCTGAGATATATTTTGGTGCATGTGCCATTAGCTCTGTTTGATTATTTTTCACTGTCTCTTCATACATATCTATGGTTTGATAAAGAATTTTTGCAGACTCTCTCATCTCTTGCATGTAAACACGGTAACGTGCAAAGTTATCACCTTTATCTGAATAAGGTACATTAAACTCTACCTCATCATAGAGCTCATACGGCTCCTCTTTACGAATATCCCATGCCACACCTGAAGCCCTTAGCATTGGACCAGTACATCCCCAGGAGAGTGCCATCTCTTTTGAAACAATTCCAACCTCTTCCATCCTCATAAGCCAAATACGGTTTGAATCAAGTAAATCTTCGTAATCTTTAATGTTTTGAGGAAGCTTGTTTAAAAACACACGTAACTGATGAATAAAGTTATCTTGAATATCTAAAGGAACACCACCAATACGAATTGCTGCGTGTGTAAGTCTTGCTCCACAATATCCTTCAATAATATCCATTAAATACTCTCTTTCACGGAAAGCAAAAAGGAATATTGTCATTGCACCAATATCAAGAGCCGTTGTAGCTAACCAAAAAATATGAGACATTAAACGATTAATTTCTAAAAGCATCATACGAATAACTTTTGCACGACGTGGAACTTCTAACCCAATTAGTTTTTCAACTGCTAAAGCAAAACCATAATTATTTGCAGATGAAGCAATATAATCCATCCGGTCAGTAGTAGGCATAAACTCATTATAAATCATATTTTCAGCCATCTTCTCCATACCACGGTGAAGGTAACCAATATCTGGATGTGCTTTTACAATTTGTTCTTGTTGTAAATGAAGCATTAAACGTAATTGTCCATGTGCTGAAGGGTGCTGAGGACCGAAGTTAAGTACTAGTTCGTTATCTTCTCTCTCAAATGTAATATTTTCAAAAAACGGTCTTAGTCTATTTTGTACTTGTGCCATATCTTATACCACCCTATCTCTGAGGATCATCAATAACTACTGATGACTCTTTATCAAATTTTTTAATCAAGAACACACCACCTTCTTCTTGGTACGACTCTTTATTTCTTGGTTCATCTCCTGTTATTTCAGTTCCCTTAGGTACTTCAAAACCAAGACGTGCAAAACGCTCAGAATCATATCTATCAACACGAGCCGTATCACGAAGTTCAGGTCCTATAACATCTCTTGCTTCTTTTCCATAAATTTTATCTACTTCATACCAAGCAGCAAATTCATCTCCTTGAAGTGGATATGTTTTAAGAAGTGGATGTCCTTGCCAGTCATAAGGCATAAGTATACGTTTCATAAAAGGGTGATTGTTTGCGATAATACCAAACATGTCGTACATTTCACGCTCTGACCAGTCTGCACTACGGAAAAGTTTTTCTACAGAATCAACTGCTTGACCATTTTCAATGAAATACTTTATACGGATTCGTTTACGCTTTGTCATACTTAACATTTGATAGAAGATTTCAAAAGTATTGTCTTTTGCTAACCAATCTATAGCGCTCATTTCAGAAAGTTGAGTATAAGACAACTCATCTCTCATAAATTCTAAAACACTATAAATATCATGTGCATTAATGTAAACTATCATTTGACCAACTTGAATATATGCCTCTTTTACTTCAAATTTTGCTTTTATAGCAGCTAAATCAGCAGCAAAGATTTCATCACTCTCAACATCCTCTTTAGGAACTTGTGGAGCTACATAATATCTATCAGTATAGTAAGCTTTTGCTTGTACATTGTCTTTAGGTGTATAGGGTCTCATATTACATTAACCTCTTAGCTTTTTGTGCATTTCCAGCTTTGTTCGCACGAATTTTTTTCTGTAATAACATCACACCATATTGAAGTGTTTCAGGGCGTGGTGCACAGCCTGGAAGATATAAGTCTACAGGAATAATTCTGTCACATCCTTGTACTGTTGCATATGTATTAAACATACCACCAGTGTTTGCACATGAACCCATAGATATAACCCATCTAGGTTCTGTCATTTGGTCATAAAGACGCTTAATAAATTCAGCATGTTTTTTTGTAAGCGTTCCTGCAACTATCATGACATCTGACTGACGAGGAGATGCACGAAAAATCGTTCCATAACGGTCAAAGTCAAATCTTGATGCACCTGATGCCATCATTTCAATACCACAACATGCGAGACCATATGTCAATGCCCAAAGTGAATTTGAACGACCCCAGTTTACAATTTTATCAATACTAGTAAGTGCTACTGGTAAGCCACCATCTTGTGTATAATTTACTTTATGTTGTGCCATTCTAAGGCTCCTTTTTTCCATGCATATACAAAACCTATTGCCAATAGCAAGATAAACATTAGCATCTCAGCAAAACCGAACCAACCTAGTAGTTTAAAATCTACTGCCCAAGGAAACATAAACACAATCTCAACATCAAAGAGTAAAAACAGTAATGCAAAAAGATAAAACTGTGGTGAAATTCTATTTGGTTGTTTTGTAACTTCGGGTCCACACTCATAGACAGAGAGCTTAATCTTTTCACTATCTTTGCGCGCAAGTGCTCGACTTGCTAATCGAGCTATTATAGTTGTTGAAGTAAATGCCCCAAATGTTATTACAAACAGTACAAAAACCCCAAAATACGGATTTGCAGTCACTATATGATCCATATAACCTACCTTTAAATGAAGAGTTATTTTTATGACAAATATAACTCTTTACAATATTTGTTTTTCTAGCATATTACCCTAGAAAAAACAGTTACTGCACTATATCAAAATGAGTATTAAATAAAAGTTTAATGGGGGATGAACTCTTTACAAATGTCACTAATCGCAACACAAATATTTTTTTGTTTTTCATAAGTAAGGGTCAAAAAGTAACAGCATTTTTGAGTATGGGACTAATCAATTGTAATAAATCTTTATTTATTCAAAAAACCCATAGATTTATCACCATCGAAATTAGCATCTTTTTCACGCCTAATCTCATCAATAAAATCTTTCATTGTAAAGAGAGGCTTATCACGAACTGCAACTTTGTATGCTGTGTTTTTTATTATAAGGTTTATCTGCCCACCGGTAAGATCATACGTAGCTAATTCTTTACTGTCAAACTGCTTCTCATAAGGAGCGTCAATAGGCAACATCGACTTCCACAACTTCTCTCTTTGTACTTGATTTGGCTTTTTAAACTCAATCTTATAATCAAAGCGTCTTGAAAAAGCCTTATCTATGTTTTCAAGTAAATTAGTCGTTGCGATCAACATCCCACGAAAATTTTCTATTTGTTCTAAAAATATATTTTGCATCTGGTTGTGCATCTGATCTGAACCAGTAATATTTCCACTACTTCTAGAGCCTAAAAACTGGTCTGCCTCATTCAGCAATAAAATTGGTTCTGTTTTTGTTTTAGCGCTTAACTCATAAAATGTATCAAAAATTTTGCGTACATTTTTTTCACTCTCACCTACATACATAGAGAGGATTTTTGAGCAATCAAACGCAAGTACTTGACGTTTGAGTGATTTTGCCAAAGAGTATGCTGTCATTGTTTTGCCTGTTCCAGCAACGCCATAAAAAATGATACGTGCATCTATTCCACTTTTTTTATCTTTTATGCCCCACTGTACTAAACGTGAAACAACTTCCTTGTCCATTTGTCGTATCAAATTCTCAAGAGTCTCTTGCGTTTTCTCATTTAAAACTACATCTTCTAAAGATGTTTGACTCTCAATAAGCTCAAAAATATCTTGCTCATCCA
Source organism: Sulfurimonas sp. (assembly GCA_041595535.1). Taxonomy (GTDB): domain Bacteria; phylum Campylobacterota; class Campylobacteria; order Campylobacterales; family Sulfurimonadaceae; genus Sulfurimonas. The sequence goes on along the minus strand of JBFHKA010000013.1, from coordinate 9,050 downwards.
CAAGAGCATTAAGTTTTAAACGCGTTACTTTTTTTGTCTTTTGAGGATGAATAATACTTTGTAAAACATCATCTACTATATAAAAAGCACGAGAGATTCCACCAAAAGGGTTCAGCATCTCTTCATAATCAATGATTCCATTACTTAAAAGATTTGAACCCTCTTCTAAAAGAGAACGATTTTTTATACGTTCATATTCATCTAAAGAAATAAGTTCTATCAAAGAATTCATTTCACGAAGTGAAGCATCTGTAGCACTGTACTCTTCGCGTAAAAGAGCTATAAAAATAACTTGTTCAAAAGTGCTCATCTTCTTCTGTTTAAAAAACTTATCTAGAACAAGATTTTCAGAAGTCTGAGCAATCCTCTCCTCTATACGTTTTTCTAAGAGTTGTAATTTTTTCTGAACCCTATCAATTCCAAGAGAGTGTTCATGCACATTTTGACGAATAAGACTCATCTTTTGGTAAAGTTCTATTCTAAAAAATTGATCTTGTAGATATTCTAGATGATCGTTATATGGCTTGATGTCTGGAAGATCCGAATCAAGTGTACCTTCTTGAAGTAGTTTTAGAAATGCTGGAGTAAGTCCAACTGCTGTATTTAAAAGTTCTAAAGGAGTGACTTCTGAAACTTTTACAGGAGTAAAACTCTGTTGATGCAACCAACCAAGCTCTAATAATAACTTAATCTCTTTAAGATGATTTAAGTGCTCATAATTTTCACTTTTGTAGAGCTCTTGAAGCAAATCTAAAACTAATACATCATCTTCACCTTGCATATACTTCTTGGTAAGGTACTGAAGCATATTTGCTTCAGTAATACTACATTTTAGATGAATAAAAATATCTGTTTTTTCAATCTGTCTTTCATTTAAAAAGTTAACTAATGTTTTCAATGTTTTCCTTAAAATTTATAACCAACACCAACTGAAACAAGAAGAGCATTAGCATTTGAAAATTCTCCATCTATAGATGCATTTTTCACAACTCTATTTTCATGCATTGAGTAAAGTGCAGCTAATCCTACATCCAATTGATTGTTGATTTTATAACGACCACCTAGAGAGACTGCTAAAGAATTACTATCTGGTAATTCAAATCCCAGAGTTTCCTCTGGAGCAGGCGATTCATCTATCACTACCCCTGCCATAAGCGTTACAGTATTTAACTCTTGTGTAAGACCTATGCGATATGCATTCGTATCTTTCCAGTTTTTTGCTTTAGGATTATCAAATGCACCTATTATAACAGGGTCAACAATTGTTCCATTATATGTAAAATCTAAATTTTTATATGCAGACCAATATGTTTTTTCATATACGAACTCAATAGTTGTATTCGTTGGTAGCGTATATGCTATAGCTGCATTAAAAGCTGCAGGCAATGGAACACTTACACTTGCATCTCCATCATAAAGACCACTTGCCATTACCATATTTGGTGTAGAAGTAAGTTTTGCTGTTCCCTTGACATTTAAATTTACATTTGAACGGTATGTTAAACCTATTTCTAAAGCAGATATTGGCTTATAAGATAATGCGAGATTATATCCAAAATCAAGAGCATTTCCCGACATATCACGCGATATTACACTTGTCACAGGTCCACCAACTGGCACAGTTCCATTACTCTTTACAACACCACTAGTATGCACAATTCTAAAACCAACAGCAACCCCAACACTTTCACTTACTTTAAATGCAGCTGTTGGATTTACTTCAATAACTTCCAAAGTAAACTCTTCTGCAGAAGTTTTAGCAGGAGCATCATTCCATCTCTTAGAGAGTCCACCAGGAGCAGCAATGCTAACACCAACTCTTGCTCTCTCCCCAAGTTTTCCAGAAACATAATGGAGTGATGGTACTATAAAAGTTTCTTTTTCTGAATTTATTTCATTTCCTGTTTTTGGAGTATATTTCACTGGTTCAAGTCCAATATACATAACATTTGCTTCTATATGATTTTCATTACTCATAAACACCATATTTGCAGGATTATAATATGCCGCATCAGCACTTTCATTATGTGCAACATTAGCAGCACCGAGTGCAACAGCATTTACTGAAGTCTCTGGAATTTTATATCCAGCTGCCAATAATATTGAGCCAGTTATAAAAGATAATAGAACGATTTTTTTCATTGTTTTCCCCTGAGTTTGAAAATTTACGAGCAACAATGTTACAATATTGTTTCTTAATCTACAAAAGAATACAAAAGTTCTATTTCTTGTTTCCAAATAGTTTCATCAATTGTTTCTAATATCAACGGAATATCATTCATGCGCTCATCATTCATAATAAACTTGAATGCATCAAGACCAATCTCACCTTTACCAAGAGAGTGATGTCTATCCACGTGTGAGCCAAGTGGTGGTTTAGAATCATTGAGATGCATTCCCATTAAATACTTAAAACCAACTACTTTTTCAAACTCATTCCAAGTTGCATCATAAACATTACGTGTACGAATATCATACCCAGCAGTAAACATATGGCAAGTATCAACACAGACACCCACACGGCTTTTATCTTCCACTTTGTCTATAATATGGGCTAGATGCTCAAATCTCCAACCAAGGTTACTTCCTTGTCCTGCTGTATTTTCTAGGACTACACTTACTCCTTGTGTTTGAGAGAGTGCGATGTTAATTGATTCTGCAATTCTATCGAGACAGATATCTTCAATAGGCTTCATAATTTCTATGTTCTCTTTATCTTTTTTATTTACATTTTCTAAATGACTCCCTGGATGAAAGTTCAATCTATCAAGACCTAAAAGTTCACAACGATGTAACTCGTCAATAAACGCTTCGCGAGATTTTTCAAGCTTGTCTGACTCTGGATGTCCTAGATTTATGAGGTATGAGTCGTGAGGTAAAACATGTTTAGGAAGTATTCCACTTTCATCTAAGACTTTTTTAAATCTATCAATAGTATCTGTATCTAACTCTTTTGCAACCCATTGTCTTTGATTTTTTGTAAAGAGAGCAAAAGCCTTTGCCCCTATCTTTTGTGCATTTGTGACTGCATTATAAACGCCACCACTTGCGGAAGTGTGCGCACCAACAAATTTTTTACTTAGCATGATTGATTTCCTTTATTTTTATTAAGATATTGTTTTTTGAATCTTTAAAATATATTTGATTTTTATCAACACTATAGTGTATTTTTACTTGTTGCGTGTCTATATTTTGCTCAAATCCATTATCGTTACGTGCGATATTTATTCCGTCATATATACTCTTGCCCAAAAAAATATTTTGCAAGATATTTTCTGGGTATGTTGCACTTAAATACTCTTTATTAAACTGCATCTTACTCATACAGCCATCTTCTGTGCAAATATGCCTATCAATGCTCACTTTAAAAGCTGAGTTCCCAGCTACAAAGAGCTCGAGTTCTACTGCATTACCCGTGTTACGAAGGTATCCTATATCTGAGAATTTTACTTTTTTTGTTTTAAATGTGACATTTTTACTTTGTGTGTGTTCATAATTTTTTATACTACATGAGGAAAACAGTAACAGTAAACTGATTAGTATATATTTCAATTCTTTTCCCTCTTCATTTTATTATATTTTGGTCTCCCCACGAGGACTCGAACCTCGAGCTATCCCTTAGGAGGGGACTGCTTTATCCTGTTAAGCGATAAGGAGATAGTATATAATTTTTTATTTGATGCGAACAGTCAAGATTAAGTATAAGGGAAATAGTTTCTAAAGTAAGAATGGTGCGGCCGAAGGGATTCGAACCCCTGACCGCTGGTACCGCAAACCAGTGCTCTATCCAGCTGAGCTACGACCGCACGCCATCTCTGTATAATGAGAGGACGAAATTATACCACCTCTACCTTACAAAAGAATAAAAAAGGCACTATCCTTCCATTTTTTTTAGAATTTCTTCCATCTTTTGCTCTTGCATATAGAGTTCATGATTTTTTCTTACATATGCTTGAAGCAAAATCTTTAAATCATTATTTCCCTCAACATTAAAATCTTTTGCCATTTGATACTCTAAAAATTTTGCAAACTTCTCCTCAACATCTACATCAAATCTTCTACCACCTATATGTAGACCTATTTTTTTACTCATCTAAACTAGCCTAAAATACTTTCTATTTTATTTACAATTTCTTCTATTTCTATCTCTTTCATTGCATTCTCTTCTGTCAACTTTTCAATCTCTTGATCTTTTATCTCTTTTTCTGCTTTGAGTGTCATTAATTCGTTTCTCATTATCTGATTCTCATCTTTAAGTGTATGGTACTTTTGTAGTATTTCAGAGACCTTTTCACTTAATTTTTCCAAAGTTGTTTGATTATCCATAAAATTGCCTTTATATTATTCTTTAACACAATTCTATCATAATAAATGTATATAAAATAGGTATTATCTCTAGTTTGGTATAATTTTTAACAATATAATAATAAGGCATTACTGAATGAATAACTTTGAAGACCAGTGTACAAACTTTGTTCAATCTATTGGAAGCAAAGAGGGAGCAGTTTCCCCTATACTAACCACTTCAGCTTCTTTTTCTTACGGATCAGCAGAGATTGCAGAGGGGATTTTTAATGGCAATATAAAAAAACCACTCTATGCTCGTATGGGGAATCCAACGACAGCTAAACTTGAATCTATCTTAGCACAAATGGATGGTGGCATAGGAGCAGTTGCAACAAGTTCAGGTATGGCTGCAACTACTTTAGCAACTATGTCACTTTTAGAAGCTGGCGATGAAATCATTAGTGTTGGTGGACTTTTTGGAGGGACGTATTCTCTCTTTAGTGAAACCTTGAGTAGGTTTGGTATTAGAAGTAATTTCTTTGATGTTGATGAACTAGAAAAAATTCAAAATGCTCTCACAGAAAAGACAAGATTTATCTTTTTAGAGAGTGTAGGCAATCCAAATATGAGACTTCCGAACATCAAAAAAATTGTTAAAATTGCTAATGATGCTGGTGTTGCTCTTATAGTTGATAACACTATCACTCCACTAAGTATTTCTCCACTTAAATTAGGTGCTGACATTGTTGTATATTCTACAACAAAAATTATTACAGGAAATGCTTCAGCACTTGGTGGTTGTGTCGTCTATCGTGCCATAAATGAAGCAGATGATAAATTTAAAACACAACGTTACTCATTTTTAGCTAAATTTATAAAAAATGCTGGAGCAATGGCACTTATTGTCAATGCAAAGAAAAGAGTGTTGCGTGACTTTGGTATGAGTGCAAATGCGCATGCAAGTTACCAGACTATGCTCGGGCTAGAAACCCTACCTTTAAGACTTACACGTATTACTAATAGCATTGAAGAAATTGTTCAAGAACTAGATAAAAATGGGCTTAATATTAATCATCCATCCCTTGCATCTCATCCTCACAACGAACTATATAAAACAGATTTTAAAAATGGGTGTGGAACGCTTTTTACTATAGATATGGGAGACAAAAAAAGAGCTTATGAATTTCTCAATAAAAGTAAATTATCTACAATAACTGCAAATATTGGAGATAGCAGGACACTAGCACTTCATATGGCTTCGACTATCTATAGTGATTTTAATGAAGAAACAAAAATATTTCTTGGTATCACAGATGGACTGATACGCATCTCAATAGGCTTAGAAAATCCAAAAGATATTATAAATGATTTTTTAAATGCAGCAAAGTAGGACATAATGGCACTAGGTATAGAGATTGAGTCACTCAGTGAAGTACAAATAAAGTATCCTAAGAAGTACAAGGTCTTTCTTTTAAATGACGATTATACTTCCATGGATTTTGTTATTGATATCTTAATGAGTATTTTTCACAGAAGTTATGAAGAGGCGGAAAAAATTATGTTAGAAATTCATAAAAAAGAGAGAGGGCTCTGTGGTGTGTATACTTATGAAATTGCGGAGACAAAGGTTATGCAAGTAACAAAAAAAGCTAAAGAAAATGGCTTTCCTCTTAAATCTACTATGGAGGAGGAGTAATATGATTAGTTCAGAACTCAATGATATTTTTCAAAAATCAATTCTTTTTGCAAAACAACTACGACATGAATATCTTACAATAGAACATGTTTTTTATCTTCTTCTAAATTCTAAAGATGGGTCAAATATTCTTCTTTCATGTGGTGCTAATATTGAAAAAATGAAAAGTCAATTAGCCACATATATTAAAACAAATATTGAAGCCCTTCCTGAAAACATTCATCAAGACCCTTTTGAGAGCGTAGCACTTTCGCGTTTAATTGATTCTATGGTTAGACACATACAATCAGCAGGTCAAGAGAGTGCAGATGTTGGCGATTTGCTTGCCGCACTTTATGAAGAAGAGAATACATTCTCATATATGCTTTTACTTGAATATAATATTTCACGTCTAGATATACTTGAAATCATCTCACACAATGAGACAAAAGAGAGTAATGAAACTACAGACTCCTATTTAGAAAAATACTCAATAAATCTCTTACAAAAAGCAAAAGAAGGGAAAATTGACCCTGTTATTGGAAGAAATGAAGAAATAAAAAGAGTCACACAAATTCTTTGCAGAAGAAAAAAGAATAATCCTATTTTAGTAGGAGAACCAGGGGTGGGTAAGACTGCTATCGCGGAGGGGCTAGCACTTGATATTGCTGCTGATAAGGTTCCAGAAATTTTAAAATCTTCACAGCTTTATGCACTTGACTTAAGTGCTTTGATTGCTGGGACAAAATATCGTGGAGACTTTGAAAAACGTCTCAAAGGTGTTATGGATGAATTAAAACATCAACCAAATGCTATACTTTTTATAGATGAAATTCATACTCTCATAGGTGCAGGTGCTACAAGTGGCACTATGGATGCTGCCAATCAACTCAAACCTGCGTTAGCTTCTGGAGAGTTGAAATGTATGGGTGCAACAACATTTGCAGAGTATAGGAATAGTTTTGAAAAAGATAAAGCTTTAAGCAGAAGATTTTCAAAAGTAGATATTGATGAGCCATCTAATAAAACAAGCTACCGCATATTACAAGGTCTCAAAACAAAATATGAAAAACATCATAATGTCATCTATACAAACAAAGCCCTTTTAAGTGCTGTAGATTTATCTAAGCGCTATCTTACTGATAGATTTTTACCTGATAAAGCTATAGATTTAATAGATGAGACAGCGGCTTCTTTTCATCTTAAAACAAAAAAAAGAGCTAAAGTAACATCAAAAGATATTGAAAAAACAATTTCGAGAATAGTAGGTATCTCAGGTTCTAAAATAAATGACAACGAGATAACAACACTTGCAAACATAGAACTAAATCTAAAACAGAGAGTCATAGGTCAAGATACAGCAGTTGAAAATGTAAGCAAAGCTATAAAAATCTCTAAAGCTGGACTTACACCTCCAAATAAACCAATTGCATCTTTTTTATTTTCTGGACCTACAGGAGTTGGGAAGACAGAACTTGCAATTGCTCTTAGTGAAACATTAGGAATCCATTTTGAACGTTTTGACATGAGTGAGTATATGGAAAAGCATGCACTTAGTAGACTGGTAGGAGCACCCCCAGGTTATGTAGGCTATGAGCAAGGTGGACTTCTTACAGAAGCTATTAAAAAACACCCTTACTCTGTCTTACTTCTTGATGAAATAGAAAAAGCACATCCTGATTTAGTAAATATACTTCTCCAAATCATGGATAGTGCAATACTCACGGACAATAATGGCTACAAAGCTAATTTTCAAAATGTAATTCTCATTATGACATCAAACATTGGAGCAAGTGCAAGAAATGTTATGGGCTTTAACAAGGACAATTCCTTATCAAAAAACGAAGAATTAAAAGCATTTTTTACACCTGAATTTAGAAATAGACTCGATGCAATAATAGAATTTACACAACTCAACCAAGAAACTGTAAAGGGCATAGTTCAAAAGTTTATTAATGATCTTAATAGAGAATTAGTAAAGAAAAAAATAGTAGTGACTATTTCGACTGAAGCAATAGAATACATAGCCCAAGAAGCGTACTCTCTTGAAATGGGTGCAAGACCACTCAAACGCTACATACAAGATAACATTACAAATAAGTTAAGTGATGAAATACTCTTTGGAAAGCTTAAAAATGGTGGAGAAGTTCAGGTCGACTTCAATGAAGCATTACATTTAACATTTCAAGAAAAACAGTGATAATTCCACAATTAAATAAATTTGAACTTACTTTTCCTCATCCTAACGATGCGAACGAAGATGGCATCGTTGCATGGGGAGGAGACTTAAACCATTCTCGACTTATACGAGCATATCAAAATGGTATTTTTCCATGGTACTCAAAGGACGATCCTATCATTTGGTGGTCTCCTAATCCTCGCTTAATAATGGAGCTAAATGACTTTAAATTAAGTCGTTCTCTCAAAAAAAATCTGAATAAATTTACATATAAATTTGATACAAACTTTTTAGAAGTAATTCATCGCTGTGGATCTAAAGAGAGAAAAAATCAAGATGGAACATGGATACAAAAAGAGATAATTGAAGCCTATGAAGTACTTCATGGTATAGGGATTGTACACTCCATAGAGAGTTATCAAAATGACAAGTTAGTTGGTGGACTTTATGGAGTCGTCATTGGAAAAGTCTTTTGTGGAGAGTCCATGTTTGCAGATGTAGCGGACGCTTCCAAAGCTGCTTATGCAGTCTTAGTAAAACATTTAAAAAAATGGGGTTATGAGTTTATTGACTGTCAAGTTCCTACCGAACATCTTAAAAGCTTAGGGGCTACAGAAGTTTCAAGAGAGTATTTTTTACAAAGATTATACGCTGTAAATATGGAGAATATTCCACATAATTGGAAAATAGACGAAAAACTAGTCAAAATTAGAAATTAATAAGAAGCTTTGAGTTATATAGAGAAAAATGAATTAATGATTTGATTAAAAATAAAAATTTTGATAAAAAAAAGGGAAAAGGAGAAGTGATCGAACTAGGCAGCGACCTACATTTCCACACCTGAAAGGTGCAGTATTATCAGCGATGAGGGGCTTAGCTTCTGGGTTCGGAATGGGACCAGGCGTTTCC
>JBFHKA010000012.1:0-76339 GCA_041595535.1 Sulfurimonas sp. | reverse complement strand
TTGTTTTGTGGTTGTCTGCATTACCATCGAGGACGATGGTAACGAGTGAAGTTTGCCCGCGGGGTAACTTATTGCTCTCCTAGTGCTTGTTATACATGTTTCAACCAACAATTTTCAGTAATAATCATTATGGGTTTTCCATTTTTCTGTAACTTCATAGCATGTTCAATTTTTCGACCATGACTTGAAAAACGCCAATCTCTACTTGCTAATGTACCTATAACAAGAAAGTCTAAATCATTAACCACATTCTTTTTAATATTTGCACCATTCTTTGTTGCAATGCTTTCTACAATTTTTCTTGTACCAGCCAAAAATTCACCTGTAAAGCAATAATTAGCATTTTCATGGAATACTTCAACCTCTATACTATTGAAAAAGTCAGTAGCCATCCCATAAGCAATTCCAGTTTCATTAAATCTAATACCTGTAATATCTTTTATACAATTTAATAGATGGCTTTTTTCATCATCTGTAATGATTCCATCTTTTAAAATAATTTTTATTGTCTCAGCAATAGAATATATTGGCCATTCTGAGTAAACATCAGGATTTTTTTCTATCCATGAAGATAGGAAATAAACTTCTTTTTCATCAATTTTATCATCTGCGATTATTCCAGTTAAAATTGCAATAAACTCATTGATTTTTGATTCAATTCCTGAGTCATCTTTTTTTCTATATTCAATTATGTCATCAATTAATAAATGTAATTCTTTTAATTCATCATTGGTGATAATACCATCAGATGAAATATCTGACAACATATCTTGTAAATCAAAAGCATCTCCATCATGACTTAGATTATCTTGTGATGATAGCCATAAATCCAAAAATGTTAATTCCATTTCAGTTAGCTTTTGGTCTGCTACTAAACCAATCAGAATACCTTTTAAAGCGTAAGCAGCTTTTTGTTGGTTTCTTTTGAAGTTGTATTTTAATAAATCTGCGTTAGAAGCTTCTTTATTCATTTGATTCCTTCTTATTACTATTTATTGTATGAACATTATAATATGTATAAACTGAATAGAAACACTATCTAATACAAAAAGAGTTCAAATAATAATTCTTAAATTTTCTAAAAATATGTCATGCTTTTTTGGTCTTGCGTGAGAGGTTTTTTACGCTGTAAAATTGAGCAATTTCACAGCATTACATCAGAGACATAATCTTAGAGCGAGTAAAGAAAACTAAGCCACCCAATAGAAACCCCAAAATAAAAACACAGCGGAGTAAAGTACTTCGTGTCGTACTCTGCGAACTTAGTATCTTTTATCTTTTTAAAAACTCCTACCATGTTAAACTCCCCGATGGCTCTTAGGAAAAATATGCACGAGATGCTCCAGCCTAGATAGATGTAGATTTCATTTGGCTTGCCAAAAGCGAGAGTGTAGACCACAAACGCGAAGCCTAGTATTAGAAAACCTACCAAAAAGGTTAGGAGTTTTGTAGGGTTTAGCAATCTTTTTCCATTTTTGGTTGGAAGTGCCGCGTCTATCCCTAGTTTCCCGCCAAATGCCCAATAGAAGTGGATAAGCGCAATAACACTTAAGAGAGTAATCGTCACTATAGCTATGTAGTTCATACTATTTTCTCCTTAGTTTTTATAGACAAACTCAGCAGTGCAGGAAGCAGTACCAAGTCAAAGAGCAAGGCTATATTTAGAGCGCTCACGCTCACTATAGCGAAGTTTACGTTTGGCATGAAGTCGCTAAAACCAAAGAGCCCAAAGGTGAAGGACAATATCATCGTTGTGAGTATCATAGCATTTCCGCTGTGGCTGATGATGTAGTCTATACTCTCTTCAAACCCTTTGGTTTTCATAGCCTCAAAATATTTACTAAAAAAGTGAATAGTATCATCCACCGCTATACCCAAAATCACAGAAGCGGAGATGGCTACACCCAAGTCTATATTTATACCTAGATAGCCCATGACACCCGCTACTAGCACTATTGGCGCAAGGTTTGGCAGCATGAATAGCCAGAGCATTTTGAGGTTTTTGAAGATAATAAACATAAAAATCGTGACCACCAAAAGCGTAGTAGAGATGGAGACCAAAAGCGTCTTTGTCACACTCGACTGCATGTAGGCAAAGATGGCGGTTTGCCCTTGTACGTCTGCACTGTATTTACTCTCACTGCTCCACCACTCTTTTATCCACGCTATCATCTCTAAATCTTTTGAAGTATCTTCTAGGTTTACATTTATGGTGAGTCTTAAGTACTGCTCGGTTGTGTCTATCTTGTCGTTTATCTCCATCCCTTGTGGCAGGCTCATGGAGTACAAGAGAAGATACTGCGCGACTAGGTTTTTATCTTCTGGTATTTGCTGCGTTGAGTCAGGGTTGAGCACCTTTTGCATACGGGTTATTATCTCTTTGAGCGAAGTGGTAAATCTTACATTTGTATATTTCGCACGTAACGCTTTTTCAAAGCTCACTATTGTGTGTAAAAACTCAGGATTCTTCACTCCATCTTTTTGCTTTGAGTCTAAGAGTATCTCATAGACCATAGAGCCAGTCAGATTTTTCTCTACAAACTCGCTTCCCTCTCTTACTTGCGAACTCTTTGAAAAGTACTTGATGCTATTGCTGTCTACTTTTAAAAAGCTTAGTCCATATCCAAGCATTGCCATTACAAGCACAAAAGTGTAGACTATTTTTTTGTCATTTCTTACTATGAAAGCTCCATGCCCCTTAGTGTGCAAAAGGTTCAAAAAACGGATGGGCTTCACTGCAAAGTCATCTTTGAGCGTCAGCAAAATAGCAGGTGCGAGCGTGACACTAAACACAAAAGCAAGGAGCGCACCCATAGTGATAGCGATGCCAAAAGTCGAAATTGGCTCGATGCTACTAAGACCAAGCGAAGCAAAACCGACCGCAGTCGTAAATGAAGTAAGCGCAATGGGCACTATATTTGAACCTAACGCCAATCTAACAGAGTTATAATTGTTATGCTTTTTCATCTTGTAATAGACCCACGCAAGATAGAGGTGCATCGCGTCTGCTATTGCTATTGCCGTTATAAAAGAGGGAATGTTTACCGTGAAATTGTTGAGCTTGTAGCCTAACAAAACTTGCGCACTCAAAACACTCAAAAAGGTAAAAACTATAACGACAGAGGGCACTAACACCCCAATAACATTTCTAAAAAGTACAAAGAGCAGAGTTACAACCATCACAACTGCAAGAGGCATAAGGAGCTTTGCATCTTTTTGAGAGATGTTGACAAGTGAGGCGGTAATGGCAGGAGCACCTGTCACATAAAATCTGTAGCCACTCTCTTGTTCTACTCTCTCTAAAATCTGGTTTATTTTTTTCAGCACGGCTATGTTTACATCTTCATCAGCGCCGATGGAGTTTGCGAGTCTTATAGCAAGCATTGTTGTCTTTGCATCTTTGGAGATGAGTTGATTAAGTATGAGTTTGTCGTTTGTTGCAAGTTGCTCTTTGGCTTTGAGATTGCTCAAATCGCTTATAAAATCTTCTACGACAATGTCATCTTCCTCAGCGCTTATGTATTGGTAGTTTGTAAGGCTGTCAACTTTTGCAACGCCCTCTATCTTTTTAAACTCTGAGGTAAGCTTCAAAAGCACGCTGATAGCTTGTTTTGTGAAGATTCCATCTTTCGCACGTAACGCAACTATAAAACTGTCATCTCCGCTAAAAGTGCTTCTAAAACGCTCATAATCTTTGAGTATTTTTGACTCTTTGTCAAACCAGATTTTGTAGCTTCCCTCATAGGCTATATCTTTTAAAGCTATGGATAAGAGTGCTATAACAAGCGTTGTAAGAAGTATGATTTTGTACTTTTGTTTATCCAGAAATTCTATATATTTATCCATTTTTATGCTCCTAAAATGCGTAGTTTAGCGCGAAGGTAAATCTTTTTGTTGCACCAATAGCCCAAAGAAGCGTGTTCTCTTTTGGCATAGTTTGCAGGTACTGAGCCTCGATGACAAACATATCTCTCACTCTTGTTTTTGCTTCGATTTTAAAAACCTCTTCTTGGTTTTTTACATCATGCAACAAGCCGCTCTTTATCTCACTTGCTCCGACATCGTTAAAATTTAGCTTCAAAGCTACAAACACATCGTTGTCATAAATCTCTGAAATGTCTACATTTTTTATGCTATCTTGCAGATAAATATATCTATAGTACTCAGCGTAAAGCCCCATATCCACGCCATAAATATCGTAAAAACTCTTCTCTATTCCAGCGGAAATTTGCGCATAATCTCCCATGTTTTTATCGCTTATGACATCCGTGTAACTACTCTCAAGTTTAAAAATCACATCTTTGTAGAGCAAGTTTGAGGTGAGCAGAAGTTTATTTACTCTGTAGGCATATTGTGTAAGCGTGGTTTGATTTTGAACTGCAAAGTAGCGTTTGTTATCGTAGCCATGCACAAACATCAGCTTGGCGTTTGAGAGTGCGTAGGTAAGATAGAGGGTTGGTGTATAGGCTTTATCGCTCACTTCTAAGGTCTCATCATAATTCATTTTAAAGGGCGCATAGGGTGTGTTGCCTGTCGGGTACTTTTGAGCCTCTTCATAAAACTTCACCCCAATCTCTAAGCTGTTCTCATCAAAATATTTCGTTGCAAAAAGAGAGTAGCTTCCGAGTTTTGCACTTTTGTCAAAAGGATCGAACAGATAGTTTTTTTGATTGAAAACATCGGCAATGTTGAACCCTTCGAGTTCGCCTAAAAACTTGATGATTTTCCCAAATACAAAGCTGTAATCTTCATACTCTTTTGTAAGATAAAGCTCATTTAGCATGAGGTATCGTCTTTGTTTATACTCGCTGCTGTAGAGATACTCTAGTGTGAGGTTAGTCGTAAAAGCCTCATTTTGGAGTTTAAATTTTGTATCGCCCTCAAACACGATTTCATTTTTATAGCTATCGTAACTCTCATACTTGAGTGCATTGTTTGAGCTGTACTCCATCGCATGAACGAGTAGCGATAATGACAAAAGCAGAAGAAGTTTTATCATTTGAGTGCTCTTTTTGAGAACTCTTTTTGTGAGAGTGAGAGTTTGATGCTATCCTTATCCCAGATGAGCAGAGAGCTTTTGTTTGTCTGAACATTACGCATTTGCATTTTTTTGACTCTATAAATTCCCTCAAGTTTTTCATACTCCAAAAACGAAACCTCTTTGAGCAATCGCCCTTGTTTATCGTAATACTCACCCGATTTTGCCAAATATGTTTGCGCATCTACATAGATGATTTGCTTTTTGTAACCGCTGTTTTCATCTTTTGGCACACGTATTATTTTGAACTGCTCCACACCTTCACGCGTAACTTTTTGCGCTTCACCCTCGTAGCTATAATTGTTGTAGTTTTGTGAAGAGATGTCCTCATAGCTAAATTCACTCGCCATAAATGAGCCGGATTTATTGCTTGAGCTAATTCTTTTGACTCTTTTGAGCGCTGGCAAATAGAGCCACTGCTCATCATCTTCACCAATTTTCTCAAAGCTCAGAAGTTTTGTATCTTTTATGTCACGCGGATATAAAAAAATGATTAGAGATTTGTCCCCATCTTCGCCTTCTAATTTTTTTATTTCCATTTTTCGTGTGTTCTCTACACCCTCGGCATTTTTGAGAATCATCGTAGTTTGTGAGATACTGCTCCCATATCCAGAGACTACCTCATACGATTTTTTGGCAACTTCTAGCGAAGTTTGTGCGAAGAGTGCAACCGCAACTCCCAAGAATAAAAATATTGTTTTCATTCAATAACTCCTTTTTTTGTTTTAATGTAAGCAATGTTAACATACTGATTCTTAAATGTAAACACTGTTAACATAGAGTTTTATGATAAAATACAATTATGATAAAAAATGATTACCACCATGGCAATTTAAAAGAAGAGTTTTTAAAAATAGCTTTTGATTTTATAGCTCACAACGATATTGAAAATCTCACTTTGAAAATTCTCTCAGATGCAACGGGCACTTCACGCTCATCCATCTACAGACATTTCGCTTCAAAAGATGCGCTTATAGAGACGATGATAACAGAAGGGTTTACGATTTTCGATGCTTGCACCTCTCCCGCACTTAGAGATACTAACAAGCCTTTGATAGACAGATTTTATGTAGCTGGAAAATCTTATATAGAGTTTGCTAGAGAAAATGCAAATCTTTACAGACTGCTCTTTGGAAAGAAGTATGCAAACATAAGAGAGAGCATAATGAGCATAACAGACGAAGATTGCAGTGGATTCTCAGCACTCAAACTCGCCATAGAAGAGGGTCAAAAAAGTGGTGTACTCAAAAAAGAAGATAGCTACGAGCGCGCAATTTTAATCTGGTCATCACTTCACGGTTTAGCCTCTCTCATCATAGATGGCTTCATGGATGTTGACAAAATCTACGCTGAGCTTTATGACAAAATGTTTCAAGATATACTCGCTGCATCTATAACAAATAAAGTGAAACTTTTGTCAAGTATGCCTTTTGTTGAAAATGTTTTAAAACCAACTTTCTAGTTTGTTAAATCTTGATATAATTCGCTTATGAAAACATTAAAAGAGTATATTGAAACTCACGAGCTTAGTGAGATGCATCCATCGAAAATAGCAAAAAAACTAAAAAAGCTAGATGACGATAAATTTGCAGAAGCGATAAAGCTTGTCCCTAAAGATTTACTAGGTGATGTTGCGCTTGCCCTCCCAGATAGACTCTTTGATGATATAGTTGAATCCCTCAGTGTAGATGAACTCTCACAAGCTATTACAGAGCTTGAGTCAGATGACCAAGCGGAGTTTATGCATGAGCTTGTGGAGCTCGATGAAGACAAAGCGTCAGAAGTTTTTCAAGCACTTGACCCAAATGATCAGATTGAGATTACGAAGCTTCAAAACTATGAAGAAGATGAAGCTGGTGCGTATATGCAGTTTGAGGTTTTTACTGCACAAAAAGATGAAGTTGTTCAAGATGTCATTAAAAGATTTGCACGTCTAAGAAAAGAGAACGAACTTGAAAATGTACAAAACCTTTTTGTAGTAAATGAGTACCACAAACTTGAGTTCGCAGTCGGGTTAGATGACTTACTTGTCTTTGACTTTTCAAAGACAATCAACGAAAACATTAGATTAAGTGATGAAAAATTTGATCCAATCAAGGCAGAAGACACAGAAGATATTAAAGAAGTTGTTCATATTTTTGAAGAGTATGACCTTTCTGTTTTAGCTATCGTAAGTCAAAATGGTGTACTTCTTGGACGTATTACTTCGGATGATATTTATGACATTATCAACGAACATGCTACAGAGCAGATGTATCACCTAGCAGGTCTTGATGATGATGCAGAAGAAGACGATGAGATTTTTCACGCTGGAAAAAAACGTGCAGTCTGGTTAGGTCTTAACCTCCTTACAGCAATCGCAGCATCTTTAGTAATCGGACTTTTTACGCAAACCATAGAGAGCATAGTTGCGCTTGCTATTTTGATGCCTATTGTCGCTTCAATGGGTGGAAATGCAGGAACGCAGAGTCTTACGGTTGTTGTGAGACAGTTGGCTCTTGGTGACATCTCTCAAGGGGATGCCATGCGGATTATAAAAAAAGAGGTTTTTATTTCACTCTTTAATGGCTTGATTTTTGCTGTAGTGATTGGAGTTATTGCCTCATTTTGGTTTAGTAAAGGGATGCTTGGAGTAGTAATTGCATTGAGTATGGTTATAAATCTTTTTATGGCAGGTTTTTTCGGTGCGATGATACCACTCTTTTTGAAACGTATGAATATTGATCCTGCAATAGGAAGTACTGTCATACTCACAACAGTGACCGATGTCGTTGGCTTTTTTAGCTTTTTAGGTTTAGCGACCTACATTTTATTATAAGGAATTTGTAAAACTTGGACTTGCTCATACTATTTTTCATCCTCTCGGTTGGAGTCTCATTTTTGTGCTCTGTCTTAGAAGCAGTTCTTCTTTCGTTAAATATGTCGTATGTTGCCGTTTTGGAAAGAGAAAGACCAGAAGTAGGGAAATTATTACGCCTACAAAAAGAAAATATTAACAAATCTATTGCGAGTATTTTGATTTTAAACACTATAGCGAATACACTTGGAGCTGCTGCAGTTGGTGCACAAGCATCTATTATATTTGGCAATGATGCGGTTGTTATTGTCTCAGTTATTTTAACGTTTGCAATTTTATTCCTTTCAGAGATTATTCCTAAAACGATAGGAGCAATATATACGAGACAATTAGCACCTACGGCGGCATATTTTATTAGGGTTTTTATCTGGATAACCTATCCTATTATTTTAACAACTTTGGCTGTGACAAATAAGATTAGAAATGGCAAAAAAGTTGGGCATACTTTTACAAAAGAGGAACTCTTAGAGAGTATGTTAATGAGTGAAGGCGAGGGTGTTATAGATGAAAAAGAGTCTGATGTTATTGAAAATATCTTAAACCTTAATAAGATAAAAGTAAGTGAAGTTCTGACTCCACGTAGTGTTGTTTTTGCACTTGAAGAGAACATGACTATTAAAGAGGTCATCGCGACAAAACCTGCTATTTTCAAATTTTCTCGTATTCCTATTTACAGAGGGAGTATAGAGGAAGTTGTAGGTTTGGTACTCACAAAGAAAATTTTTAAACAGGCGCTGATTGATGAGAATGTAACCATTAGCACTATCAAAAAAGATATTTTTAAAATCAATGAAAATATTCCAGTAAGTAAAGCACTTGATTTGTTCATAAAGAAAAAAGACCATATGTTTTTGGTTATAGATAATTATGACCAAACAGATGGGATTTTAACGCTTGAAGATTGTGTAGAGACCATTTTAGGTGTTGAAATAATGGATGAGAGTGACACTACTGAAGATATGCGTGAGTTAGCCAAACGCAAGATGAAACTCAAGCGTAAGGCTAATGAAGAGAATAGTACAAAGTAGAGTTTACATTCCTGGAATTCTAGGGATTTTCCCTAGTTTTGAGTATCTACAGTAACTTCCCCATCCTTTTTTGAGCCAGTGCCCTACAAGAGGCATTGGGATCATAAATGCACGTTTTTCATCTCTATAAACAAAAGCCGCTCCATCTCCACTATCCATAACACAGAGAATATTTAAGTGTTCGTGGTAGCCTTTAAAGTCTGAGCTGTTGTTATCTCTTGCGTGAATATTATGTGCAACATTTTTTGCCATTACTTCGGCAATATGTCCCTGCTTTGCACGCCACTCATACCCTTCTAAGGCTGCAACATCACCAATAGCGTAGACATTACTTGGTGTGCCATCTTCATGTAAAACATTGGAGTAGTCATCTGTTTTTACAAATCCAGCTGCATTTTTAGGTAAGTCTGAGTTTACAATGACCTCGTGTCCAGCCCCAGCAGCTATAAACATAGTAAAGTCAGCTTCAAGTTTGTTGCCATCTTCAAACACAATACCATCTTTTTCAAAGAGTGTTATTTTTTTACCAAAGTGCTTGTTAATGTTGAGTTTTGTAAAGAAAACATCCATCATTTTTAAGGCTTGTGGACCCATACGTTTTCCGGGTTCTTCCATAGGTGCAAAAAAAGTAAGTTCAAAATTATCACGTATACCTTTTTTCTTGAGCATATTGTGAACATTAAAAAGTAGCTCAAATCCAGGACCTCCACGAACAGCAGAAGTGTCATTTGGATTTCCTCCAAAGCCCATAGCAATTTTTCCGCTTCCTTTTTCTACTAAAGCATCCAGTGCATCACGAATCTCTAGGGAAGCTTCAGGCGCTCCACAAATAGAGAGTGTGTTTTCTATGCCGGGGTGCTTCATTTTAGCCGCACCCATAGCGACTACAAGATAGTCGTAGTCATTTATAACTGCACCACTTGCAAGTGTTACAGAGTTTTCTTTTGCGTTTATGTTAGTTACACCATCAACAAGGAGTTTAAAACCGTGTGCGTCTTGAAGTTTTTGTAAATCTACACAAACATCATCAAATTCACTTCCGTGTGTGGGTACCCAAATGGAGGTTGGATAGATGTAAAAATACTCTCTATCACTAATGAGTGTAACATCATAATCCATTTTTTTGAGATGAATTGCCGCATCAACACCTGCAAAACCACCACCTAAAATAACTATTTTTTTCATTACTGCCTCTCTGTATAATTCAAATTAATAACAAATATTACATTCAATGATGTTAAAACTAGCTAAAGTTCTTAATTTAATCGTCAATTATCTCTTGGAATTTACAAAATACACAGCAAGCATACTGATAAACCCACCAATAATAATATGAAGTTGCATAGGTTCATCTAAAAGAAGCCAAGCACAAAGAAGAGCAAACACCGGAACTAAAAACATAAAAGAGCTTGTCTTTTGACTCCCGAGTTTTCCACTTGCCATAAAGAAGATAGTAGTCGCTACAGTTTGCCCCAAAACAGCGAGGTAAAGCATTGCTACCCAGAACTCTGTTCCTTGTGAAAAAACAGCCATCAAATCAGCGTTACGTGCGTAAATAAAAGTAGTGATAGTTGCAACCACAGAGATCACAAAACTATAGTGTACAGGGTGGATGTATCTCTGCGAATGTTGCGAGAGAAGAGTCACCCCAGCCCAGATAGTTGCACAGAGTAAAAAGTAGATATTAGAGCCATTAAAAAAGAGACTCATATCATCTAATCGAAGTAAAACATAGCCACCAATAAGTCCAAGAATAAGCCCAAAATATTGTATTTTTGAGAGGTTTTTTCTAAAGATAAGTGCAACCAAGATAAAGGTCATAACAGGAGAGAATGTCGTAATAATGACGCTTCCAGCTCCGGCTAAGCCATACTTAATGCCCAAGAAAGAAGAGAACATAAAGGCGATGTTTAAAACAGAACTTCCTGCTATATATTTTAAAGAGCCTCCGTTTATGACAAGAGGAATTTTAAGGTATAGTAAGAATGGGATGAATGCAAGGCTCATAAGAAAAAAACGCCAAAATATGATGACATCCATAGGAAGTGTTTGGGTTAAAATTTTTAATGCACTCCATCCACCACCCCAGAGTAGCATTGCTAAAATCATTAAGTATGTGTAATGTTTTTCTTGTAAGTTCTGCATTAGAGTAGCTCTTTTTTTATCCAGTGTGAGAGGACATAAAGACCCCAAATATGCTGTTTAAAACTTCCCCTTGAAGCTGTTTGTATGTACTCGTCTAGTTTGTCCTCTTTGAACATTCCCGTCTCTTTGTTTACCTCTTTGATAAGGTCGATTTTTTTGGAGTGGATGAGATACTCCATGTAAGGATTTGAGAAACCTTTTTTCTTACGTGCGAGTATTTCATCACTTAAATAAGGTTGCATAATATCCTTGAGTAGGGACTTTGTAACACCATCCTCGTAGCGAAGTTTTGGTGCAAGAGAAAAAACTGTCTCGACTAATTTATGGTCTAAAAAAGGTGTGCGTGATTCTATTGCGTGTGCCATAGAAACTCGGTCAAGTTTGCTTAGAAAATGTTCGGCTTGAAAGATGTTCAAATCAATGTAGCTGTACCACATAGACTCATCCGAGTGGGCCGAAGCTTCAAATCTATCACGGTAAGATTGAAGATATTTAAGTGACTCATTATCTCTTACATTGCGTCGCATAAGGTTGTTTTTTTGTAGGTCGGTAAACTTATCTCCTGAGGTGCGAAAAAGCAGCGTTTCATCAAAGATACGTTTGTACCACTCCCACTCACGGTTCATGGAGAAGTTTGAGTGGAAGTACTTTTTGAGCCAATTTTTATGCGTCAAAGAAGAGGCCGCCTCAATGTCAAGATACTCAAAATATTGTCTATAACCCAAGAAGAGTTCATCACTTCCCTCACCACTCATAACAACTTTATAGCCATCTTTTTTAATCTGCTCAAACAGCAGATACAAGGGAATTGCAGCGGGGTCGTTGAGCGGTTCATCCATAGCCTCAAATACACGCTCGGTAGCATCTATGAACATCTGTTCATCTATCTCGACTTCTCTATTTTCTACTCCAAGAAGTGCTGCACTTTTTGCGGCATTAGCTCTCTCGTCATACTTTGCAAACTCTTTGTATCCGAGTGTATAGGTAGGAATATTTAAGCCCTCTTTTTTTGCATAGTAGTTTATGGTAGCACTGTCAATTCCCCCAGAAAGTAGGGATGCAACAGGAACATCTGCATGCACACGTAACGCTATGGATTCTTCTAAAATTTTCTCTAGTTTTGCTAGGGCTTCTTCTTTTGAAGTGATGAGATTGTGTTGCGTGTGAAGTATGTCGTAGTATCTTTGAATCTCTACTTGTTCATTTTCATAAAGAAGATACTCGCCTGCTGCTAATTTTTTTACCCCTTTAAAAAATGTCAAAGGGGGTGTGGGAGTGAGAAAAGAGAGGTAGCTCATAAGCGCATCTTCATCCATCTCTTTTGTTTTTAAAAAGGGGACAATACCCTTGATTTCAGAGGAGAAAATAAATAAAGAATCTTTGTTACGTGCGTGTTGTGTATGATAATAAAAAAGAGGTTTTTTCCCAAGTCTGTCACGAAAAAGATAGAGCTTTTCACCATCCATCAAAGCGATGGCAAACATGCCTCGCAGATGGTTCACAAATGTAACACCCCATTTCAGATAAGCGGCAATAATAACTTCGCTGTCTGAATTTGTAGTAAATTCAAATTCGCACGTAAGCTCTTTTTGTAGCTCTTTAAAGTTGTAAATTTCGCCATTAAAAGAGAGTAAAATATCTTTATGTTTGAGAGGTTGGTGCGAACGTGCATCGGCATCTTGAATGCTCAGACGCTGATGTGCAAAAAAGAGTCGTTGGGTGTGAATGATACCACAGTAATCAGGTCCACGATGCGCAAGTTTTGCTAGGGCACTCTTTGCCAAATTCTCATCATACTCGCCAATAATTCCAAATATTGCACACATTACGTGAGACACCTTTTCGCTTTAAATAGTAGTCGAATTGTATCTAAAATTTGGTCTCAAAAAGATTTGTCACACAACTCTCTATCATGCTAAAGACTTTATCGAAGCCTTCAAAACCATTATAAAAGTAGGGGTCTGGAACATCTTGTGCGTTGTACCCGTAAGCTCCGAGTTTCACTAGGTTTGTAACGCCTAAAGCTTTGAGATCGTTGTAGTTACTTGCATCAAGAGCTACTATGAGGTCGTATTTTTCTATATCTTTTTTTGTAAATTGTGAAGCTCTGAGTTTAGAGATGTCAATGCCATTTTGCTTACAGACTTTTATGGAGTTCGCACAAGGTGCTTCCCCAACGTGCCAACCTCCCGTTCCTGCAGAAGCAATGGTGATTTGTAAAGATTTCTCTTTTGCTATTTTGTTTGCACACCCCTCAGCTATAGGAGAACGGCAGATATTGCCTAAACACACAAATATAATTGATTTCACAGAGATATCTTCTTACTCATCACTAATGAGGCTTCCTCTATAGTACCTCTCTTCTTTAGTTTTCGTTTCCGTTGTAAGGGGGAGTTGCTCTTCTTGATATATGTCATCAAATTTCTCTGTGCTGTTAACACGAACTTGATTTTCATAAACACGCATTTTATTGATAAGCATGTCCGATGTTTTTACAAGCTCTTCGTAGTAATTTTCTGATACTAGAATATCACTTGAAGATAGCTTGTTGGTTCCTAATAAGGAACTAAGAAACCCTGTTTTTACATTGAATATGATATTGTAAATTTTATGGTAAATAGAATAACATTCATTAAAAAGAGATTCTATTTCCAAAAGAGTTGTTTTTGTATTCAGACTCGAGAAAAGTATTGCTTCATTTTCAAGCCAGACACCAAAAGGTGATTCTGACTGATTTAAGGAAACTGAATGTCTGTTTTTTTCAAATCCAGAGACTACGAGTTTTATTCTATGGAGCCATTTATTGTGTTCTGTGCGAGCTTTCCGTATGTTTGCAATATATTTGTCTTTGTTTGTCATCTTTTTACCCAATTTTTGAAAATTCAGGATAGGCTTCAAGTCCTGTCTCATGTAGGTCAATACCATCTTTTTCATACGCACTATCGACACGTAAGCCAATAGTTACTTTAATGATATACCAAATCAAAAAAGAGGCAACAAATGTAAAGAGGCCTACTGCTATAATACCTTTTATTTGCATCAGGAATGTTACTTTAGGATTCCAAATAGCAACAGCTAATGTACCCCAAATACCATTCACAAGATGAACAGAGAGGGCACCAACTGGATCATCTATTTGCAATTTATCAAAAATAGTGATAGAAAATACTACCAAAATACCAGCTACTAAACCATCAATAGTTGCTGCAAACATTCCCATATTTGGTGCTGCAGTTACTGCTACTAAACCAGCAAGCGCGCCATTTAAAACCATAGTAAGGTCTACTTTTTTGTACAGAAGTTGTGTCATAATAGCTGCAGTAACCGCACCAAATGAGGCAGCCATATTTGTAGCTGCAAAAACATTAGCGATAGAGTTAACATCTTCTTTTGTGCCCATTGCTAGAACAGAACCACCATTAAAACCAAACCAGCCTAACCATAAAATAAATGTTCCAAGTGTTGCAAGAGGAAGAGAAGAACCTAAAATAGGTCTGACATGTCCCCTGGAGTCATATTTTCCACTACGAGAGCCAAGCAGTAAAACACCTGCAAGTGCTGCCCAACCACCGACAGAGTGAACAACTGTAGAACCTGCGAAGTCACTAAAACCATCCATAAAACCTCCAAGAGCTGAACCACCCCATGACCAATGCCCTTGAATCGGGTATATAAAAGCAGTTAGAATGACGACAAATGGTAAAAATGCCCATATTTTGATTCTTTCCGCTACGGCACCTGAAATGACAGAAGCAGCAGTTGCAACAAAAACAACTTGAAAGAAGAAGTTTGCCATTAATGCATGGTTTGGAGCTGGTATTGCATTTAAAAAAACTCCAAAATCTCCTGAAAATGCATTTCCATTTCCATACATTAAATTATAGCCAATGCCATAAAACATGATAGATGCTATTGCATACAGGAGTATGTTTTTTAGTAAAATTACTACACTGTTTTTTGATCTTGTTAAACCAGCTTCTAGCATAGCAAAGCCCGCTGCCATCCACATAACTAAAACACCAGCAAAGAGTAATAAAAAACTCGTTAATATGTACTGTACATCAGCAAAATTTTCCATTGTATTTTATCCTTAAGTAAATATAATGTGGATTATAACTAGAATGAATTAGCATTGTTACTGTTAAGTTGGTTATATTTTAATCAAATAGCGATGAAATACAAAGTTTTTATGATTACTATATAGGTAAATTAAATTATATCATTTTATATATAATGATATTTGTAGTAGTTCAATTAAGTAGTACAAACTTAATGTTTTATTTTAACAGAATATCCATAATAGTTTTCAAGGTTATTGTGTAATAATTAATCAAAAAGTTGGGAAATAAGTTCATGAAAGAGCAGAGAATAGTCCTTGGTGGCGGTTGTTTTTGGTGCGTAGAAGCAATTTATAAAAATGTTAAAGGTGTAATCAGCTCTGTGAGTGGGTACGCAGGTGGTGCAAGAGCTAATCCTAGCTATGAGAATGTTTGTACAGGGGCAACAGGGCATGCCGAGATTGTAGACATTCGGTTCGATAGTGATGTGATACGCTTAGAAGATATTTTAGATATATTTTTTGTCATACATAACCCAACTACACTCAATTCTCAAGATGCAGATGTAGGTACACAATACCGTTCTGTTATTTACTACGCAAATGAAGAAGAACGAAGTGTGATTGAGAACTCCATAAAGAAAAATCAAGCAGATTTTAAAGAGAAAATCGTAACAGAGGTAAGTCTGCTACCAGAGGTCTACCCTGCTGAGGTATATCATCAAAACTATTATGCACGTAACAGAGCACAAGGGTACTGTCAAGTCGTTATAGCACCGAAGTTACAAAAGTTTATGATGAGGTTTCCTAAGCATCTAGGATAAGGTTAAATCTCTTTTAAAATACAACGAGATTCGTTTGAATCCTTTGATTCTTCAAACTTTTCTATCTCATTTAGCATAGTTTCAGAGTAAACCTCTATACTCTTGTCAAGCTGGGCTCGTGCCTCAGCAACCAATTTTTTTTGTGTCTCTTCTACAGCTCGAAAATCTTTGAGTGTTTGAATAAAAAATTCTTTGTTCTCAGTGAGTAAAATGATTTCATCTTTTTTTACCCATTTTCTTATAAGTTTTCCATCAATCTTAAGTTCAAAAATAACTGTGTCATTATTTTTATTTGCAATGAACTTTTCTACTTGAAAACTAAGATATTGACACGGATTTGCAACAGTGTGTTTTTTAATTACATAATACATACCTTAGTATATAATAAGTTTTCTAAAATATGTTACACTCCTCTTTATTATACAAGTTGTTTTAAGGAGAAACTATGAGTCATGTGCATGAATTAGCTATTGTCGGGGCGGGACCCGCTGGAATAGCAACTGCAGTGGAGAGTTACCTGCAAGGTATGAGAGATATTATTTTACTAGAAAAAGATGCAAATCATAATTCAACTATTAGAAAATATTATAAAGATAACAAACGTGTAGATGTAGATTGGAAAGGACAAAAAGTTGAACTTGATGGTCGCATCTATTTTGTGGATGGCACAAAAGAGACAACTTTAGACTTCTTCGATGAGATTTTAGCAAACCACTCAGTAAAGTTAGAAACCCATGTAGAAGTGCAATCTATAGAGAAAAAAGATGGATATTTTGAAGTCTATATGGCAGGTAAAAGTATTTTAGCCAAAAATGTTGTTGTAACAATCGGGCGTATGGGAAAACCAAACAAGCCAGATTATAAAATTCCTACAACTATTAAAAAACGCATAGGTTATACGCTTGATGGTTGTGTTGGTGGTGAGAAAATACTTGTAGTAGGTGGCGGTGATAGTGCAGTTGAGTATGCAGTAGATTTAAGTGAGAAGAATGAGGTTTCCATCTGTTATAGAAGAGAGACTTTTAGACGTGCAAATCCAACAAATCAGACAAATATAGCAAATGCGATTATGCATAAAGAGTTAGAGCCAATTTTGGGTGTTGATATAGAGGGACTTGAAGATGAGGATGGAAAAGTTAAAGTACTTTTTACTAACGCACAAACGCAAACATACGATAGAGTAATTTATGCTATTGGAGGAACAACTCCTTCTGCATTTCTCGCAAGCTCTGGCATAAAAGAAAAAAATGGTAAGCCTGTACATGATGAGAATTATCAGACAAATATAAAAGGTCTTTTTGTGGCTGGAGACATTACACAAGAGTCAGGTGGAAGTATAGCTCTTGGACTTAATCACGGGTATGCTATAGCGTGTTACATCAAAGGGGATTGCCTAGTCTCTAAAGGCTAGCCATTTAAAATAGCGGGATCCTTCTCGCTTATCACTCCATCCTCAGTCGTTAAAATGAGCTCGATAACACAATCAAGATACTCTGATGTTGAAATAGGCATAAAACGTTTGTCTTCAAATGCAGCTTTTTTGGCACAGAGAACAACACTCTCAAGTAATGAATTTTGCAGCACATCATTTGTATAAGAGCCTCTAAGCTCATTTTTGAGGTAAAGATTGAGAGTCGTTGGTATATGTTCATTGAGGAGAGGATGTTTTTCTAAAAGCTCTTGTTTGTTTATGGAATTCTCTGCTTGAAGAACTTCTTCTATAGAATCGCGGGCAAGTTGTAATAGTAAAGACCGACTCATTCTATCCCCTTTCTTTGTTTATAGACGTGAATAAACTTGATAACAATCATAACACTAATGACTTGAAATAAAGCTGCCAAGATAAAAGCGTAGTAGTGTAACATATCTATAGAATTTGCAGTATATGCAAGTGTTGCCATAGCGATAAGAAGAGTAAGTGGCATAGAGTGTGAGAGACCCATAAGAATAGCATCTATAAACCCCAACTCTTTTATAAAAACAAGAGAAGCAAAGAGTCGCATAAAAATCATAACCAAGGCAATGACAAGTGCTTTTGTGATTAAGCCTTGCATCGCTAAGGCTTCGAGATTAAAAGAGCTTCCAATGTGAATAAAGAAAATAGGAATTAAAAACCCAAAACCATACGAAGCGAGTTTCTCAGGAAGTTCATTCTTATGCTCAAAAAATGTTGGAATAAAGATACCCGCTAAAAAAGCTCCAAAAGCAAGCTCAAGATGCAGATAAAGCATAGCTCCTACGAGAAGAAAGAAGATTCCCATTGAGAGACGTATATCTTGCTCTTTGTTGTCCTCATGTGGCATAAGTGCGGTAGAGACTTTTGGAAACCACCAAAAAAGAAGTTGCATCGCTCGAAAGAGTACAAACATAAAGAGTAAAAATGCAATCAGTGAGAGGATGTTTTCTATAAGTCCTAAACCCAGACCTGATTTAAGTGCCGCAGAGGTAATTGTCAAAATAACGATACTTACAACTTCCCCGATTCCACCAACTGTCATAGAGAGTGTGAGCCACTCGGTTCTTCCATACTCTTTAGAGAGTGAGGCAACCAAACCTACAGAGATAAGAGGTAAGAGCACCATCATGATTTTTCCCATCTCAAATTGTAAAGAAAAAGCTATAGAAAAGGTGTAAAGAAAGAGGAGATATACTATCGCTTTTTTGACAATGATAGCAGGAGTTTTAAGAACATTTTTGAGGTTAATCTCCGTTCCTGCAATAAACATAAGATATAAAAATCCTAACTCTGCAACAATGTCAAAAAGGTTCTCACTGTGAATGTAACCCACATAGCCAAGAAGAGAACCTAAGATAATCTCTATAGGTGTTGTTGGAAGTTTTAAGTATTTAGCAAAAAATGGAGAAAACATAATAATGAGTGAAATTGTAGTAATTAAAGCAATATTGTCACTCATACTTGCAATTCTCCTATTCGACTTTTTTTGCTATTTCTAAATTGAGAGATTGTAGCATATCTAAATCTTTATTCATAGCTCTTCCAGCTGTTGTAAGATAGTTTCCTATGACAATGGAGTTTGCACCATGTGCAAAAATCTCATTTTGACGTTCACCAAACATAAGCTCACGACCTCCCGCAATCATGATGCGTTGCGCATCTTTAAGAGTGTTACGTGCGAGTTTTATAAGAGCGAATGCTTCTTCTATGCTAAGGGGGTTTGGCTGGAGTTCAAGAGCTTTATTGTGATGATAAAAGTTAATTGGCACAGAGGTCGGGTTTAGTGATTTAAGCGCTTCTAACATGCTTATTCTGTCCTCTTGTGTCTCTCCAAGCCCGAAAATTCCACCACTGATAAGCACTAAACCAGCTTCATTAACATTTTGGCAAGTCTTATAACGTTCTGACCAAGAGTGCGTTGTACAGATTTTTGGGTAGAAGGATTCGCTTGTTTCTAGGTTGTGGTTGTAAGCTTTAATACCAGCCTCTTTGAGTGTAAGCAGTTGTGCAACACTCGCAGTTCCATTGCATGCAATAAGACGTAACTCAGGTGCCACCGCAGTAACTTCTTTGGCTACATCACAAACAAATTTAAGCGTTTTATCGTTCAGTCCTTTATCTGCTGTGACAAGACAAAAACCAAGAGCTCCATTGTTACGTGCGTTTATTGCTTCTTGTTTTATAAGCTCTATATCTTTGTGTTTGTAGCGTTCAATATCTGCTTTATAGCGAACACTTTGCGAACAAAATTTACAATCTTCTAAACACGTTCCGCTGTTGATATTGCAGATGGAACATAAAAATATCTTCTCACTCATTTTATTCTCCTTTTGTATGAAAAAGCTTTCGAGTTGAAAAACTGATGCCCTTTAGGTTTGGAGTAATAGGTCACAAAAAATTCATCTGACATAACTTCAAGCATAGCACACTCTATGACAGGTTTGTTTCTCGCGCAACTCTCTCCTGGATTTAAAAAAAGAGTTCCATTAATAAACTCTGATTTAAACTCATGGGTATGACCAAAGAGAATCACTTCAGCATCAGGAGCCATGTAAAAGGGAAGGTGCATAAGTTTAAAGGTAGTATCGGCTAGTTTAAAAGTGTAAGGCTCTTGAACAAGATTATACTTGTTATGATACTGCACTAAATGAGCATCATTGTTACCATAAACACAAATATATTTTCTTCCACAATTTTGTAGAAGTTCAAGCATTTCAACTTCTACAATATCACCCGCATGAATGATAAACTCAGCTCCATTGTGCAAAAGTAAATCGAGTGACTCTTTAGCCCTTTTTACTTTTGTATGTGTATCTGAGAGTATACCTATTTTCATGGTTATTTTGCTGTATCTATCTCTTCTTTTAGTGTTCGTGTTTTACACTTGACACACTCATAAACTTCTTTATTTCTATATGTACGAGGAGCTAAAACACCACTACAGCCTTTCTCTTTACACTTGATAGTAGTTGGTTCAAACTTAGAGATAAATTTACATGTAGGGTAATTGTTACACCCCCAAAATGGTCCACGGCGAGAATTTTTCAGGCTTATTGTTCCGCCACAATCTGGACATGGTGTCTCAGAAGTTTTCTCTTCAACATTAATGCTTTTTGTATTTTTACAATCAGGGTAGTTACTACAAGCTAAAAATGGACCATTGCGACCGTTCTTGATGACCATATCATTTCCACATTTTTCACACTTCTCACCATCAGCTATCTCTTCTTCTTTTTTAGCTGTTACATTACCTTCTTCATCACATTGTTCAGTGTATTTACACTTAGGAAAGCCACTACACGCAATGAAATTTCCAAAACGACCACTTCTTAAAAGAAGCTCATGTTCACCACATTTTGGGCATGTTCTACCAAGTGGTTTTGCAAGTTTAAGTGAGATGATTTTCTCTTTTCCAGTTGCAATTTGTTGCATAAATGGATAGTAAAAATCATAAAGAAGTTTTTGCCAATCAACATCGCCTTCACTTACTTCATCAAGTTTCTCTTCCATATCTGCTGTAAACGAGATGTCTACAATGTTTGCAAAATGCTCTTCAAGTATTTTTGTAACTGTAAATGCCATCTCCGTAGGTATGATCTGTTTTTTCTCTATATTCACATACGTACGTGTGCTTAGTGTTGCAATCGTTGGCGCATAGGTAGATGGACGACCTACACCTTCAGCTTCAAGTTTTTTAATGAGACTTGCTTCTGAGTAGCGTGATGGTGGCTCTGTAAAATGTTGTTCTGGTTTTACAGATTGAATATCTGCTTTTTCGCCCTCTTTTAATGCTGGAAGGAGTTTATCTTTATCTTCATTCCCCATTACCGCATAGAAACCATCAAAAATGAGTTTACGACCACTTGCACGGTACTCGTTTTCATTTCCGCTAAAGATGATACTTTGTTGCTCAAATCTTGCATCTTCCATTTGACATGCCATGAAACGCTCATAAATCAGACGGTAAAGTTTTATCTCATCCGCTTTTAAAAAGCTTTGTGCGACTTCAGGAGTAAACTGTAGCATAGTAGGACGAATAGCCTCGTGCGCCTCTTGTGCCCCTTTTGCTTTTTTTGTGTAAATTTTAGGTTCATCTGGCAAATATTTTTTACCATAACGGTTTTCAATTATGCCACGCACTGCAACAACAGCCTCGTGAGCAAGATTGAGTGAGTCAGTTCTCATATAAGTAATAACCCCAGATGTTCCATCAGGAGTTTTAACTCCTTCATAAAGAGCTTGGGCTACCATCATTGTCTTTTTAGGAGTGAACCCAAGTTTTGATGAAGCTGTTTGTTGCAAAGTAGAAGTCATAAATGGCGGAGGAGTTGCACTCTTTCTCTCTTTAGTTTCTATTTTTGTAATAGTAAAACTGTCAGCTTTAACACTTGCAGTAATAGACTCAGCCTGAGTTTTGTTCTCAATAGACATCTTGTCAATTTTTTCTCCCTTATGAGAGATAAGATTTGCATCTATATTTGTTTTAAACTCCGTATCTATAGTCCAATATTCTACTGGAACAAAGGCTTGAATTTCGCGTTCACGGTCTACAACAAGTTTAAGAGTCGAACTTTGTACACGACCACCAGAGAGACCTTTTTGAATTTTTGATGCTAAAAGAGGAGAGAGTTGGTACCCAACAACACGGTCAAGTATACGACGTGCTTGTTGGGCATTTACCATATCCATATCTATCTTACGTGCGGATTCAAGTGCATGCTTTATAGCTGTTTTGGTAATCTCATGAAAGACGATACGTGGGATTTCCTCTGGGTCTTTTTTTATTGCGTGTGCAATATGCCAACCAATAGCCTCACCCTCACGATCCTCATCGGTTGCGATGTAGATAGTTTCTGCTTTTTTGGCAAGATCTTTAATCTCTTTGACCGTAGCAGCATTCTCTTTTGCAACGGAGTAAGCAGGTACAAGATGTTTAGTCTCTTCATCTACAGTGATTCCAAAACGTGACTTTGGTAAATCCCTGATGTGCCCTTTAGAAGCTATAACTTCATACTCTTTGCCTAAAAAGTTTTTTATAGTCCTAGCTTTGGCAGGTGACTCGACGATGATTAAGTTCAATTAGCATTCCTATATATATAGTATAGTAGTTTTGAGTTTGGAAGTGTACCCGAAAAAAGTTAAATTGTAAAAATGTAAAAAAAATTGCAAATTTATTAAAGTTATTTTTTTTGTGACCGATTTAGTTAACATCTAAGGCACGGAAGCTGAAGACAAAACTTAAAACAGAGCGAAAGGCTCTCCATAGAAAAGGATTTATTATGGGATTTAGAATTAACACAAACATCGGTGCGATGAATGCGCACAAAAACGCGGTACAAAACAACATTGGACTTGATAATAGTCTTAACAGACTTTCTTCAGGTTTAAGAATTAACAAAGCTGCTGATGATTCAGCTGGACTTGCTATTGCTAACAAACTTTCTGCTCAGTCTCAAGGTCTTGGTCAGGCTATTGCTAATGCAAATGATGGTATTGGATTACTTCAAACTGCTGATGGTGCGCTTGAAGAGTACGGAAATATTCTAAAAAGAGTTAGAGTTTTATCTGCTCAAGCTTCGAATGATACTCAAGATTCTACTTCTCGTGGATACATTCAAAAAGAAGTTACAGCGCTTTTAGAAGAAGCTACTGCCATAGCTACAACAACAAAATTTAATGGTGTAAAACTTCTTGATGCAACTGGTGGAACAACAGGAAAATTCACATTCCAAATTGGTGCATACAGTGGCGATACTCAAACAGTTAATTTAGGTAACAATACAGTGGCGAGTGTTGTAGCACACACAGCAGCTAGTGTAAAAGTTGATACATTCACAAATGCTCAAGCAACAATGGGATGGATGGATACAGCAATACAAAAACTTGATGGACAAAGAGCTACTATCGGTGCGGCGCAAAATAAACTTGAATCTACAGTAAGAAATATCTCTGTAACTCAAGTAAATATTCAAGCAGCTGAGTCAAATATTAGAGATGTTGACTTCGCGGCAGAATCTGCAAACTTTGCAAAACACAATATCTTAGCTCAGTCTGGTTCATATGCTATGAGTCAAGCGAATGCTGTTCAACAAAATGTATTAAGATTATTACAATAATCTTAATCATTTCTTTGTCAATCTCGGACTCAGTCCGAGGTAGATTTACAATTTTCTGCTTAAAATAAATTCTTCAATTGTTTTTTCATAAATATCTTCAATCAACAACATCTCTTTCACAAGTAGCTTGTCTAACTTCTTTATATGTCGCTTTACATTTTTAATATCTTTCGTGTTAAAGAAATCCATGATAATAGGTAATGTGTATTGAAAAAATAGAGTATAGGTTTTAATAAGATTATCTGATTCTCTTCCTTTGTGATGCAATATTTTAGAGATAATTCCAAGTAAATCATAAAGATAGCTATCGGAATTTGAAGTGGAACAACTGTTTTGATACTCTAAGATGTATGACTTAATCTCTTTTGCTATCTCTAGCCTTTTCTTTAGAGATTGTATATCATCCTTCGAGAGGTTCTGAGAACTTTTTGATACTAAGGTATTTACAATGTCTACATGTAAGAGACTTTTATCAATAGTTTCAAGCGTATCTATATTTATATCATTAATCTGTAGAGGAATTGTTTGTATTATTTTCGCACCACTATTTAAATTATATATATTTTGATAATCTCTTTTAAGGCTAGGGATAGTCATATATAAATTTTGCACAGATGCATGAAATAAAGCATTCGTATAAACAGTGTCATCAAAATTGCCTGCAACATGAAAAATATTGTCTCTATTTGACATACTACTTTTGAGCTCATCTTTAGTAGATAGATCTATTTGTTTTTTAGTAACATGACCTTCAGAATGTGTTCTTCCAGTTTTACTATCTACAGCAAAATCTAATCCTAAGAGATATATCTCATGTGAATCTAACATGATGGCGTGTAATAGAGATGTCGAGCCAACACAAGAAGCAGTTTTAGACGTGTATCCATCAAAATAAAAAGTTTCTTCTTCTAGAAAAAAGCATTGTTCTTTTTTAAACATTTTTCGAACATTTGTAGGAGCAAATGAACCAAAAAGTAGAAGAGAGTTTTTTAAAAATTCTTGTACAGGAAAGTCATTAAAAAGGGTTATAGCTGCATCAAAACCATCTAAATGAACAACAAGGTCTGGTGTTATCCTATTTTTGTAAAGTATTTTTAGGCTCGATGATACTGCGATGACAATAAATTTATCATGATTCTTTTTTAGCCATTCAATATTTTTTTGTAGTGACGGACCAGATGCAATTATGATGCTTGGCTTTGTAGAAAAAGCAGTGTTACTTAAGTGCTTGCTCAAATCTACTATGTTATACCCATTATTTATATATTCTAAGGGTTTGAGTTGCTTATTTAAAGATGTTTTATATTGAAAAACTATAAATGCTTGGGATGATAGAACATTTTGTATAAGCTTGATGGTTTTATTAGAATGTGCTGGAAAATATGAGTATTTTAAGTATCGATTTAAAAACCAACTCTCAGATAGGAAGATGCCAAAGGTATTGACAAAAGAGTTGTCATCTTCTGCAATGCTAAAATAGAGTGATACATTTTTTTCAAACTCATAATATGGAGTACAAAAGAGGGAAAGGTTAAACAGTTCTAAATCATTCTCAATGATTAAATACTCATGCGCATTGATTTTTTTGTGTATTAGTGGTATATGTAAACCAAGTCCTGTACCAATTATGACAAATTTTTCTATTTTTTTCATATCATCTTTAGAATTTGTATTATCGAGATAGTAGGTCATTATTGGGTAAATCCCTTCTAATCCTAATGCATGATCATTTAGTTTATCTGTTGCATTTTCAAGATTATGATAAAGGGGGAAGCCATCAAAAAGGTATGAATCTTTACTTAAAGTTACGCGTTTAGCTAACTCCTCTGATACTTTAACGCTACTATCAGCGTATAAATAATGATTACTTTTTATATCTTTAACATCAAAATAATCTTTTATATATTCTAAATCATATTTTGGAATGTAATGGGTATTTTCTATCGCGCTATTAAGTGATTGAATTTTTTTTAATATGTCTGTATGATTTTTTGAAAAGAACTCTAAATTTTTCTCATAGGTCTGCATCGCTTTTTGCTCAATGTTTTGCATTTAGTTTATCCTCGAGTAAATTCTGATAATGCTGTATAATATTTATAAGATGTTTTTGTAGTAATGAGCTAATAGATTTTAAGTGAACACCATAGTTTGTCACATGATTTGAATTAAAGAAGTCATAGATATAGCTAGAAATATATTGAAGGTATGTATCTAAAATTCGATTGAGTTCATATTTTTGCATGTCAGCATTGGGAACTACATGTAGAAATATTTCTTCTAAATATTCATCAACTTTCATTGATTCCTTGCTTTTGTAGTTTTTTAGAAACTTTTGTAACTCTTTTGCATGTGTCAATTTATTTTTAAAATTGTGTAATTCTTTGTCTGTTATTTTATTTTGAGAATTTTGTAAGAAAAATTCACATAACTCTTGTCTATTATGGATACTCGTACTTTTACCTGTTAGGTTTACACTACTAGTTGTTGTGGGTATTGTATTTGAAAATTTTGCTCCATTACTTAAGTTGTATATTTTTTGAGTAGCGCCCTTGAGATTAGTTGTAAAGTAATCTATCGTGTAGATGGAAATATAATACCCTGGAGTTGTGTTAACTTTAGCAGAAAAATTTCCATCAACTTCAAAAAGAGTTTCTTTGTATGAAATAGAATCATCAAAACTATTTTGCTTCTTGCTTAGTTCTTTAAGAGATTGGTGATCTCCAGAGTGCGTTTTTCCAGTTTTAGAGTCAACTGCTAAGTCGACGCCAAGCATGTATATATTTTTTGCTTTGAGTATTAGTAACAGTTGCAATCCTAAAGAACCAACGCATGGTGAGGATAACTTGAAGGAAGTGTTTTTGTAATCCGTGCCAGTTTCAAAAAAGAAGAGTTTGTCTTTATCGATTAACGAGACTATATTTTTTGGTGTAGCTGTTGAAAATAGACATATAGATTCTTTGATAAAATTTACATCTTTTAATTTATTAAAAGATGTAATACCCCATTCAAAAGGATCAATATGAAGTATGATATCAGGTGATATATTTTTTTCTTCTAAAAATGATAAAGAGGATGATACAGCTATTGTAATAAACTTTTTATGATTTTTTTCTAGCCATTGTATATTGTTTTGTAGAGATGGTCCCATTGCTAGGAGTAAAAAAGAGCTTTCTTTAAAGTTTGAATTGCTAAAGCTCATAGAATTATGTAAAAATTTATAGTCATTAAACAAGTATTCCAGAGGCTGCATGTATTGTTTCATAAGATTATTAAAATGAAATCTAATATGTGGTTGAGAAGTGATAGCTAGATTAAAATTATTTATTTTTTCTTCACTATGACTAAGAAGATGAAAAAATTTAATATAATGGTTGTACTCGTGTTTTATATCTAAAAATTTGGAAGATGTAAGCATGAACTCATCCATATTTTCAAAGACAGAAAAAACAAGGGTTGATGTTTGTGCTACTTCTTTATAGTTGGTGGTAAAAAGAGAGAGTCTGAAAAGTTCTAAATCATCCTCTATTACTAAATAGACTTTAGCTTTTATTTTATTATGTATTGCTTCCACATGCAACCCAAGTCCTACCCCAAAAAAGACAAATTTATCAATTGTTTTTAGCTCTTTTTTGCGTACAGAATTTTCTTGAATATAGTTAATAATCGGTGCAACATCACTTTTGTAATTTTCAAAAGGTTTTTCTTGTTCAAAACTTTTTAAGTCATCTTTTGTAAAATTATGTCGTACAAAGCCTTCAAGGAGGGAGTTGTCTATCTTGTAATTAACAGAGTTAGCAGTGATGAGGGTATGTGAAAAACTCTCTTTTGCGTAAAGATAGTGTTGTGAACTTTTTTCTAAAACATCAAAACCGTCATTTTCATAAACTAATTCATACTTTTCTTGATAATAGCCATTTACTATAGCACTATCTAGTACAGATAGTTTCGCAAAAAGTGCACCCTGTTCGTTTTCCAAATAGAGGATGTTGTCTTGAAAATTTTTCGTTATGATAGAGTTAATATCTTTCATAAAGTCTCAATTGAGAATGAAAGTTGTCTTCAGTTTTAAAGCCGAATACAGAGCCATCTGTTGCAACAAGCTTATAGTTTGGAAAAAAATTATCGTATTCAACACCTAGTATTGGTTCTTCTACACCATAAATAGTATTTTCATCTTTTTTCTTTTTACCTTCTTCCATGTTTCTTAAAAGAATGTATTTTGGATTTAATCCAATAATGTAGTGGCAATAGTTTTGTACAACTGCTGGTTCCATCTCTTGAAATGAGATGAAGTTTACAAATAAATCTATGCTTCCTTTGAGTTTTGGAACTTGCCATGAACAGATATTTATAGCATCATAACTCTTTTTTAACGCATCAATATTTAAGCTTTCCATATCCCTTAAGTCTGAATAATCAGCTATTTTATCAGAGCCAAATACCTCTTTAAGATAATAGGATGAGACAAAAGATACAGGAGGAATATCTGCATTAATATAAAAACATTCATTTCTTTTGTCACCAAGGAGTATTTCTCCTAAGGTTCCAAATCCTCCACCAATTTCCATCACGGTTTTGATATTTGGCATGTCTATATGTTGCTTTAAAAAACTAAGACCTAAAAGATAGTTTAAAAATGAGCGAGAGAAATTTCGTTCATCAAAACTGTAATGTTCTACAGGGTTTCCAACACTGCTCTCAGAGACTCTGTCTGTATAAGGTGCGTAATCTCTATTGCTAGCGACTAAAACTCTGTAATCTGAAAATGCTTGTAGATAACCGCTAAAAAGCCTATCTAATTTTATACCTGACCTAGGGTCTTTTTCTATCTTGTGTAGAGTATTTTTTATATCATTAAAAACTTCTTTATCGTTAATGTACTCTAGGTATGAATAGGTGGGAGCAAACATACTTCTCGATGAATTAAGTTTTCTAAACTTTTTCAAGCCATTTTCTTCTAATTCTTTGATAATTACTTTAGAACATTCAGCCCAAAAAAAAGTTGGTTTATATAACTGTAATTGTTTTTCCATGTCCTTAAGCATTAAATATAATAATTCATTTTGAATGTCAGTCATGAGTTTCCTTGTTTACATAGTTTACTTTACCTAGCAATAATTAATCCATTAGTTATTTCTATTTATAAAACTGAGTTAAAGATTTATACTATATCTCAATTTAAAATCCTTATTTTGACTTACTTTTAGTGTATCATCTATCTCCTGTAGGCTAAAAAATACTCTTGTTAGGTATTTGTCATGATCTATGCTATTTTGAAGCATAACAAAAGGATAGGATATGTTTTGTTCGATGTTGATTGATACTATGATTTTTTCACCTATGCCAAATTTTAAAACACCATTCGTGACACCTATTCCACCGCTACTGCTTTGGAGTATTGATTTTGCTTGATTATGCTCAATATTAGAGTCGTCATTTATATAAAATCGTTCATACTCTTTTCCACCATTCTTACATTCATACCAGAGTTTACTATGTTTATCTTGAGGTAAGAGAGTGAAACTTCCTGCCCTTATAGAGCCATTTATAAATTCAGTTAGTGCTAGTGTTGTATCTAATGTAATTTTTCCTTTGTTTAAATTAATTATCCAAGATTTGTACTCAGTAGCTTTCTTTTTAATATTTATAGTTGTAGATAACATATATATATTTTCATCTATTTTTTTAAATAAATAATCCTCTATCTGACATAAGTCTGTTAGTTTTCCTGTATTTGATGATTCTATTGTTAAAGCACCTGTAAAAAAATCTGCTCCATAAGTGATATAGTCTAAATCACCATGTCTTACTGTTCCAAATGCAAGTTTTTGCTCATTCTTGTATATTGTATCTATAGCTAAGCCTTTTGCCTTGTTAAAAATGATTTGATAGTTTTCTTTTTTAAATATAAGTTTGTTATCTTCTTCTGTTAGGAACAAATCATTTTCTATATCTTTGTATTGAGGTTCTATAGGTTTTTTATCTTGAGATAAAAAACTTATAGCTTCATTCCATTTTTTTAGAGTGGTGTGTGTGCGATAATCGCTACCCCAATATTGCAGTAGTTTTTTTATATTTGTTTCATCTTTCATATTTAAAAAGTAGTTATAACAAAGTGTATTAATTAAATTTGCACCTCTCCCACATGCTGACCAGCGACTTAGTGAGTATTTAGCCTGTTTTTTTACTAAGATTGGATGCGCTACAGTTGTTAGGTTGAGTTTTATACTTTGATCTAAAGCTTTTTCTATCACTTCTGAGGGCAAATAAAAATCACCAAATTCTTTAAGTCTGTTCATAGTAGATGATATTGTTTGCCATTCATCTGTATGTATGATAGCTTCCGTTTCAAATCTACCTGGGCGATAATTAAAAATTTCTAAATCTGAGCTGTAAAGAGGCAAAGCTTTATAGCCTGAATTAAGATGATGAGAAATGATTTTTAGATATTCAGGAGTGCTTATCTCTTTATGTGCCATTCTTTGGAATTGTTGAAATACTATGGTGTCAGTCCACAAAATTGGAAGGGATGCGTTTAAACCTTTTGCAATTACTGGTTGAAATGCAAACTCTTTTTTCCAAATTTCTTTTGAATTTATTGAGTAAGCATTATTCCATTCCATAGCTATTGCACTGTATCCAACTTCTTTATAGATATTTACCATTGAAGCAGAAAAGACTTGCTCATTTATATATGCTATAGTCGGCGTTATTCCTAAAATATTTTTATATACTTCAAGTCCTATTGCTTGATTTTTAATATTTATTTCATAAGGAACTAAGGGAGCAATTATTTGCATGTAACCACTGCCAATAAGCTCAATAAGACTTTTTTTATGGAGTTCTTTGAATTTATCTATCCAAGAAGGTCTGAGCTCTTGTATTTTTTCCAAGCTATACGCACTTAGCTCTAGTCCAACTTTTAAATCATTTTTCTCAACCAATTCAAGTAAGGCAAAATATGTTTTATCGATTACTTCAGTGAGAGCCTCTTCTTCTATGGCTGAAAATGCTAA
Source organism: Sulfurimonas sp. (assembly GCA_041595535.1). Lineage (GTDB taxonomy): Bacteria > Campylobacterota > Campylobacteria > Campylobacterales > Sulfurimonadaceae > Sulfurimonas. The sequence continues at coordinate 45,802 of JBFHKA010000012.1, read as the reverse complement.
ATTTCCATGATAGATTTTATAAAATATTTTATTCAAAGGTAATTTTCACTTTATCTAGAAAACTTTGTGCATTTTTTACTGCTTCTTCTCTGCTTCGACCTTTAGCAATTACAAATCCTAATCTTTTAGCGTGATCAGTTGTTTTTTCACTAACTTTTTCTCCAACTTGTGCATGAAAGTTTGATAATAAAATATTATTATTATTTTTTGGTATATAAATTTCTTTAATAGTGCCGCCATATCCCTCTTCAACGAATTTATATCTTAGCGAGATAAAATCATTTTTCACTTGCTTGAACTCATCTTTATAAACTTCCATATTCATGTGCAGTTTTATAGCAATTTTCAAAAAATCTACACCTGTATTTGCAGGTATTTCTATTGTAGAAAAATTTCCTCCTGAGAGTCGGAGTGCAAATTCTATAACATATAATTTATCGTTATAGAGAACAATGTCACCTTTAATAATGCCATTTTGTATGTTTAATTCTTTAGCAATTATTCCAAGATAGCTTTTTAGTTGATTTTTATGCTTTTCTTTCATATGCATAGATGGCAAGTCACCACCATTTTCTATAATATTGGGTAAAAATATTTCCATATCTTCGTAATTTCTGTCTGCAAAGCCAATGTTGTGTATTTCTCCATTGATGACAAAAGATTCAGTGCTTATTTGTGGACCTAGTAAATATTTTTCCACTTGCACTTTTTTTTGTTTGCTAAACTCAAGTGCATAGTTGAGGTAATCTTTAATGCCCTCTACACTATTAACATAACTAATTCCCCTTGAAGCCGAATTATCAACTGGCTTTATTACAACTGGCAATTCATTTTTTTCTACAAACGCGAGAATGTCTTCAATATTATTTACGAGAGAGTAGTTAGGAATTGCAATATTGTGTTCTTTCATAAACTCTTTTGAGATAAATTTATCTTCGCTTAGTTGTGCGCTTTGAAGCGGGATTGTAAAATTGACATTCAGACTATCTGCAGTTTTAGCTATTATGGATGGGATGTCGACCCCAAAGGCGATAACACCATCTATCTTCTTTTTCAGGGTAGTATTTATGAAACTTTCTATCTGTTCAATATGTTTAATACTTACAGGATGAAATTCATCTGAATATTCTTTTCCAGCTGCATGTGGATTTCCATCAAGAGCGATAGTGTAAATCCCCATCTCTTTAGCTTTTAGAATCCCAGGAATTTGATCAGGTCCAGCACCCAATATTAGTAGTGTTTTATCCAAAATACATACCACCATTTGCATTAATTGTTTGCCCAGTGATATATGATGATTCATTAGAAGCGAGAAATAACGCTATGCTTGCAATCTCTTGTTTTGTCCCTAATCTTCCTATTGGGATGTTTTTAAGTTTCTCTTTCCCAGCATCTGTATTCAGTTCATTTTCAGACATATCTGTAGCTATGAGTCCTGGTGCAATAGCATTTGAAGTTATCCCTTCTTTTGAGTAAATTTTAGCAATTGATTGAGTAAAATTTATGAGTGCTGCTTTGGATGCTGCATAATGGACTTGGTTAAAACCACCCCATTGTCCTCCAATGGATGTTATGTTTATAATTCTACCCCATTTATTTTCTATCATTTGCGGTAAGACTTCTTGTGTAAAACTAAATGCACCTCTAAGATTTACTGCTAATATGGTATCCCAATCTTCATCATTAATGGTTAAAAATGGCTTTTCTTGAGCAATAGCACCATTATTTATTAATATCTCTATCGGTTGTTTAAAATGTTCAATAGTTTTTTTTATGGCATTTTGAATTGATTGTCTATTTGCAATATCAACTTGAACATTAAATACATTTTTTGTGATGGGTGTTTTATTGTACCCATAAGCAACAAGATAGCCATTACTAGAGAGATAATCAGCAATAGCTTCTCCGATACCTCTTGATGCACCTGTTATAAAGACTACTTTATTGTGCATTTGCATACCACATTTCGTTCATATTTTGACCGCCAAGTAACATCGGCGAGAGGGGAGTGTCATGCATGATTTTTACATGTAACAAACAAGCTTCATCATTGAGCAACCAGTCATCTATTATATCTGTATCAAATGTATCTAGATAGAGTGATTTAATACCATATGCTTTACCTATTTCTACAAAATCTGGATTTATTTTGTGCCCCGTAGTTGGGTCATCTTTAAATGTGATATTTTGAAATTGTGATACGATTCCAAGCCTTGAGTTGTCAAAAATTAATATTTTCGTTTTCAGGTCAAACTCTCTAATAAGTGCCAATTCTTGTATATTGAGTTGAAAGGAACCATCGCCATCAAAACATATTGTAAGGTATTCTGGTAATAATTTTGACAACCCTATTGCAGTTGGTAGCCCATAACCCATCGTTCCATGTCCTGCTGATGTGAATAATTTACATCTCTCATTATCAAAGTCTAAGTACCTTGCTACCCAGTGTTGATGCGAACCAACTCCTGTAGTAATATTTGTTTTGATGTGCTCTATTTTAGAATTTATATGCTGTAAAATATTCTTTGGTGTCATTAAGGTGCCATTGCCCTTGATATGGTCATCTAATTGCATATCGTTCTTAAAATCATCAATTTGATCTAGCCAAGTATTTATATTTTTTATCTTTACTTGATGACCAATGTCACCAACAAAATACTTAATATTCATCTTAAGTTTTATTGTATGATTGATTCTGCAATGTTGTAACTCAATGTCATCAATATCTACATGAATAATCTTTTTATTTTGCAGAGTTTCAACGTTGCTTCCTGTTTGTCGTACATCAAGTCTACTTCCTAAAACTATTATGGTGTCGGCTTCAAAAAATGCACTATTTGCCCATGGCAATCCCGTATGTCCGATCCATCCAATATTATTTTCTTGAGTTATGATTCCTAATCCACGGAGGCTAGATACCGCTGGTATCTTCGTTTTCTGTATAAAATGTCTTACCGCTTCCCAATCATGTTGAGCACCGTTACCGACTAAAATAAGAGGTTTTTCTGCGTTGTTTATGATTTTGATAATCTCACTAGAATCATAGTTTACAGCAGTATCGTTTTCTTCTATTATAGGGTCATAAAAAAGGTTTTCTAATTGGTCTTGGGTAATTTCTTGCAGTTGAAGATTCATAGGCAAATCTATTAATACAGGACCTTTTCTTCCATTATTTGAAATAAAAATACCATTTATAATAGCTAAATGTAACTCTTCTAAAGATTTAGGTTGATATGTTTGTTTTGTGATTTCTTTCACCATGTTAACAATAGGAACCTCTTGAAAACCTCTTTGTCGAAGTTCACTTGATCGTGATAAATCCGCAGTACCCACTTGACCTGTCAGTATAATGAGAGGTATACTATCGTAATAAGCATCAGCTATTACCGTAATGATATTGGTTGCTCCTGGTCCGCTAGTAACAGTAACAAAAGCAGGACGATTATATAAACTAGCTTCAGCAAGTGCCATGTAGCCAGCACCTTGTTCATGCTTGCTTATAATAAGGTTGATATTTTCTCTTTTTGCTTCATGTAGTAGAGGGGCTATTGTTCCGCCTGGATAAATATATAAATTATTTGAATATTTTTTTATTTCTCTTGTGATGATACTTGTTAGATACATATTGATTCCTCATTATTATCATTTTTCATTTAATACACCTTGATTTTATCATAAAGTGTTATGATCTTTGAGTCCTTCACTCCATATTTTAATAGTTCATTTTTAATAATATCCTGATTTCTATAGCTTGATGCTACATAAGTCACATCTTCACTTATAAACTCTGGAACAATAGAAGGGTCTAGTATATCAATTCCTCTCCATGTTTTGTTTTGCTTATTTGTATCTTTATCAACTATTATAAATTGAATGTTTTTTCTAAATAAAGAGCTAATTTGATAAATAAATTCAAGATGCATTCCTCCACCCCATATAACACACTTTTTACTCTCAATAGTGTTTAGTTTTTGTTCAGCAATATTTATAGATTTATACCAATTTTCTAGGTAGGTATAGAGTAATGATTTTTGTGTAAAATCTAAAACAACATCCTTACTTATTTCCATTTTTTGCGCAAGAACTCGACAACCATTATAGTCATCTTGTTCATGCCAATCTATAACTCTCCAGCCACTTAAGTTCAGAATATTTTTAAAACTATTTCTACTAAAATGCGTCAGGTGTTGAACACTAAAAAAGCCATTGATGTCATTTGTGAGTCCATTTTCTAATATAGGCACTTCAATGACGAGCTTCGTATTTGTATCTGATATTAAATGCAATCTTTTTAGTGTTTGTAAAGGTTTTTGTAAATGTTCTAAAACATGAAACATTGTAATGACATCTACTTTTTTATTGTATTCTAATGTTTCAAAAGGTGAACATATAAATGTAATATTGCTGTTTTTTTGTTTAGCAATCTCTATTGATTGTTTATCTATATCTACGCCAGTTTTATGAAGAGGTAATGGTATTGAAGCTAAAAAGTGACCACTACCACAACCTATATCTAGTATGCTGGAGTCATTTGTCAAATCAACTCTTTTATTTATCCATTCATATTGTTCAGTAGGTCTCTGAATAGTTGATCCATAAGATTGTCCAGCTTCTTCAAAAAGTATATTAAAACCTTCGTTTGTGTAGCATGGATTTAGGTAAATTGCATTGCAATTAGTACAAATTTGTTCTTGTATTGTTACCTGCTTAGGTGCTGTGTCTGAATCAGAAAAAAACTGAAAATTATCTAAAGTTAATATAGTTCTAGATTGATAGTTTCCACATATTGGACACACTCTGGACTCAAGTAGTAACTTGTCGTTAGAGTTATTTTTTACATCTATATATTTCCAATTAACTTCCATTATTTATTTCCTTTAAAATTGCAGGTACAACATTACATTGAGGTAGAAGTTTTCTAATTATTTGCATGTCTATATTAATTAATCCAATTTGATTATCTAGATTCTTTTTATTAATTCGCATGGAGAAGTTGTTTTTTTCAAACATCTCACTTGACTTCCAATGCTCATCATCTAAGCAGATGTGTACTGCTGGTATGTGCATTGCCAAAAGTTCATAAGCACTCATTCCAAAGGTTATAACAGCAAAATCTATGCCATTTAGAAACTCTGCCATATTCTTTACATCAGAATAAATGCGTAGATTTGAACTTAGTGATTTTATTGCATCATAATCTATATGATCCTTTCTCATGATAACGGATAAATGAAGTTGCTCTTTTTTTGCCAGTAGTTGTTTTAGCACTTTTAATGTTAGATTATGAGGGTCGGTTCCACCCATCATAACAAGAATATTTGGAATTTTATTGTTGACTTTTACATAATTCTTATAAAATTCAGGTCTCAATATTACATATTCGAAGCCTTTGTATATTTGACCTTTAAAACCTGTCCAATCTAGCTCATCTACTTGAGGCACTGGTGGATAAAAACATAAATCACAAGCTATTCTATAGTCACTAGGTTCGTCTATTGCAACTGTTAAAATGTTTTTTTGCTTTAATTCCTCAATCGTCTCTATTGGTAAAGCATCTCTAATGTCACCTATAAAAATATTAATTTTTTTATCATCTGCAATTTTTTGTATCCAATCGTTGTAATTGAAGTTATCTTCATTAGCTATGAATACCTCGAAGTTGTTTTCTTTGGCTTTTGTAATTCCTAAAGTGTAATTTCGCATAGCAAAGTATACGTTATGACCTTCATCTCTAAAATCATTTGCCAATACTAAACATCTTGTAATGTGACCAAGACCGATAGCTGGTGATGCATCACATCTGATGAGAATATTTTTGTTTTTTAAATTAGCCAACAAAACTCTCTCGTAACTTTTTAAATGGCCGTAGCCCATCACTTGGATCAGCCCTCCATTCTCTATCGGCTAATTCACTTGGAGAAGGTTTTTTGATTCCATCTCCATCTGCTAAAAAACCGTCATTTACGAGCTTAATTGTGCTGTTTATTTGGTGTGGTAACCAGCAATGTCCACTGGCATATTCTTCACCCTCACCTTCAAGATCTAAGTGGAACTCAATCATGCAGGCATCATATTTATGTATTGCTCTTAATAAAACTGCTGGAGATACTGAGTGGTCTGATAGCCCAACATCACACTTAAAAGCTTCTCTTAATGTATTTATAGCTGATATATTGGCTTCAACTACAGGAGTAGGATATCCAGATATTGCATGAAGAAGTGTAAGCTTTGCATTACTGTTTTTTCTAAAAATATTCACAGCATGTTCTATCTCTACGAGTGTAGCCATCCCAGTAGAGAGTACTAAATCTTTTCCTGTTTTAGCACATTCGATAATTAATTCATCCCAAAGTAGTTCATAAGAAGCTATTTTATAAAAGTCAACATAAGGTTCTAGCTCTTTAACGGCTTCTAGGTAAAAAGGGGTACATGTAAAAGCAATGCCTATATCGTGAGCAAATTGACTTAGTTCAGGTAGAAATGAAACGGGTAATTCCCACTCTTTTCTTTTTCTATGAATTTCACTTTTTTCAAGTATTTCAGGTGCAAACAGATGTTCTATTTTGAACAATTGAAATTTTACTGCATCGCAACCAATCTCTTTAGAAACTCGTATAAATTCTTTGCTTCTATTAATGTCTTGAGCGTGATTACTTGAAACTTCAGATATAAAATATGGTTTACTCATTGGCTACCTCTATCTATGTATTATATTGTTTATACCATGTAACGAACTCATGAATTCCATCTGTTAAATTTGTATCAGATGTATATCCAAAGTCTTTTTCTAAATCACTTGTATCTGCATAAGTAGATACAACGTCACCAGCTTGCATATCCATCATTGTCTTTTTTGCATCTTTACCTATAGATTTTTCGAGTATTTTAATAAAATCTAATAGTTGCACAGGAGTATTATTCCCAATATTGTATAGTTTATATGGAGCATTCGATATGGATGGGTTTGGATTACCCCTATCAAAATTATCATCTGGTTTTGCTGGATTGTCTATAACTTTTATAATCCCATTGACTATATCGTCAATATAAGTAAAATCTCTACTCATATTTCCATGGTTAAATACTTTAATTTCTCTATTATGCAAAATAGCATCAGCGAAAAGCATAGGTGCCATATCTGGTCTACCCCAAGGTCCATAAACTGTAAAAAATCGTAGTCCTGTTGTTTGGATGCCATAAAGGTGAGAATAGGTGTGTGCCATCATTTCGCATGATTTTTTCGTAGCTGCATATAAGCTTACTGGATGATCTGTATGGTCACTTGTTTTAAAAGGCTGCGATTTATTTAATCCGTAGACAGATGAACTGGATGCATATGATAAATTTCTAACAGAATAGTTTCTGCAAGCCTCTAAAATATTTAAAAATCCTATGATATTTGAACTAATGTAAGCATGTGGATTTTCTAGCGAATATCTAACACCCGCTTGAGCCGCAAGATTGCAAACCGCATCAAATCTTTCAGATTCAAAAAGTTGATTGATACTTTTGCTATCTTCTAAATCGCATTTTATAAATTTATGCTCTTCATATTTTGAAGATTGCACTAATACATTTTTTTTTATTTCATCTCTTGATATGCCAAGCTCATTAAGTCTTGCATATTTTAGGTTCACATCATAATAGTCATTTATATTATCTAGTCCTACTACTTCATCACCTCTTTGAAGAAGTCTTAATGCTAAGTGGTAGCCAATAAATCCAGCTGTTCCTGTTATAAGTATTTTCATTTAAAAATCTCTTTATTTAAAGCTTGATAGATATATTCAGCTCTCTCCCAGTCTTCTAAAGTATCAATGTCTTGCACTAAATGTCTAGGTAAAATGATTGGAAGGCTATCTTTGCCAAACATGATTTCACTTGATTTTTTATGTAACTTTGTCCAGTAAAATTGCCCAGCATCTTGATACGCTTCTTCTAAGTCCTGACTTCTTGTCATGAAATGTTCTGGTGTGAACATTTCACATCGACCATTTTCTGTGACTTTAAAAGTTCTTTGTATAGGAAATGGCATAGATGTAACGCCAAAAGCATTTACGGCATCACTATTTATTAGTTTTTCAAAACCTTCTACTAAGTATTTGGATTGTAGAAGAGGAGCTGTGGCATATATAGTGCAAAGATATTTAAAGTCTTCACCACTCTTTTTAAGAAATTCTATCGCATGGTTGATGACATCCCCTGTACCTGTAAAATCATCACTTAACTCTTTAGGACGTATAAAAGGAACTTCTGCTCCGTATTCTATAGCAATTTTAGCTATCTCTTCATCATCTGTAGAAACGATGACTTTATCAAAAAGTTTTGACTCCAATGCGACTTGGATGGAGTAAGCGATAAGTGGTTTACCAAAAAAATCTTTTATATTTTTTCTTGGGATTCTTTTACTTCCGCCTCTTGCTGGAATGATTGCTATAGCATCTGTATTCATTAAAAATTACATCCCTTTGAGAGAATAGTGCTTGAGGATTCTTAATAATGTATCTGCAACATATTTAGCATCTTCTAAGCTCATTTGTTGATGACAAGGAATAGAAATTTCAGAGAGATAAAACTCATTTGCCACGGGTAATGAAACTTCTCCAAATTGTTCTTTATAGAAAGTGTTTTGATAAATTGGCTTGTAATGAACTTGCACACCAAGTCGATTTGCTTGCAATTCTTTGAAAATATCCTCTTTAACGTAGTGCAACTCAGGATGTAAAAGAATAGGGTAGAGGTGTCTTGCAGAGATGTTGGTATGTGGAATCATTTGAGTTGAACATAATTTCTCATTTTTAAATCTTTCATCGTAATACGCTGCAATCTCATTTCTTATCTTTATAAAATTATCCAGTTTTTTTATTTGAGTTATACCAAGCGAAGCTGCTACTTCCGTCATGCGAAAGTTATATCCAAGACTTACCATGTCAGAATTCCATAACTCTTTTTTAATCATTCCATGTGAGCGGATAAGCCTAAGTTTTTTGGCATATTCATCGTTGTCTGTAAGAATTGCTCCTCCTTCACTGGTTGTGATAGGTTTTATAGCATGGAAGCTAAAGATAGTCATATCAGCAAATGAACCTATTTTTTTGCCATGGGCACTTGAACCTAAAGCATGTGAAGAGTCTTGTATCAAAAGGAGATTGTGTTTTTGTGCTATGGATTTTATTATCTCGATTTCAACAGGCTTTCCTGCAAAATCAACTGGAACGATAGCTTTTGTTTTTGGAGTGATAAGCTCTTCTAGGAGCTTTTCATCTATGTTGCCATCGCGTTTTATATCGCACCAAATTGGTTTTGCACCAAGAGTGACAAACATATTTGAAGTAGCTACAAAACTGATAGGGCTTGTAATTATTTCATCATCTTCTTTGATTCCACATACCGAGTAAGCTCCAAAAAGGGCTGAGGTTGCAGAGTTAAAGGTAATGGCGTGTTTAGCACCAGTATAATCACAAAGGGCTTTCTCAAACTTCTCTACTTTTTTACCTTGTGTTAAATAACCACCTTTTAAAATTTCAATGACACCATCAATGTCATCTTGTTCTATACATTGGGTTGAATAGCTGAGGTTTGTCATCTATTTTTCATCTTCTTTAGTTTGCTGTAGTTTTAGTCTCAACATTTCGGGTGTAAGCCAAATATCATTGTTCTTTGAGTTATATTCAAAACCACTTTTCACAGGTATTCCTTTTTCACCGAGCAAATTGTTTTTAAAGTCTATACGACCCGTAAATTTGATGCTAGGTTTTATGACGTAATGATCTTCGAATTCAAGTGTGAGATGTGAATCATCAAGTGGACACATAACTTCATGAAGTTTCTCTCCAGGACGGATACCTATAACCTTTTGAGGTAAATTTGGAGCTATAGCAGATGCGAGTTCTGTCATCTTCATAGAAGGTATTTTAGGTACAAAAATTTCGCCACCTTGCATGCGAGCAAAGTTTTTAAGAACAAAGTCTACACCCTCTTGTAATGTAATCCAAAAACGCGTCATATTTGGTTCTGTGATGGGAATGAAATCGGCTCCATCTGCGATGAGTTTTTCAAAGAAAGGTATAACCGAACCACGAGAACCTAGAACATTGCCGTAGCGAACTACAGAAAATTTAATCTCATGACCACCTGTTAGGTTGTTTGCAGCAACGAAAAGTTTATCGGAGACGAGTTTGGATGCTCCATAAAGGTTTGCAGGTGATGCTGCCTTGTCTGTAGAAAGAGCTATTGTATATTTTACATTATTTGCTATACAAGAGTCTATGACATTTTGAGCACCCATAACATTTGTTTTAATACACTCCATCGGGTTGTATTCTGCTATGGGAACATGTTTTAGAGCAGCAGCATGAACGACAAAATCTACGCCTACCATTGCTTTTTGTAAACGTTGAAGGTCTCTAACATCCCCTATAAAATATCGCATACAAGAGTTGTTAAACGTTTGCGCCATTTCAAACTGCTTAAGTTCATCTCGTGAAAAAATTATAATTTTATTAGGTGTAAAGTTCTTTAAAATGGTACGAACAAACTGTTTGCCAAAACTTCCTGTTCCTCCAGTGATAAATATATTTTTGCCATTGAGCATATTTAATCCATTGAGTGAGATTCTGTAATACTTAAGCAATAACAATACCATTATAGTAAATTAAAGATATAAAGGAATATGTCGATGTTGTCATTAGAAATATATAATAATGAAAGATTATTGGTTAAAAGGATTTATTATGGGTATTAGTTCACTAGGTGTTGGTTCAAGTATCTTAACACAGGATGTTTTAGATCAGTTAAGAGCGGCTGATGATGCGGCTCGTATTCAACCAATTACATTAGACATCGCAAATGAGACAGATAAAAAGGATGCTCTTGCAGTGGTTGATGCTATGATGACTAATTTTATAGATAGCATTAATGCAGTAAAGAGTGCGACACTCTGGGATGAGAGAAGTGCTACAGTGAGTTCAGGAACATCGGTTGAAGTTACTGCTGCATCCAATACAGATGTGCAGGATTTTACTCTAAATGTTACAAATTTGGCTACAAAGCAAATAGAACAATCTGGTATTTTTAGTGCTAAAACAGATGTGGTTGATACGGTTGCAGGTAGTTTTGATATTCAGGTTGGGACAGGGACAGCAGTTACAATTAATTATGACGCAAATGCAACTTTAGATGATATAAAAAATCTTATCAATGAAAAAGCAGGTAGTTTAGTAGATGCTACTATAGTTCAGACTAATCTTGGAGAGTTTCATTTATTTTTAAGTTCAGTTGCTACTGGCGATGAGACAGGTGTAGCTGGTGAAACAGGTACTAATATCTCCATTACAAGTGCTTCAGGTCTTGATACGCGATTGACAACAGATTTTGACGCTGCAGCTGTACAGAGTGGTGTAAATGCTACATTTACATTTAATGGAAGTGCCCCTATTTCTCGTGCTAGTAATAATGTTGATGATTTAATTACAGGCTTAACAATTACACTTAAAGAGAGTGGAGTCTCAAATGTAAGTATTGCTCAAGATCGCACAAGTATTTTAGAAAAATTTGATAGCTTTGTAGAAAAATATAATGCAGCAATGACAGAGTTAGATAGTGTAACTAAATCGAGTACAGACTCTTCAGAGAGAGGAATATTTTCTGCTGATTCTACAGTAAAAAGTATGAAAAGAAGTATACAAAGCATGATTGAGTCAGTTGGTGGCGGTGTTGGTTCGATGATCGATTATGGATTTTCTGTTGATAAAGACGGAACAATGACATTAAATAAAGCAACACTTGAAGCAGCTTTAGATAGTGCTCCTGAAAATACACAAGCGTTTTTTTCTGGTGGTGATTATACAAAAGCAGATATGACTGTTGTTACTCTTGATGGGGCTTTTGCAGAGATGTCTGTAACTATAGAAGATTATACAAAAACAAACACAGTTTTAGATCAGCTAAGAGAGTCAATCATAGATACAATTTCTACGCTAGAAGAGAGAAAAACAAGTGCTACTGAGAGACTTGATGCAAAATATGAAATTATGAAAAAACAGTATGCAGCGTATGATGCTATTATCGCTAAGTTCAATTCTGTATCATCTATGTTTACTCAAATGGCGAATGCTTCTTCCTCTTCAAATAATTAATTTTAGCAAAATTGACTAATAGAAATGGAAAAATTGTCGATATAAATATCATGATAAATTCAAACAATGATGACACTAAAGGATCTAAAATGTATGGAAATACTGCTTATAATACATATGCACAAAATAATATAGGAGTTGAGTCTCCGGCAAAATTAATAGAGATGTTATATGAAGGTGTTCTTCGTTTTAATGCGCAAGCGAAAAAAGCTATAAAAGATGGGAATGTTGAAAAAAGAGTCTATTGGGTTAACCGTTCAACAGCTGTTATTACAGAGCTTGTTTCTATTTTAGATTTGAAACAGGGTGATGTTTCACTCTATTTAGAGGGTCTTTATAATTATCAAATTCAGCTTTTAGCGCAAGTAGGTCTTGAAAATAATGTTGAAAAATTAGATGAGTGTAGTAATGTATTTAAAACGCTTTTAGAAGCTTGGAGAGAGACTACTCATGTGGCTTGAAGAGCTTAAAATTGCTATAGTAGAAAAAAATATAAAAAAATTAAGTGAGTTGATGGATAACCTTCCACAACTTGAGAATAAAAAAGATATAGACTCTGCTCTTTGTCTTGTACAAGAAGCGACATCTTTAGTTCAAGGTTTAAAAGACTCTACAGAGGCTTCCATGAAGCAGATGAAAAAAAACATACTCTTTTTAAACTCTACACAAGCACCTTCTGCAAATAAGTTCGATATAAAATCATAAAACTACTTTTTCTTAGTTATTCCAAAATGTAAACTTCTTAGCGTGTACTCACTTACAACTGCACCCTTTCGCATTGTAAGTACATGTTCAACTGCATCGGCTATATCTTGTGCAAGTAGTTTTTCATTTTCTTTATCTGTTACATCAAAACGAAGTGCATCATAGAAATTTGACTCTGTCATATCTGGGTTGATGTTTGTGATGCTAAGATTACTCTTACGTGTCTCTTCAAAAAGTGCATCTCCAAAGGCCTTGAGTCCAGCTTTCGTAGCAGAATAAACAGCAGCAAATTTACTCGCACGTAATGCTTCTATAGAGTTAATATTTATGAGGTATCCACCATTTTCTTTGAGACTTTTAAGTGTTACGTGCGTAAGTAACATAGGTGCTGTTAAATTTAAAAAGGACATCTTGGTGATTGTTGTTACATGCAATTCTTCATGTGGCGTAAATCTTCCAAATCCAGCGGCATTTATAAGAATAAAGATGGACTCTTTCTTTAGCCGTTCACAAAGCTTTAGTGTCGCTTTTTCATCTGATAAATCTGCTTGAATAGCTTGAAAGTTTGTACTCTTGAAATCTTCATTTTTTATAGTTCTACTCACTCCAATAACAAAATACCCAAGTTCTAAAAGCTTTAAACTTATTGCTTTGCCTATGCCACTGCTAGCACCTGTTACAATTGCCTTTTTCATATCCAACCTTATGTTATAATCACTTTATGAAAAATATTTATATTACCGATTTAGATCATACGTTTTTAAAAAATGATTTGTCTATCAGTGATTATACTAAAAAAATCTGGAACTCTTATGAGTATGAGGCATTCCTCTCAGTTGCAACTGCAAGAACATATAAGAAAACAATGCAGTTTTTAGAAGGTGTAGCGATTAATGCTCCGATGATACTTTTAGATGGTTCCCTCATAGCTACAAAAGATAGAAAGATTATTGATACAAAGTTTATTAGTAAGGCTATTGCAGATGAGATTATAGAAGAGGGTGCTAAACTTGGCATTTATCCCTTTGTTCTCTCTTTAGTGGATGCGCAGTTAAATGAAGCATTTCTCCATTCAGAAATACTTAACCGACATCAGATAGAAGTGCTTAAACGCTACGCTAAAGATGACAATCTCATAGAGCAAAAGAATATGCACGTAATGGAGAAAAATTTCAAAGTTGTCTACATGGGAGAGGAGCTTCTTTTAAGAGAGTTAGCGAAAAGTTTGGAAGATATTTTTGGTGACACATTGAAATATATTCTTGCTCCAGAAGCCTATGTAGGTTGTTATTTCTTAACGCTACTACATAAAGATGCGGATAAATCACATGGCATACGAAGTGTGAGTGAGTATGTAGGATTTGATTTGCAAAAGTTAACAGTTTTTGGAGATAATTTTAATGATGTCGGTATGTTTGCGCTCTCTGGAATCTCTGTTGCTGTAGCAAATGCACAAGCAGGTGTGAAGGATTTAGCAGATATAGTCTTACACCATACAAATGATGAAGATGGTGTTGCAAAGTATTTAAGAGGTTTACGAAATGCATAAAAGCTCAAGTTTAATTCCTATGTTCATCATAGGCGTTTTGTTTTTTATTTTTGGTTTTGTGACATGGCTCAATGGTTCTTTAATTCCATTTTTAAAAGTCATCTGTAATCTTAATGAATTCCAAGCTCTTTTTGTAACCTTTGCTTTTTATATTGCTTATACAGTTATGGCATTTCCTATGGCATCATTGCTTGAGAAAACGGGTTATAAAGATGGGATGACTATAGGTTTAGGTGTCATGGCTATAGGAAGCTTGCTCTTTATTCCCTCCGCACTTACTGGGGAGTTCCTTTTTTTCTTGGTGGCTCTTTTTACTCTTGGAACAGGACTTACCATTTTACAAACTGCTTCAAACCCTTACATCGTTCTTATTGGTCCAATTGAAAGTGCTGCGATGCGAATAAGCATTATGGGTTTAATCAATAAAAGTGCAGGAGTTCTAGCTCCGCTTGTTTTTACAGCACTAATACTTTCCGATATAGGTTCCATAGAAGGCTTTTCAGATATACAAAAAGAGAACTTAGCCTTAGAGCTTGTACGACCCTATATAGTGATGGCAGTGCTTCTATTTGCACTTATGTCTTTAGTAAAGTTTTCATCCCTTCCAGAGTTGAAGATAGAGAGTGATCCATACGATAATGAATCTATTTTTACTTTTCCACAAGTTGTTTTAGGAGCGGTTGCTCTTTTCTTTTATGTAGGTATTGAAGTAATCGCTGGTGATACAATAGGACTCTATGCACAAAGCATAGGTCTTCAAAACGCGACAGCACTTACCTCATACACCATAGTTTTTATGGTTTCTGGCTATCTTGCGGGTGTTGCATTTATTCCAAAATATCTCTCTCAAGAGAAGGCTCTTCTTTTCTCAACAATCATAGGAATCATGCTTTTATTTGGTGTAGCCTTTAGCTCTACAACAGACACAATTATCTCACAGTACTTATGGGGATGGAGCGGAATTACTACACTTCCAAATAGTGTTACGTGCGTAGCACTGTTAGGTTTTGCTAATGCACTTGTTTGGCCTACTATCTGGCCATTAGCTCTCAATGATTTAGGAAAGCATACTGCTAAAGCAAGTGCACTTCTTATCATGGCAATTGCAGGAGGTGCACTTTTACCACTGCTGTTTGGAAAAATAGCAGAGTTACTCAATAATATGCAGCTTGCATATCTCTTAGGCATTCTGTGCTATTTGTTTATAATGATGTATGCTCTTAAATGGCACAAAATGAGATCTTGGTAAGCTATGTATAGTCTCAAGAGTTTTGAGAATGGCTTTTGGTATATAGAAGTACAAAACGAATCTGCTTCGGCAAAAATAGCACTTCAAGGAGCCCATCTCTTTGAGTACAAAAAAAAGAGTGGGGAGTCTCTTCTTTGGTTGAGCCAAGAGAGTGCTTTTGAAGAGGGTGTGGCTATAAGAGGTGGCATACCCTTGTGTTGGCCACGATTTGGAAGTTTAGATGCTTCCTTGCCACAGCATGGCTTTGCAAGAGTAGCGATGTTTGAGCTTGTAAATATAGAAGAAATAAATACGCACGTAACAGAAGTTATTCTCCACTTAGAAGACACACAAAAGAGTCGTAAAATCTGGAACTACAAGTTTTCTTTAGAAGTAAAAATAACAATTTCTGATGCATTAAAGCTTGAACTTATTACACATAACAAAGATGAAAAAGAGTTCATGATAACAGAAGCCTTTCATACATACTTTGCGGTAAGTTCTATAGAAGATGTAAAAATCGAAGGCTTAGAAGAGACACACTTCATAGATACGCTTAACAATACAACACAGAGTGAAAGTCATACCATAACAATAGACAAAGAGATAGATAGAATCTACCAAGGTGTCAATCAAGATATAGTACTTAGAGATGCATATAGAAGAGTGAAGCTAAAAGCCAAAGGTTCTAGCTCTGCTATAGTATGGAATCCTTGGAAAGAGAAAGGCGCTCAAATGAGCTACATGAAAAAAGACGCATATAAAGAGTTTGTCTGTATAGAATCAGCGAATGCTTTGGATGACTATAAAATAATAAAAAGTAAAAAAACGCATACTTTAGATTTAACTATTTCCTTTTAATAAGGAAGTAAATTTTAAACAATTCTCACTTTTACACCCAAAATCCTTGAATATCCTTTCTAGTTTGAGTATAATTCCGCTCCCTTAAATAGTTGGGCTAGGATCCAACGAGTTCTTTAGAAGGAAAAACATGGAAAAAATTCGTTTAAAATTGAAAGCTTACGATCATCGTGTATTAGATAGATCAGTAGCGTCAATCGTTGAGGCTGTAAAGCGTACAGGTGCTGCAATTCGTGGTCCGATCCCTTTACCAACAAAGATTCGTAAATATACTGTATTGAAATCAGTTCACGTTAACAAAAAATCTCGTGAGCAATTTGAAATTCGTATGCACGCAAGAATGATAGATATCGTTTCTGCAACGCCAGAGACTGTTGATTCATTAATGAAACTAGATCTTGCACCTGAAGTGGACGTTGAAGTTCGCTCTATGGATAAGTAAGGAGCTATCGTGGAATATATTGTTGAAAAAATCGGTATGAGTCGTACAATCACAGTACCAAGTAAACCAGTTACTCTTTTAAGAGTTCTTGATGCTAAGGTATGTGAAGTGAATGAAGGGACTGCAGTTGTAGCTTACAACAGCGGTAAAAAAATGAATAAAGCAATTGAAGGTCAACAGAAAAAATATAGTATTTCTGCTGAGTTTAACCGTTTTGTTACTCTTGAAGTAGCAAATACAGAAGCTGGTGATTTAGATATAGCTCCATTAGCAGAAGCTAGTGTGGTAAAAGCTACATTTAAAACTAAAGGTCGTGGTTTTTCTGGTGCTATGAAGCGCTGGAACTTCAGTGGTGGTCCAGCAGCACACGGACATAGATTTGGTCGTAGAGTCGGGTCTATTGGTAATGCTGAGTGGCCTGGTCGTGTAATGAAAGGTAAAAAAATGCCTGGACAATACGGAAACACACAAAACTGTGTAAAAAATGAGATCGTTTCTTATGATGCTGAAAACAAAATCTTAGTGGTTGTAGGTTCAGTTTCTGGTGCTAACGGTGCTCTAGGTCGTGTAAAGGTAGCTAAATAATGAGCGCAATCGTTTTAAATGAAAAAATGGAAAAAGCATCTGAGTTAGCATTACCAGAATCTTTTTCTGGTATCAACCCTCATAACCTTTACCTTTATGTAAAATCTGCTCAAGCTGCACAACGTGCAAATACAGCAGTTGCCAAAGGTAGAAGTGAAGTGCGTGGTGGTGGTAAAAAACCATGGGCTCAAAAAGGTGGCGGACGTGCTCGTGCTGGTTCACGTCGTTCTCCAGTATTCGTAGGTGGTGGTCAAGCTTTTGGTCCAAAAAATAACCGTAACTACGATTTAAAAGTAAATAAAAAGCAAAAAAAACTTGCTTTACACTTTGCTTTAAATGAGCATGCGCAAAATGGAACTCTTTTTATTGTTGATAGTCTTGAAGTAGCATCTGGTAAAACTAAAGATGCAGCTGCAATTTTTAAAGCTTTAAATCAAAGAGATGTTCTTATTGTAAAATCTTTACTAGATGAGCAAACATTCTTAGCATTCGAGAACATAAATAAATCTTATGTTGTTGAGTCAAATGAATTAAATGCTTACTTAGCTGCTAATTATCGTTCAGTAGTGATCGAAAAAGCAGTATGGGAAACGTTAACAAGTGAGGCTAAGTAATGGCTGATATTACAGATATTAAATCTATTCTATATACAGAAAAGACTTTAGGTATGCAAGAAGACGGTGTTATCGTTGTACAAACTTCTGTTCGTATGACAAAAATGGGTCTTAAAGAGGTTTTTCGTGAGTATTTTGGAATTGTTCCAAAGAACATTAACTCATTGAATCAAAGCGGAAAAACAAAACGTTTCCGTGGTGTGCAAGGTAAACAAAATGACTTCAAAAAGTTTTATGTTACATTACCTGAGGGTGCACAAATAGAAAGTTTGGCGGTATAACATGGCAATTAAAACTTATAGACCGGTAACTCCGTCTCGTCGTTTTTATACAAATGTTGATAGCTCAGATATCACTGCAAAAGCGAGCGTTCGTTCATTACTTGTTAAGTTACCTACACATTCAGGTCGTAACAACAATGGTCGTATCACTTCTCGTCATAAGCAAGCTGGGGCTAAAAAACTTTACCGTATTGTAGATTTTAAAAGAAATAAATTCGATATTCCTGCAACAGTAAGTGCTATTGAGTACGATCCATACAGAAACTGTCGTATTGCTCTTGTAACATATGCAGACGGTGAAAAAAGGTACATCCTTCAACCAAAAGGTTTGAATGTTGGTGATGCAATCGCTTCTGCTGAATCTGGATTAGATGTTAAACCAGGTAATGCAATGAAGTTAAAAAATATCCCAGTTGGTACAGTTGTACACAACGTTGAGTTAAAAGTTGGCAAGGGCGGACAAATGGTTCGTTCGGCTGGAACTTCTGCTCAAATTATGGGTCGTGATGGTAAGTATGTTTCATTACGTATGCCTTCATCTGAAATGCGTTTAGTATTAGGTGAGTGTTTAGCTACTGTTGGTGCTGTTGGTAATGAAGAATATGCAAACATTGTAATAGCAAAAGCTGGTCGTTCACGTCACATGGGTATTCGTCCTCAAACTCGTGGTTCTGCAATGAACCCAATAGATCACCCGCATGGTGGTGGTGAAGGTAAAACGAACTCAGGTCGTCACCCAGTTACTCCATGGGGTAAACCAACTAAGGGTGCTAAAACTCGTCGTAAAAAATCTAGTGATCAACTGATTATTACACGTCGTAAACCAAATGCAAAAAGGGTAGGCTAATATGGCTCGTTCAGTAAAAAAAGGTCCATTCGTAGATGACCATTTAATGAAAAAAGTTGAAGCAGCAAAAGCTGAAAGCAACAAAAAACCAATAAAAACTTGGTCAAGAAGATCAGTTGTTCTTCCTGAGATGATTGGTTTAACATTAAATGTTCACAATGGTCGCCAATTTGTTCCTGTATATGTTACAGAGAATCACATTGGTTATAAACTTGGTGAATTCGCACCAACTCGTACATTCAAGGGCCACAAGGGCTCTGTTCAGAAGAAAGGATAGGTCATGGCTAGAGCATTATTAAAATTTATCCGTGTATCTCCTATTAAATCTCGTCTTATCGCAAGAGAGGTTCAAGGTATGAATGCTGAGTTAGCAATGGCAGCTTTAGAATTTACACCAAATAAAGCAGCGAAAATTATCTATAAAGTTATTGCTTCAGCAGTAGCAAACAGTGGTAATGAAGCTGGAGATTGTGTTATTACATCTTGTCGTGTTGACAATGGTCCAGTACTAAAACGTTTCCGTCCACGTGCTCGTGGTATGGCTTCAGGTATTAGAAAACCAACAGCACATATCTTAGTAGAAGTAGAGGGTAAATAGTATGGGTCAAAAAGTTAATCCTATTGGTTTACGTCTTGGTATCAACAGAAACTGGGAGAGCAGATGGTTTCCAAACTTTAAAACTGCTGCAGAAAGTTTAGGTGAAGATCACAAGATAAGAACATATTTGAAAAAAGAACTTTACTATGCTGGTGTTTCTAACATCATTATAGAAAGAACAGTAAAGAGACTTCGTGTTACTATCGTTGCTGCTCGTCCTGGTATTATTATTGGGAAAAAAGGTTCTGATATAGAGAAACTTAAAGATGCTTTACAAGCACTTATCGGTAAACAAGTTTCTGTAAATATTAAAGAAGAGAAAAAAGCTCAAACTTCAGCGCAACTTGTTGCTGAGAACGTAGCAACTCAACTAGAGCGCCGTGTTGCATTTAGACGTGCAATGAAGAAAGTTATGCAAGGTGCACAACGTTCTGGTGCTAAAGGAATCAAAATATCTGTTTCTGGTCGTTTAGGCGGTGCAGAGATGGCTCGTACAGAGTGGTACTTAGAGGGACGTGTTCCTCTTCATACGCTTCGTGCGAAAATTGATTATGGTTTTGCAGAAGCACATACTACTTATGGTTGTATTGGTGTTAAGGTATGGATATTCAAAGGGGAAGTCCTAACTAAAGGTGTTCCTGTTGAAGTAGCAGAAGAGAAGAAAGACTCACGTCGTCCAAAACGTGCTCCTCGTCGTGAAAATAGTGAAAAGGCTGAATAATTATGTTAATGCCAAAAAGAACAAAATATCGTAAAGTAATGAAAGGCCGTAACCGTGGTTACGCTCGTTCAGGTTATAAGTTATCTTTTGGTGACATCGCATTTAAAGCGGTAGAAGCTGGTCGTATAAACTCTCGTCAAATAGAGTCTGCACGTATCTCTGCTACACGTCACATTAAAAGAAATGGTAAGATTTGGATTCGTGTATTTCCTGCTAAACCATTAACTGCAAAACCTCTTGAAACTCGTATGGGTAAAGGTAAAGGTTCAGTTGATAAGTGGGTTATGAATATTAAGCCAGGTCGTATAATATTTGAAATGGGTGGGGTTCCAGAAGAACTTGCACGTGAAGCATTAACGCTTGCTATGCACAAACTACCATTCAAATGTAAAATTGTTACTGCGGAGATGAACAATGAAATATTCTGATTTAGCAGATAAAAACTCAGCTGAACTTCAAGCTATGCTAAAAGAGAAAAAAACTGAGCTTTTTACTTTAAAAATTAAACAAAAGATGATGCAACTTCAAAACACGAGTGAACTTCGTGTTACTAAAAAAGATATTGCAAGAATCAACACTGCACTTACTGCAGTGGCAAAGTAGGGGTCGTTAAATGGCAAATAAACGTGAAATCCAAGGCAAAGTAATTACTATTGCTGGTGAAAAAACTGTTTCTATACTTGTAGAGCGTCGTGTAATGCACCCTCGTTACCACAAAGTTGTTAAGCGTTTCAAAAAGTATTTAGTACATGATGAACGTAATGAAGTTAAAGTTGGAGACGAGATTGTTGCAATCGAGTGTCGTCCACTTTCTAAGACTAAATCTTTTAGACTTAAAACAGTAGTGTCAGGAGCAGAATAATGATCCAAGCTTTTACTCGTTTGAATGTAGCTGATAATACAGGTGCTAAAGAGATTATGTGTATTAAGGTGCTTGGTGGTTCTAAGCGTCGTTACGCTACAGTAGGTGATGTTATCGTTGCTTCTGTAAAAAAAGCGACTCCAACTGCTAAAGTTAAAAAAGGTAAAGTTGTAAAAGCTGTTGTTGTTAGAACTGCGAAAGAAGTTCACCGTGAAAATGGTTCTCTTATTCGTTTTGATGACAATGCAGCTGTAATACTTGACCAAAAAAGCGAACCAATTGGTACTCGTATTTTTGGACCTATTGCTCGTGAAGTACGTTATGCTGGATTTATGAAAATCGTATCTCTTGCACCGGAGGTTGTTTAATGGCAAAGTTTAATTTCAAAAAAGGCGATACTGTAGAAATTATCGCTGGTGATGACCGTGGAACTAAGGCTACTGTTTTAGCAGTAATGCCTAAGAAAAACAAAGTTATCGTAGAGGGTTGCAAAATAGCTAAAAAAGCTGTTAAACCAACTGAAGAAAATACAAAAGGTGGGCACATCAATAAAGAAATGCCAATCGATGTATCAAATGTACGTAAAGTGGAGGCATAATTAGATGGCTCGTTTAAAAGAAAAATATTTAGCATTAAAACCTGAATTGCAAGCTGAATTAGGAATCAAAAATCCTATGCAAACACCTAAAGTAGATAAAATAATTATCTCTGTAGGTGCTGGTTTTGCTATGAAAGATAATAAGCTAATTCAAAATATCGAAGACACAATTACTAAAATAGCTGGTCAAAAAGCAAGTACTGTAATAGCTAAAAAATCAGTTGCTGGTTTTAAAGTTCGTGAAGGTATGCCAGTTGGTATTCGTGTTACACTTCGTGGTGAAAATATGTATAACTTTTTAGATCGCCTTGTTTCTATTGCACTTCCACGTGTAAAAGACTTCCGTGGTGTTCCAAGAAATGGTTTTGATGGTCATGGTAACTACAACTTTGGTCTTCAAGAGCAACTAATTTTCCCAGAAATTAGTTATGATTCTATCATGCAAATCCATGGTATGAACATTACTATGGTTACTACTGCTGATTCAGATAAGGCTGCATTTGCTCTTTTAGAGAAAATGGGTATGCCTTTTACTAAAGGGAGCAATTAATGGCTAAGAAGTCTATGATCGTAAAAGCGGCAAGAACACCTAAGTTTAAAGTACGTGGATACACAAGATGTCAAATCTGTGGTCGTCCACACTCTGTACTACGTGACTTTGGAATCTGTCGTATATGTTTTAGAAAAATGGCAAACGAGGGATTAATCCCAGGTGTTAGAAAGTCTTCTTGGTAAGCCAAGAGGAAACTCCTAATCATTAGCAGTTACTCTTTAAGGGTGACTACACATAAGGAAAAATAAATGGCAATTAATGATCTAGTATCAGATGCATTAACGCGTGTTCGTAATGCAGGGATGAGAAGATTACCAGTTACAACTTTAGTACATTCAAAAAGTGTTGAAGCTGTAGCAAATATCTTAGTTGAAAAAGGTTATATTGAATCTTGTAATATAATCGAAGATGGTGTTAAAAAAAGTATCAAAGTCGTACTTAAGTATGATGAAAATGGTAAAACAGTAATCAATGAAATGAAAAGAGTATCTAAACCAGGTCGTCGTATCTATAAAGGTAAAGATGAGATTAAACGTTTCAAAAATGGTTATGGAACTATTATAGTTAGTACATCACATGGCGTTCTATCAAATGACAAAGCTTATGAGCTTGGCATTGGTGGTGAAGTTATGTGTACGGTTTGGTAGGGAGATAGCATGTCAAGAATTGGAAAATTACCAGTAGAAGTTACAGCAGATATTACTGTAACTGTAAATGAAAATGTTATTACTTTTGCTAAAGGCAAAACTAGCATGGATTTAGATACAAAAGGAAATGTAGAATTCTCTATAGATGGAAACGTTATTACTTTTAAAAATAAATCTGAGTCAAGAGAGCACAGAGCATTCTGGGGAACTTATAGAGCATTAGCTGCAAATATAGTAACTGGTTTAACTACAGGTTATACAAGACAATTAGAAATTAATGGTGTTGGTTATAGAGCTGCAGTTCAAGGCAATATGCTTAATCTTCAACTTGGTCACTCGCATGACATCAACTTTGAATTAGTAGATGGTTTAGAAGCAAGTGTTGAGAAAAATGTTATTACTCTTAAAAGTCATGACAAACAACTTCTTGGTTCTGCAGCTGCAAAAATCAGAAGTTTCCGTCCACCAGAGCCTTACAAAGGTAAAGGTGTTAAATACACAGAAGAGCATATCGTGCGTAAAGCCGGTAAAACTTCTAAGAAATAAGGGAGGGTATTAGAAAATGAATGCAAAAGTATTAAAAAGCAAAGTTGCTAATCGTTTAAAACGTAAGCGTCGTATTCGTGCGAAAATATCTGGTTGTGCTTCACTTCCTCGTGTTTCTGTATTTAAGTCAAACCGTTATTTAAGTGTACAAGCAATTGATGATGTTACTGCAACAACTTTAGCTGCTTTAAACTCAAAAGCAACTGGTCACAAAGCAAATAAAGAAGGTGCTACAGCATTAGGTGAAGCATTTGCTGCATCATTAAAAGCTGCTAACATTTCTGAAATTGTATTTGATCGTAATGGATACCAATATCACGGCGTTATCGCTGCATTTGGTGATTCACTTCGTGCAAACGAAATTAAGTTTTAGGGGCTATTATGGAAATCAATAGAGATGATTTTGAAGAATCAATTGTAAATATTGGTCGTGTTACAAAAGTTGTTAAGGGTGGTAGACGTTTTCGTTTTACTGCACTTATAGTTGTAGGTAACAAAAATGGTACTATCGGATTTGGCGTTGGAAAAGCGAAAGAAGTTCCAGATGCTATCCGTAAAGCAGTTGATAATGCTTTTAAAAATTTAACTACTGTTAAAATTAAAGGTTCAACAATTGCACATGATATTGAGCACAAGTATAATGCTAGTCGTATATTACTTAAGCCAGCATCAGAGGGTACAGGTGTTATCGCCGGTGGAGCTGCTCGTCCAGTTCTTGAACTTGCAGGTATTAAAGATGTACTTACAAAATCAATCGGTTCAAACAATCCAAACACACTAGTACGTGCTACAGTTGAAGCACTATCTCGTATTAAAGGATAGAAAATGGGTATTGAAAATTTAACACCTGCAGAGGGTTCAACTAGCAATCGTAAACGCGTTGGTCGTGGTTGTGGTTCTGGTACTGGTAAGACTTCAGCACGTGGTCAAAAAGGTCAGAAATCTCGTACAGGTTATAAAAGAAAAAGAAACTTTGAGGGTGGGCAACAACCACTTGCTAGAAGATTACCAAAAATTGGTTTTACGTCTCGTGTTGTTAAACCATACGTTATAAATGTAGACAAAATTAGCACAATTGCTGAATTAGCTGAAATTACTATAGAGACTATCCATAGTGTTCACAAAATGTCAACAACAACAACAAAAGTTAAACTAGTAGGTGCATCTGCAAAAGATTTAGCATCGAAAATTAAAGACGAAAACGTTACTACAACTGGTAACTAAAAATGAATAAAAATCTAGTTAATAAGATACTTATTACTATCGGGTTTTTATTTCTATACCGTTTGCTGGCTTATGTGCCAGTACCTGGTGTAGATGCTTCAGTAATCGCTTCATTCTTCGATTCACACAAATCAGATGCTCTTGGACTTTTTAATATGTTCAGCGGAAACGCAGTAGAGAGATTATCTATTATTTCACTTGGTATTATGCCTTATATCACTGCTTCCATTATTATGGAGCTTTTAGCTGCAACATTTCCTACTTTAGGGCAAATGAAAAAAGAGCGTGATGGTATGGTTAAGTATATGCAAATTATTCGTTATGCGACAATTGTAATTACTATAATTCAAGCGATTGGTGTAAGCGTTGGACTTCAAAGCTTAACTGGACCTAATGGCAATAGTGCAATTCTTGCAGATCACAATACATTTATTATGCTTTCGGCTATCTCTATGTTAGCAGGGACTATGTTGCTTATGTGGATTGGTGAACAAATCACACAAAATGGTATAGGAAATGGTATTTCTCTTATTATATTTGCTGGTATTGTCTCAGCTATACCTGGAGCAATCGGTCAAACAGTTACTATGGTAAATACAGGAGCAATGAGTTTTATAACAGTTCTTGCTATCTTAGCGCTTATATTTATTACTATTGCAATCATTATTTATGTAGAACTTGGCGAGCGTCGTATCCCTATTATCTATGCTAAAAAAGTTATGATGGCAAATCAGAATAAACGTGTAATGAACTATATTCCAATTAAAGTAAACTTAGCAGGTGTTATTCCAGTAATCTTTGCTAGTGCAATTTTAATGTTTCCTATGACTGTTTTATCTACAAGTACAAATCCTACTGTTCAAGCAATAGCGGATGTTTTAAATCCAAATAGCTACTTCTTTAACTTTTTAACATTTGTATTTGTTGTATTCTTTGCATTCTTTTATGCTTCTATTACATTTAATGCAAAAGATATATCAGAAAACTTAAAACGCCAAGGTGGATTTATTCAAGGAATTCGTAGTGGTAACTCTACAAAAGATTTCTTAAATACGACAGCTGGTAATTTAACTGTGACTGGTGCATTTTATCTTGGTCTAGTTGCAACTCTTCCTTTTATGATCATAAAAGGGATGGGTGTCCCATTCTTCTTTGGTGGTACAGCGGTTTTAATCGTTGTTCAAGTTGCTCTTGATACTATGAGAAAAATTGAAGCTCAAGTATATATGAGTAAGTATGAAACCTTAAGTGCAACCGGTTTATAAAAATGGCGATTGCGCTTAGAAAACCACAAGAGATAGAAAAACTTCGCTCTGCTAACAAGATAGTTGGCGGAGCACTTGAGCTCCTTAGACAAAATACAAAAGTTGGTATTTCTTTAAAAGAGCTTGACGCTATGGCAGAGGAGTATATCCTTTCTCATGGTGCTAAACCCTCTTTTAAAGGTCTGTATGGCTTTCCAAACGCTGTTTGTACCTCTCTCAATCAAGTTATTATTCACGGCATTCCAACAGACTACAAACTTCAAAAAGGTGATATTATTGGTTATGATATTGGCACTGAACTTGAAGGTTGGTTTGGAGATGCTGCCATTACAGTTCCTGTAGAGGAAATAAGCTTACAAGACGAGGCTTTAATCGCTTGTGCAAAAGACACACTTTATTATGCAGTAGGTGAGATTAAAGAGGGTATGAGATTTAAAGAGTTGTCACAACTAATGGAAAAACATATTCTTAAGGCAGGATTTATTCCGTTAAGAGATTTTTGTGGACATGGAATAGGGAAAAGACCTCATGAAGAACCTCAAATTCCAAATTATTTAGATGGATCAAATGCGAAAGCAGGTCCAAAAATAAAAAATGGAATGGTTTTTTGTATAGAACCTATGATATGTCAAAAAGAGTCAAAGCCTGTTATCTTAGAAAATGGGTGGGATGTTGTTAGTACCGATAGATTACGCGGTTCACACTATGAGCATACTGTTGCAGTTATAAACGGTAAAGCTGAAATATTATCTCTTGCTTAAGAGTTACAAAAAGGACTTATAAATGGCTAAAGCTGATGTTATAGAAGTTGACGGCAAGATTATTGAAGCATTACCAAATGCAACTTTCCGTGTTGAATTAGAAAATGGGCATATAATTTTATGTCACATTGCTGGAAAAATGAGAATGCACTACATTAAAATTCTTCCAGGCGATAAAGTAAAATTGGAATTAACTCCTTACTCACTTGATAAAGGGCGTATCACTTATAGATACAAATAATAAAAGAGGGGAGCTCCTCTTTTATTAAAATACGTTTGAGTTTCTAAACTCAGATATCTCCATTTCTACCATTTCATTTATCATTATCTTAAAAAGGTCAGAAATCATATTTGGATTTATTCCAAGCTCTATTGCTCTATGACGGCTTTTTTGTAGGACTTCGTCTATTCTATCTTTTGCCTTCACCTCTTCTACACTATTTTTAAATGCAGCAGCTTGGCGAACAAGGTGACTTCTTGTGGAAATCAACTCAACTAATTGTGAATCTATCATATCTATTTCACTTCTTACTTCTTCTAATGTATTGCATTTTTTCATATTCTTTCCCTTAAATTCTATCTGTTAACACTATTGTAACTATTTGTCTATATAATTTTTCTTACGATTCTCCTTGTATACATTCGCTTTGATTCAGCGAAGCAGAAAAACTCCCACTCCTACTGGGAGTCTTCATTTCACTTATGTTGGTTTTATTAGTTTTTTGACCTCTTTTGGAAGATGTGCAAAGACAATATTTTTAAGTCCAATCTCTTTTGTATCTAAACATTGAATATCTACACTCATATTGGATGGATGAAAAAGTAATGCTTTATAAGGTATATTTTGAATCATAAACTCAATGTTTCTAGCTTCTAAACTAATACTCTCTTTTTTCTTTGCCATCGTTACGCCTTAAGATATATACCTGTATCTTTTACTTCAATTTTTCCAGCATCTTGAAGTTGTGTAAGGTTACGTTTAAACTCTTTTTTACTAAGTCCAAAAACATTTTGAATTAGTTCGGCATCACTTTTGTAGTTATAAGGCATGATACCATTGTTCTCTTTTAAAAGTTCAAGAACTTTATTGCTTGTAGTTCCACTTTTTTTCTGTCCTGCTTTTCTAAGTGTAAGGTCAATATTTCCATCATTTCTGACTGTTTTTACATAAGCAATTCTCTCATCACCGAGAGAAATCTCTTCAAAAATCTCATTATGATAAATAAGACCTTCATATTTTTCATTGACTATACATTTAAAACCTAGAGGAGTTTTAGCTATAACGAGAATTTTTGCTTCTTTGTTTGGAGCGAGACCTTTGACCTTTCTATCAAAAAAATCACCTAGTTTTTCCGTACCAACAAGGCGATGTGTACGCTCATCATAAATCACACGTAAGAATCTCTTTTCTCCAACTTTAAAGGGAGTTTTTTGAAACATATTTGGTACAAGAAGATCTTTGCTTAGTCCCCAGTTCATAAAAGCTCCAAAAGGTGCTACATCGACAACATCAAATAAGGCGAATTGATCGAGCATTGCAACTGGCTTAAGAGTTGTAGCAACAAGTCTGTCTTCTGAATCTGTATATAAAAATACATCAAGAAGCATACCCTCTTTCATCTCTTGTGTGAGATATTGTCCAGGGAGAAGTACGTCATTGCCATCTTGTGCCATGAGATAAGCACCTGGTGTAGTAAGTCTGTCGATAACGAGAGTGTTCATAAGTCCAAGTTCTAAAAAGTAACTTTGTGTGTTTGTTGTCATTAGGTTTTTCCGTCATTTAATTTATGACATTATACCCATATTAAAGACCTAAGTGGAGTCTCACAATAGGAAGGAGTTCCATCTGCATCTCTTTGAGAAGCTTCTTGTAAGCAGAAAGTTCTTGTTTATCTAGATTTGCATAGCCAATATGAATAATATCTAAAGGTGCAGCATAGATGGGACAACTATCAGGGATAGCATCACACACTGTTACAACCAAATCGAAGTTTATATTGATGACTTCATTAAGTGATTTTGATTGGTATTTTTCATTCCATAAACGATTTTCTTCAAGAAGTTTAATCGTGTTTGGATTTATCTTTGAGTTTGGTTTTGTGCCAGCACTGTAAGTCTCAACGCCTGTGAGATATTTATTGAAAATAGCTTCTGCTATGATAGAGCGAGCACTATTGCCAGAGCTGAGAATTAAAACTTTTATAGCCATTGATACGCCTGATTGTTTAGTAGTTGGAAGTCTAACATAATATTTATTATAGGAATGGGTTTTGCTAAGATTTAAAAGAACATAAAAGGTATGAAAATAGTATGGTATTGGTTAATTACACAAAAAAAAGAGATTGTTACTATAAAGTAAATATTTATCCTACACTTTTTGGTGATTTTTTAGTGCAAAAAGAGTATGGGTTTGTGAACTCTTCTAAACCAATTAATACGATTAAAAGTTATGCCAGCACAAATAGAGAAGCCTTGCTCCTTCTGCTTGATATTGCAGTATCAAAAAGAAGCTTAGGCTATTTAAGAGCCTCATAATAGAGATGCAGACACTACTAGAAGAGTTTTATAAAATAGATCTTCAAGTCGAGAAATTTATAACACGAAAAGCACAAATAGATGAAGCCTCTTATCAGATTCATGGTATATGTAAAAGTGGAAAAACAAAACTTGTAAAGCATTACCTCTTAGGGCTTAAAAAGAGTAGTTATCTCTACATTGATTGTCGTGATATACGCATAGATATGCAAGAACTCAATAATGAACTTGCCTCTTTTTGTAATCGTAACAAAATTACTACTTTAGTTTTAGACAATTACACTCCAGAGATTAAAATAGTCAATGTCAGTCAATTAATCATCACGAGTGAGCAGAACTATAAACTCAGTTTTTTAAAATCTTTAGAACTCTACCCTCTGGATTATGAGGAGTTTTTAGCGTATGAGTATAAATATGATTCAAGTGCACTAAATCATTTCTTTCAACTCGGAGGACTTCCTTCTATGCATACTGTAGCTTCAGATGAGAAGAATATCTACATACAGCAAATATTGCAATATGCTCTAAGTGAGATGGAGTTCGATATTCTTTGCCTTTGTGCAAAATTTATGTCACAAAAACTCTCTGCATTTACTCTCTATGAGCGACTTAAACAATCAAGAAAAATATCTAAAGATAAACTCTACGCATCATTTGAAGCACTTGTTCACAAACACTACATTCATCAACTAGCAAAGTATAACCATGCAAAGGCTACAAAAAAAATCTATCTTTGCGATAGCTCGCTAAAGAGTGCGCTTAGCACAGAGAAAAATTTTGGTAGACTTTTTGAAAATATGATATACCTTGAGTTAGTTAAATCAGATGTTACGTGCTATTATGAAGATGACATAGATTTCTATCTTCCAAACTCTCATGAGATAATTCTTGCAAAACCATTTGCAGATGAGAGGCAACTTTTTAAGAAGCTAGAGAGCCTAGAAGCATTTATATTTACACACTCTATTGCTAAAGTAACTGTCATTACAATGAACAAAGAAGGAAAAATCTCTCATCCGCTTTCAAAAGTAGAGATAGTTCCTTTTGATATTTGGGCTTTAGGAGATTAATTAGGATTTATGATAGAATGGTGTGGATTTTTTATTAAAGGAAGGTAAAGTGTTTTTTTCAAATCATAATCAAAAAGATATAGATAAAATCAAATATCTAGAAGAAAAAATAGATTCTTTGGAGAACGAATTAACATTCTACAAAGAAGCTGCAACCTTTTCACAAGAAGAGATGCTTATAGCATTAGATTCCAATAGATCCGTAATTTTACAAAATGACAAAGCTTCTTCGGATATAAAAGATCTTGACTTACTATCCAAAGAGCTTCAAAAAGATAATAAAATCATTGAACTTCAAGGATGCACGGGCAAAGTAGTATCAAAAAAAATTGAGGGTAGTATAACCTTATACCGAATCATTAAAACGGATATGCGTGATACTCGTGATAGCAGTATATTAAGTTTACACCAACATGCAATAACAACTGCATTAACAGATACGCAAAAAACTTTTTCTGATATGCTTGAAGAATTAAAAGTTATGAAAAATGAATCAACCGAAATTGCTATAGAATCTAAAGAGGGTTTAAAACTCATAAAAGAGTCTTCTAGCGCAATGGATATGCTAAATGAACATATGCAAAATAGTATGCAAGGGATGCGTTCGCTCAATGAAAGAAGTAATGAAATATCAACGGTTGTAACACTCATACAAGATATAGCAGATCAAACAAATCTACTAGCACTCAATGCTGCAATCGAAGCTGCGCGTGCAGGTGAACACGGACGAGGTTTTGCAGTTGTTGCTGATGAAGTCAGAAAACTAGCTGAAAAAACAGGTACCGCTACAAAAGAGATTTCGCTTGTAGTAAAAGCTATGCAACAAGAAACTAGCGAAGCGGAAGTGAACACAAATACTGTCAATGATATTGTTGAAGATACGAAATCAAGAATTCAAAATTTAGATACCAAGATTCATTCATTTGAGAAAAATTCATCAAGAAGTCAATACGAAGTTGAACACATAAGTGATAAAATTTTTATTTCCTTAGCAAAAATTGATCATGTAATATATAAACATAATGTTTATGCCCTTATTTTCGGTGAAGAAAACAACTTTAAAGCATCATCCCATCATAATTGTCGTTTAGGCAAGTGGTATAGCAGTGGTGTTGGTAAAGAAAATTTTAGCACAATGAAATCATACCCTAAACTTGAGCAACCTCATGCTATTGTTCACGAGCAAGCAAATCTTCTTGCAAATGAATGTGGTGGAGATAAAGTTTTATGCTCTAAAGAGATTATTGAAGAGCGTATAAAGGCGATAGAAGCTGCAAGTAAAGATGTGTTTAAATATCTTGATGAGCTAGTTGAACAAAGAAGTGACAAAGTCATGTATGTAGCTAGGGATGATTTATTTAATTAAGGAGTAAAAAATGAGCAATCAACAAAAAAATATTGTAATAATAGATGATGAGACTGATATACTAACAATGTTAGAGAAGTTTCTCTCACGTAGTGGCTATAAGGTGAGAACATTTAACAATCCTGTTACGGCTATATCTTCATTGCCAAAAGATACGGATTTGATTTTACTCGATATAATGATGCCACAAATGAATGGTCTTGATGCTCTACCAAAACTGCTTGAAAAAAATCCAAATACCAAAGTACTTATGATGACTGCATATTCTACTTTAGATAAAGTTCTAAATGCTCATAGATATGGCGCTGATGAATATATTATGAAACCTTTTTCATCTTTAGATATGCTTGGGAATAAGATAGAAAATATATTAAAAAAATAGTGATGAATTTAAGCAATATTACTATTTTATTAGTTGAAAATGAGCCTTTATTTAGTCGACGTACTTTAGACTTACTTGATAAATTTCGTTTTAAAGATATTTATGAAGTTAAGAATAGTGAAGATGCCTTAGAAAAGTATGCTCAATACTCTCCCGACATTGTACTCATAGATTATGATCTGCCTATTATTAACGGTTTAGATGTCTCAAACAAATTAAAAGAACTCAATCCTGAATTGCCCATTATTCTCTTAACTGCCTCAGATGACAAAAAAACAATTATTGATGCTATCAATATAGGTATAGATGGGTATCTTTTCAAACCCATTAAATTAAAAGAAATAACTTCTATAATCGAAAAACATGCAAAACGCGTCTTACTACAAAAAAACTTTAAAAAAAAGCAGAAACTTCTTCAAGAATACAAGGCTGCTATAGATGCTAGTGCTGCAGTTACAAAAACAAATAAAGAGAGAGTAATAACATATGCAAATAACTCATTTTGTGAGATGTCTGGATATTCACAAGATGAGTTAATAGGACAAAAGCACATTATACTTAGACACCCTAATACTCCTAAAAAGACATATTCTAATATATGGGAAACAATAACAGATAAGAGAACATGGAAAGGTAGAATACAAAGTTTAAAAAAGGACGGTACTTCATTCTACGAGTATACAGTTATTGTACCTATTACAAATGATAATGGTGAAATTGAAGAGTATATCTCCTTTAAGCATGATATTACAGATTTATATAACCAAGAGCAATACTTACGTAAACGTATAGAAAAAGAGGTACAAAAAAACCTTGAACTACACAAAAAAAGAGAAGAGGAAAATCTTCTTGAAGCAAAATTCTCAACTATTGGGCGAATGGCAGCTGGAATCACGCATGAGATAAATACACCGCTGACTTATGTCAAAGGTAACTTAGAGATGATGATTAAAGATATACATCATCTAGATGATAACATCAAACAAAAAGAGTACTTATTAGACGATACCAAAACAATCCTAGAAGGAGTAGACAGAATCGCTGGTATTGTGGAATCGATGAGAGAAGTGGCTTCTTATAATAATGAAATACCTATTTATCACAATGTTTACTCTTCACTTATAACGGCACTCACACTTTCTAATAACAAAGCAAAGCAGATATCTGAAATCAGAATCCAAAATCAAACTTTTAAACTTGGTATGGATAAGAAAAAGCTAGACTATTCTACCTTCATGCAAATACAAAGAATAGAACAAGTCTTTGTTATTATCATCAACAATGCACTTGATGCCCTTTTGCACATTGAAAATTTTCATGACAGACTATTTGAAATTACTATTTCGGATGAACAGGATTCGATTGTCATACGGTTTCAAGATAATGGTGGCGGAATAGATGAAAGAATATTAGAGAAAATCTTTGATCCGTTTGAGAGTACTAAAATAAAGGGCGGAATGGGCGTTGGGCTTAATGTAGCAAAACGCATTATTGATGTACATGGTGGAAAAATTATTCCATCCAACAATGGAGATGGTGCTCTTTTTGAAATCTATCTGCCAAAAAAAACAGAGGTTTAAATATGCTTTGTGGTATAGATGAAGCTGGACGTGGACCTATCGCTGGAGATTTGGTGATAGCTGGGTGTATTTTAAATGAACATGTGCAAGGACTTAACGATTCCAAAAAACTCACAGCAAAAAAACGTGAACTTCTTTATGAAGAAATAGTAAAAAACGCAGAGTACCATATAGTCAAGTTTTCACCTCAAAAAATAGATAGTGAAGGTATCTCAAAGTGCCTAAAAGAAGGGCTTATGGAGATTATGCAAAAATTGCATGCAACGGTTTATCTTTTTGATGGAAACACAACTTTTGGCGTACAAAATTTAGAGACAATGGTGCAAGCTGATGGCAAAGTCGCAGAAGTGAGCGCCGCTTCCATTTTAGCTAAAGTGACACACGATAGAGACATCTTAAAAGAAGCACTCAAATACCCAGAGTACTGTTTTGAAAAACATAAAGGGTATGGAACAAAACTCCATGTAGAGCTGATAAAAAAACATGGTTACTGCGAGATTCATAGACGAAGCTATAAGCTAAAGGCTTTAGAACCTACACTTTTTTAAACTCTATGCTCCAGCTTTAAGTGCAAGTGTAGCCATTTTTTGCATATATGCTTCAGGTGTTTCACCACTTCCGAGTGCTTTTTGAAGTTCATTTAAAAAGTACTCTTTTGTTCTCTCATCTGCGATGTTAAAAGTGTAGAGCACCCACTCTGCATTGAGAGGGAGAAGTTCCTGCTCTTTTTGTACTTCAAATGTTCTGTAGAGGTTGATGTCTGTTTGTGCGAGTTGGTTTATAACTTGTGCATAAAACTCGTTTAAATCTTCCCTTATAAGAGATTCTAGTTCCTCTTTTTTAATCGTTACGTGCGTATCGGTAAAACCCTCTCTTCCAACAATTAAAGCATCACCAAAAAGAAGTTGTTCACCAATAAAATAGGCTTTTTTGTTCTCACTTAAAGCATTTGCATCTGTGTATATCATGTGCTTGTGAATAGTTGGAAGTTCATCAATTAAAATAGAGTTAAAAAAGCTATACGTAGTATTTGCTTGCATCTCTATTTCTATCTCTTGAATTTCAAGTGTTTCTGCCTTGATTGAAAGTGCTTTCATTAAAAATTCTCCAAAAGTATTACATTTACATACGTACCAGCTTCAAGAAAGCTGTCGTCTTCCCCTGCAATCATTAGAGCGCTACTCTGTAACATATTTGTTAGAATTGCAGAACTTCCTACTTTTTTGCCTTCAAAGTTGACAAAATACTCGCCATCTTCTACAAGCACATTACAAGCGGTAAACTCTGTAAAAGGAGAGCGTTTTGTGAAATCTGCTTGTAGTTTAGCCGCCACCGTTTTATAAGCCTGTTCTCTACCAAGCATTTTAGCAATAAGTGGAAGCGCATATAAAATAGCTGTAACAGTTGAAGAGTAGGCAAAACCAGGAAGTGTTAAGAAAAATTTAGACTCTAATTGTGCGAGCATAATGTGGCGACCGGGTTTAATGTTGACACCTTTGTAAATGACTTGTGCACCTAAACGTGGAACTATGTCTTTTACAAAGTCATAGTCTCCAACACTTACACCACCTGTACTTACAATAATGTCAGCCGAAGCAATCGCTTTTTGGAAGGTTTGCATTATTTCATCTCTATTATCAGGTGCAGTTCCAAGTTGAATGACTTCTGCTCCAGCTTGTTCAAAAAGTGCTGCAAGTGTGTAGTTGTTAGAGCTTCGTATTTGCGCAGGATTATCGCTAGGTTCACCAAGGTCTAAAATCTCACTCCCCGTTGCAATCACAGCAACACGAGGACGAAGAGCTACTTTAACCATCACTTGATTAAGTCCAGCCATTACACCTATTTCAACAAAGCTAATCTTTGTTCCTTTTGTTATAAGAATATCTCCAGCTCTATATCCTTCGCCAATAGGACGAACCGAGAAACCTTTAGGAACTTCTTTTGTGATTGTAATCTCGCCATTTTCATAGGTAACATTTTCTCGTGGAATGAGTGTATCTGTTCCCTCTGGCATCATAGAGCCCGTAAAGGTTTTAATACACTCCCCTTGACTAACAAGTCGCTTTTCATCACTTCCAGCTGGATTGTCTCCGAGAACTTTAAGTGTAGCAGCTGTTAAGTCTTCATGTTTGAGTGCATAACCATCCATAGATGCAGTAGGAAATTGTGGGTCATTAAAGCGCGCAACAATATCTTCTGCGAGGACTCTACCAAGAGAGAGATTCAGAGGAACTCTTTCAAATCTGCTGGAATCAACACTAAGCAAATCTAGCATATTTTGGCTTGTTTCATATGAGAGTAAATTCATTATTTTTTGCTCCTAGTAAACCGCTTCCAGCAATGGCAGTAGAGCGATCAAGTGCATAAATGCGTTTTCCATTTTTTAAATCATATTTCCAAATAGGTGCAGAAGCTTTAAAGTCTTCTACAAACTCCTCTATTAGCTCTAAAGCAACACGTCGTTTAGGTGAAAAAACAGCGGCAATATAAGAGGACTCATGCACCATAACATCCCCACGTGAGTGTGCCATCTTCACAAGAGCACCTCGTGCATGTGCTTTTTCTTGCCAAGCGTGAAACCAAGTTGCGAGAATTGGGTCATAGATGTCAAAACTAAGTCCATCAATGCCATCCTCTTCTCGTACAGTTCCTATAAATGGAATGTATGCACCGTAGTTACCATGTTCTTCTTCTTCATACCAATCTTTAAGTATTTTTGGTACATCTAAAGCAGATTTGTAGATACTTAGCAAACTCATCCTCCGCAGACTGGTGGAAGGAGTGAAACTTTATCGCCATCTTTTAAAGGGAAATTCAAAGATCTTACAAGCGTATCATTGACCGCTACTGCAGAGTTTTCTAACCACTCTTGCATATCTTTGTCTTCTTGTAATAGAGTTGCAAGCTCATTTAAATTGGCTATTTCTAACTCTAGGTCGGGTTTTTGGATGGGTCCTAAAAATTCTACTGTTATCAAAGTTGTATCCTTTGTTTTAATGAATGAATTATATCTAATATAAGTTAAGTGATGTATAATTGCGCATGGTTTTTGGAAAAATAGAGTACCTCAATCTTTTACCTTTTCACGTCTTCATGAAACGTTTTATGAAAACTTCTCAAGAGAGAATAAGCATGGAATATAAGCGTGGAGTTCCCGCAAAAATAAATATAGCTTTTCATGCAAAGAGAGTAGACGCTGCGTTTATATCGAGTATTAGCGGAGAGCACTCTTCACATGTTGGTTTGGGAATCGTTGCAAGAAAAAATGTAAAGAGTGTACTCGTCATTCCAGATGTAAAAAATAAAAAAGATAAAGAATCTGCAACTTCCAATGTTCTAGCAAAAATTCTTAAAGTGCAAGGAGAAGTTCTCATCGGAGATAAGGCTTTACGCTATGCACTTAAAAATGACAACTATATAGACTTGGCACAACTTTGGTATGAAAAACATAAACTCCCGTTTGTTTTCGCACTGCTTTGCTATCATAAAGATAAACGACGTTATGAAAAAATTGAGCAAGAGTTTTTAAAACGCAGAGTGAAAATACCGCAGTATATATTAAAAAAAGCGAGTCTAAGAACAGAGATACAGGCAGAAGAAATTGTAGAGTATCTTAAACTTATCTCTTATAAAGTAGACTCCAAGGCAAAGCTTGGAGTTAAAAAGTTTTACAAAGAAGCAAAAAGAGTTAGCTAATACGTGTTGCTAACTCTTTTTTATATGCTTCTATATCAAAATCTTTCATAGTAGAAGAACCACTCTCTATAGCAGCTAGTGCAACAGCAGAAGAGACTTCAACAACAAGACGTTTATCAAACGGTGAAGGGATAATATAGTCTTTACCAAATTGTACTTTTTTCCCAACTATTTTTTGAAGATACTCAGGTACCTCTTTTTTCGCTAAATCAGCAAGAGCTTTTGCAGCTGCTATTTTCATCTCAATATTTATTTTTTTAGCACGTACATCCATTGCCCCTCTAAAGATAAACGGAAAACCTAAAACATTGTTTACTTGATTGTCAAAGTCACTTCGTCCAGTAGCTATAATAGCATCTGGGCGTGCTTTTTTTGTCTCATCTGGCATAATCTCTGGAGTAGGGTTAGCAAGAGTAAAAATAATAGGGTGCTCACCCATAAGTTTTACATCTTCAATAGTAAAGGTACCTGGTTTTGAGAGTCCTACAATAACATCAGCACCTTTAAATATCTTCTCTCTCTCAAGATATGTATCACAACTAAATTCATGTTTGTAGACATTTAAATCACTTCTACCTTTGTGTACAAGTCCTTTAGAATCCATCATAAGAATGTTCTTTACTCCCACATGGCGATAGAGTCTTGCACATGAGATGGCAGCAGCTCCAGCTCCTACAACTACGATTTTTATATCTTCTATAGATTTATCTGTAAGTTCACAAGCGTTAAGGATTGCAGCAGTTGAGATAACTGCAGTTCCGTGCTGGTCATCATGCATAACTGGAATGTCAAGCTGTTCTACAAGACGTTTTTCTATCTCAAAACACTCAGGTGCTTTTATGTCTTCGAGATTGATTCCTCCAAAAGTAGGAGCAATTG
This sequence comes from Sulfurimonas sp., assembly GCA_041595535.1. GTDB lineage: Bacteria > Campylobacterota > Campylobacteria > Campylobacterales > Sulfurimonadaceae > Sulfurimonas. The sequence goes on along the minus strand of JBFHKA010000012.1, from coordinate 7,270 downwards.
CAGAGACAACAGAACAAAATCTATCTATACTCTCTGTGTCAACTTCTATGTCAAAACTATCAAGTCCAGAGAATTTCTTAAAGAGAACGCCTTTACCCTCCATAACAGGTTTTGAAGCAAGTGCACCAATGTTTCCTAGCCCTAAAACTGCTGTACCATTGGAGATAACGGCAACGAGGTTACGCTTAGCTGTGTATTTATAAGCATCTTCTGGATTTGATGCAATTGCCAAACATGGAACTGCAACACCCGGCGTATATGCCATACTTAGATCTTTTTTTGTTGCTACTGGCTTTGTGACTTCAACAGAGATTTTTCCAGGTTTTGGAAACTGATGGTAGTCAAGTGCTTCTTGATCTGTAACTGTAGTTTTAGACATTTTTTATCCTAGAATAATTTTTTTGATTATAACTAAAAGAGGTTAAAGAGTTATATTTTATTGAGATATAAAACAGAATTTCCTCTTGTATTGAAGTAGATTCCCATAGAGTTCTTACGTGAAATAAAGACACCTCTACCATTAAATGTATGAGAATTTCTAAATATTTCACTTAGTATTTGTGTATCAAATCCATCACCTTCATCTATAATGTGTGTGATAAGATATGTTGAGCTGAGGTTCGTGATTTTATTAATGTTGACTGTGATTTTTTTGTCGCAGATTTTCTCTTTTTCAAGAAGTGTGTCAAAGTAGGTGTCTTCTTCAAGCATCTTATGTTTTTCTTGAGAATCAATTCCTATATTTCCATGCTCGTATGCATTCATAAAGAGTTCTGTAAAGACTATGGCTGGTTTGTTTGCAAGTTGGGTATCTGTGTAGAACTCACTTAGTAGTTTTGCATACCACTCTGTAGCATTCTCAACATCTTCAAGGGATGTGTTAAAAACTTTTTGTGTGATTTGTGAACTCATATAATCAAACTTATTAATGAAGATGAGCGTTAAGTCATCCTCTTGAGTGGTGATTTTGGAGAAAATTTTATGTTTTAGTTCTTCACGTGAGAAAGAGTGTCTAAAATCTTCCACTATATAATCTGCATAAATACCGTCTCCATTATCAACAGAGTTTTCTATAATTCCATCACTGTAAAAAAGAAATTTATCAATGTCTTTAATGTTGTACTCATTGATGGTATAACTATGTTGCCATTTGCTTAATGGTGGATTGTTAGATTTGAGTTTTACTACAGTATCATCTCTGTTTTGCAATAAAAATGCAGGCATAGCAAATTTTGCGTATTGTAGTTTATTGTAATGGTGGTCAAAGAGTATGTAGTCTATAGCCAAAGACTCCTCTTCTAATAAAATGGGTTGAATATACTCCATAGACTCTTTTACAAGTATGTCTAGACTGAAGCTGGAGTGTTCTATCATCCTATCAATGAGGTGATTTACAAAAGAGGTCATAATCATGGCTGTGAGTGACGCAGAGAGACCTTTGCCCATTCCATCTACAATGAGGTAAAATGTTCTATGTTCGTCTATTCTTCTTGCACTATATGCATCTCCACTTATAACATCAAGTGGTTGGTAGAGAAAATCAATAAGTGAGATACTCTGTTCACACACCATTTGATAGTAAAAATCATTTCTTAAAATATTGAGCTCTTTTGCAAAAGCTAAATTTTCTTGTGAAGTAGTGTATTTCTCTTTTTTTTCAAGCTCATTTATCTTTTTTTCTCTTTCATCAGCAACAAAATTAGTTAGAGTCATTGTGTTTTAAAGTTTCTGCACATTGAAAAGAGGAGATAGATTTAAATCTTCAAAAAGTTCAAAAAGTTGGTCATTTCCAAGGCTCATTTGAATTACTATTTTGTCTTTTAAAACGAGTTTGTTTAGGTAACCAATGACCGATGAAGTTATAGAGACAGAATCTATAATGTGTACATTGATAGTTTTGTACTCTTTGATAACTTTGTCGAATGTAGACTTAATGTCTTGATAGTCACTTATTGATTTGATATTATCATGAATAGTAATGAGGTCTGACGCAGATGAAATTTTCATACAGTATCCTTGCTAAGTTGTTATTATAGATGATAGCAAAAATAAACCTAATTATTTAATAATTTCAAGCCACTCTTTCATTTTTTTCTCAAAACCTATATCTTTGAGTCTAACAAAGTTCATAGGTTGCGATAAATACTCTTGTTTTACATATCCACCAAAGTCATGTGGGTAGAGGTAGCCTTTTGCATTGTTTTGTTGTAGGTGCGGAGGAATCTCTAAAATATGTCCATTTCTCACAGCTGTAAGTGCTTCATTTATAGCAAGATACGCAGAGTTTGATTTGGGAGAAGCGCACAAATAAATAACGGCTTGTGCTAAAATAATTCTTGCTTCAGGATAGCCAATTCTACTAACACTTGTAAGACAGGAAGTTGTGAGTGTTAGTGCTTGAGGGTTTGCATTTCCTACATCTTCACTTGCTAATATGACAAGTCTACGAGCAATAAAATCTGCACTCTCTCCACCCTCAATAAGACGAGCTAAATAATAAATAGCTGCATCAGCATCACTCCCACGAATTGATTTTATAAGTGCAGAAGCTAAATCGTAATGTACTCCAGCCTCGCTACTGCCTGCTTGAAGTGCATTTGGACGAAGTGATTTGAGTGTTTCTATGGTTATTGTTGTATCAATATTTGAAGCAAATTCTAAAAGCTTGAGCATTGCTCTTGCATCACCTCCACTACTAGCAATTAAATAGTGTTGCGTGTCATTATTTATTTGCAGGTTATTTGAAGCTATAGCGCTGTTTAAAAGGGTTTGTAGTGCTTCGTTTAAGATAGGTTTAAGCTCAAAAAGCATGGAGCGAGAACGAATGGCTGAAGTGAGTGAAAAGAAAGGGTTTTCTGTCGAAGCACCTATAACTAACACACTGTTGTTTTCCATAACAGGTAGAAGAACTTCCTGCTGATTTTTAGCAAGACGATGCACTTCATCTATAAAAATCAGTGGTCTTTGCAGAGCATTTTTGTACTGGTCAAAAATTTTACGGAGTTGCTCTATTTTGAGGCTAGTTGCATTGAACTCATAAAAAGGTAAATCCATTGTTTTTGCTATGATTCTGGCTATTGTAGTCTTTCCAGATCCAGCAGGACCATAGAAAAAACTATGCCCTAAAACTAGCTTTTCGCAAAGCGCACGTAAGGGTGCATTTTTTGCACATAAGTGCTCTTGTCCAACAACATCATCAAAAGAAGAAGGGCGGAGCAGTTGTGTGTAATCTGGCACTTTATTTTTTGCCTTTGCCTTGTGTTCTTGCTTGTCTTGGTTTACTCGTAGGTTTTGCTTTGCTGGTTGGCTTTGTTGCTCTAGCTGGTTTTGCTACTTTGGTAGTTTTTGCTTGTGTTTGCTGTTGTGCTTTACGTGGAGCTGGCTTATTGCCTGCTTTTTCACGTTCGAGTTTTTTCTCTGCTTTTAAGAATGTAAAGAGTGCAGAGTATTCGCTACGTGTTAAAAATCTTGTCTTACCAGTTGGAAGATTATTAAGCTCTATTTCTGCAAAACTCAAGCGTTTTAAGTCTGCTATCTCTGCGCCAAAAGATGCAAAAAAACGACGAAGTTCACGGTTTTTCCCCTCATTAAGTGCAACTTTTAAAATGGAGTAATTATGCGCACTTTTTTGGATTTTATACCCTATAAATGGCTTGAATTCCATAGAAGTAATTTTAGAGTGAGAGTGAGCACCCGCTGTTGCATCTTCTAAAAAAACTCCATTAATCATTGCGTTTTCCATCTCTGGAGTTACTTCGCCTTTGATTTTTATTTTGTAGATTCTTTCTAAATCAGACTCCATAAGTTTTGTCGCTACATGCGAAGCATCTGTAAGGAGCAAAAGCCCCTCAGAAGCGAAGTCTAAACGTCCAACAGGAATGAAGTGTTTGTACTGTTTGTCTAAAGAGTCATAGATAGTCTTACGCCCTTGAGGATCACTTTTTGTTACAATTTCACCTTTTGGTTTGTTGTAAACGATGACCGTATATTTCTCTTGAGGGCTTACTTGTTTTCCACTTACATAGATTACATCTAGTTTTTCATCTACTTGTGTTGCAGGATTATCTTGAATCTCACCATTAACTCTTACATATCCATCTTGAATAACTTTATCAGCTTCACGACGTGAATAGGTTGAGTAGTGTGCTATATATTTATTGAGTCGCATCATTTTATGCTATACCTTTTTCAATGAGCGTATGTATATGTAGTACGCCCTTTATTTTTTTGTTCTTATCTGTAATGACAAGGAGTTGTATTTTTTTGTTTTCTATGAGTATAAGGGCATCTGAGGCAAGCATATCTTCATCTGTACAGACTGTAGGATTGAGAGTTGCATACTTTAAAACGCTGTCTTCTATGGAGAAGTTTTTACGTAAAAGAGCACGGCGAATATCTCCATCACTTACTAAGGCTACAAGTTTGTCATCTTTATTTATGAGTAAAACGGTTCCTAAGCGACCTTCGCTCATTTTCACGATGGCATCTTTTACTTTTGTATCGTCTGTAACAATAGGAAGATTTTGAGTCTGCATCAAATTACTTACTTTTACAAAGAGTTTTTTACCAAGTGTTCCACCGGGGTGAAACGATGCAAAATCGCTCTTTTGAAAATTTCTTGCTCGCATCAGACAAACTGCAAGTGCATCACCAAGAGCTAAAGTCAAAGTAGTAGAACTTGTAGGTGCTATGTCAAGTGGACACGCCTCTTTTTCTACTTGAACTTTTATGACAAAGTCGCTGTATTTTCCAAGTGTCGAATTGGCGTTACGTGTCATACCTATAAGTGGCACATTAAAACGTTTAACATGTGGCAATATAGCTCCTAGCTCTTCACTCTCTCCCGAATAACTAATTGCAATCACAACATCCTCTTTGCCAACCATTCCTAAGTCTCCATGGAGTGCTTCTGTTGGATGTAAAAAGAAGCTAGGTGTGCCAGTAGAAGCAAAGGTAGCAGCCATCTTAGCCCCTATAAGTCCGCTTTTGCCGACTCCAGTTACGATGAGCTTGCCTTTGCACGTAAGGATAACTTTTACCACCTCTTCAAAAACATCATCCATGTTTTTTGCAGCGTCTAAAAGTGTTTGTGCTTCAATGTTGAGAGTTTCTTGTGCAATAGTTTTATAATTCATAATCGTATTATAGCATTATTATAGAGTTCAATTCTCTTGTTTTCTCTCTAAGATTATATCTCTCACGCAACGCCAATTTTTCATCTCACGCAAGACCAATAAATCTGTCATATTTTTGTTGATTTAATTTGTACTTTTGTAGTTGTTTTCGATAGAATATTCGTTGAATAAATAGTTATATCAGGAGTTTATAGTATTGAGGAAAGATACAATGAACTTGCGTGAATACTCATAACAAATACGAGGAGACTATATAGTTTACCCTAGTGGGAAAACTATTGCTCACGATAAACTTTATGCTATAAATGGAGCAATAAATACATGACACCACCAATAGAAAAAGACCTACTAGATACCATTAGTTCTATAGCAACACTTATAACTCCTTTACTATTAGCAATTATTGGTGGAATAGGATGGCTGATTCAGCACAAAATAGAGACATCCAAAACAAAACAAGAAGCACAAAGTTTACGAGTAAAAGAATTAGAAGATAAACTACATGAAGATAGAATTGAAACCTATAATTTACTACTTGAACCATTTTTTTTATTATTTACAACAGAAGAAGCAGCTAAACAAGATCCAAAATTTCGTAATAAGAATAAAAATGAAATAGCACTAACACGAATGTTATCAATTGAATATAGAAAGATTGGCTTTAAGCTGTCATTGGTAGCAACCGATTCAGTCGTACGAGCATATAATGAATTGATGCAATTTTTCTATCATACTGAACAAGACTCTCGAACCATCGAAATAAAAACTTCTCATTGGATAGCGTTAATGGCTACACTACTTCTTGAAATAAGAAAAAGTATGGGAAATGAAACTAGTGACCTTGACAAGTGGGAAATGATTGAGTGGTTTATGCAAGATGCGAATTTGATGAAAAAAATGAACGAAGATAATATAGTTAAAAATAAGAAATAGGTGTCAGATGATAACTATCACCATGTTTACGGGGACTGTAAATAATTCTGTGTCAATTTTCTCGTTCCCACGGTCTCCGTGGGAATGCATACACTTGTCACATAGATAGACACTCCCACGCAGGAGCATGGGAGCGAGAAAAAAACACTCTCACGCAACGCCAAATATTCTTCTCACGCAAGGCGAAAAAACAAGTAAAAGAGTAAGCTGATTTTAGAGCGTAAAGTCAGCGATAGAGTCGATGACTATGTCTGCATTTATGCCCATTTGTAGGTCTTGCTCCCTGAACTTTCCTGTCTTTACAAGAGCAGTTTGTAATCCTGCGGCTTGAGCCCCACCTATGTCACTTTCTATGTCGTCTCCTATCATGATGCACTCTTGGGGTTTACATGAAAGCATCTCACAGGCAAGATGGTAAAACTCTTTACTGGGTTTGCCGATGATTTTTGCCTCTGTTTGTGAAGCGTATTCGAGTGCCTGCACGAAGCCCCCTGCATCCATACTCAACTCGTTGTCAGCGTCTTTAAAGTAGCGGTTTTTTGTTGCGGCAAGAAGAGTCGCTCCCGAGTGAAGATAGCGAAACGCAGTGTTGAGACTCTCATAGCTAAAGTTCTCCTGCGCATCGCCTACGAGGACATAGTCGATGTTCTTAAACACAAGGTCGCTAAACTGTTTTTTTGCTTCATCGGTTAGCAGGAAGTATGCGTTTGCCTTGTGCTCTCTCAAGTAGCGTTCGGTCACGTCCAAAGCGGTGATAATCTCATGAGGCTCAATGTCAAAGCCCATCTTTTGTAAAAGCACCACCAGCTGTTCGCCGCGTGTCTGCGTAGTGTTTGTCAAAAAGCGTACAGGATAACGCGCTTTTATACGCGCAACAGCTTCAATAGCACCGGAGATTGGAACATCACCGACATAAAGCACACCGCCGATATCGCACAAGACAGCTTTGATAACAGACATTTTGAACTCCTATGAAAAAGGGTAAGGACTTTTTGCATTATAGTTGCTGTTAGTTGAGGAGAGTATGAAAGTTTTGGGTTAATTACTTGTCCCACCTCGGGAGCATAGGAGTTAACTCCTATGTGACTTTTAAGCAATAATACTACACATAACTTCGCCTCGTGATTCAATCCGATCTAGCTTTAACTTTTCTTTGCAAAAAAAAGATTACAAAAACTGATCCACTCGCCACTCAAATTTAA
>JBFHKA010000011.1:0-76503 GCA_041595535.1 Sulfurimonas sp. | reverse complement strand
TCTTGGAACAAAGGATGAGACAAATATAGAAATAAAAATGCCTCTTGTGCATCTCAAAAAATCTCAAATAGTTCAAACTGCTTTGTCATTAAATGTACCCTTACATTTAACTTGGAGTTGCTACAAGAATGAAGAGAAGGCTTGTGGTGTTTGTGATAGCTGTAGACTACGTTTAAATGGTTTTGCCCTTGCTGGAGAAAAAGATCCAATTGAGTACGAAGAAAATTCAATATAAAGAGTGGATTGTAGATTTTATCTATAATCCAAAACTCAAACATTCCTATATTAAAATTGACTCTTGTTCTACTATAATAGTAAAAAGCCCACAAAAATCAATAGAGTTTGTTTTGGAACTCCTCAAAGAAAGAGAGTCTTGGGTTCAAAAACAACTCACAAATATATCGCACGTAACACTCTTAAACTACAACTTAGAAGATGAAGTTTTACTCTTTGGAGAACGCTATAGTATAGATGCTGACGAAGCATTTTTTTTAAGAAACAAACTTTTGAGATTGAAAAAATCAGATGAGCAGTATGTACTAAATTGTTATGATGCATACTATAAAAATATATGTCAGACCTATCTCACACACAGAGTTGAGTATTTTGCAGAAATGATGAATTTAAAATACTCCGCATTGCAATATAGAAAAATGCGAGGCAGATGGGGAAGTTGTAGCTCCAAGGGAGTGATAACACTCAATAGCGAATTGCCTAAAATACGAAAAGAGCTTATTGATTATGTTGTTGTACACGAACTCTCGCATCGTGTACATATGAATCATTCTCAAGCATTTCACAGCTTAGTTGAAAGTCATCTACCTAATTCTAAAGCATTACGAAAAGAGCTAAAAAACATTCGATTACTCTAAATAATCTATATGGTACTTGCTTGATGGTGACCACATCATCCAACCATTTGTATCTGCCTTTTGCGTTGCTTGTATCTGTGCTTGGATTTCAAATTTTTCATACTCTTTGCGTTTTTGATTATAGTCTCGAAAGTATTGTAACCAAGGTCTAACTCGATTTAGGCTTATCCTATCTTCTATGTTTTTAACACTTCTGTATATAACAGCGTAAGGATGATCTGATGGATATTTAAAATAGAAAGAACCACTAGAAAAGCCTGAAGGGTAGAGCATTGGAGCAATATAATCAGCATGTGTAGCAAGGGACGATACGGTCTGTCCTATACCATTATCATCTTTAGCCCAACAGATATTTCCAAAGGCATCTGCAGAGATAAAAACGCCATATTTTCTAAGTCTGTTTTGTGCGCTATCAAGAAAATCTTCTATAGCCTGTATGCGATTTTCTTGTGTATTTTCTTTTGAATAATGTAAACCTTCTTTTGCAGGAAATCGAAGATAATCAAAATTTATTTCATCAAAACCCACCTTTGCAGCTTCTTCGGCTATAGAAATTGTGTATGCATGAGAGCGTGCATCAAAGGGGTCAACCCAGGCTATACTATCATGGTTTCTCCAGAGAGTTTCATTGTTTTCATATCTAATTGCATATTGCGGATTATGAGAGGCTTGAAGTTCATCTTTAAATGTGACAATTCTCGCGATTGTATAGATATTTTTCTCTTTGAGCGTTTGCATAAACTTTTTAATATCTCTATTTGTTCGCTTAATATATGCCCCATAACTGTTTGCCTGTTTAAAATGTGTATAAAAAGAGGTGGAACCATATTCGTTTTTTACATCTACTATGATAGCATTGGACTGCGTTTTTTCAATAATTGATAAAATATTTTTTAAAGATTGTGAATTATTACTAGCACCCCAAAATGTAAGATAGAGTGCTTTTACCTGTATGGATTCTAGTTTAATAATACTCTCATTGACATCATCACTGAAAGAGTAGGGTCTATAACCATACGCTTTAACATGATATATCTTTTCTTTTGAGTCTAAAGTAAAAGAGCCATTTTCATCACTTCTTACACTCTTCTCTGAATCACTTATAAAAGCGTTTACAATAGGTTGCGAGCTATTTATATCGACTAAAGAGCCTGTAAAAGAAGAGAAAAGAAATACCGGGGAAAAAATAAACGAGAGTAAAAAAAGTTGTTTCATTTATCTCTCATTTAAAAAATAACCAAGACTGACATCGCTCCATTTTTTAGAGAGTTCTAAATAGCTCTTGATAGAAGCATATACTTTTTCAAAATCTTTACTTGCTGCACTCTGTTCTTTTAGTACTTCTACAAGGGCTTTTTTTCCAGCATTTGTAACTTCTTGAGGATATTTTAGCAGTGTAACGTTAAGCTCTTCTAAAGTCTTAAGCGCGTGAATGTTTTGTGCATGAAATTCAAATGTCATATTTGCATTCATTTCACTTGAAGCTACTTCAATCATTGCTTGATGCTCAAAAGCAAGTTTACTCCAAGAGTGTTTATTAAATGTGAGTTCAAGAATCGAGCCTGGTTCATGCCATCCAGAGTAGTAGTAGGGTGCAACTTTATAAAATCCCATTTTGATGTCAAGAGCAGGTCCAACCCATTCCGTTGCATCAATAACACCCCGTTCAAGAGAGGTATAAATTTCTCCAGCAGGTAAGAGTATAGGGTTGACTCCCATCTTCGAAAATACTTCCCCACCAAGTCCTGGAATACGCATTTTAAGTCCACGCATATCTTCAAGAGAGTTTATAGGCTTTCTAAACCATCCTCCCATTTGAATGTTTGTATTTCCACCTATAAAAGGATGAAGATTGTATTTTGCATACTGCTCTCTCCAAAGTTCTAACCCTCCACCATAAAGCATCCATGAGTTAATCTCTTCAGCTGTAAACCCAAAAGGAATTCCACTAAAGAGTGAGAATGCAGAGTTTTTTCCTTTCCAATAGTATGGACCTGAATGAAAAGCATCAATTTGACCACTACTAGCAGCATCAAAAACAGCTAAAGCAGGGACTAAAACATTCTTTGGATAAATTTTTATTTCTAAACTTCCTCCACTAATATCATTTACTCTTTGCGCAAAATTTTCTATATTTGTACCAATAATTGGAAAATGAGCAGGCCAACTTGTCGCGAGTTTTACTACACTCTTTTTGTTTCTATTAATATTAACATGTTTTGTATCATCACTTTTTTTTGGATGCTTTGAGTAGTCAATAGCCTTATGATTTCCTTCGTTGCATCCAGATATTGCCAATGCTGCTGACGTAACTGTTGCAGTAGTTAAAAAATCTCTTCTATTCATTTTCTTTCCTAAAAGTCTAATGTAAGTTGCATTTGTCGTGTTAATGATTTTGCAAGTATTGATTTATCTGCACCTACAATAAGTGCAAAATGAAATATATGTGATTTGAGTATATTCACAATTTCGTTTTTATTTTTATAACTTACTATATTTTCATCTTTATTCTTTGTAAATATATGTGTATGCGGTAAAACATACAATACGTTTGCCCAAGCTGCTTGTTTTTTTAAAAATTCTATTTGCATCTGGATTAATTGTGTATTTTTTTCAAAAATTAGAACTTTATCACTTGTCCCAAACTCTTTTATCTCAAAATTTTTATTTGTAAATACTGCTTCAAAATGATCAATAGGCGTAAACTTTCGTAAGCGAAAATTTATATTTGCTGTTTTAAACAGATGAAATAGTAGTTCCAAATAAGATATAAAAAATGGAGAAATTAACTGCCTTTCATAAAAAATATTGTCATATATAAACGATGTTTCAAAGAGTGTTTGTTCTACTATATTTATTTTTTCTAAAGAATTACTTGAGAGTGTATGTATATTTGTAAATATATCAGGAGTTGTAAGAGTAGGGCTAAAAAGCACAATAGCACCACTTTGTACTTCCCATAATCTTTTAAATACCGACTTAATATTACCATGTAAAGCTATAAAATTTGGCTCTGTCATAACCTGAAGTGCTAATTTTAAAATTATCTCGTTGCACTCATAGACAACTATCTCTTTGTCAATGAGTTTAAAACGTAATAAACGCTTCAAAGCATCCTCGACATTTTCAACTTTTATCCAAGCAATTTCACTATCACTTATCTGTGTAGGCTTGCTGAAAATAATACCGTATGCGCCATTTAACACAGCATCTTCTATTGTACTCTCATCAAAGGCTATAAAAAGATCACCTCTTTTTACTGCCTTTGCTTCAAAAACAACATTTGCAAAATTGTTTACAAAAGGTTCATTTATAACTTTACCATTTGTAAGCGCTAGGACATTTTCAAGTCTCATCCAATAGCTGTGCCTGCCTTTTTAGGATTTTCTGGTCTAATTAAACATAAACCATTTTCATCCTTAGCAGCAAGAAGCATTCCCTCACTCACCATTCCCATAAGTTTTGCAGGTTTTAAGTTCGCAACAACACATACTTGTGTATTAAGAAGATCATCTGCTGAGTAAAATTCTTTTATTCCAGCAATCACTTGGCGTAAAGAGCCTTCTCCTAAATCAACTTGAAGCTTTAAGAGCTTTTTGCTTTTTGGAACTTCTTCGGCCTGCACTACAACACCAACTTTTAATGATGTTTCAAAAAACTGACCTATTTCTATAAGGTTATCACTCTCTATTGAAACCTTTTTTTCTTCCGTAGGCACTTTTGGAGGGTTTGGCTCTGCTTTTGGAGCTTCTGGCATCAAAGGCTCTTCAACACGAGGGAAAAGAGGAGGAACACTTTTGATATTAAATACTTTTAAGAGCTTTTTATCTAGTATGTATTCAGTAAAACTTGCATTATTTATCTCAAAGTTAAGTGCATCTGCAATGGTATTTGTTGTGCGAGGCATGATAGGGTGGAGCATGATTGCAGCTTTTGCAAGAATGTTTGCAACAAGAGCTACAGTTGCTAATGCTTCATCTTTTTTATCATTTTTCATTTTTGCCCAAGGTTCATTTTCTGTTATAGCAACATTCCCAATAGAAAAGAGTTTCCAAAGCTCTTCTAGGTATCTGTGTGTTTGCATACCCTTCATAAAACCATCTAAAGTTCCAAGAATTTCATCCATTACGTGCAACTCTTTGGAGTGGTGTTTTTCAACATCAACACTATCAATTCTAAAGTCAGAATATTTCCCACTCATACCAATAATACGATTTAAAAGATTACCTAAATCATTACTTAACTCAGAGTTAATTCTATCTATAAAGGCACGTTGAGAAAAATCCCCATCTTGTCCAAACGGAACCTCTCGTAACATAAAATATCTTAGATTTTCAACACCATACGCATCGGCAACCTCTTTAGGTGAAACAACATTACCTTTAGATTTACTCATCTTTTCACCATCACGAGTCCACCAACCATGCGCACCAATCTGTTTTGGAAGAGGGAGGTCTAAGCTCATTAAAAATGCTGGCCAGTAAATAGCATGAAAACGTAAAATATCTTTACCAACAAACTGTGTTGTTGCTGGCCAAAAATCCATGTGCGCATCGTCTGTTCCATAACCAAGAGCTGTTATGTAGTTAAGAAGTGCATCAAGCCAAACGTACATAACATGTTTATCATCATGAAGGCTCTCAGGCATTTTTACACCCCAAGTAAAAGATGTGCGCGTTACAGAAAGGTCACGGAGTCCGCCTTTAACAAAGTTTTTTACTTCATTCGCACGTGAACGAGGCATAATAAAGTCAGGGTTTTCTTCATAATGTTTTAAGAGTTTATCCTCATATTTTGAGAGTTTAAAAAAGTAACTCTCTTCTTTTACAATACTTGTACTACGACCACAATCAGGACAAAATTCACCATCTACAAGTTGTGTTTCTGGAAAAAAAGTCTCACAACTTACACAGTAATGTCCTTCATAAAAATCTTTGTAAATATCACCTTTGTTAAACATCGCAAGAAAAGCTTTTTGAACACCAGCCATATGCTCTTTGTCTGTCGTTCGTATAAACTTGTTGTAGCTAATTTCAAACTCATCCCAAAGATTTTTAAATGTAGCACTTATTTCATCAGCAAACTCACTGGTAGGTTTCCCAGCTTTAAGAGCAGACTCTTCTATTTTTTGACCATGTTCATCTGTTCCAGTCAAAAAATATGTATCGTTCCCTTGAAGTCTTTCGTAGCGTGCTACAGTATCTGCTATAAATGTCGTATAAGCATGCCCAATATGAGCCTCTCCATTAACATAATAAATAGGTGTTGTTATATATTTTTTCAAAGCTTTCTTCCTTAAGTTTATTTTATAAAATGACCGTGATTAAAATTCAAATCCACCAGTATCACCTTTAGACATACTGTTGTAAACTGCTTTGACATACTCTTCACGTAGAGCACATCCAAAGTAAAACTCACAGTCACTACAGCTTTTGTGAGTTTTGGCTTGTTGACAATCTTGAAGCTTCTTTATCATCTCATCTAAATAAAGTTCAAATTTGTCTTTTTGCTCATTATGCATTTTTTGCATAAACCTCTTTGACTCTTGCTATCTCATAATTAGAACCAAAAAAGCAGACAGCAGTATCATGAATGTGTGAATGACCAAGACTCATTAAATCGTTTTTACCATCTATAGCACCACCACCAGATGTTTTATAAATAAAAGCAAAAGGAAAGACTTCAAAAAGACGACGAAGTTTCCCCTCTGGTTTATCAGTTGTTCCAGGATATGAAAAGAGTCCTCCTCCTTTGAGAAGAATTTGATGTAAATCTGGAACCATGCCACCAGAGTAACGTAAGCGATACCCCTCAGCAAAAAAACTATCTACAAGCTCTTTATGGTATGGTGCCCAATGTTGTTGTGTACCGCCGGGAGCATTAAGCTTGCCTTTTTCATTAAGACGAATCTCTTTAACAAATTCAAACTCACCATTTTGTAAAAGGTAAAGCTTTGTTTTGTTCTCTGCAAAGACCATCTCAACGCGAGGACCATAGACAACGTAACAAGCTGCTACCATATGTTTTGTGCCAAAATCATTTTTGTATATACCAAAAATAGAACCAACGCTCAGGTTTACATCTACCAAAGAAGAGCCATCAAGAGGGTCATAGGCTATAAAATATTCACCATCTTCATGAAGCAACTCTTGGTGCGTTTTTTCTTCACTTGCAATTGTATGAATTGACTTAACTTTAGAAAACTCTTCTTCAATAATCATATCGCATTGAATATCGAGCTGAAGTTGTGTTTCGCCAGAACTATTCTCTTGCTGAGAGTAGCCAATATCTTTAACATCTATAGCATCTTTAATTCGTATTGCACTTTTTTGAATTGCATCAAAAACATCTCTCATATTTTATATCCTTTTTTAAACTTTCTTGGCATTTTCAAATATCCAAGATATAACTTGATCTGTGTTATTTAAATCCAGTATATCTATATCTTCAGATAAATCATAGTTTTGAGTGTTAATACTATAATCAGTGGCTAAAGCATTCATATACGGAATATAATCACTGTCTATGAAGTTGCGAAAAACACTAATCCTTGGAAGAGGTAAGTTTTTTAATCCCTCAACGAGTAAAACATCAAAATTTTCAAAGAGTCTTATCATATCATTGAGATCTGATTTTCTTTTAGAAAAATAAGTGGTTCTGCTATCAGAGGTAACAATAACCTCTGCACCAGTATCACTAAACTTATAACTATCTTTGCCTTCGACATCAAAACGAGCTTTATCTTTGGGGTCATGTTTAATAATCGCGACTTCCAAATTATGCTCATGAATCAGTTTTCTTGCAACTTTTAATATTAAAGTTGTTTTTCCACTATTGGATGGTCCTGTAAACGCTACTGCTAATCTTTTGCTCAATTTCTTACTTTTCTAATTTTTAAGCAATTATACAAAAGAAGAGTTTAATAAGATATAATTCTTTACAAATTAAGAGGATAAATATGAAAAAAACAACAATTATTCTAGCAATTTCCTTGGCTTTTTTTGGTTGTTCTAGTAGAAATGCTTTTGATTACTTTTCTATAACCCCAAAACAAGAATTAAGTGAAAATAATATTCAGAGTTCAAAAATAAAAAAGGGCACCACTACCATTGGAACTGTGAGTGTTGTTTATCTCAATGAAGTCTATCCAAAAAAGTATAAAGATGGTGAGTATTTTTACATCTACACATATGTAAAAGATAAGAGAGATAAACTCCGTTTTGAACTTAATGAGCTAGAACCAATTACAGTGAAAGAGCTCAACAGTACAAATGAGTTTACACATCTTTCTTTGTCCCATGTCGATTGGCAAAAGTACTATCTTGTAGGGTTTAAAGAGCAGGGCGACATGCTAAAACTCCTCATAAAAACTGGAGAGTTCTCTTCGGAGCCGCTGCTTTTTGAAAAAGACGAATAGCAGATATTTAGAGCGAATGAGCAACTATATTTAAGAGATAGTTTATAATAATGATGAGAACTTGAAGTGCCACGATTATGACAAGCGGAGCTAAATCAATCCCATTAAAATTTGTACGCATATACCTTCTCAAAAAAGAGTAGGCAGGTTGTGTGATTCTATGCAAAAATTGCACTATTGGATTGTAAGGATCAGGGTTTACAAAACTTAACAGTGCAGCTACTATAAGAACCCAGATATAAATATTAATAAGACCCGTAAAAAGGGAACCTATTTGAAGTACAGCAAAACCTAAATCACTCATTTGACAATTTCTCCTAGATAATTTTTAAGATACTTATATATCTCGGCCACGTCAGGACCATGCTCAGCATTTGTTAACAGTAGACGCAAAGATTTTAGAAAGTCTTCACCTTGAAGGTTAGACTCTTTCATAACATAGTTTTTAAAACCCTCATACGCATCAAAGTAGGGTGCATTTTTAATGACATCTCTCATCACTTGTGTCTGTTGTACGAACTCTTGGGGAATGTTACGTGCAGAAAAGATTGGTTCTATTTTTGATTTTAATTCTTTTGTTGTTTGGGCTTCTTCAAGATAGATTCGTGCAAGTTCACCAATCTCAGCATCCGCAAAACCTACATAACGAGAAAGCTCTTTTGCATCAAGATTTTTAAGATGTTCTTTATTGATATGTCTTAACATATCTATATCAAAACGGGCAGGGCTTTTAGATATGCCACCTAAGTCGAACCACTCTATTGCTTCTTGAAGTATAAATATCTCTTTTGGAGTTTTGTTTCCTATTAATATTAAATAGTTTGATATTGCTTCGGGAAGGAAACCTTGCTCAAGCAACCATTTTACACTGCTATCATTTAAGATCATAGGAATGTGTGCGTATTCTACTTCTTTCTCATATGCAAGTGATTTACGAATATGCTCTTGTCTTGCAGTATCGTTCATATTTTCTTGACTAGAAATGACAATGCTTATATCTGCTAACATATCATCTACTGCAGATGCAAAGTTATACATAGGTGTTTTGTCTTGTCGCATGATAATAAAACTATCTACTGCATCTGGCTCAAAACTGATATCACCTTGTATTTTGTCATGAATGACTAGAGTTGAATCTGGTCTAACCACTCTTATTGTAAAAGGGTTTTCATTGTCTATTACAAGTTCTGCAGGAAGATTTCTGCATGCATCATCGTATGTGTATGCTTTTTCTTGTTTTTGAGACTCTTCACGCTTTCTTTCAAGCCATGCAGGAGAACAAAAACAACTAAAAGCTTTTTTTTCATGAAGTAGTTGTAGAGCCATTGCAGAATGAAAACGTACATTTTGGCTCTGATAAAGAAGCTGGGAGTAGGAGATACCAAAAAGTCCTAGTATTTCTAAAATCTCTTTGTCTTTTCCCTCAATATTTCTTTCTTTGTCTGTGTCTTCAATTCTGACAATTAAGTTTTCATTTTTTTGTTGAGAAACAATATAGTTGAATAAGGCAACTCGAAGGTCACCAATATTCATATCACCAGTTGGACTAAACGCAAACCTTAACATTAAAAATCCTATAAATTATTTATGGAATTTTAGCAAGTTATTGTTTACAGTTAGCTGTTGGTTATTTTAACTTTTGTTCGACAAGTTCATTCACTACTTGTGGATTTGCTTTGCCACCTGTAGCTTTTAGAACTTGTCCGACAAAGAAACCTAAGAGTTTTGTGTTCCCTGCTTGGAACTTAGCGACATTATCTGGATTCTTTGCGATTACTTCATCAATGATAGGTAAAATTTTAGCAGGATCGCTTATCTGTACAAGCCCTTTGGTCTCAACTATTACGCTTGGATTATCTCCAGATTTTATCATCTCTTCAAACACTTGTTTAGCAATTTTGCTTGAGATAGTTTCATTATCAAGCATCTTAACAAGCTCTGCTACTTGTGTAGGATTAAACTTAAGCTCATCTGCTTGCATGTGCTTGAGTTCTCTCGCTACTTCATTACTTACAATATTTGCAAGAGATACAGGCGAGTTAAGCACAGATAGGGATTCTTCATAAAATGATGAAAGATGTTCATCACGAGCTAAAGTATTAGCTACTTCACTGTTGAGACCAAGCTCATTTGTATATTTATCAAACAATGTTTGCTCAGCTTCACTCATAGCTGCTACTTCGCCATCTATTTGTACTTTTTTAATCTGAGGTTCAGCTATATTTTCTTTTGATTTTGTTTTTTTATTCCAAGAGTCTTTAAGACCTACAATTTTATTAAATACTGGGTGTTCGTCAGTGTAATCTATAGGATCAGCATAAAAGTAGCCTTGTCTCTCAAATTGGAAGCGTTCATCAGGTTTATCTGTTATCACTGCAGGTTCAATAAGAGCATTTTGAATAACTTTTAAAGAGTCTGGATTTATGTCTTCTAGTCCCTCAGGAGCTTCATCTTTAAACAATCTATCATAAAGTCTTATTTCAACTTTTTTAGCTTCTTCAGCACTCACCCATTGGATAGCACTTTTTACTTTAAGACCACTAGTGTCAGAGCCACTTTTAGAATCAGGATAGTATTGAGCTTTTATCTCAACAATTTTACCATTAGCATCTTTGATGACCTCTTTACAAGAGATGATATATCCATGTCTCAAACGTACTGGCTGTTCAGGTGTAAGACGAAAGTAATCTTTTGGAGGATTTTCCATAAAATCATCACGCTCAATGTAGATATCACGGGAGAAAGGTATCTTTCTTTCTCCCTCTTTAGGTACGTCATGTGGGTAGTATGGAGCAATTATCTCTTCGCTACCTTCATAGTTTTCAATTGTTACTTTCAGAGGGTCAAGCACACACAGAACACGTGGGACTTTTGTATTTAAATCATCGCGTATACAAAATTCAAGCTGTGCAACATCAACCATAGAGTTTGCCTTTGCTATACCTATTTGGTCACAAAAGTTTATAATAGATTCTGGAGTGTAGCCTCTTCTTTTGTATCCTGCAATTGTAGGCATACGAGGATCATCCCAGCCACTCACGTATCCACTTTGTACTAGTTCTAAAAGCTTTCTCTTACTCATGACTGTGTAGTTAATACCTAATCTTGCAAACTCATGTTGATAAGGACGATGTGTTTTAAGACCTAAAGTATCAAGTACCCAATCATAAATATCACGATTATTTTCAAATTCTAAAGTACAAATAGAGTGTGAAACGCCTTCAATATAATCAGAGAGACAGTGAGCAAAGTCATACATAGGATAAACAGACCACTCATCTCCTGCTCTGAAATGGTGTGCGTGTCTAATTCTATACAGTAGAGGGTCTCTCATTTTCATATTTGCAGCAGACATATCAATTTTAGCCCGAAGAACATGCTCACCATCTTTAAACTCACCCTTTTTCATTTTCTCAAAAAGGTCTAGGTTTTCTTCAACACTACGCTGTGCATACTTGCTACGTTTTCCTGCTTCTGTAACAGTTCCACGGTATTCACGTATCTCATCTTCATTGAGGCTATCTACATATGCTTTGCCCATTTTAATTAGCTCTACAGCGTAATCATGTATTTGAGAAAAATAATCAGAAGTGAAACGAACATTACCATCCCATTCAAACCCAAGCCACTCTACAGCATCTTTGAGAGCCTCAACATATTTTGTATCTTCTGTAGTTGGGTTGGTGTCATCCATTCTAAGATTACAGTGACCATGGTAGTCGTTTGCAATACCAAAATTTATGCAGATAGATTTAGCGTGACCAATGTGGGGGAACCCATTAGGTTCTGGAGGAAACCTTGTTACAATCTCTTTATATTTGCCTGACTTTAAGTCCTTTTCAACTATTGTACGTAAAAAATCTTTGTTCTCACTCATTATTATTAAACCTTTTGATGTTGAAAATTTTATAGGAGTTGTATTTTATCAAATTAGAGCTTATAGCATCTTAGATAAAGCATTATTATTTGTAGAATAATTTTGTTTAAGTAATATATGAAATATGTATTGAAAGTGTTAAAAGTAAGCTTGTATAAGTGGTGACCCCGAGGAGAATTGAACTCCTGTAACATGGATGAAAACCATGGATCCTGACCGCTAGACGACGGGGCCACTCAGTGCGGTTTATAACCGAGCCGAAATTATATAGATTTTATTCTTAAAAAAGAATAAAATCTTGTGACACTAGGCAGTCTTATTCGTAAAAACTTCTTAATGCTCTAATAATTACAGCATTTTTAGAGATACTTTCCGCTTTAGCATTGTCATTAACAGTTTCATAAAGATCTAAAGGAAGTGAGATTGAAAAAGTTTTTGTTTCAATTTTTTTCTTCTTAGCTATCATAGAAACTACGCTACCTAAAAGTTCAATAATTTTTTTTGTATCTATAGGTTTTTGAATAAAACTATTTACACCAACTTCAATAGATTCAGAGATTTTCTCTATGTCATTACTTGCTGAAATAACAATAATAATTTGAGTAGGGTTAATTTCACGAATTTTACGAGAAAGTTCTATTCCGTCCATTCCAGACATGATAATATCAACAAAAACTACATCTGGATTGTTTTCTTTGTATGCTTTAAGTGCTGAAGCACCATCAAAATAAGATTCTACACTTGAGAAAAAGTTTTTAAACGTAGAGCTAAGGAGCTCATTTGTTACTTTTTCATCTTCAACTACCATTGCAGTTAGCTTCTTTGTCTGTTCTGTTAACTGTATTAAATCCACATTACTCATTTTATTTCCTTGTATTTATATTTTGACGTATTGTACAATAACATTAGTAAATATGTAACAAATACAAACAGATAAATTTGTTAAAATATATGCTTATGAATATTTGTGACTCTTAAACTGCTCAAGCCACTCTATATCAGATGTCATGAGTTCTTCTTTTTGATCTAAAAGTGAACCAATAATATTTTTTAAAGTAGTCTCATCCATAAACTCCAAAAGTTCAGGGTTTATAGATGTTGGTTGTAATCCTTCGTAACTGTTCAATAAGTTTTGTATATCTATAATTAATTGCTCTTTTTTTGTCATGATGACCTCCAAGGTATTCTTTAATTAACATAATTTATCTAAATTATCTTTTTACTTATTATATAACTTTTACTCTATTTTCGCATATAGATTTCATTAAACCTGAGTAAGTTGCTATAGAGTTATATCATAGTAAAACACTATGTTTACTATGTATATGAGTATGTTTTTAGCTACTATTGCACTATAAAATAAAAGTCATTGTGCACTATATGGGAGAAAAATAATGGGTAAAGTCTATTTAACAGGAGCTGGTCCAGGAGATATAGAATTGTTAACAATTAAAGCACTCAGGGTAATTAAAGATGCTGATGTGATTATATACGACAGACTAGCCAATCCAGAAATTTTAAAAGAAGCCAAAGATGGGTGCAAATTTATTTATGTAGGAAAAGAGGATGGTCTTCATATACTGACACAAGACGCCATAAATGAAATAATTTATATGCATGCTCTTAAGTATACAATAATTGTTCGATTAAAAGGTGGAGACCCTTTTGTCTTTGGACGTGGCGGAGAAGAGGGTATCTATCTGCATGAAAGAGATATAGATTTTGAAATAATTCCTGGAGTAACGTCAGCTATAAGCGTTCCTGCTTATGCTGGTATTCCAGTAACACATCGCGGGATAGCCACCTCTTTTCATGTTGTGACTGGGCATAGCTCTTCAAGTAAACAAACAAAAGAGATTTCTTGGGAAAAATACAAAACTGATGATACAGTCATTTTTTTAATGGGATTACATAATCTCTCAACAATTTCTAAAAAACTTATAGGAATTGGAAAAGATAAGAATTATCCATGTGCGGTAATATCAAAAGGAACAACAAAGGACCAAAAAGTTGTTATTGGAACACTTGATAATATAGTTGATAAGGCAAAAGAACTCGACACTCCAGCACTTATAGTTGTGGGCAAAGTTGTAGAGTTAGCAGAGCAATTACATTGGTTTTCTAATAAGGGTACAGAAAAAGAATCCTAGTTTCTCTTTTTTTCCTTATTTGTTCCACTTCTTCATATACTCTTTTACTTTGTCATCAAGAAACTTCATTCTTTGCTTACCTTTTGGAAGTATTTTACGCAAGTTTTTCATCTCTTGTAAAAAATCTGCTATGTCATGTGGAATAAGATCGAGTAGATATAACTTCAAGTTTTTTGCCATCGCTGGAGAGCTACCTGATGTTGAAATA
Organism: Sulfurimonas sp.; assembly: GCA_041595535.1. Taxonomy (GTDB): domain Bacteria; phylum Campylobacterota; class Campylobacteria; order Campylobacterales; family Sulfurimonadaceae; genus Sulfurimonas. The sequence goes on along the minus strand of JBFHKA010000011.1, from coordinate 61,979 downwards.
GCAATAGTTAAATCTCCTTTTTTTATATATGCAGGGAAGATAAAATCACAATAATCTACAGAGTCCACAGCATTGCATAAACAGTTGTATTGCTTTGATTGAGAAAATATTTCCGACTGCAAAGATATATCATCAACTGCAACAACAACGATATCAAACTCTTTGATCTCACCATTAATATAGGCTCTTTTTTCATAATGTAAATTATTTGTCTCAATCATTTCTAACATTTGAGCTGAAAACCCTTTTGCAATAATTGAGATGTTTGCGGAGAAGTCAAGGAGATGTTCTAATTTTTCATAAGCAATGTTGCCACCACCCACTATAAGAATTTTTTTATTCTCTAAATCTAAAAAAGCTGGAAAATAACTCATGATAGCTCCATTTATCAGTGTTCGTATAACTGTAACAATAGCAAAAAAATTATTAATTATGCTTTGTATACGGGATTTCAAGTAATTTATCTGTTTTAATACATAGTAATATACTATGGATACTATGAAATAACTAAATTATTTGATAGCATTACAAAAATAAAAGAAGAAAGGACCCGCAATGAAAGTAGCACAAAACATTACAGAGTTGATAGGGAATACCCCTATCATTAAATTAAAGTTTAACGAGAATGAGGTAACTCTACTGGGCAAATGTGAATTTATGAATCCCTCTGGTTCTATAAAAGATAGAATTGGCAGCAATATGATCTTAGAAGCAATCAGACGTGGTGAGATAAAAGACAACAGTGTAATTATTGAACCAACAAGTGGAAACACAGGGATTGCACTTGCCTCAGTTGCAGCAAGTTTAGGTATAAAATTGATTTTAACAATGCCGAGTTCTATGAGTATGGAAAGAAGACAACTTCTAAGTGCACTAGGTGCAGAGATAGTTCTTACTGAGCCAGCAAAAGGAATGAGTGGAGCTGTTGCAAAGGCTATTGAACTTGCTAAAACAACACAAGATGCTGTATTACTACAGCAATTTGACAATGCTGATAATCCTGATGCACACAGAAATACAACAGCACAGGAGATACTAAAAGATACGGATGGGAAAGTTGATATTTTAGTTGCATCTGTTGGAACCGGTGGAAGTATTACAGGGATTGGTGAAGTCCTTAAGAAACATAACCCAAATATTGAGATTATTGCAGTAGAGCCTGAAAATTCAGCAGTATTATCTGGAAATGTACCAGGTTCGCATAAAATACAGGGCATTGGAGCTGGTTTTGTTCCAAGTGTATTAAATACTAATATATACGATGAAGTTATACAAGTAAGTAACGAAGAGGCTTTTGAGGCTGCAAGAAATGTAGCTAAAAATGAAGGACTTCTTGTGGGGATATCTTCAGGGGCAAATCTTAGTGTGTCATATAAAGTAGCAAAACGCCCTCAAAACAAAGGAAAAACAATAGTAACCATCCTTTGTGATACCGGTGAACGATATTTATCTACTGAGTTGTATAGCAAATTCTCTGAAGCTCTTGAATAAGGATATGCAGAATGTATGAGAAACACTATCGCAGCATAGTCAAAACAATTTCGTGGAGAACGGTTGGGACTATGGACACTATGCTTATATCTTATGTAGTTACTGGGAATTTTATTATGGCGGTTTCCATAGGTTCCATTGAGGTTATTACAAAGATGGTGTTATATTATTTCCATGAAAGAGCATGGAATGCAAGTAGTTTTGGCAGAATAAAACAAGTTGAAAATGATTACATCATATAGGAAAAAAGAATGAAAGAAAATATAAAGCAATTAAATAAACAGCTCAGCAAATCTAATGTTCATGAGGTGCTGGAGTATTTTTTATTGAACTATAAAGGGAAAATTGCACAAGCATCAAGTCTAAGCGTAGAGGATCAAGTAGTAACAGATTTAATTTTACAAAAAGATAAAAGTGTCAAAATTTTTACACTTGACACAGGAAGACTTCCTGAAGAAACATATCAAGTCATGGATGCAACAAATAAGAAGTATCAAATAAAGATGGATGTCTATTATCCTGATTATAAGAACATTCAACAACTCTACAAAAATCAAGGAATAAATGGATTTAAAGAGAGTATTGAAAATAGAAAAACATGTTGTTACGTGCGAAAAATAGAACCCCTTATGCGGGCGTTAAATGGGCTTGATGTTTGGATAACAGGACTTAGAAAAAGTCAGTCACAAACAAGAGAAGAGATGCAGCTCATTGAATGGGATACGGGGAATAACTTAATAAAAGTTAATCCACTTATTCAATGGAGTGAAAATGAAACATGGGATTATATCAAAGAGCATAAAGTTCCATACAACAAACTACATGATAAGGGATACCCAAGTGTTGGTTGTGAACCCTGTACACGAGCAATAAAATATGGCGAAGATATACGAGCAGGTAGGTGGTGGTGGGAAAACCCTGAACATAAAGAGTGTGGATTACACATAAAAGGAGAATAGTTATGAAATATATAGCAAGATTTTTGCTGATAATCTTAAAACAAATTTGTGGTGATGATTGCGCAGCAAAGCGTAAAGAATTAAAAAAATGGGCTATGTACGTATAGTAAATTAAGGAAATTAACATGACAAAAGAGAGAATAACACATCTAAAACAGTTGGAAGCAGAGTCTATCCATATCATGCGAGAAGTTGTTGCCGAGTTTGAAAATCCGGCAATGCTTTATTCTATAGGAAAAGATTCAAGCGTTATGTTGCATTTGGCACTCAAAGCTTTTTATCCTGCTACTTTACCTTTTCCTCTTTTACACGTAGATACTACATGGAAGTTTAAAGAGATGATAGAGTTTAGAGACAAGCGTATAAAAGAGTTGGGTTTGACGTTACTAACGCATCAAAATCCGGAAGGGATAAAAAACAATATTAATCCATTTACACATGGAAGTAGCGTGTATACAGATATTATGAAAACAGAAGGTCTAAAACAAGCACTTAATCATTATAAATTTGATGCTGTATTTGGTGGTGCACGAAGAGATGAAGAGAAGAGCCGTGCAAAAGAAAGAATCTACTCATTTCGTGATGAAAACCATAGATGGAATCCAAAAAATCAGAGACCAGAGCTTTGGAATATCTATAATGCAAGATATAAAAAAGGTGAAAGTATTCGAGTTTTTCCACTCTCTAACTGGACAGAACTGGATATTTGGCAATATATTTACCTTGAAAACATTGAGATTGTTCCACTATATCTTTCAGCCAAAAGACCGGTTGTTGAACGTGATGGAGTCAAAATAATGGTAGATGATGACAGGCTACCCCTAAAAGAGGGTGAAATCCCGAAGATGCAGAGTGTGCGATTTAGAACACTTGGCTGTTATCCACTTACCGGAGCAGTTGAGAGTACTGCTACAACACTTCCTGAGATTATTCAAGAGATGTTGCTAACAAAAACGAGTGAAAGACAAGGTCGTTTGATTGATGCAGATCAAGCAGGCTCAATGGAAAAGAAAAAAATAGAAGGATATTTTTAATGGCTAATCAATCAAAACTAATTGAATCAGATATAGAAGCTTATTTGCATCAGCAAGAGCATAAGGAATTAATACGTTTTATTACATGCGGGAGTGTTGATGATGGCAAAAGCACTCTTATAGGAAGATTGTTACATGATACTAAAATGATTTTTGAGGATCACTTGGCATCGCTTCAAGCAGATAGTAAGAAAGTGGGAACTACAGGTGAAAAAATTGACTTGGCACTCCTTGTTGATGGCTTGCAAAGTGAAAGAGAGCAAGGAATTACAATAGATGTCGCATATCGTTATTTTTCAACTGAAAAACGAAAATTTATTATCGCTGATACTCCAGGACATGAACAATATACAAGAAACATGGCAACTGGTGCATCAACTGCTGATTTGGCAATTATCTTAATTGATGCAAGGTATGGAATAGTAGCGCAAACACGACGTCACTCCTACATAGTACGTCTTCTTGGTATTCGTAACGTTATAGTTGCTATTAACAAGATGGATTTGCTAGATTTTGACCAAGAAACTTTTGAGAAAATTGATGCCCAATATAGAGCGTTTGCCACAAACTTAGGTATAGAATCTATTCACTCTATTCCAATGTCAGCACTTGATGGTGACAATATTGTAAATATAAGTGAAAAAACTCCTTGGTATAAAGGTGGAACACTTTTAAATATATTGGAGACTGCACCACTTGCAACGCCTTCTCCTGATGCACCTTTTAGAATGGTTGTACAGTATGTAAATAGACCAAATCTTGACTTTAGAGGTTTTGCGGGAACAGTTCTCTCTGGAACTATTAGAGTAGAGGATACAATTACTGTTTTGCCTTCCAAAAAACGAGCTACTCTTAAGGAGATTGTCACATATGATGGAAATTTGGATTCGGCAACAACAGGACAAGCAGTAACCTTGACATTAGAAGAAGAGATAGACATTAGTCGCGGAAATGTACTGATAAAATCTGGTACTGTGATTACGGAGTCAAATGTTATAGAGGCAAATTTGGTCTGGATGGATGAAAATAATATGAAATCTTTGGACAATTATATTTTAAAAAGAGGCTCATCTGTTTTAAATGCAACAGTCAAAAAAATCAACTATCGTGTCGATGTAAACACTCAAGAACAAATGGATACTGATAGCTTGCAACTCAATGATATTGCAAATATCGAGCTACATTTGAGCAATATATTAGCTTTTGACGCATATGAGCATAACAGAGAGATGGGAAGTTTTATTCTCATTGACAAAGTAACAAATAATACTGTTGCTGCAGGCATGATAACGCAAAAAGTAGAAAAAGAAGAAGAGATAGAATCAACAGTGGATGGTTTTGAGGTGGAGCTAAATGCTCTAATTAGACGCCATTTTCCACACTGGAATACAGCTGTAATACAATAAAGGATTTAAAAATGAGTATAGACGTTAAGGAGACAAAGGCACAAAGAGTCGAGAGAATCAAAAGAGAAAAAGATGGACTCGATGTTTTAGAAGATATAAAACGCTATGCAATAACTGGTGAGGAGATTAATCCTGAAGATATCGACCGTTTTAAGTGGTATGGCCTATATACACAAAATAAAAATCTTCAAGGAGATGATACAAGTACCTATTATATGCTTAGGGTCAAAGTTGAACAAGGATTTATCAGTGCTGAACAACTCTTAGAGATTGCTAAAATTTCGCAAGAGTTTGCAAGAGATACGGCAGACATTACAACAAGACAAGATATACAGTTTCACTGGATTTCAATAAAAGATATTTCTGAGATTTTTGCACGATTATATAAAGTTGGTCTGAGTGCACTTGGAGCTTCAGGAGATTGTCCTAGAAATATTGTTTCATGTGCACTTAATGGCTCAAGTCATGAACAGGTTGATGATGTAAGAGATATAGTTGATGCACTAAACAATCTCTATAGAGCCAATCGTGATTTTAGTAATCTGCCACGAAAGTTCAAAATAGCAGTGAGCGGTTGTAGTAAGCACTGCATAAACCATGAAGTGCAAGACCTCTCTTTTACTGCAGTAAAAAGAGCTAATGGTAGTCTACTTTTTAGTGTTAGTGTTGGAGGAGGGCAAGCAAGCAATAAGCGAATTGCATCACATATTGGTTACATTCAAAGGGAAGAAATTGTAGCTGTTGCAAAAGCTGTTGCTACACTCTACCGTGATAACGGAAGAAGAGATAATAGATCAAAAGCTCGACTTGGACATCTTCTTGATGTATGGGGAGTAGAAAATTTTTCAAATGAACTTCAAGTGCTTTCAGGTGTGACATTTATTGCGTTTGATGCAATACCTTTTACACCATATCCAAGGCGAACACATTTTGGAATTATGAAGTCACGCAACGATAACTTTAACAATATTGGCTATGCCATTACAAGTGGAAGAATAGGAGGTAAAATTAGTACTTTAGCAAATGTTGTTAATTTTTATGGTGCAAGAGGAATCTCTTTAACAGCAACACAAAATTTCATTGTCAGAGATGTGCAAAAAGAAGTGACAGAGCCACTTACGCAGACACTTGAAGCATCTTTGGGGCTTAGTGTAACGCCTTCGGTGTTTCAGTCAAGAACGCTTGCTTGTACAGGCTTGAATTTTTGTAAATTAGCTATTAGTGAGACAAAAAATTTCTCTATTGAATTAGTGAATTATCTTAATAAAAAATTCCCTGATTTTAGTGAACCTGTAAGTATAAGCATAAATGGATGTCCAAATGCATGTGCACACCCTCATATTGTAGATTTAGGATTCATTGGTGCAAAAATTAAAAAAGACAATGAAACAGTGTCTGGATTTAATCTTGTTGTTGGTGGGCATCTCAATGGTACTGAGAGTAAATTTGCACTTAAAACACCAGTAAAAGTAACACAAGATGAGGTTCCAGCATTCGTTGAATCACTTATTTTGGAATATGAGAAAAGTTTCAATGAAAACTTTCAAAATTTTATCTTGGAGAAGTATACTAATGAGTCAAATATTTAGACCATTGTTGGATAAAAATAGTAATCTGTATTCGCAAATTATAGATAATATTATTGGCGTGCATAAAGATACATATTTTGACTATACAGCATCTGGCTTAGCACATAAAGCTATTGAAGAGAGAGTTCAAGAAGTGCTACAAACCTATGCAAATACACATTCAAAAGATGCACTTATGTCTGCTACGACAGATACTTACTATCGTCAAGCACGCGAACATCTTAGAACACTTTTGGAATTAGATGAAAATTTTGCACTTTTGCCAAGTGGATGTGGAGCGACTGCATCGCTCAAGAGACTTCAAGAAATATTGGGTTTATACATTCCTCCTGCAACAAAAGCACGATACAAATTTATTGATAAATCAAAATTACCTTTAGTCATCGTAGGTCCTTATGAACACCATTCTAATGAAGTAAGTTACCGAGAAGCACTCTGTGAAATTATTCGTATTGAGATGAAAAAAGATGGTTTAATCGACTTAGAGCATCTCAAAGAAGTACTAGAGGCAAATAAAGAGAGAGAAATTATTGGCTCTTTTTGTATAGCATCAAATGTGACGGGTATCATAACACCATATGAGCAAATCTCAGAGCTTTTAAGAGAGTACAATGCTTTAGTCTGTTTTGATGCAGCTACTTCATCCCCATATATGAATATTGATTGCAATTTATATGATGCTATGGTGTTTTCTCCACATAAACTCTTAGGAGGACCCGGTTCTTGTGGGCTCCTTGTTGTCAGAAAAAAACTTATCAACAGTAGTTTTGCTCCAACTTTTGCAGGTGGAGGAACTGTAAGTTATGTCAGTCGAAAAAGTCATACCTTTGTAACAGGAATTGAAGATAGAGAAGATGCAGGAACTCCTGGAATCATCCAACTTATTCGTGCAACACTTGCATATCAGCTACGTAATGAAATAGGTCTTGAGTGGATAAAAGAGGCAAAAACAAGCCTGTACAGTCATTTAAAACAAGAACTTAAGTTTATAAAAGATGTGCAATGCTATGGATGCGAGCAAGTTAACAATATTGGTATTGTATCGCTTAATATAAAAAATATTGACCCTTATAAACTATGTAGTTACTTATCATATGAAAAAAACTTTCATACACGGGCAGGGTGCTCTTGTGCAGGACCATACGGACATGATCTCCTTGGACTTGATGACAATGAAGAGATCTACAGTAGTGAGGATAATAAACCAGGTTGGCTTCGTATTAGTTTACACTATTCTCACAATATAGAAGCACTCGATACTTTGGTCGCCTCAATAAAAGAGTATTTACAATTGACTCATTAATTTCTCAATAAATATTATATGAAATATTGATACAATTAGTATAAACTTCTTATAAGGTGGCAGATATGGCATTTCTATCGACAAAAGCAATATATGGCTTAGCAGCCATGTATAACATCTCTCAAGCACCTAATGCAAGAGCAATGCGCGTCAAAGAAATAGCAGCCATGACTCATATATCACATGGATACCTCGAACAACTCCTTTCAAGTCTGAGAAAAAGCAACCTGCTTATTAGCACACGTGGAGCACAAGGAGGTTACAAGCTTGCAAAAAATGCAAATCAAATCACTGTTTTAGAAATTTTAGAGGCTTTAGAGGGGCCTTTTTACAAAATAGAAGGCAATGTGGGGGCAAGTACAGTTTTAGAATACTACTGGTCTGATATTGAGGAAAAAATGACAACACTTTTTGAGACAAAACTCTCAGAGCTTTATCGTGCCTATCAGCCATATTTTTATGAGATATAAAATACATAATATGTGGACTACGTGGAGCAAAATTTATATACTGATTAACATAATGTAAATTCTCTTGAAAATACTTTTTAAATCTATAGATTCTTGTTTTATGACTAAAGTAATAATATATTCATATTTGATAATATTAATGATGTTAGTTTATTTCAAATAGGTACAAGCTAAGCCGAGTTTTGTTTTGATAGCATTAATCTACTACACATTTTACATTGTGTCTCTAGCGAAACAATAGCATTATAAGACGCTAACCATCTGTTTCTTGCTGCCATGTTGGGTTTACAAGCTCTCTATATTGCTATAGAGACTGGTAGTCTCTTACACGTACCTTTTCACCTTTACCGTATGTTTCAATACGGAAGTTTATTTTCTGTTGCACTTTCCCTCGTATTACTACGGCCATTAGTTAAATGGAACACTGTCTTATAGCAGCTCGGACTTTCCTCTTGAGTGTTTATTCCCAAGTCACTACCTCTTGTACCTATGCAATAGTACACAAACTATTCTTATAAGCCCCCTAAATTAAACTAGATAATGTGTGAACAATTGTTCACTTGAAAGATTTAATATATGAACATCTGTTCATATTGTATAAGTATAAATTAACAAGTGTTCATATATAATTCTACTTATATTAACAAGTGTTCATTTTATAATAAAAGGATAAGTAATGTCCCATAATACTGAGGTTCAGAAAAGAACAGGAACAAAAGCTAAAATACTAAAAGTATCTCGTGCCCTATTCTCAGAATTTGGCTACAAAGGTACAAGTGTAAGAAAAATAGCATCTAATGTAGGTATAAGAGAGAGTGCCATCTATAATCATTATAAAAACAAAGAAGAGATATTTCTTGAAATAGCAAACGAAATATTTTCTTCACCCTTCTCTTTTTCTAGTGAAGAAATCAAGGAGCTATCTTTAAGAGGAAAACCTTTCTTACAAAAGTTTACAATGCAGTATAAGATGCTGACGTTTGATAAAAGCAATGAAAACATGTTTAGGCTACTAATGATTGAGCTTATGCAGACTAAAGAGCTTAGAGAGCAGTTTATGAGTGAATTTCATAGTAAAAACATTAAAATTTTATCCGAGGGCTTCTTTATCATGATGCAAAACAATCTAATCCGTTCTAATGATCCAATGATGGTCTCGTATGAGTTTCTATCCACCCTATTCTACATTAGATTACAAGTTACTCTTTTACGATTTGATTCTAATTCTACAGATACATTAGCAACTCAGTTTGAAAAACATTTAGATTTTTTTTGGGAAAGTATAAAATTATAAACTTATAAACTTATTTAATAAATACTATTTAATATTAAAGTATGGCTATAAAAAAAGCAACCTTTTTTGGTTGCTTTTTTAATTATTTGGCCTTTGCTTCGTTTGCGTATTTCTCTCCAAGTTCATATGCTTTAATATTTGCTGCATGAACTTTTTCAGGAACTTTTGAAAGCATTGTTTTAACTAAAACATCTTTTTCAAGAGCATTTTGCATTGTATTTGCAATTGCAAGTGCAACAACTGATTGAGTAATAACATTACCAACCTCTTCTTTTGCAATAGTAATAATTGGAATCTCGTAAATATTCCAAGTCTTTCTGTCTTCATCTGTTGGATGAACTAGATTTGGATCAACAACGATTGTTCCTCCTGGAGTCACACCACTCTTAAAAGAGTTATAGCTAACTTGCGCAACTGATAACATAAAATCAATTTCACCCTCATTTGCATATGGATAAAAAATCTCATCATCATCTAGGGTAATATCAACAACTGTTGGTCCACCACGAACTTGTGATGTATATGTTGCAGTTTTTAAACCATAACCACCTGTTTTAATTTTTGCTGCTGCAAAAATTTCTCCAGCAAGAAGAACACCTTGTCCACCAACACCTGTGAATCTCATTAAATTTCTAGCCATTGTGTCTCCTTATATTTTTTTCTTAAAATCATCTTGAGTGATTTTAGCGCGTCTACCCTGATGAGCAGCAATGACTTCTGCGTACATATCACAGTACTCTTTAGCCTCTGTATCTTCTTTTAAAATACCAGTAGGAAGAAGATTAAGCTGTTCTTCTTCACTTAATGTATCATATTTCTTTTTAGGCATTGTAATACTATCTATCCATGCAAGATTTTCCATAGCCGAAAGCATTTTGTTCTTTCTACCAAGGTTAATATGACAATTAGAGAGAACATCTATACATGCGAAACCTCTATGTTGTAATGCTTTAAGCAGTACTTTCTCAAGTTTTTTAGGATCAAGCATACTTTCACGAGCAACGAAAGAAGCTCCTGCTGCTATTGCTAAATTTGTTGTATTAAAAGTTGGATCAATGTTACCAACCTTTTGTGATACTGTCCACATACCTTGAGGTGTAGTTGGAGATGTTTGTGAATTTGTTAATCCATAAATAAAGTTATTGATGATAATCATCGTAATATCTATATTTCTTCTACAACCATGTATAGTGTGATTTCCACCAATTGCCAATGCATCACCATCTCCAGCAACACAAATAACATGTTTATCTGGATTCATCAGTTTAATACCAGTAGCAAATGCAACAGTTCTACCATGAGTAGTATGAACTGTATTAAAATCTACATATGAAGAAAATCTTCCCGAGCACCCTATTCCAGAGACAACACAAACATCATTTCTGTCAACACCTAATTTATCTATAGCTCTAATGAATGCTTTTAATATAACACCATCACCACAACCCCAACACCATAGTGTTGGCATTTTTTCAAGTCTTAAATATTTATCATAGTTAAATGCCATTACATCATCTCCTTAACTTTATTTACAATTTCATACGGAGAAATTGGACGTCCATTTACTTTAAATAGACCTTCAATATCTAAACGACCAGTAGAACGTTGTACTTCATCATAGTATTGTCCAATGTTAAGTTCAACAACAAGAATCTTTTCGATTTTTTGACCTAACTCTCTCATTCTATCTTGTGGACTTGGCCATAATGTAATAGGACGGAATAAACCTGCTTTAATACCTTCTGCACGCAAGTGACGAATTGTCTCTTTTGCCGATAAAGATACTGAACCATAAGCAATAATTAGAATCTCTGCATCATCAATCATGTATTCTTCGTTTGATTCAATTTCATCTTTGTGTAATTCAACTTTGTCTTCAAGTCTTTGAATTAGCTTTCTACAAGTTTCAATCTCTTCAGTTGGGAAACCTTTTGCATCATGGTGAAGACCTGTAAAGTGATATCTATATCCTGTAAACATTGGATTTAGAACTGCAGGTTGATCATGTTCACACTCGTAAGGACGGTAATCTTCTGGTGCACCATCAAATGTTTTTCTTGGTACTATTCCTGCTTTTACTTCTTCAATTTCTGGAAGGATTGCTTTACCATGCATGTGACCTATTGTTTCATCTAAAAGTACAAATACTGGTTGCATAAATCTATCTGCCAAGTTGAATGCTCTTACAGTTTCAGTATAACATTCTGCTAAAGAACCTGCGCATAATGTAATTGATTTATAATCACCATGAGAAGGGTTTTTTGCCTGCGCAACGTCACCTTGTGATACACGAGTTGGAAGACCAGTAGATGGACCACCACGCATAACGTTTACAACAACTAAAGGTACTTCAGTCATTTGTGCAAGACCAAGGTTTTCTGCTTTAAGTGAAATACCAGGTCCTGAAGTAGCAGTCATCGTTCTAACGCCCGACATTCCAGCACCAATTGCGGCAGCAACACCAGCAATTTCATCTTCCATCTGTATACAAGCACCTCCAACGGACGGCATCAAGTCAGACATCTCATGCATTATTTCACTTGATGGTGTAATTGGATATCCAGCAAAAAATCTACACCCTGAATCTGCCGCAGCCAATGCAGACAGCACATTTCCACTTGAAATTACTTCTCTCTTTGCCATTATTTAACTCCTTTTTGATCAAGTGACATATAATTGTTTGCAACAATTGCCGCTTGTCTCTCTTTTGATTCGTCAGTTAGTTTAGCAAAACTAAAACCTGCTGCCTTATACTCTTTTGCATCTGCTACATATATAGCAAAATCAGGGCATGAAAGTTCACATTCATGACAACCAATACATGATTCTGGATTATTTATTGAAATCATTGCACCTAATGTTGACTTATTATCGTATCTCATTCCCAATACACCTGAAGGGCATACTGATACACAAATATCACATGCTTTACAGTTATCAGTATTTACCCATACAGGTTGATTACCTGGGTTTACCATTTCTTTGCTTGCCATTTCTTCTCCTAATTTATTAAATTACAAATATATTTGTAACATCTTTAAATACTAAAACTTGCATTTTAGAAGATACTATCTTCCTTAACTTAAGAATTGTTAAATCAAAAACTAAACTCTCATAATATTAGAGAATAGCTCAGTTTTCTTAAATAGTTATAAATTGTGCTAGTGACGCCTGGTATTCAACAAAATTGTTACTTTACGAGGCTCGCACTCTCAAAAGAAAACCTAAAATTTCATCTTTTTCTCAAAACTTCACTGACAGCTTTGCCTATTTCAGCAGGTGAAACAACAACTCTTACACCAGCTGCTTCAAGAGCTGCCATTTTTTCTGCTGCTGTACCTGCACCACCTGAGACAATTGCACCAGCATGCCCCATACGTTTTCCAGCTGGAGCAGTCTGCCCCGCTATAAAAGCAACAACAGGTTTAGTTATATGCTCTTTAATATATGCTGCAGCTTGAATTTCAAGGTCTCCACCGATTTCACCTATCATAACAATTGCTTCTGTCTCTGAATCGGCTTCAAAAAGAGGTAAAAGTTGCTTATAAGAAAGTCCAATAATTGGATCTCCTCCAATACCAACAGCAGTAGAAATGCCAAAACCTTCTTTACAAACTTGATTTGCACCTTCGTATGTTAATGTACCTGATTTTGAAATAAGGCCAACAGTCCCTTTTTTAAAAATCATACCAGGCATTATACCTATCTTACACTCTTCAGCAGTAATAATTCCTGGACAGTTTGGACCAATAGTTTTCATGTTATGTTTTACAGCATAAGCTTTTGCAGCTTGCATATCACGCACTGGAGCACCTTCTGTAATAATAACCGCAAGATCAATCCCTGCATCTGCAGCTTCCATGACAGCATCTGCAACAAAAGCTGGTGGCACAAAAATCATACTTACAGTTGCACCTGTTGCAGCTATTGCTTCTTTAACAGTATTAAAAACTGGTTGCCCTAAATGTACCTCACCACCTTTATTTGGTGTAACACCACCAACAATTTTAGTTCCATATGCGATACATTGTTCCGCATGAAAAGAGCCTTCTTTCCCAGTAAAACCTTGAACGATAACTTTTGTGTCTTTATTTACTAAAATACTCATATAAACTACTCTCCTTTTGCTGCAGCTACTGCTTTTGCAGCACCATCTGCTAAATCTGTTGCTGCTATTACATTTGGTATATTTGCATTTTTAAGAATTTCTGCTGCTTCTACAGCATTTGTTCCATCAAGACGAACAATAACTGGAACATGAACATTTACCATTTTAGTGGCCTCTAAAATACCATTTGCAATACGATCGCATCTTACAATACCACCAAATATATTTACAAAGATAGCTTTGACGTTTGGATTTTTTAGAATAATTTCAAAACCTTTTGCAACAGTTTCAGCATTTGCTTTACCACCAACATCCAAGAAATTTGCAGGCGTTCCACCCATATAGTTAATTGTATCCATGGTTCCCATCGCAAGACCAGCACCATTTACCATACAACCAATTTCACCATCAAGAGAGATGTAAGAAAGACCATAACGACCTGCTTCACGCTCATCAGCATCTTCTTCAGATATATCTCTCATATCTTCAATATCTGGATGACGACCTAATGCAGAATCATCAAATCCCATTTTTCCATCAAGTGCCAAGAAATCACCACTTGCAGTTTTAATAAGAGGATTTATTTCAATCATTTCAGCATCATTTTCCATATACACTTTATAAAGTGCTGCAGCAAACTTAATAAATTTACTTTGTTCTTCTTTAGGAAGACCAAGACCAAAAGCCAGTTCACGACCATGAAAACCTTGGAAACCTATAGCTGGGTCAACTGCAACTTTAATAATCTTTTCAGGAGTATTGTGTGCAACATCTTCAATTGCCATACCGCCTTCAGTTGAAGCCATAATGACGGGCATCTCTTTCGCACGATCTAAAACTACACCAAGATAAAGTTCATCTTGAATATCAGCACCCTCTTCTATATAAACTTTTTGTACAAGTTTACCTTCTGGACCTGTTTGATGTGTTATGAGAGTCATGCCTAAAATTTGTGTAGCAAGTTCTCCAACTTCATCAAGTGATTTAGCTATTTTAACACCACCACCAAGACCGCGACCTCCAGCATGGATTTGCGCTTTAACAACCCAAATTTTCCCACCAAGCTCTGCTGCATTTCTTACAGCTTGATCAGCAGTATTTGCGACAATACCTCTAGGTGTAGGTACGCCGTACTTAGCAAAAATCTGTTTTGCTTGATATTCATGTATATTCATATATTCTCCTTGTTTTAAAGTGGAAATTTATTTAATTTCATATTGAGCTCGACCTATTTGATAAAGGTCATTGCCATATATATCATTAATTACAGTTACTGGAAAATCAATAACTTCTAATTTTCTAATAGCTTCGGGGCCTAATTCTTCATAAGCAATTACCTCGGCACTTTTTATTTGTTTACCAAGAAGTGCACCTGCACCACCTGTTGCACCAAAGTAAATTGCTTTGTATTCCTCACAGGCATCCGTTACATCTTTATTGCGTTTGCCTTTTCCTATCATTCCTTTAAGACCTTTAGCAATTAAACGAGGAGAATAAGAATCCATGCGATACGATGTTGTAGGTCCTGCACTTCCTATTGGATCACCAGGTTTAGGTGGAGTTGGTCCAACAAAATAAATCACAGCACCTTTTACATCAAAAGGCAATTCTTTACCCTCATCTAAAAGATCAACTAATCTTTTGTGGGCTGCATCACGAGCAGTATAAATAGTTCCACTTAAGTAAACTATATCTCCACTATGAAGCGTAGAAACAGTTTCATCACTAAGAGGTGTGGTTAAATGATATGTTTGACTCATTATAATCCTTTATATTGTGATATGTGTATGACGTGAACTATGACACTGAACATTTACAGAAACTGGAAGCGATGCAATGTGACAAGGATTTGCCTCTATATGAACACCTAAAACTGTTTGCGTTCCACCCATTCCCATAGTTCCAATGCCTAGTTTATTCAACTCAAGTTTTATTGTCTCTTCAAGCTCTGCCATTTCTGGATCTTCATTCACTGAACCGATATTTCTAAAAAGAGCATGCTTTGAACTGATAACAGCTTTTTCAAATGTACCACCAATTCCAATTCCAACAGTAAGTGGAGGACATGGATTTGGACCTGCATCAGAGATACACTCCTTAACATAATCAATAACACCTTGCTTACCAGCAGCTGGTGGAAACACTCTAGCCCGAGATACGTTTTCACTTCCGCCACCTTTAGCTGCGTATTCAATATCAATTTTATCACCTTTAACAATATCAAAATGAATAATAGCAGGGAGGTTATAGCCCACTGTATCTTTTAGGTTTGCGCGAGAAAAAGGTTCACATGTTGAAGCTCTTAAATAACCTTCAATATATCCCTTTTGAGTTCCTTCATTGATTGCATCTTTAAGAAGACCACCAACAACTCTCACATCTGCCCCAACTTTTATAAAAAATACCGCCAAACCAGTATCTTGGCAGAGTGGTCTTGCCTCTGTACTTGCTATATGAGCATTTTCTAGAAGTTGCTTTAAAACCTCTTTACTTACCGGGCTTTTCTCCTCTTCATAAGCTTTCTTCATTGCATCTAGTGCATCTTTTGGAAGATTTGAAGCTGAATACACGATAATATCTCGTACATTTTTTACTATCTCTTCATAAGCTATTTCTCTCATTTTATCCTCCATAATTTATTCCTTAAAAAAATTGTTTTCTTTTAAGATGTTGATGCCATCTTGAATAGATTTAACAGAAAGAGCAAACTTTTCTTTTGTCTCTTCATCCAAATCAATTTCAATAATTTTCTCAACACCATTAGCACCAAGAACAACTGGAACACCAACAGCAACATCGCTATAACCATATTCACCATGTAAAATCACAGAAGAGGAAACTATCGTTTTTGAGTCGTTAAAAATTGCTTCAATCATATAAGCAATTGCACGTCCTGGACCATAATAACCTGATGTGCCAAGATGGCTTACAATTTCAGCCCCACCCTTTTTCGTTCTTTCTATAATACTTTGCATATCACTTTGTGAAATAAGTTCACAAAGAGGTATATCTCCAATAGAGACTTTATGAGGAAGAGGAATCATATTTTCACCATGATCACCAATTACAAGACTACCAGCTTGTTTAGCATTATAACCAGTAATTTTTTGAATTTGATATGCCATACGTGAGCCATCCAACGCCCCTGCAAGACCAATAATTCTATTTGATTCCCAACCTGTAATTTGCTGTGTCACATATGTCATAACATCTAAAGGATTAGAAACACATATTATAATTGCATCAGGTGAATTTTCTTTAATATTTTCAACAACTTCTTTTGTGATTTTTGCATTAATCATAAGTAAATCAGCTCTTGTCATATTACCCTTACGTGGTACTCCAGCTGTAACTACAACAATATCACAATCTTTAATATCATTTGGAGTTTGTGCAGCTGATATGATTGTTCCTTGAGGTGCATAATAGGAAGCTTGTCCAATATCAAGAGCTTTTCCTTTTGCAACTCCTTCAATGATATCATAGAGAATTATTTCATGACACGTTCCCATCATACTTAGTGTATAAGCAGCCGTAGCTCCAACTGCTCCTGCGCCAACTATACCAACTTTTCTACTTTTCATCTGCAATCTTTTCGCAATCTTTAAAAAATCCGTTTGCATAGAGAATATCAACCATCTCTTTCACAGCAGCAACAGAATTTTTAAATCTTGTTTTTTGTAATGTTTTTAATGTCATTTCAATTACTTGTTCCGCACCATTTGCTCCAATCATTACAGGAACACCACTTACTATATTGCTATATCCATATTCACCCTGAAGCATAACCGCACAGGAGTGAATTTGTTTTGTATCTTTAAGTATCGCATCAACCATTACAGCTGTTGATTTAGCTGGGGCATAATAAGCAGACCCATCTCCTAAAAGATTTACTATCTGCGCTCCACCATTTTTAGTTTTTTGAACTATTTCACCAATCTCTTCTGAATCTAGTAAATCTTCAATTGGAACACCTGCAACAGTTGTAAATTTTGGTAAGGGAACCATAGTATCCCCGTGACCACCCATTACAGTAGCTCTAATTTGCCCTGCCCCATATCCTAACTTTTCATAAATAAAATGCGCCATTCGTGCAGCATCTAAAATACCAGCCATTCCAAGTATTCGTTCTCTAGGAAACCCTGTAAACTTATGAACAACATAAGTCATAACATCAAGAGGATTACTTACTACAACTACTATTGCATTTGGAGCATATTCTTTAATCTCTAAAGCATACCCTTTTACAATCTGAGCGTTTTTTACTAGAAGATCATCTCTACTCATTCCAGGACTTCTTGCAGCACCCGCTGTTATAACTACAATTTCACTTCCAGCTATATCTTCTGGACCATTAGCTGCTCTTACAATAGTATGTTCCCTTGCAGCATTTGCAGCTTGTGACATATCTAAAGCTTTTCCTTTGGCTATATCAATGTTTCTGCCACGCAAAACTACCTCATGGCACGCACCACGCATTGCCAATATAAACGCGACAGTAGATCCAAAATTACCCGTACCAATGACTGTTACCTTACTTGCCATATACTCTCCGATTTATTTTGTTATCTTTAATCTTTTATTTTTAGCTATGCCATTTAAAATAGCTAAAAACAAACGATTACTATAAGATGAGCAAAAGCTCATCCTTGAATTAAATGCTATCTATGATAGCGTTTAAAGTTGCAGATGGTCTCATTGCAGCTTCTGCTTTGGCATCATCTGGATGATAGTATCCACCAATATCTTGTGCTTTACCTTCTACAGAAAGTAATTCTTCTATAATTTTTGCTTCATTTTCAGTTAAAGCTTTTGCAATTGGAGCAAATTTAGCTGCTAGTTTTGCATTATCAGAATCTGCAAGTGCTTGCGCCCAATATTGTGCAACAAAGAAGTGAGATGCTTTGTTGTCTGGTTCACCAGCCTTACGTGATGGAGCTTTGTTGTTATCAAGGTACGCATTATTTGCAACATCAAGTGCGTTTGTAACTGCTTCTAAGTTTTTAGAATTATTTTTTTGAGCAATAAATCTTAAAGACTCTGCAAGTGCTAAAAATTCACCAAGTGAATCCCATCTTAAATGACCTTCAGCTAAAAATTGATCAACATGCTTAGGTGCAGATCCACCAGCACCTGTTTCAAATAGACCGCCACCAGCCAATAAAGGAACAATAGAAAGCATTTTAGCAGATGTTCCAAGTTCTAAAATTGGGTACATATCTGTTAAATAATCACGTAAAACATTTCCAGTTACAGAAATAGTGTCTTTTCCTTCACGTACGCGTGCATTTGTAAATTTTGTTGCTGATTCAACATCCATGATTGGAAGTTCTAAACCAGTAGTGTCATAATCTTTTAAATACTCATTTACTTTTTTAATCATGTTTGCATCGTGGGCACGATTTTCATCTAACCAAAACACTGCAGGAGAACCAGTAAGTCTTGCACGCTCAACTGCTAAACGAACCCAGTCTTTAATCGGAATGTCTTTTGCACGAGACATTCTATAAATATCTCCTTTTTCAACGTTGTGACTCATAAGTACATTACCAGCTGCATCTTTTACTTCCATTACTCCATTCTCTGGAACTTCAATAGTTGTAGGATGAGAACCATACTCTTCAGCTTTTTGTGCCATTAAACCAACATTTGCAACATTACCCATTGTAGATACATCGTATTGACCATTTAGAACACAATCTTCTACCATTGGACGATAAAAGTTTGCGTAAGAACGATCAGGAATAACAGATACACACTCTTCAACCTTACCATCTTTATTCCACATTTTACCACCATCACGAATAACAACTGGCATTGAAGCATCAATAATTATATCATTAGAAGCATGTAAATTTGTAATACCATTATCACTATCAACCATAGCTATATTGACATCGCCATTGTTAATAACATTTTTTATAGCGGCTAAAATCTCATCTTTTTTATCTGACTTTGCTAATTTCTTTTCTAAATCACCAAGACCTAAATTTGCATTTACACCAAGTTTTGCAAATTCATCCGCATATTTAGCAAATACATCTGCAAAAAACACTTCAACTGCATGACCAAACATAATCGGATCAGATACTTTCATCATAGTAGCTTTTAAATGCAATGACCATAAAACACCATTTGCTTTTGCATCTTCAATAGATTTTTTATAAAACGCACGTAACGCTTTTACTGACATAAATGTAGCGTCAAGAATCTCTTTATCTTTTGCATCAACATTTCTTAAAACTTGACCATTTAATTCGATAGTTATATTCTGCTCACCATCAACAATTACAGATTGCTCATTTGCATAAAAATCATTTGCATCCATAGAAGCAACATAAGATTTTGAATTTTCATTAAACGCACGTAACTTATGAGGATTCTTTTTTGCAAAGTTTTTAACAGCGACCGCTGCACGTCTATCTGAGTTACCTTCACGTAACACAGGATTTACAGCTGAACCTAAACAAGTTGAAAAAATTGCATGTAGCTCTTTTTCTTCATCAGTTTGAGGATTTTCAGGATAGTTTGGAATATCATACCCTTGACTTTGAAGTTCCGCTATACACTCCATTAACTGGGGAATAGATGCTGAAATATTTGGCAGCTTGATAATGTTACCATCTGGTTGTTGAACAACATTACCTAATTCAGCCAAATCATCATTGATTTTTTGAGCATCTGTTAATCTTTCTGGGAATTTAGAGATAACTCTACCTGCTAGTGATATATCACTAGTAATTACTTCAACGCCTGCTGCTTTAGTAAAAGCATTAACGATAGGTAATAACGAATAAGTTGCTAAAGCTGGTGCTTCATCAATTTTTGACCAAATTATTTTTGACATTTTTTGTCCTCTTAACAATATTTCTTTCCATTACGATTAATGCCTCATGGAATTTACACATAAATGATAACACTAAGAGAGGTAATATTCTCTATGGTTTGAAAAACATTCAATAATATTTTCTATTTGTTACGTTTAGTAGCATGCATAATGTTGTTTAAATGTGTAGAATAGTTACATGTAAAATCGTGGTATCCTTCTCTATTTTTCATAAAATAGAGATATTCTGTCTTTGCAGGAAAGACCGCTGCACGAATTGCTTCAAAGCCAACATTACAAACTGGAACACTTGGAACCCCTGCATGCAGGTAGGTGTTGTACTCTGATGAGTCCTCACGTATGCGCTTAGCTGTTACCTTCATGTGAGAATATTTCCCATAGTTTAATGTTCCATCCATCTGTAGCTTCATCCCTTTGCTAATTCTATTGTAAATAACTGAACTTACCAAAGGCATTTCCTCAACATTAGCAGATTCTTTTTGAATAATAGAAGCTATTGCTACATAATGAAACCACTTTTTCTCATTATAAACTCCAAATAGTTTGTTTGAAAAGGCAAGAACCTCTTTTTTAGATATTCTAAGAAGCAAGGCGATAAGCTCTTTCTCTGTAATACCTATAGGTATCTTGTATGTATTTGGCACAAAGACTCCTTCTGGCATTTCTGATTGTTTTTCAAACTCGCTTTGTAGTTGAGTAAAATCTAGTTTTAAATCTTTTGCTAATTGATTTAAGAAAATATATGTCGTTTCACCAGGTATAAGTGTTACATCTTGTAATGCTGCTTTGGCTGTTGTGAGTTTATAAAGAAAATCAGCTTTTGTATTGAGCGTAGTAGACATATTCACCCAGCCTTTTTGTGGCTTTCCAATAAATCTTAGTATGATTGAATCAAGTTTACATACATCGTATTGTTTATCTTTCATTTGTGATATAATTTGATTTATAGAACCACTAGGTATGTAGAGAACCTTTTGAGTTTGAATAGGCTTCATAAGGTAATAGATGAACGATAACGTTATTATTAGTATTATCTCAAAGACATACTTTATTATCATCAGTTTTTTAGCATTCATCTTTTTATTACTCACTTCTATATTCATTATTCTTCAAAATGGACTGTTTCTTGAAAATGTCTCTATGTCAAAATTTCAAGCAAAGAAAGTATACATAAAATGGGATAAAAAAATAGATGTTTCAATCAATGAACTTCTTATAAATACAACCAAAAACTCTCAAAGCAAAAGTCTAAGCACTCAAGAAATAAAAAGCTATATACAAACTCTTTGGGAAACTGTTTATTGGTTTAATTCTATAACTGTAAAAAATATACAACTTGATGATATGAAAGCCTCACTTATCTATAAAAATGATAAAAAAGGCTCTTTGGTGCTTAAATCAAATGATTTAAATATTGATACTTCTATATGGATACAATCTAATATTTTGAAAATAGACATAAATACCTTTAAAGAGTTAAAAAACAATATAGATACTACAGGAATACTCTTTTTTAATCTCGATACAGTAGATCTTTATACCCAGTTGGATGTAAACATTAATAACGATGCAAACCTAACAATATACTCTGCTATTGATACGCAAAAACTAGATTACAGAGTTGTTAGCAATAGAGGCATTACAAATACAAAAAATATTCTAGAGATGTTGAACCTTCCAAAAGAAATTCACTACTGGACTATTGATGCTGTAGAGATGTCAAGCCTTAATATTTCTGATATTCACGGGTTTATAGATTTTTCCAAGCCTGAATCTGCAGTAAAAAATGTTTATGTTCAAGCAACTGTAGACAAGCTAAACTACGCATATAATCCAAAGCTTGATGCAGTCCATACAGATACTACAGAACTTGAGTTTAAAAATGGTGTACTCTATATAAGACCTAAACAGGCTCACTCTTATGGAATGTTTCTCGATAGAAGTTGGCTAAAAATAGACTTCGCACAGAAAGAAGAGCTTCTTTCTCTATATTTACTTTTTGATGGAGTTGCTGATAAAAATTTATTGAATATTCTCAACACTTATAAAATCAAACTCCCATTTGAACAGAAAAAAGGTCTTATCACAACAGACTTAAATATTATAGTTAATCTTAGAACAATTCAAGTAGATGCAAAAGGTAATTTTTACACAAAAAAAGCAAATTTTGACTATCTTGGATTAAATTTAGATGTGTATGATGCGTATATCTCTTTAGATAATTACGATGCCCAAATAAAAAGCATGAGAGCTTCTTATAAAGATATTGCAAATGCTACAGTAAAGATGCAATATAATGCTAAACAAAACAGTGGTGTTATAGATTTTAAAGTTGAAAAAATTCAACTCAATTCATTAGCACTAGACACATCTGATGCTCCATTAGATATTCAATATAGAATTGCGCCAGATCAAGACACTATTAGCGTAGAGAGCTCTAAATGGAAGCATCTTAGCAAAACACTTTCTGTTGATGCTCTTGAAATACCATTTGATATCCACACATTTAACTTAGTTATTCCAACAACTTTTATTCGGTACGATGATATAGGTAGCGCGTTTATCTCTGGTAGCGCGAATGTAAAAAATTTAAAAGCAGACATAACGGCTGATATTTTAAACTTTTCCTACAGTGGCGCCACATTATCTCAATCTAACACTCCACTACAAATACAATTTGATAAAGGACTCTCTATCATCTCCAAAGATCCTATATTTTTTGATGTAAGTGGCACAAATTATAAAGTTGAGAAGTTAGATGTAGACATTGATGCAGAAGATATATATCTAAAAAACACCTCTTTAATAATTAGCAAATATCTCTCAACTAAACTCTATGTTAAATATAATAAAAAGTCAAAAAAAGCTCATGTTAGCCTTAGTAACTTAAACATAAAAAATTATGACAATAATCAAACTCTCTATAAAAAGAAAAAAATTCTACTCTCCGTAGAGCTTAAAAAAGATGTCATCAAAGCACAATCATCTGAACTTGATGCTACTTTTGTATCTGACAATACGGGCTGGGAACTTTCTCTTAACTCACTCAACAGAATTTCTCAAAAATCTCCTCCATTACAAAAGTTACATGTAAATAATGGGGACCTTGTTTTATACAAAAAAAACAGTGATAAATTTACTCAGTTCTCTGCAAACCTTATCTACCCTTACAAAATTCTCACAAAAGATAAACAACCAACCGATAAATACCAAGTGAGTGGAAAAATAAAAAAAGATAAAATATATGTGAGAGTAAATAATCAAGCAAACGTTAAAATAGATAGCAGTGTCAAGATAGATGTTCGAAATGCAGGTATTAATGTGAGCGAAGTACTTAGATTGATTCAAGATACAAACGATACTCAAAATGAGAGCAATCAAAAAATCACTTTGAATGCAAAAGATTCCTATTTGTATCTTAGTGATGAGAGACGTATTGTTTTTGACAACATAGATTTACAATATAATAATAAGAACTTAGCAGCACAACTCCAGCATGGAGATGGAAAAGCTGGGTTAAGAATTGAGAAAAATCAACTTAATGTTTATGGTCAAAACTTCAATGATATATTTATGGAAAATCTTTTTGCCAACTCAAAATTCAAAGGTGGGAAACTCGACTTTTCTGTTAGTGGAACACTCGATGAGTGCAAAGGTCTTTTACACATAAAAAATTCTACAATTGTTAAATACGCACTTCTAAACAATGTTTTAGCTTTTATCAATACTGTACCATCTCTTGTAACATTTTCACTGCCAGGGTATAGTAAAAATGGTTTATTTGTAACACAAGCATATACAAGCTTTCATTTTACAAAAGGGCTTTTTGACTTAACAGATATTTATCTTGACTCTAAGGAATTAGATATAGTTGGTAAAGGCATAGCGAACATCAACAATAATACTGTTGACATCACTTTAAACCTTATCACAGATTTAGGAAGTGACTTGTCACAAGTCCCCGTAGTTGGTTATTTAATATTTGACAAAGATTCCATCTCTACCACACTGGAGATAACAGGTGATTTATCTGATCCTTCTGTCAAATCTTTACTTGCAAAAGAGATAGTAGTTGCCCCTCTTAATATAATTAAGAGAACGTTAACGCTCCCTATAAAACTCTTAGAGTCAATAAATATAGAGAGTAATAACTCAAACTAAGAAACTACTCATTTCTTAAAACAGTTAAAATATCTACTTCGCTAGCTTTTTTTGCAGGATAATAAGAAGAAAGAATTACAATAGCAAATGCTCCTGTAATAATCAGCAGAAAATCTTGCAAACTCAAATCGAGTGGAAGTGTGGATGTAGGGTAGACATCTTTAGGCAAAGAGATAATATCAAATGTACCTAAAATGTAAATACCACTCATTCCTAAAATCACACCAGCAATAATTCCACCAATACCAATAACAATACCTAAGTATAAAAAGGTCTTTTTAATCTCTTTGGTAGTTGCTCCAAGTGATAAAAGAAGTGCAATCTCCCCTCTTCTGTTCATTACAGTCATCAAAAGCGAAGATATAATATTTATAGATGCAATGAGTATTATAAGCATTAAAACTATAAAGAGTGATGCTTTTTCCATTTCAAGTGCGGCAAAAAAGTTAAGATTGTCTTCCCACCAACCTTTAATACTTACACTCATTGGTAAAACACCCTGCAAGGCTACAATGTCTTCATGTGGATTTGTAGAATATACATGAATACCATCATACATATTACTTGGCATATGCAGAATTGTCTGCAAAGAAGCAAGCGTAGTGTAGCTATACGCTTTATCATAAGCTGAAAGCCCTGAA
Source organism: Sulfurimonas sp. (assembly GCA_041595535.1). GTDB lineage: Bacteria > Campylobacterota > Campylobacteria > Campylobacterales > Sulfurimonadaceae > Sulfurimonas. The sequence continues at coordinate 36,676 of JBFHKA010000011.1, read as the reverse complement.
TCAAAAATAGACTGCACTTTAAAACGTTTAAGTTTTGGTGTAGCGGAGAGTCCTCCTGGCTCAAGAGAAGTAAAAATATACATAAGTTTATCATCTCTTGCAATATCAAACTCATTTTTGAGGCTTTTACCAATTAAGACATCAAACTTTTTAAAATTATGATTTTTTATAGCTAAACCAAGTACGCTATTTACGGATGCTTCATCTTCAAAATTGACTCCAAAGAGATATCCACCTTCAAGTTTTGAACCACTCTTAACCATCACTGATGACTGCACATAAGGACTAAATTTCAAATGTGGAAATTTCGTTTCAAGATCAATAAGAAGGTTCTCATCTACAGAACCATAAAACCTTGGAAGAATAGTCAGCGGATAGTTCATTATAGTCAATTTCTTCTTGAATTCATTATCAAATCCATTCATCAAGGCCATTGCAATTAAGAGAACCATTACACCAAGTGTAATGCCAAGAAATGCTAAAAGTGCAGAAAGAAAAATAAATGGTTGATCACTATCAAAGCGTAAAAACCTTTTAACTAGATAGGGAACTATAAAGGGTTTCAAGAAGCAAATACACCTTTTTTAGGTCCACTTTGACCACAACATTGCTTATACTTTTTCCCACTTCCACAAGGGCATGGGTCATTTCTAGCTATTTTTTTGTTTACTACTTTTTCCTCATCATAACTAGAAAGATTGAGTCTCATAGTTGCGGCATTCAACTCTTGTTCTGCCTTAAGCTTTTCTGCTACACGTAACGCTTCTTCTTCAGCAGATTCAACCTTAAATTGAATGATATGAAGTGTCTTAAGTGTATTAAATTTAATATCTCCGGTCAATTCTACAAAAAGATTATAACTCTCTTTTTTGTATTCAACTAATGGATCTTTTTGATTGTACGCACGAAGTCTTATCCCCGTTTTCATGTTGTCCATAGCATAAAGATGTTCTCTCCATGCAGTGTCTAACTCTTTGAGATAAAACTCTTTTTCTATTTCCGAGCGAATACTATTATCTAAAACACTCATTTTTGTATTGTATGAATTTGCTAAAGCTATTATTACATTTTCTAAAAGTTCTTCATACTCTAAAGATGCTAAAGACTCAATTTCTAAATTAAAATTCATTTCTTCTTTTAGAAGTTCTTGAATTTTTTTAAGATTAAAATCCTCTTTTGACGCACCATTAAATATGCCAGAAATTGTAAAAAGATGCGCAACATACTCGGCTCGAATCTCATTGATTTTTGTATCTATATCATAATCTTCTGAGAGAAGTTGATTCCTAAATTTGTATACTATTTTTCTTTGCTCATTTGCTACATCATCATATTCAACAATCTGTTTACGACCTTCATAGTGCATATTTTCGACTTTTTTCTGAGCTTTTTCCACTGCACGAGTTACCATCTTGGACTCAATATATTCGCCATCTTCGACCCCAAGTCGCTCCATAATAGACTTGATTTTATCACTTCCAAAAATTCTTAAGAGATTGTCTTCTAACGAAAGATAAAATTGTGTGCTTCCTGGGTCTCCTTGACGACCTGAACGACCACGAAGTTGATTATCAATACGACGATTTTCATGTCTCTCTGTTCCAACAATGTAAAGACCACCTAAGTCTCTTACTTCATCATTTACTTTAATATCAACACCACGTCCAGCCATATTAGTTGCTATTGTGACAGCACCTTTTGCTCCAGCTGATTTAATGATTTCACCCTCTTGCTCGTGATTTTTAGCATTTAAAACTGTATGCGCAATTTTTTCTTGTTTAAGAACATTGTGAAGTACTTCAGATTTTTCAATAGAAGCAGTTCCAATCAGTACGGGTTGCCCTGTCTTACTCAATTCTTTAATCGTATTTATAACAGCACTGAATTTTTCTTGTTCAGTTTTATAAATTAGATCATTTAAATCTTTTCTTTGAACAGGGATATTTGTAGGAATCGAAACAACATCAAGAGAATAAATCTGAGCAAACTCTGTTGCTTCAGTTTCAGCAGTACCAGTCATCCCTGCAAGTTTGTCATACATTCTAAAATAGTTTTGAAAAGTAATATCAGCTAATGTTTGTGTCTCTTCTTTAATAGAGACACCCTCTTTAGCTTCAAGCGCTTGATGTAGACCTTCTGAGAAACGTCTACCTTCACTAAGTCTACCTGTAAACTCATCTACTATAACAACTTCACCAGAGTTTATGACATAATCAACATCTTTTTCAAAAAGATAGTTTGCTTTAAGTGCTTGATCAAGAGCATGAGGAAGTGATGCATTTTCAGCACTATAAAGATTTTCAACTTCAAAGAGTTCCTCAGCTTTTGTTATCCCCTCTTCTGTAATTAAAATAACTTTGTCTTTCTCATCTACAGTAAAGTGTTCATCCCTTGCTAGCAATAATGCAACTCTGTTTGCATTAAGATAATCTTGCATACTTCTATTCGTTGGACCAGAGATGATAAGTGGAGTTCTAGCTTCATCTATCAAGATGGAATCCACTTCATCCACTATTACAAAATGGTGTCCACGCTGTGCCATTTGCTCTTTTGAGTAACTCATGTTGTCTCTTAAGTAATCAAATCCAAACTCGTTATTTGTTCCGTACGTTATATCTGCTTCATATGCCGTTTTTTTAAGTTCCGGATCATGAGAATCTTCCAAGATTGTTCCAACTGTATAACCTAAAAAGTTATATAAAGCACCCATTTCGTTTGCATCACGTGAAGCAAGATAATCATTTACGGTAACAAGGTGTACGCCTTTTCCTGTCATAGCATTTAAAACTATTGCAAGTGTTGCAACGAGAGTTTTCCCCTCTCCTGTCTTCATCTCTGCTATACGACCTTCATGCAGAACCATACCACCAATAAGTTGAACATCAAAATGACGCATATTTAAAACACGCTTACTTGCTTCTCTTGTGATTGCAAATGAATCATCAAGAACATCTTCTAAAGTTTTTGCCCCGCTTACAACGCTTTCTTTTAATTCTATAAATGCATTTTTTAATTTATCGTCACTCAAAACTTCATACTTTGCTTCAAGTGCATTAATATTTTGAACTCTTTTTAAATATTTTTTTAATTCTCGGTCATTTGATGTCCCAAATACCTTACCCATAAATGCCTGTAGCATTGTCAACCTTATATAGGCTACTATATAGTAAACTATATAATAGCCATTGAAATTGTCCTTATTTTAACACATAAAGAATAATAATTAGTATAAATAAAAAATAAGATATACTTTGAAAAAATTTAGGAGTGTTAATTGAAATATATATTGACTTTAATCTTACTTTATTCAGCATTGTTTGCTGATCTTTCTACACTAAACTCTTTTCGTGCAGATTTTACACAAACGATTACGGATGATAAAGGTAAAACACTTTCATATAAAGGCTCTATCAAAGCAAAAAAACCACAATATGCAACTTGGAATTATACTTCCCCAGTAGAAAAAAATGTCTTTATTAATGCAGATAAAATAGTTATGGTAGAGCCTGAGCTTGAACAAGTAGTCATCAAACATATAGAAAATAAATTTGATTTTTTTAATATGATAAAATATGCAAAACAGATTGATGAAAATCTATATATTGCACACTACAAAGACACGAAGTTTCAAATTAAAATTGTAAATTCAATAGTTAGTTCAATTATGTATGAAGATGAGTTTGGAAATCAAATAGACATATCTTTTAAAAATCAACTCCAAAATACGCCTATTGATTCAAAAGAGTTTACACCAGTCTATCCTCTTAACTACGATATTATTCGAGGTTAAGAGCTGGTTTACCCATATAGTAGCCTTGCAAGTAATCAACCCCTAACTCTTTTACTATATCATGTACTTCTTGAGACTCTATATGCTCTGCAATCGTTTTCATTCCACTATTTTTTGCAAAATCTACAATACTTTTTATTACATATTTAAAAGATTCATCTTCTGCTAGTTTATTAATAAAACTGCCATCTATTTTAATATATTCTGCTTTGAGTTCAAACATTCTACTATAAACTGATTTATCACTTGAAAAATCATCAATAATGACATTGTAACCTGCCTCTTGAAGAGCAAATATTTGCTGATCAATAAACTCTGTCTTTGTCAATAAAATATCTTCAACAATTTCTAAAAACACTCTGGAAGAGTCTATATTATACCGTTGACATTTATATTCTAAAAAATCTATTAAGTAGTTTTCATGCAAATCATACATAGTGATATTGATAGAAAATTTATGCTGATTATCCTTGAAAGCTTTAAAAGCTTTATCTATGACTGTTCTTGTTATTTGTGCTGCTAAACCCATAAGTTTGGCACTCTCTATAAAGTTTTTTGCATCAATGAGTTTATTGTTCTCATCAATCAACCTACATAATACCTCATAATGTTCAATTGTACCAGATTGACTTGAGACTATTGGTTGGTAATACGTAAAAATCTTATCTTCTTCAAATGCTTTTTTCAAAGTACGAATCCAATAAAATCTCTCTTTTTGTTCTAGCATATAATCGGACTTACTATTGTAATATACAATATTATTACCACCATAAAAACGTGCTTCTTTTGATGCGGCTTTGGCATTTACAAAGAGTCTTTTTCCCTCTCCCTTATCAATTCCTATAGAAAATACTACATAATGAGAATACTCATCAAACTCTACAGCCGATTCTTTGAAAAATGCTTGAATCTGTTCACTTAAAAGTTTTTCCTGATTCGTAGCGGGTTCATCTAATAAAATGACAAACTCATCTGCTGTTATATGAAACAACTCTGCATTAAGAGGTAAAAAAAGTGCTAATTGTTTTGCGGAAGCTTTTAAGAGTTTATTCGCATAGCCCATCCCATAAATTGTGTTGACAAAATCAAAATGATCAATATTAATATAAATAAGAGCTTGCTCTTTTCCATCAAGAGCAGTTTGCAATGCATGCTTATTTGGTAATCTTGTTAACTCATATATATTTTTTGAAAGGGAAATATTTTGATTATACTCTTTAATCTTCTCTTCTAATTTTTTTTCATTAAGCATAAAACGACCTATTCGCTTTCTTTCATACAAAAGGTCGTTATTTAATTTTTCTAATTCAGGTTGTAAAAAATTTCTGTTGTAATTTAATTTTATTGCAATTTCTAAAATTTTATCGAGCAAGGAAGAAGCTTTAAATGGTTTTTTTAAAACAGAACTTACATTTAGAGAATACAGAGGTAAAAGTTCTTGTGCTAAGGTTTTATCAGTAGTTAATATAATCTCTTGATGGGCATATAAACTCGTAATGTTTTTTACTAAATTTTCAGCACTCATAATAGTTGAACTTGAATCTACAATTATAATATCGTAGTTATTTATCTTGAGATAACCCATTGCAAGCGTAGCATCATTGGCATCATCGACTTTTGAAAAAACTTTTCTTAATGCTCCAGATATACCACTTAAGTAGTCTTGGTCTTCATCAATATACAGTAATGATAAGGCTTTTGTTATTGGTAACAAATCTTTTAATTCAGCCATACACACTCCTCATGTAGGAATATATTATATCCTATGATTATAGCACCTGTTTATTAATGAGTTCAAAAGAGTTGAGCTAGAAAATCTAGCTCAAAATGGAGGAATCAGCTATTTAAACAGCTTTAATTGTCACACCGTACTTTTCTTCAGCTACTGTACGTGGCTCTAAGTGGTAGTTACTGATTTCGTTGAAGTTTAAATATTTGTAAACATCAGCAGTTTTTCCAGCAAGTTTTTGCGGAACTATACTCATATACTCTTCAACTGTTGGAATACGTCCAAGTTTAGAACATACTGCCGCAAGTTCAGCAGAACCAAGATAAACTTGAGTACCTTTACCTAAACGGTTATCGAAGTTACGTGTAGAAGTTGAAAATACTGTTGAACCAACACGAGCAGATGCTTGATTACCCATACATAAAGAACATCCTGGAACTTCTGTTTGTGCTTCTATTGCTTTAAATACTTCATAGTATCCTTCATTGATAAGTTGTTGTTCATCCATACGAGTTGGTGGAACAATCCAGAACTTCTCAACCGCAACTTTACCTTCACCACGCATAACTTCACCAGCTGCACGGTAGTGACCAATGTTTGTCATACAAGAACCTAAGAAAACTTCATCAATTTTCTCACCAGCAACTTCACTTAAAAGCTTAACGTTATCTGGGTCATTTGGACATGCTAAAATTGGCTCAGTTACTTCATTTAAGTCGATTTCGATAACTGCTGCATACTCTGCATCAGCATCTGGTTGCATTAATGATGGAGCAGCTACCCACTCTTTCATTTTGTCTGCACGGCGTTGTAGTGTACGAGCATCTTCGTAACCATCAGCTATCATAGACTCAATCAGAACAATGTTTGATTTTAAGTACTCAACAACTGGCGCTTCATTTAAAAGTACTGTACACGCAGCAGCTGAACGCTCAGCAGATGCATCAGAAAGTTCAAATGCTTGTTCAGCTTTAAGATCTGGTAGACCTTCAATCTCTAAAATACGTCCGTTGAAAATGTTTTTCTTACCTTTTTTCTCAACAGTTAAAAGTCCTTGTTTAATTGCGTAATAAGGAATAGCATTTACAAGGTCACGTAATGTAATACCTGGTTGTAATTCACCTTTGAAACGTACAAGTACAGACTCTGGCATAGTTAAAGGCATAGAACCTGTAACACCAGCGAATGCAACGATACCAGATCCACCAGGGAAAGAGATACCTATTGGGAAACGTGTGTGTGAATCCGCACCAGTTCCAACTGTATCTGGAAGAGTTAAACGATTTAACCATGAGTGAATAACACCATCACCTGGACGTAAAGCTACACCAGAACGATTAGAGATAAAGTCAGGAAGTGTATGGTGCATAACAACATCAGATGGTTTTGGATATGCAGCTGTATGACAGAAAGACTGCATTACTAAATCAGCTGAGAAACCAAGTGCTGCAAGCTCTTTAATCTCATCACGAGTCATTGGACCAGTTGTATCTTGAGAACCAACAGTAGTTGTAACAGGCTCAACATACATACCTGGACGAACACCATCCATACCACAGGCCTTACCTACCATTTTTTGAGCTAAAGTGTAACCTTTACCTGTGTCAGCTGGTTGTTCAGCTGTTAAGAATGTATTAGTAGCACCCATACCTAAAACACTACGAGCTTTAGCAGTTAAACCACGACCAATAATTAATGGAATACGTCCACCTGCACGTACTTCATCAGTAATAGTATTTGGATTTAATTTAAATGTTGCAATACAAGCACCATTTTTGTGAGCTTCACCTTTGTATGGATAAATAGTAACAACATCACCTGTCTCCATAGAAGTAACATCCATCTCTAATGGTAAAGCACCTGAATCTTCACAAGTAGCGAAGAAAATTGGAGCAATAATACCACCAATTACAACACCACCAGTACGCTTATTTGGAACACCAGCAATATCTTCACCCATGTGCCATTGAACAGAGTTTACACCTGATTTACGGCTTGAACCAGTACCTACAACATCACCAACGTAAGCGATTGGGTGACCAGCTTCTTTAAGCTTATTAATTGTATTGATTGGGTCTTCCATTTTTGACTGAAGCATTGAGTTCGCGTGTAATGGAATATCTGAACGTGTAAACGCTTCAGAAGCTGGAGATAAATCATCTGTATTTGTTTCACCCGGAACTTTATATACAGTTACTGTAATCTCTTGTGCTAATTCTGGCTTAGATGTAAACCATTCAGCATTTGCCCATGAAGTCATAACTTCAGTTGCATGTGTATTTCCAGCTTTATGAAGTTCTTCAACGTCGTTAAATGCATCATATACAAGAAGAGTATGCTTTAATGCTTCTTTAGCAGCTTCAACAACTGCTGAATTAGAAGAAGCGAGAGCATCTACGATAGGTTTAACATTGTATCCACCTAACATCATTCCCATAATTTGTACAGCTTGCTCAGGAGCAATAGCATCTACAGTTACTTTTTGAGCAGCTACATCATTTAAGAAAGCAGCTTTTACATATGCAGCATCATCCACACCTGGTGATACTCTATTTGTAAGAAGATCAATATTTTCATTCATATCACCTTCGCCAGCTTTAATCATCTCAACTAATGCAGCAGTCTGCTCAGCTGAAAGCGGTAATGGTGGTACGCCAAGAGTTTTTCTCGCTGTTACGTGTGCTTTATATTCTTCAATAAATGCCATAATTATTCCTGTTCAATAAATTTTGAATAATTATAACTAAAGATATACAATTGATTTTAGCAGTGTTACTATTCTAAACACAATGGTAATAATTTACAATATTTATGTGAATATTAGTAACACATAGAGATATAAATTGCAACTTAAAAGACATATATACTCTTTTTTTGTCATCTACAACTGCTTCAATAAAGCATATACTTTAAAAAATAAAGGATGTAACAATGAAAACATTTAGAATAGAGAGCGATTCTTTTGGAGAGTTGCAAGTACCTTCAGATATGTATTATGGTGCACAATCAGCCCGTTCATTGATAAACTTTCCCATAGGTGAAGAGAAAATGCCAAAGCCTCTTATACGAGCACTTGGGATAATCAAATATGTAGCAGCAAAAGTTAATATGCAACTTGGTCTTTTAGATTCTAAAATTGCCTCTGCAATTATGGAAGCATCTAAGGAAGTAATGGACGGAAAACTAGATAAGCATTTCCCTCTCTCTATCTGGCAAACAGGTTCTGGTACACAAACAAATATGAATGCAAACGAAGTCATATCAAATCGTGCTATAGAAATATTAGGCGGTGAAGTTGGTTCTAAAACTCCAGTGCATCCAAACGATGATTGCAATATGGGACAATCCTCTAATGACACCTTCCCTACTGCCATGCATATCGCTGCAGCAGAAGAGATAAATAAGAAACTACTTCCAAGTTTACAACTGTTACGTGCGACTTTAGAGAAGAAATTTCATAGCTTTAATCATATAGTAAAAATTGGGCGTACACATCTACAAGATGCTACTCCGATAACACTTGGTCAAGAGTTCTCAGGATATACCGCACAAATACAAAATTCCATTCGTAGAGTTGAGAGTACTCTACCCGCTCTCTTTGCCTTGGCTCAAGGTGGTACAGCTGTTGGGACTGGACTCAATAGCATAAAAGGTTTTGATGTAAAATTTGCAGATGAAGTTGCTAATATTACCAATTTAGCATTTAGAACTGCAGAAAATAAGTTTGAAGCTTTAGCTGCGCATGATGCTATAGTAGAAGCAAGTGGAGCACTAAATACTCTTGCTGTGTCTCTTATGAAGATTGCCAATGATATTCGTTTTTTAGCTTCAGGCCCTCGATGTGGCATAGGCGAAATAAGCCTACCTGAAAACGAGCCTGGTTCCTCTATTATGCCAGGGAAAGTAAATCCAACACAAAGCGAAGCATTAACAATGATAGCCGCACAAGTAATGGGTAATCATACGACCATCTCTATAGCTGGCTCAAATGGTCACTTTGAACTCAATACTTTTAAGCCCGTAATGATTTATAATCTACTTCAATCCATACGGCTTTTAAGTGATGGATGTTTAAGTTTTACAAATAGATGTGTTGTTGGAATCACTGCGAATGAAGAGAGAATCGAAAAACTACGTGATGAATCACTGATGCTTGTAACAGCTTTGAACTCTCATATTGGCTATGATAATGCAGCAAAAATAGCAAAAAAAGCACATGAAGAAAATTCTACGCTTCTTGAAGCTGCTATAGCTTTAGAGTTAGTAACAAAAGAAGAGTTTAGAGAGTGGGTCAAACCTGAAGATATGCTCGCTCCAAAAGAGTTATAAACCTCTTTTTTTTAGCTCTGAATCAACTGTTGCTCGCTCTTGTCCTCTGTAGTTTGTTTTGAGCCATTGCATATAGGAATCTGGGAGGTCTTCATAACAAAGTCCTTTGTATTGACCAAAGCCAATTTGACTCTTACGTGCAAAAATAATTTGTTTCTCAAAACACTCTGCTTGCATACCACTTTTTGTTACCAGTTTTACAAATTCATGAAATTCTAATCGTTTTTGAATTACAAAAGTATATGTATCAAAATCCATGATTCCTTTACGATTTGCCACAAAACTCTCTATCTCTTGAATCTGTTGCACATGTAACGCTTCCATATTTTCAATATGTACAGAAAAAGAGTTTTTATGACTTGTAAAAAAAAGCTTCGCTAAAGTCATCAAATAATATCTCTAATCCCTTTGGAATTGGGTTCAGATAAAATACCTTCATTTTCAAGTTGCTCTATAACTCTTGCTGAACGGTTATAACCGATTTGCAATTTTCTTTGAAGGTAAGAGATAGAAGTCTTTCTATCTGTTAAGACTACACTTTTTGCCTCTTCGTAGAGTGGATCAAGCTCTTCGTATGTTTCTGAAGAGTTACTTTTTATTGTCTCGCTCTCTTCAACTAAAAAGCTCTTATTGTATTGAGGTTCTCTTTGTGATTTTATAAAATTTACTATAGTTTCTATTTCTTTTTCTGTAGTCCATGGTGCATGTAAGCGTACAAGTCCTGTAGCACCTGGAGGAGTAAAAAGCATATCACCGCGACCTAGGAGTGACTCTGCACCCATTTGGTCTAATATAATTTTACTATCTACTTTTTGCCCTACTCTATAAGAAATACGTGAAGGTAAATTTGCCTTAATAAGACCTGTTACAACATCAACAGAAGGTCTTTGGGTAGCAACTATAAGGTGAATTCCAGAAGCTCTAGCCATTTGAGCCAAACGAGCGATAGAGTGTTCAACATCTTTTCCACTCGTCATCATTAAATCCGCTAACTCATCTATGATGACTACTATGTAAGGAAAGTGCTCTCCCCCATCTTGTTTTACTTTTTCATTATAATTTTCTATATTTTTTGTTCGTGTTTCAGCCATAAGCTCATAACGGCGTTCCATCTCTGAAACCATATTGTTAAGTGCAACAATTGCTTGTTTTGGTTTTGTTATGACGGGCGTGAGAAGATGCGGAATGTCATTATAAATTGAGAATTCTAGCATTTTAGGGTCTATCATAAGAAGTTTTAACTGATCAGGTGAATTTTTATAAAGAAGTGAAAGTATCATTGCATTTATACCAACACTTTTACCACTTCCTGTTGTCCCAGCTATAAGTAAGTGTGGAAGTTTTTTAAGATCTGTAACAAAAGGTTTTCCAACTATATCTTTACCAAGAGCAAGTGTTAAAGAAGATTTTGAGTCTTTGAAAAGTTTTGATTCAAGAAGTTCACGCATATAAATTGTATCGACTTCATGATTTGGTATTTCAATTCCTACAACATCTTTTCCAGGAATTGGAGCTTGAATACGAATAGTCTCTGCTGAGAGTGCCATTGCTAAATCATCTTGAAGATTTAAAATTTTACTTACTTTGACATTTGCTGCTGGTTTAAACTCAAAAGTCGACACAACTGGTCCCGCGTATGTGCGGACTACATCTCCATCTATTTTAAAATGTGCAAGCTTTTCTATGAGATAACGTATTTTGTCATCTAGCTCACTCTCATCTATATTTTTTGAAGCACTCATAGGTGGCTTTTGTAAAAAATCGACAGAAGGAAGCGTGAAATTTTTAGGTTTTTCTACACTTCCTGTCTCTATAGTTGCAAGTAATTTTGCATTCTCTTCAAGTTCTTCAACAATGATGGCATTTTTGTGTTCTTTAACCTCTTGCGCTAAATCTAAAATAGTTGTTGGAATATCCTCTCTCTTGACTTTTTTTATCTCTGTTTTCTTTTGAGTGGGAGTTTGTGTTTTTCTTAAATATGCTGGTTTATCTATCTCTTCTATTGGCAATGATTCTAAAGTATCTATCAAAGAATCTACAACTTCATCTATGGCTTGTTCGCTCTCATAAACTTCTTGTACGCTAGATTGTTCTTTTGTGATAAGTTCTTCTTCTTTTTGTATGGTTGATTGTTCTTGTGCTTGATTGTACTTGGCTGTCATCGTTGTCACTTGATCGTTCATCAGTAAGTGTATACTATTTATAATTTCTGATGTACTTTTGTTAATAATAATTACAATAGAAACTAACGTAATAATAAGCCAAAAAATCCATAAGCCAAAAACACCAATATAAGGAGAGAGAAAATCTACAAAATCTGCTCCTATTTTTCCTCTATATAGATTTAAAACCAATAAAGCCTGAGCAAGTAAAAAAGAGAAAAAAAGTAACAAGGTTGCTACACTTAATTCTACTTTTCTATAGTTTAATTCTGTATGTTTATATATGAAATAGATTGGTATGAGAAGTAGAAAAAGATAAGCAAAAGAGACATATCCAAAATAGAGTTGGTTGTACGATGCAAAAAGAGCACCATACTTACCCATCAGTGCTGTATCACCAAGTATAGTAGAAAACCCTAAGTAGATTAAAACACCAGAAACAACTATTAAGAGAGCATCTTTCAAATCATAATACCTTTAAAATAATATATAAAAATTTTAAAGGAAGTATAGCCAAAATTGTTCCAAATTAAAGATAATTCACCAAACTAAGCTTTGACACTTTGCTAACTGTTGAGAGCATTGCTTGATAATTTAATGTTAATTGAGATAGAAGTAAATTCGCTTCAGCTATATCCGTATCTATTACAGATGATCGTAGTGTCTTTGTGCTTATTTTTAAGATTTCTGTTCTTTGGAGCGCATCATCTAAGGTGTTTGAGTTTGCACCTGCTACAGATTGCATCTTAAAAACGTGGTCTTGTAAATCATCCATCATACTAATTGCATTTTGAATCCCTACACTTCTTATCTCTCCTGTTGCACTATCAGGACTATTCGTATAATTTTCAACCGCTGTTATGATTTTATCAAGAGTTTTAAAGAAGTCTGTTTTTGGGTCACGTACAGTAAGCGCGTTATTAGTATTAAAAGTTGCTACAGATGAATCTCCACCAAAGAGTCCACTATTTGCGTCGTAGAGAGACATCGTTGCAGGAGTTATTCCCGCTGCATTAGATTGAAACTCCATTTTCCCATCGTAAGTAAGATGTGTTCCACCTTTTAAGCGAGAGTCCTCTATGGTACTATCATACGCAGACGCATCTGCAAACGTAGTTGCAGGAATTGATCCAGTCACTGCCATATTTACAACATCCATAAGTTGCTGATATGTCATTTTATCTGCATCCACTGCTACTCTTGGATTTTCCATATTGTATATTGTATATGTTGTTGCCCCACTAGTAAATGTTGAGCCTGCACTGTTTAAATTAATTGTCACATCATAATTTGCATTACTAATATCTTTACCAACAAGCCTTAATTGTGTACCATCGAGCGTACCGGCTGTTCCTTGTGAGAGATCAAAGACTTCAGAAAGTGGAGTAGAAGGCTCTGCAAAACTATTTTCTCTTTCTGGTGTAATTGTATCTACACTCATTCCATTTTGATCTACAATATTTGTTTTTCTTAAGATTTGAGGAGTACTTGAAGAGAGTGTAGAACCATTTTTTACAAATTCTGTTCTATCATATATAAGACCTTCTATATTTGTTGCTGCACCAGATGCTGAAGTCAATCCTGATTTCATAAACTCTTTTACATACAAGTTCCCTGCAGGTGGGTATGTATTTGCACCTGCTACATCTAAAGAGTCTATGTTCGCTACATCTGCTGCGGTACCGCCAGAATAATCTACCGCACCAACCAAATGAAAGTCTAACTTACTAGAACCTTTTTGTTTATCTTGAACAATAATCTCTCCAGAATCATTCATTGAAACATTGACAATGTCTACACTAGAAGTATTACCAAAAGCTTTACCCACTTCAGTTAATAAATCACTAATTTTAAAATTATCAGCTAAAGCAACTTTTGTATTAAATGCAGTTCCATCGCTTTTGGTTCCACGAAGATAAAAGTAATCTGTATTTATTGTTGCTGGGTCGTTGTCGATATCACCCATCAAATCACGAATTTCACTATCAGCTGAAAGTGCTACAGTACCAAGTAAATTTGTATTTACAACATTCGATGTAATCTCTCTAGCTACTAACTTTTCTTCTCCAAGAAAAAGACTCGCACCTGTAACATTATACTGCTGTTGAATACCAGAGCCTAAAAAAGCACTCATCACCACATCATTTCCGTTATACGTTCCATCATCGGATATTGGCTTAACATCTACTGCGGAACCCGAAAAAAGATACTGCCCATTAATTGAAGTGTTTGCTAGGTTTTTAAATCCTTCTTCAAGCCCTCGCAACTCTTTTGCTATCGCATCTAAAGATATTTCATCATTTGTATTATTTGCTGCCTGAACAAGAAGTGTCCTCACACGCTTCATATTATCTGTAAACTCATTGAGAGCAACGTCTGACTGATTTGACACTTTATAGCCACTCTCTGTGCTTTTTTTAATTTGTTCAAGTACAGTCACTTCATTATCAAGTTGCATCGTTTGCGTAAAAGATGTGACATCCTCATAGGCATATTGTATTTTTAGTCCAGACGCAATTTGTTTATTTACATCAAAAAGCTCTTGACTCAATTTTGAATTATTAGTGCCATATAGATTATTATAGTACATGCTTGAAGTAACACGCATAACAGACCTCCTAAGGCTTAAGATATTACTAGTTTATCATTTTATAACTTTATTACTAGCAACTAAAGTTCCATGATGCTATATCGTCAAAATGTTATTTACTTTTAAGTAAGTAGTGACTATAATCTCACCCTTACTTTTAGTGCCTGCGTGGTGAAATGGTAGACACGGTGGATTCAAAATCCACTAGCGCGAGCTGTGGCGGTTCGAGTCCGCCCGCAGGTACCATACTACCTCTTTATAAACTCTCAAATCTTTGTCATCATATACCCCTCTTAAGCTAAATAGAGTATAATTCCATAAAATTAAAAATATATATCGGAGAGATAATGGGATTAGCAATTGGCTTAGTCGGACTTCCAAACGTTGGTAAATCAACAACTTTCAATGCACTCACAAAGGCACAAAACGCAGAGGCGGCAAACTATCCATTTTGTACTATTGAGCCAAATAAGGCAGTTGTTCCAGTTCCAGATAAAAGATTAGCACAGCTTGCTAAAATTGTGAATCCTGAACGTATTCAATACTCAACTTTAGACTTTGTAGATATTGCAGGACTTGTAAAAGGTGCATCTAAAGGAGAAGGTCTTGGAAATAAGTTTCTCTCAAATATTCGAGAAACAGAAGTAATTCTCCAAATTGTAAGATGTTTTGAGGATGATAATATTGTTCACAATGAAGGAAGTATTGATCCACTCAGAGATGTTGCGATTATTGAGGGAGAGCTTATTTTAGCAGATATTGAAGTTTTATCAAACCGTATAGATAGACTTAAAAAACAAGCAAAAGCGGACAAAAGTGCACAGGCAACTCTAACGATTGCAGAAGAACTTTTAGAGTTTTTGGGAGAAGAAAATTTAGCAAGAAACTTTAGTAAAACAGATACAGATGAGTATGCGCAACTTGTAAGAGAAGTTAGATTTTTAACAGACAAAGAAATTATGTATGGTGCAAATACAGATGAAGACGGTCTTTTAGAAGATAACGAATATGTTGTAGCCCTTAGAGCGCATGCTGAAAAAAACAATTGTGAGCTTATTAAACTTTGTGCAAAAGTTGAAGAGGAACTTATAGGACTTGATGATGAAGAGGCTCAAGAGTTTTTAACGGATCTTGGTGTTGAAGAGTCTGGATTGGAACAAATCATTCATAAAGGTTTTCATAAACTAGGTCTTATGAGCTATTTCACAGCAGGTGTCAAAGAAGTTCGTGCATGGACTATCAGACAAAATTCTACAGCTCCTCGCGCTGCGGCTGCTATTCATAATGACTTTGAAAAAGGTTTTATTCGAGCAGAAGTTATCGCTTTTGAAGACTTCATTGCACTTGGTGGAGAAGCAAAAGCAAAAGAAGCTGGTAAAATGAGACTTGAAGGAAAAGAGTATATTGTCCAAGATGGCGATATTATGCACTTTAGATTTAACGTATAAAGGAAGAAAGTATGACTTTAAAATATGCAGGACCAAATCCTCACATCTCTCATACTGGCATAGAATTTGACAACAATAAGGAAGATAAATTTGTTTATCTAAACTTTGTTGTTCAGCTTATTAAAGCTCTAAGTCATGACTATTTTGAAGACAAAACATACACTTACAATGCCGACACAACAAGATACGATGCAGAAAAACTTTTTTGTGAACTAGAAAAAATCTGTCCAAATATTCAAGAACTTATGAATAAAGAGAATCATACTATCGAAGAGGAAATCAAAGAAAATATTCAGCGAGCACACGCAAACTCTGTTTTAGATGAAGAAGCTAAAGAAACTCTTGAAAATAACATTAACATTATGCATGATTATTTAGTTCAAAGAGCTATAAACAAGAGTGTATATTATTGTGCTATAGATGCTTTAGCGGACTTACTAAAAAAAGACCACATAGATCATATTATAGTACCTATGTTTCCTAGATTCGCGCATGTATTACACTCTGTTCAGGGTGCCCTTTTACGAGAAAAGTTTCCAATTGATACAAAACTAGATATTTACAGAGAAAAAGGTAAATTATTTGTAAAACTACAGGTTATTAATCTATAAAATCTTTGCTATTGTTTGAGAATATTTAACATTTTCTCCAGCATGTACTTGCACATTTAGCATATCTTTCTCTGCTACTATAACAATAGTCGAACCCATTTCAAAACAGCCAAAATCATCACCTTTATTAAGATGAAGGTTGTCAAAACTATAAACCTGTGGTGTAGTTGCGGAGGCATTTGTTTGAATTCTAGGTTCAAAACTCACTTTCATTACACCTACATTCAGAGCGCTCACAAGAACCATGTAAAACTTTTTGCCATTTGTAGCTTCACAAAGTATTACTACTCTCTCATTCTCTATAAATAAGTTGATTCGTTTTTTTAGCGAAGGCATATTTACAGGATAAAATTTCCCTGGAATATGAACAGCTTTTAATACCTTTAAATTTGTAGGAATATGGTAACGATGATAATCTTTTGGTGAAAGATAAAAGTTTATAAAACTTCCATCTTCAACTATTTTTTTCTCTTCCTCTGTGAAGTTATCTCCCAAGAGCTCACTTGCTTTATAGCGCATACCCTTAATTTGTAAGGCGTAATCCTCTTTAATTGTTCCACACTCAGAAATTAGAGAGTCACAAGGTGAAATAAAATCATCAGCATCAAGAGAATATTTTCTATCTTCTTTGAGTTTTCGCGTAAAAAGTGCATTGAGACTTTTATATGTGCTTGCGTCATGAAACTCACTCATATTTAGCCCCATTAAATTTACATAAGAGGCATTCACAATCTTTTGAAACCATGTCGGAAACTCTTTGCTCGCAAATTTTCCAAAATTTTGTGAAATGAGTGATGTAATATGTCTTTTATTCATTTATCTTCCTTTTTGCTATCTCTTCGATTAAAACTGTTGCATACGAACCTTTTGGTAAAGTGAAATTCATTTCATACTGTGCTTCTACTTGATTAAAACGACCTTCTATCTCTGTTGGGTAGATCCAGGCATAGCGTCTTGCACCATCTTCATTTATCTCATCATCAAACTCTTTTTCTATATTGCGTGCAGCTCCAGATGCAACTCTTGCTTTTTTACCACAGAGTAATCCTGTTACAGTAATATTTCTCGTATTAAATCTCTCTAAATCCTCTGGTGCACCTTCATATTCAAAAAGTCTTCCATGCGGATAGTGTTCCATTATATCGCCCGTAATAAGTTTAAAAGGATGCTTTTGTGCTTTCATTTTTTGGACTTCATCATTTGGCATGTTCAGCAATGTTTCTATCTCTTTTGGCTCAAAACTATTTACAAGTGAATTTATCTCCAATCTTCTTGAGAGCCAAAGATTAAATTTATGACTTTGGTACGCATTTATAAGTAATTGCTTCACTCTAGGATTTCTCTCTCTAGCTTCACCTTTGGCTATCTTTTCTCCAAGAATATGGTTATTACCATCATTTCCAAAACGCTGATACCCAAAGTAATTTGGCATTCCAAACTTAGAAATATTTTTAAGCGCTTCGTCTATTTTTACAGCTGAAGTTGGATTGACTTTTTTCACTTTAATATAAAATCTATTGCCTTGTAAATGACCTATACGAATTTTGTTGTTATGGTATGCTTTAGAGACTATTTTGATATTTTCAAACTCAAAAGCATCCATTGCCTCTTCATACTTTTTATGTAAAGAGATATACTGCTTCGTCATAGCGTGTTTATCTTTTAAACCAGCATAGCCAATCTCTTTATTTTTAATTCCAAGGTATCTAGCAATGTGCCCTATCATCTCATTTGTGGTGAGATTTTTCTTTCTTACACAAAGTATAAGGTGCTCTCCTTCACCAGAAAACTCATAAAGAGGCAACTCTTCTACAACAAAGTCACGTGGAGATTGTTTAAAGTGAAAATCAATACTTGCATGTGCAAGTGAATAAAATCTATCCATTATATTTGAATCCTATTATTTAAAAATGATGTGCTTTACATCTATCGTTTTTATATCTGTTACGTGCGACTTTTGCAAAAATATTTAATGCTGTTCGACTCTGCTTTGCTCGCCGCATTATAGCCTTTTTATCACGTCTATCAAAGGCTACAAGAAGTTCATACTCTTCTCCACTGCATCCTACTCTTTTGTCGATTTGATAAAGGAACTTGATGCCTATATTATTTTTATCTGTCAGTTTTTCTAAATCACTGAATAACCCATCGGAAATGTCCATCCCAGCTTTTAAGAATCTTGATGATTTTTTTACAAAATTCTCTCGTAATGTAATGCTAATAAACTTAGATTTTTGATGTATTTTTCCAAGATTAAGTAGCTTCTTTAAATCTTTTGCTGATTTACCCAAATCCCCTGTATATGCGAGTAAATAGTGCTTTTTAATACCCGCACGTAACAGCGGTTTTTTCACTTGTGAAACAATAGTTACTGTAATATCTAGCTTAGAGTTTGCTATCGTATCTCCACCAATAATTTCAATTTTATATTCCGTTGCAACATCTTTAAAACCCGTTGCCAAATCTCGCATATCTTGTTTAGTAAAATGCTTTGGCATTGCAACACACAAAAGTGCATATTTTGGTGTTGCATTCATTGCAATAGCATCTGAAATATTTATCAGCATTGCTTTACGCGCTATTTCATAAGAACTCATCCACGCACGTTTAAAGTGTACATCTTCAAAAAAAGCATCTTTAGAATAGGCATAATTTCCAATGACAGAAGCATCATCCCCAATATGTTTATTGTTAAAAAGTGATATAAAATAGTTTTCTAAATTCATTAAAATTCTTTCAATTAAGGTTATCTTAACTACGACCAATATAGAATAGCAGGTTATTATAACATTATTAGGAAGAGTTCCAAATGAAACACTCAATAAAAAATATCTTCAATAACCTCAATGCATACATGTTTTTCGTTCTCTTTACATCTTTTATTATTATGATGTTTGGTTTAGAGCATCAACTTTCGTTTGAAAAAGTAAATAACCTCAATAGCCAAAAAAAAGTTATTGCCTCTCTAACAAAGTTACAAAAAAAAGATATTGAATTAGCCCTTATTCAATTTAATGGAAAAAGTACACACCTACATCAAGAGATAGCAAAACTTCATAACTTAAATAAGTATGATATTAGTGGTCAATACCTCTTTGGTAACAATAGTGAGTACCTCAAAGACCTGCAAGAACTATCACAACTCACTACTGCCTTTAATGATGCTGCACATGCTTATTATGTTGAGGAAAAAGTTGTTGATAAAGAGCTAGAAGAAAAAACAAAAGAGAACTTATCGGAAGCCTTTTTTAGAATTAATCAACATATTAACTCTATGCTCCTAAAAAATATCATGTATGATGAAGGAAAGTTTGGCATTTTTGAAAACATTCTCATTCTAAACTTTATTGTGATTTTTATTGCAACACTCTGGTACAGAAGAAGACTCTACAATATCTATAAAGACATAGAGTACCTATACCAAATTGACAAAAATAAACTTAGTCATGTTATTTTCTCCTCCGAAGCTGATGCAATCTCTTTACGTATGAGTAGAAAAAGTACTGTTACAGAAAATCCTGCTATGCTTGACCCTGTTACCGGAATAAACAATCATAAAGGTATGATTAGTTCTTATTCAAATAAAAAAGGTCTTAAAGATAGTAACTTCACATCTGTAACTATTTTTGAAATTGATAACTTTTCTAAAAGCAAACGTACCTTTACTCAAGAGCTCACACAAGCCATACTTAAAAAAGTTGCTTATACTATATCTTTACATGAACAACCAGTGGATGTTATTGCAAGAACTGACTACAATCAGTTTACACTCATTCTCTCTCGTCCTTCACGAGAGCAGTCTTTTAAAGACGTAGAGCTTATTAGACAGAGTATAGGTGAATTAAAATTCAATACTCCAAATCAAGCTGCAGTAAATATCACTATGACTGGTGGTTTTATAATTAAACCAAATAGTACTCATTTAGAAGAAGCTATAAAACAAGCAAAAGAAATTCTTCATTATGCACAACAGACAGGAACAAATAGAGTCTTCCAAACAAGAGATATGGCTGAGAGAGAGATGTGATTTTAAATCACATGTGTCTCAAATTGTAACAATCTTCAACTTCAAGAATTCAAACTCCTCATTTAATCTACGCTAAGAGTATTCACGATATAATCAGCCTTATTTTAGTTAATTATTAAGGAAGGTCTATGAGTATTCCTATTTATACTTACGATGCAATTATAGTTGGAGCAGGTCTTGCGGGATGTGCTGCGGCGCGAGAGTTACAAAAGGCGGGTAGAAAAGTAGCTGTAATTACAAAATTACATCCACTTCGAAGTCATTCAGGAGCAGCACAAGGTGGTGTTAATGCCGCATTCAGCGAAGATGATAGTGTTGAGCTTCATGAATTTGATACGGTTAAAGGTTCAGATTATTTAGCAGATCAAGATGCTGTTGAGTTTATGTGTCAAAAAGCCCCAGAGACTATTAGATGGGCCGAGAGAATGGGGGCTGCGTTTAGCCGTACAGCAGATGGAAAAATTGCCCAACGCCCTTTTGGTGGGCAATCTTCACCTCGTGCTTGTTATGCAAAAGATAGAACAGGTTTAACACTTTTACAAACTATTTATGAGCAAGCACACCGTGCAGGTGTTAAGTTTTGGGATGAGTGGTACGCAGCTGATCTTATTTACAAAGATGGCAAAGTATCAGGTGTAGTAGCGTTTAATATCCGTGATATGCAAACTGTAATTTTCAATGCTAAATCTGTCATGTTTGCTACTGGTGGTTACGCTCGATCATATAAAATCAACTCTAATGCACATGCAAATACTGGCGATGGACTTTCTATAGTTGCACGTCATGGTCTTCCTTTAGAAGATATGGAATTTGTACAATTTCACCCATCTGGGCTCTCTGGAAATGGTGTTTTAATTTCTGAAGCAGCACGTGGCGAAGGTGGACGTCTCCTCAATTCCCTTGGTGAACGTTTTATGGAAAAATATGCTCCAAATGCAATGGAGCTTGCATCTCGTGACGTTGTCTCTCGTGCTATCTTGAATGAGATTAGAGAAGGACGCGGTGTAGGACCGAGAAAAGATGCTGTGTATATTGATGTAACCCACCTTGGTAAAGAGAAGATTATGGAGAGACTTCCTGAACTTCGTGACCTAGCTATGACATTTTTAGGTTTAGACATGATTAAAGAGCCTATTTTAATTTCTGCAACTGCACACTACTCTATGGGTGGTATTCCAGTAAATATTGCAGGAAATGTTCGCAAAAACAATACAGAGTTTGTAGAAGGTTTTTATGCAGCTGGTGAGTGTTCATGTGTATCTGTTCATGGTGCTAATCGTCTTGGTGCAAACTCTGTACTTGAAGCACTTCTTTTTGGACGTTTCGTTGGTAAAACAATGGTTGCTGAAATTGATAGTATTGAACTTCGCCCAGCAACACAAGAAGATGCAAAGGCTGCTTTAGCTGAAATGAACTATATTTTAAATAATAATGGTAAAGAGACTGTTACAAATCTTCGCGAAGAGTTACAACAATGTATGACAGCTAATGCTGGTGCATTTAGAACGGAAGAGACACTCAAAATTGCTATTGCTAAAGTAAAAGAGTTACACAAAAGATTTAAAAACATTCGTATACAAGACAAATCTAAACTCTTTAACACTGAATTACAAGAAGCTATAGAGCTAGGACACATGCTTGATTACTCGGCATTTATTGTTGAAAGCGCACTTCCTAGAAAAGAGAGTCGTGGTGCTCACTATAGAGAAGATTATGAGGCACGTGATGATAAAAATTTCTTAAAACACACAATGGCTTATATGGACGAGAATGGTGATATTTCACTTGAGTATATGGATGTTGTGCTTGGCAAACATGAGCTTAAAGCTAGAAACTATTAATAAGGAATATTTATGAGTACACATACAATTACTACACAAAAAGTAAACTTCAAAGTATTTCGTTTTAATGCCGACAACGATTATCTTCCATACTATGAAAACTATGATATGGATGTAACGTCGGAAGAAGTTGTTTTAGATATATTAAATAGAATTAAATGGGATCATGATGGAAGCTTCTCATACAGAAGAAGTTGTCGCCACGGTATTTGTGGGGCATGTGCCATTAAAGTAAATGGCCGCGCTACTCTTGCATGTAAAGAAAATATGAATGATATGGTTGCACTTTTTGGTAATGAGCTTACGATTGAGCCTCTTAGCATTAAACGTGCTGTTAAAGACTTAATTATAGATAAAGGTGATTTCTGGGAGAAACACGATGCAATCAAACCATATCTTATTTCAGATGTAAATGAGCATCCAGAACTTGAACATTTAGTAACACCTGAAGAAGCAGATGAGTTAAATGAGGCTGATTTATGTATTCAATGTGGAGCATGTCACTATGCTTGTCCAGTTGTAGAAATAAATGACGACTTCTTTGGTCCAGCTGCATTTGCAAAAGCATACCGTTTTGAAGCGGATGTTCGCGATGAAGCTCGTACAGAAAGACTTGTAGAACTTCATGAAGAGAAACAAGGTCTTTGGGATTGTGTCAAATGTTTTGAGTGTGCAGAAGCTTGTCCAAAAGATGTAAACCCTATTGATAAAATTACTAAGCTTCACCAAATGCTATTTCAAGCAGGTGTGGCATCTTCAAATGTTGCAACGCGTCATGCTGTTGGTTTTAAAAACTCAATTGCTAAAAATGGTGTTCTTGATGAGGGTGGTTTAGTACTTTACTCTGAGGGGCCTTCCATTGTTAAACACGTGCCAGTTGCACTTAAGATGTTTGTAAAAGGTAAAATTGTTCCACCATGGGGCATTACAAAATCGAAAAATTTAGATGAGATTAAAAAACTTGTAAAATCATCATCTACAGCAAAGTTCTAGGAGTAGCCAAATGAAAAAATTAAAATACGCACTATTTACAGGATGTACAGCAAAACAGAGTACACCTGAGCAAATGATGTCAACTATGGCTGTTGCTGAAAAACTTGGTATCGAACTAGTAGAACTTGTAGAAGCTTCATGTTGTGGGGCTTCACATCTACAAGATTATGATGACTTCTTATCTCTGGTACTCAATGCAAGAAACATTGCTTATGCTGAAAAGCATGGTTTAACTATGGTTACTATCTGTAACACTTGTCAATTAAATACAGCAATGACAAAACACCGCCTAGATAACAATGCTGAACTTAAAGAGAAGGTAAATGTAAAATTAGCTGAAGTTGGTTTAGAGTACAAAGGTACATCGCAAGTAACTCACTTTTTATATGCAATTATTGATGATTTTGGTTTAGATAAAATCAAAGAGATGGTTGTTACACCACTCAGTCAATTCAATATTGCACCTTTTTATGGTTGTCACAATATCCGTCCTTCTGAGCTTCAAAATGAAACACATAAATCTCCTGAGAGTGCATACCGCCCTACTTCACTTGATGACTTAATCATTGCGTGTGGTGGTATGAATGTTGATTATGAAGAAAAAAACAAATGTTGTGGTTTTCATGCAGAACTTCAAGCTCCGAAAACTGCAGCTACCCTAACAGGTAAAGCTATTGCTGGTGCAATGGATGGAAATGCTGACTGGATGGTGACACCTTGTCCTCTTTGTCACTTAAAACTTGATACACAAACACATCACGCTTCAGTGGCTATTGGTCGTGAAGTTTCACTTCCGGTTTTACATATGCAACAGATGCTAGGTTTAGCACTTGGTTGTACAAAAGAGCAACTCGGACTTAAACACCACGTTACAAAAGTAAACTTTATCTAATACCCTCTTGTTTCCACGCTCTTCGTGGAAACACACATATAATTACTCACATGGAATTAAAATGTCAAACTCAATTGAAATAATATCTTGGAATGTTAATGGAATACGCGCTGTAGCAGATAAAGAAGCTCTTAAATGGATAGACGAGCGTCAAACTGATATAGTATGTCTTCAAGAGATAAAAGCACTTGAGAGCCAGATACCAGCTAATCTTTTTGAAAAGGAGTATAGTGAAGTCATAGTAAATTCCGCCGAGAAAAAAGGTTATAGTGGAACCATGACGTGGAGCACACTACAAAGCGACTATAACTCTACTGCAACACATATAGATACTACAAATGAAGGTCGAGTTGTTGAGACACACTATGGTGATATAGTTCTTTTTAATGTCTACTTTCCAAATGGTCAAAAAGATGATGAAAGACTTGCTCATAAAATGAAATTTTATGATGATTTTTTAGCGCATTGCGAATTGTTACGTGCGCAAGGAAAAAGTATCATCATTTGCGGTGATGTCAATACTGCACACAAAGAGATAGATTTAAAAAATCCAAAAGCAAACTCAAAAACATCGGGCTTTTTACCGATTGAGAGAGAGTGGATTGACAAGCTTTTAGATCATGGTTATATCGACACCTTTAGATATGTCAATGGAGATGAAATTGAGAGATATAGTTGGTGGTCATATCGTTCAGGAGCAAGAGTAAAAAATGTTGGCTGGAGAATTGACTATTTTTTTATAAGTGAAGATTTGGCTGAGAATTTAGAAGACGCTTTTATATTGGATTACATAACAGGTTCAGATCATTGTCCTGTAGGCATTAGAATCTCTCTTTAGAGACTCTTATGTTTTTCTTGCAACAAGAGAAGCTACTCTTGTTTTTTCCCCTCTTAAATTTATATCGTCTCTTTCTTCATAGTATATAGTATCAAGCCCTATAAAGGCATGTAGAAGCTCATTTTTTCTAAGTAAAAACTCTGGATTTGCTGGTTGATTAAAATCACCATGTGCTACAATAAAAGTCTCAAAAATGATAATACCACCATCTGTTAAAGCCTCTTTTATTTGTGGAAACATTCTTCTATTGAGATAGTTAATGTTGACAATCAGATCATACTTATTATACGCAAGATTGTATGTATCTAAATCTGTTTCAATTTTATTGATTGTGGCAATATTTTTTATTTCACCTAGAGCATAATCACTTATATCTACAGCATCTACCAAAAATCCTTTTTCTGCTAGAAAGTGTGTATTTCGCCCTACTCCACAAGCAATATCTAAAGCATTTCCAACTGTTACGTGCGATATATATTTTTCAATAATTGGCTCCACATTGTGACGCATAGGTTTTTCAACGTGTCGCTTATTCCATCTCTCTTTATCTTGAATCATTAGGACAACCTTTCTCTATAATCTTCATAACCAAACTCTTTAATAACATCCACACTACCATCTTTTCTCATAATTGCCAAAGAGGGAAGTTTTATGCCATTAAACGTTGTATTTTTTACAAAGGTGTAGTGAATTTGATCTTCAAATATAATCTTATCACCAGCTTTTAGAGGTTTATCAAAAGAGTAATCCCCCATTATATCGCCTGCTAAACAAGTATTTCCACCAAGTCTATAGGTATACTCTTTCTCTCCAGCTTCACCAGAGCCTCTGACATTGGCTCTATAAGGCATAGAAAGTGTGTCTGGCATATGTGCTTCTGCAGATGTATCTAGGATGGCTACATTCATACCATTTTTAAAAACATCAAGAACTGTAGAGATTAAGAAGCCTGTCTCCCAACCCACTGCTTCACCAGGTTCGAGATAAACATCTACATTATATTTTTCTCTAAACTCTTTGATGATAGCAATGAGTTTCTCAACATCATAACCCTTACGTGTAATATGATGTCCTCCACCAAAGTTTATATATTGGAGGTTTTTAAAATACTTACTAAAGTTTTCTTCAAAAGTTTTAAGCACCTCTTCTAGCGCATCTACATTTTGCTCACAAAGTGCATGGAAGTTTAATCCATCCACTTGAGCCAAAGTATTTTCATCAATATTTGCTAAGGTTGTCCCAAGTCTACTGTATAAACCACAAGGATTATATATATCTACAGGCGAAGAAGAAACTTCTGGATTAATTCTTAGGGAAACATGTACTTTTTCATTTATTTCTTTGACTTTTAAAATGAATTTATTTAATTGATTGGGTGAGTTAAAGACTATATGGTCAGAAATCTTCGCTATTTCTTCTATTTCTTCCTCTTTAAATGCTGGAGAATAGGTATGTACTTCAGCCTCTGGATTAAACTTGCAAAACTCTTCTCGAGCTAAACGAGCTTCATAGAGTCCACTTGCTGTACAGCCACGCAAATACTTTGAGACTACATCAAATGTGCTCCACATAGCAAAACCTTTGAGTGCCAAAATAATTTTAGCACCACTTCGTTTTTGTACATCTTCTAGCAACTTCAAATTATTTTCTAAAAGTTCCTCTTGGCATACATACGCAGGTGTATTTATTTCCATATAGCTCAATTTATCTTCCTTTACTTATAACTCTTTGACTTGCCAAGGAAGACCTTGCTCATTCATCTCTTGCATAAATGGATCTGGATCAAATTGTTCCATGTTAAACACGCCTTCTCCACTCCAAATACCTTTGAGCATCAACTTTGCACCTATCATAGCTGGAACTCCAGTTGTGTAAGAGACACCTTGAGAGTTTGTCTCAGCATAACACTCTTCATGATCTTTTACTTGATAGATATAGATTTTTTTCTTCACACCATCTTTAATACCCTCAGCAAGAATACCAATGTTTGTTTTTCCTTTTGTTCTAGGACCTAGTGAAGCAGGATCAGGAAGTAATGTTTTTAAGAACTCCATAGGAACAATCTGCATTCCCTTATGTTCCACTGGCTCTATACCCAACATTCCAACATTTTCTAAACATTTCATATGTGTTAAATAGCTTTGCCCAAATGTCATAAAAAATCTTATGCGTTTAAGACCTTTAATGTGTTTTACAAGTGATTCCATCTCTTCATGGTAGAGTAAATAAGAATCTTTTGGTCCAACTTCAGGATAATCCCAAACTTGCATAATCTCCATTGGTTCAGTCTCTATCCATTCTCCATTTTCCCAGTAACGACCCTTAGCGGAAACTTCACGTAAGTTAATTTCAGGGTTAAAGTTCGTAGCAAATGGGTACCCGTGGTCACCTGCATTACAATCAAGTATATCAATTGTATGTATCTCATCAAAATAGTGTTTTTGAGCGTAAGCACAAAATACATTTGTAGCACCTGGATCAAATCCAGAACCCAAGAGTCCCATTATTCCAGCATTTTTGAACGCTTCATCTCTTTCCCACTGAAGTTTATACTCAAATTTCGCCTCATCTGGGTGTTCGTAGTTTGCAGTATCTAAGTATGGAGTTTTTGTAGCGATACAAGCATCCATAATAGTTAAATCTTGATATGGAAGTGCAACATTAATGACTATATCAGCATGGATGGTCTCTATAAGCGCAATAATCGCGTAGGTGCTATCTGCATCTAGCGCTACTGTTTGTATATCAGCGTTTGGTAGTTCAGCCTTTATCTCATCACATTTTGAGAGTGTTCTACTCGCTAAAATAATATGTCCAAATACATCTGCGTTTTGTACACATTTATGTACTACAACACGGCTAACACCACCTGCACCAATAATCAAAGTTGTTTTCATTAAAATTTTTCTCCTAAATATAAATAAGCACTCTGCTGTCCATCAGCAGAAGTCCCATACGCTAAATACAACGGTCCTAAGAAAGTGTCCGCAGCTACATAAAGAGTAGCTGACTTATGTATAGTACTAAAATCAAACTTCTCTCCATTATCCCAAGTTTGCCCACCTTCAAGTGAAAAGCCTGCATACAAAGGAGCATTAAATGAACCGAAGAAACCACCATCTTTTATTTCGTAAGTATACTTTAAAACTGCTAAAGTTACATTACTTCCAATAAAAGAATAAGGTGCATATCCTGAAAGATTAAAAAGACCTCCAAGGGTAAAATCCCCTTCTCTTCTTAAAATATCATCATTTACATATGTATCTCCAACTTTTAAATACATTGTAATGTTATTAGAGTAGAAATTAAGTGGTTTTTCTATTTCAAAAAAGATTTGCTCATAATCATAATCACTCCCTAATTCTGTCATCTCTTTTGTCCATCTTAACTCTGACTTGGCACCTACTTTTGGAAAGTTGACATTATCGAGATTATCTATGTTTATAGAGGCATAAATGGGACGTGCATTATAATTGTACTTCGTTGGTATATCCAATATACTTCCTATATCAATTTCAATGTAATCTCGAAACATTGACATCCCTACTTCAAACTCATAATTCATTCCAACATGAGCACCAAAAGCAAGTGTACCACCTTGTCTACTTGAGTACATCTCTTGATTTCCAACTCCATCAAATGGCAAAATATCTGTCACAGCTTTATACTCAAGTGATGGACGTATATAGTATCTTTGCATCGTATCTAAAGGTTGAAACCATTCTGTATAGGCTTTTCTATATTTACCTATTTCAAAATCACTTCTCCACTCTCCACCATACTCATTGAGACCAAACATTGTATAGCCCAATTTTAGAGAGTATGAAGAGTGACCTTTAAAATCATCCTCAAGACCTAAGGCAAAGCGTATCTCTCCATGATTGTCCCAACTTGGCGTTGTCTTGATAATTAAAATAGTTTTGTCCTCTTTTTTTTCTAGCGCATAATCTACACTATCAAAAATCATCATATTGTAGAGATGTATAATATTTTTATTTAAGGTGTCCTCATCAAAAGGTTCACCTACTTTTTGATGGATTCTTTTACGAATGGAATCATCCGATATATAGGTAGGATTTATGATTTGAATCTCATCAATTATTGCATTTTTAAATTTATGTTTATTTTTATGTTCGGCTATATAAATACTATATGCCTGCTCATCGAGCTGGAGAGATTTCAATTTAGGTTCTGCCACAATGGTGGCTTCTGCACCTCTTTTAATTATTTCAGCATATTTATCCGCATCTAAGCCTGTAAAACCTTTTAAATCTGGTGTAATTAAAACATCTTTACTTGTTAAAGTAGCTATAGAATCGTTAGCATTTTTTCTCATCAAAATATTTACAAGTTGTCCCATAACAACAAAGTAAGAGTTTACATCTATCTTGCTGTCAAAGTCTTCACTTACATCAACTGCAATAATAATATCTGCCCCCATGTCACGAGCAACACCAATGGGGATGTTATCACTTACTCCTCCATCAACTAAATCAACTCCATCTATATTGATTGGTTGAAAACCACCAGGTATAGAGCTTGAAGCATACATCGCTTTAGCTAATGAACCAGATTTTAAGACAACAGCATCACCATTTTTAATATTCGTTGCAACAGCTCGAAATGGAATACTTAAGCTGTCAAAATCTTTTATATCACGAGTGTTTTCCGTAAGTTGCATAAATTTCAGAAGTAAAGGTTGACGCTTGAGTACACCCGTTGGAAGTACTACATCATTGTCTACATTTATACCTATTCCTAGTCTACCTTGATATGTATAATCCATATTTTTTTTACGCATCGGTATATCTTGTCGATTAAAATCTGCTGTAATATATTGCTTCCAATTTGTAGTAATGAGCATGTTCTCAATCTCTTGAGGTGTTTTTCCACTCGCATAGAGTCCACCAACAAAAGAGCCCATACTTGTGCCCACAACCATATCAATAGGAATATGGTTCTTTTCTAAGACTTTAAGAACACCCACATGTGCACCGCCACGAGCACCACCACCACTAAGAACTAGTGCTACCTTTGGTCTCTCATTGGCATATACAAAGTTTACTATCACTAGCATGATTATGAGTATAGATTTCACAAGTGTTCCTAAACTAATTTAAAAGCCAATGCTAAAGTGCAAAGCCAAATAAGCCCCGTAACAACAAGACTTAGAAGAACAAGTGTAGCACCGGCATCTTTAGCTTGTTTTGCAAGTATATGGTACTCTTTTGTGACCAAGTCGACAACTCTCTCTAAAGCACTATTTGCCACTTCAGCTAATACTGGTATAAAGAGTGAAAAAAAGAGTATGCTCGAATAAGCAAAATCAATAGGAAGAGTCCAAGCAATAGTACCCATGACAAACAGCATAAAAAGTTGCCATTTAAAAGAGGTTTCATTCTTTACAATGTCTACAAAACCTTCTAAAGCATATATTCCATTCTTAAAAAGAGAATGCTTTGGTTTATTGAGCTTAGATTCATTTTTCATTCGCTTCCTTCATCTGTATAATTATCTCTCTTAATTCATTATGTTTTGTCTCTTTAGGTATAGGTTTGCCATAGTGAATAGTTATATCTCTACGTTTAAAGACATTTTTTCTTTTTTTTCCTTTATATCTTGCAAAACTACTTCCAAATACACCATCAATAAAAAATGGGACAATGACTCCATCATAATCTGTTTTTATCAACTCATAACCACGAAAGAATTTCCCAAGTTTTCCATCATCAGTGATTCCTCCTTCTGGAAAAATAGCAACTATTTCTCCTTGAAGAAGTCTTTTATGTGCTTCAACAAAAGCATCTTTAGAGGCTTTTGCAGACATTGGGATAGCTCCTCCACGTGCAAATACTGCATGAAAAACAGGCCAATAATAAATATACTTCTCCATCATAAAATTGATATGTCTTTGTATTGGCAACTGTATAAGAATCCAGTCAAGCCAGCTTACATGGTTTCCAAGAAGTAAGACAGCACCTTTATCAGGAATATTTTCTAAGCCTTCATAGTGGTATCGGTGACGAAATCTTGAAATGATTTCCATTGATGCCCAAAATGTCTCAACTAAATATCTTTTAAATGTCATACGACTCAAATAGAGTCCTACAAGTGTCATAAAATAAAACAGTAGCTCTGCATTCATCCCATAGTAAGCAAAAATCGTTGTAAGAGCTAGAAAAAAGAGCATAAAAATATTTTGTATAAAATTGTTGCCCGCGAGTATAATTCCTAAATGAACACGAGAAGAGAGAAGTTGAATCCTAGCGTTTAAGGGTACCATTAAAAAACCAGAGAAGATTCCAAAGAGAGTAAACATTATAGCCATAAGAGCAAGAGAGTGAACAAATGGAACAAAAAATACAATAAGTGTTAAACCAATAGACCCAAGAGCAACAAGACCTAAATTGATAAAATATTTAGATAAGTTTGCTGCTAAAATTGAGCCTAAAATTATACCAATACCAGCAAGAGCCATGACTCCTTGTACAAAAATAGTATTTGTTACACCTAAGTCACTCTTTGCATACTCCCCAAATATAGCAAGTACAACTTGAGAGATAGACCAAAAGAGGCTTAAAGCAATGATTGCATCAAATATCTCTCTCTTACGTGTAATAGTTTTAATGTTTTTAAAAAGATATGCACCACTAAGATAACGCTTCAGTTTGAAGTTTCGCTCACTTGCTTCTATCATTTTATTTGGTAATCTTGAAGCTAAAGCCCACTCAATTACTGAACCTATAACCAAAAGCCAACCAAGAGGGGCAATAGCTTGCAAAATAGCAGATTCTGTAACTAAAGTGACACTATATCTACCTTCAAATAAAACCGTATAAAAAATAATACCACCCAAAATAGCAACCGTTGTTGTAGCTTGAACAGCTGCATTTCCTGAACTAATAAACTTCTCGCCTACAAGTTCTTTAATGTATCCATACTTTGCAGGTCCATAAATGGCACTTTGAAGTGCTAAGATAAATGTCATAGCGAATGCGAGTACAAATATTCCATTGTAATACGCATAGGTAATACCAAGGGTTATAACAACAGCAAAGGCAGCTGAGTACTCCATAATTCTATTTTTAGGAAATCTATCTGCTAAAAAACCTGAAGGAGAAAAGACCATAATAAATGGTAATAAAATAAGCCCATTCACAATGGCAGTAAGGACAATTTGAGTATTTCCATCATAGATTTTAAATACTGTATTTTGAATAATAATCTTGTGCCCTAAATCTGTAAAAGCATTTAAAAAAACAACAACTAAATAATTTATCGTCCCCACTATAGCAAACATTTTCTCTTTTGTCTGCATTCTTTAACTCTCTTTTTCTGCAAGAGTTGTACTCCAGCCCTCATAAAAACCTTGCGACTTTTTAATCTCTTCAAAAAGTTCTGTAACGACTCTATTGACCTCTTCGTTTGTGACCTTATGCTCTTTTATAAGTGCAACACCATACTCAAACTCATCACTGCTTATCTCATCTTTAAAAGAGAAACCCTCAACACTTAAAGTACTAATAAATCTATTTTTTTGTGTTGGTAATTCAAAGGAAACATAATGTTCTACAACTCTAGGAATTTCTAAGTCATCACCCTCTTCTTCAAGTAAAAAGATTATCTTCTCACTCTCAATATGGCAAAGCTCTAGTTCTGAAGGAAAAATATTTTTATAATGAAAATCCCATTTTGCATCCTTTACAACACTACTTTCATATGCATAATGGTTAGATTTGAGCATTTTTGCTACTGTGACATCTAATTCTTTAGAATCATTCGCATAAAAGTAAAGTTCACTCCACCCATCAACAACACGCATACCTACAAATTTTGCTTTATCATTATGTTCTAATGCGATAATAAGAGACTCTTTAGTTTCTAAAAACTCCTCAAATCCCTTACTATTTTCATCAATTGCATTAAACTTTATAAAGACACTAAAAAGCCATGAAAATTTTTCACTATAAGCAAAAGCATTCATATCTACTTCAATATGTACCAACTCATTTTCTTGAACTCTTGTAAAAAATTCTCTCATCATCCCTCTTTTTTTTATATTTCTATAACTTCATTTATTTCTAGTCCAAAACCACTAAGACCTACAAATTCTGTCTGTTTCAAAGAGGTGATGAGATTCATCTTAGATACACCAAAAGATTTAATAATCTGCGCCCCAATTCCAAACTCCTTTGGTGCTGCATTATCTTGATGATGCGTTTTATTTATAAAGATCAAAAGACCACTATTCTGTTTCAAGTACTCTATGGAATGCACAAGATTGTTGTATTTTTTCTGATTTAAAAACAACTCAATATCTGGTATAACATTGTGTACACGTACATTTGCTACTTTTCCAGTTGAATAAAATTCTATAGCTGTATGCTCGATACCATCATGATCAGCAAAAGTATGTTGTTTTACTTTAACTCCAAAAAATTCAATTTCTTCAACTTTTTTTGCAGTTATAAGAGACTCATTTGCAAGTCTATACGCCACAATATCGGAAATAAATACTGTCTTTAAATTATGTTTTTCTCCAAAAACATCCAAATCATCACGACGTGCCATTGTTCCATCTTCTTTTATAATTTCACAAATAACACCTGCCTCATTCAGCCCTGCTAAACGGCATAAATCAACACTTCCCTCCGTATGCCCAGTACGAATCAAAGTTCCACCATCTTTAGCTATTAGAGGAAAAATATGCCCTGGCTTTACAAGCTCGTCTGCGTGAGATATAGGGTTTGCAAGAATTTTAATAGTGTCGTCACGTTCACCTGCGGAAATACCTGTAGAAGCATTTTTGGCATCTACAGAGACTGTAAAAGCTGTTTCATACGAAGAAGTATTCGAGCTTACCATAGGGTTTAAGTCTAGTTTTGTTGCTATTTTTCTACTTATTGCCACACAAATTAGCCCTCTTGCATGTGTCGCCATAAAATTAACATGTGCAGGTGTACTAAAAGCGGCTGCATAGACTAAATCTCCCTCATTTTCTCTATCTTCATCATCTACCATAATGACCATATTTCCCTTTTTAATCTCGTCTATAGCGTCCAGTACTCTTTGTGTAGGTGTCATATAATCTCTTTATAAATATTTTTATCATTGTATAGAAATCTTCATTAAAAATAGGTATAATCGACTTTTAGGAGAGATATGAAAGAGCTAAAATACCTAAATCATTACAATGAAGAGACAAAACAACAAGTTAAAAAACTCATCAAAATAAATGCAATAGAGAAGTATCTACTAAACAAATATCCTGCATCACATGACATAAAAAATGACAAAAAACTTTTTACTTATGTGCAAGAGTTAAAAAATCTTCATCTGAAAAAATCACCACCACTTAGTAAAACTCTTTATGATGGAAAAATCAATGTCATTCATAATGCTCTAGGAACACATCATTTTGTATCAAGAGTACAAGGAGCAAAACTTAAAGCAAAAAATGAAATACGCATCTCTTCACTTTTTAAAAATGTACCACTTGAGTTTTTGGAGATGATTGTTGTACATGAATTGGCACATTTTAAAGAAAAAGAGCATAACAAAGCTTTTTACAAGCTCTGCACTTATATGCAACCATCTTACCATCAAATAGAGTTCGATATACGGCTTTATCTCACTCAAATTGAGCTATATGGGAAAATTGTAGCTTGGAGTGAGATATAATTGAAAAATTTGCTCTAAAAACTCTTGACATTCAAAATCATTTTGTCTATAATTTCGGCTCACAAACATAGAAGAGTTTGTTGAAAGACCGCGGAATAGAGCAGTTCGGTAGCTCGTCGGGCTCATAACCCGAAGGTCATAGGTTCAAATCCTATTTCCGCAACCAAATTATCATTATTCATATGTTGGGGTATCGCCAAGCGGTAAGGCACTAGTTTTTGGTACTGGCATTCGGGGGTTCGAATCCCTCTACCCCATCCACCCAACAATCAAACCACAAACAATTTTTAAAAAGAATCAAAACATGAAAAGCAGTGCTAAAAGAATCGATGCACATTTATCAACTTTAGGATACTGTTCAAGAAGTGAAGCTAATAAATTTCTAAAAATATTTAGAGTTTGCATCAATGACATACGAGTTTTTGAGGTAAACAAAAAAGCATATCATGCTGAAATCACCATTAACGAAGAGCCTCTTGACCCCGAAACTCTTACTATCTTGATGCACAAACCTAGTGGAGTTATTTGCTCTCACAATGATGCAGGCATACTAATCTACTCTCTTTTACCTGAACGTTGGCAAAAAAGAAATCCTAAAATCTCGACAGTTGGCAGACTCGATAGTGATACAACTGGTGCTATCTTACTTACAGATGATGGAAAACTTAACCACCAACTCACAAGCCCAAAAAATGATATATCTAAGCTTTATGAGGTAACACTCGCTCAACCTTTACGAGGTGATGAAGAGGAAATATTTGCTAGTGGCACGTTACTCTTAAAGGGTGAAAAAAAACCTCTTTTACCTGCAAAAATGGAAATTATCAATGAAAAAATTGTAAAGCTTGAGATAAACGAAGGGAAATATCATCAAGTCAAAAGAATGTTTGGAGCAGTTGGGAATAGAGTTCTTGCTCTTCATAGAGTTCGTTTTGGAGAGTTTAGTGTAGAAAAACTCCCTCTTGGTCAATACAAAATTCTTTAATCTAAATTCTTCCACAAAAATGATAATTCAAGTAATCAAACAGTTTTTATATGTTAAAATAATCTAAATATACAATTCTAAACTTGTAAAATTATAAGGAGAACAGCGTGAAGCAAAACTTATTTTTAAATGTTTTAAACACTACCTCTCTCCTACTTATAAATTTCACAACTCTCAATGCTCAAAGTGATGATGTTTTAGCTTCTATCTCCAAAGATATGCATCGCTTTAACACTGTCGCTACTATTACAAAACAAAATGAGCAATATCAACCATACATTATATCTGTGTT
Organism: Sulfurimonas sp.; assembly: GCA_041595535.1. Lineage (GTDB taxonomy): Bacteria > Campylobacterota > Campylobacteria > Campylobacterales > Sulfurimonadaceae > Sulfurimonas. The sequence goes on along the minus strand of JBFHKA010000011.1, from coordinate 468 downwards.
TCAAGGCAAAGAGTTAGAAAAGCTAGGTATAGCAAACCTAAAAGAAGCTCTAGGGCTTGCTCCTAGTGTAGATATGACTACTGATAACTTTAACAATCAGACTCCTATCTTTCGTGGATCAAACCCTAAAGCCTATGGTCAAACAAAACTTTTTATTGACGATGTACTCGTTAACAACCTCTTTTTTGATTCCTATTCTGAATATCTTTCAATGCCAATTGAGATGATAAAAAGAATAGAAATAGTCAGAGGTCCCGGAAGTAAAACAAACGGTGTAAATGCTTATGCAGGTTCGATTAAAGTTATAACTTATGCTGAAGATTTTAAAGATTTTGAGTCTAATGATAAACTTGTTTTTAAATATGGTTCGTATGATTATGTCATGGGTGGCTTTATTAAAAAGTTCAAAACAGAAAATTTTGATGCCACAATAGACTTTTACTATCAACAAGATGACAAAAAACTTCC
>JBFHKA010000010.1:0-81584 GCA_041595535.1 Sulfurimonas sp. | reverse complement strand
GGGATAATTAAATGAGAAATTTTTATAGTTTTATTTCAGGTGCTGCAGTTGGTGCATTTGGTGGGCTTATTGGACTTGGTGGTGCTGAGTTTAGACTTCCTATCTTAGTTGGTTTTTTTGGATTTGCGACACTCAATGCAGTCATCATAAATAAAGTTGTCTCTCTAGCAGTTGTCTCATCTTCACTCCTCTTTAGAAGCCATACTATAGGCTTTGAGGAGATAATTCCTCATGCTTTTACGATTGTCAATATTTTACTAGGCAGTCTCTTTGGCGCTTATCTTGGTGCTAGTTATGCTATAAAAATAAAACAAGAGTTACTCAACAAAATCATTCTAATTTTGCTTGTAGGGCTTGCACTCTCCATGCTTCTTGGACATAGCTATTTAGTAGCTGGGTCTCCTCTGTTTGAAAATAGCGTTTTGCTGTTTGTAAGTGGTCTCGTTGCGGGTGTGCTTATTGGGATTATCGCTGCGGTTTTAGGTGTTGCTGGAGGAGAATTTATCATACCGACACTTATTTTATTGTTTGGGATAGAGCCAAAGTTAGCAGGGAGCATATCGCTCTGCATTAGTTTACCGACCATGCTGATGGCATTTTTTAGATACTCCAAAAGTGAGCAATTTAAGCAAATAATTAATGAGAAAAGATTTGTAGTCTTTATGATTTTTGGCTCATTTGTAGGTGCATTTATCGGTTCACTAATGCTTGAATTTGTAAATTCAGAATACATCACATTGATGCTAGGAGTGATTTTGCTTATCTCTGCTTGGAAAGTCTTTAGAGAAAAGCATTAAAAAAGTACAAACTAGTTTTACGAATAATTTTATTCTATAAAATAATCACTTGAAATCTATGAAACTGTAAAATTCTAAAGTACTCGCACGTAACACTAAAAAAAGGCAAGTAATTGCAAGAGTTAGAAACCCATCAAGAGCCTTTAGAAGGGGTCATGGAGTTTGCTACATTTTATCTTGTCCTACGTTCATCATGGTTATAAATGGAACAATTTTTCAGCTCAAGCAAAGACAAAACAAACCTCTGCTAAATTTTTTATAGGCTCGTACTATTAATCACCACTCTATTTCTACCAGCTTTTTTTGCTTCGTAAAGAAGTATATCTGCCTCTCTGTAAAGTTCTCTTTCAGATTTTATTGAAGATGCTTCTCTGACAACAAGACCAAAAGAAGCAGTTACATACTCATTTACACTACTACCTTCATGTTTTATTTGTAAGTCTTGAATATTTTGTCGCATTCTCTCTATGAGTATTTTTGCTACCTCGTGACTCATTCCTTTAAAGATGATGCCAAATTCTTCTCCACCTAATCTAAAACAGTAATCATCTGCTCTTTGCATAGAGTAGCGCATAGAAGTTGCCAAACTCTTAAGCACTTCATCACCCGCAATATGCCCGTATGCATCATTGTATTGTTTAAAGTAGTCTATATCTAAAATTGCAAAACATACGGTAGCTTTTTCTCTTCTTGCACTATTAAGTACTCTTGGGAGAAGTTCATTAAAATGTCTTCTATTGTAAAGAGTTGTTAGCTCATCTGTTACTGTCATCTCTTCTAATTTTTTCTCAATGAGTTTACGATTTTTAATCTCAATACGCATCTTTCTGTTCACATACATTACAGCTATCAATATAACACTAAAAACAAAAGCTACAATGCCAACCCAAGTAAAAACAAGCTCATAATTTGTGCCTCTATCGTAATTTACAGAGACCCATCTATTGAAAATTTCTTGTTTTTGTTCAGGTGTTATTTTTTCTACTGCTTTATCAAAAATCTCTTTGAGTATTGGTTCATCGTTTCTGACTCCAACTCCAAGTTCCCAGTTCTCATCAAATTTACCCGCAATTTTAAGTTGCCCTATATAATTTTTTTGGATGTTATACCCAGTAGTTGCAAGCGTATCTATAAAACCAAACAACTCCCCATTTTTTACTTTCTCAAGACCATCGTTTACGCTCTTAACATTGACAAGGTTCATATGAGGATAGCGTTCTCTTAAAATTTCACCAAAAGCGTAATCTTTTACTATACCTATTTTTTTATCTACTACTTTTGTAATATCGCTAATAAAAAGTTCATCCAAATTTGTCACAATCACATAAGGAATATTCAAATAAGATTTTGTAAAATCAAGATACGTTTTTCGCTCTCTTGTAGGCATAACTAGCGAAAAAATATCGCACTTTCTCTGCCTACCATACAATAAAGACTCTTCCCAACTTTTCGTATTTACCATCTCAATAGGTACACCTATAGATTGTTCAAAAAGAGAAAAGTAATCGGCACTTATACCTATGTGTTTGCCTTTTGCATTCTTTTCTAAAGGCATCCAATCAGGATCAATACACATCTTTATAACTTTTTTCTTCTTAAGATACTCCTGTTCTTCTTGTGTTAAAAGACCTCTCTCTTGTTTTTTTAGAGCATCAAAGATGTACTCTTGAGCAGGAACGATATTTTGAATAAAACCATACTTTGCATAGGCCTTAAGTATGAACTCTACTCTTCCTATATTGATTGTACCTAGCGGAATAGCTTTATCCTGTATCATCTGCTCTAGTGCATCTGCTTCAAACAAGAGATGCTCTAGTGATTTCTCTTTTGCATATTTACGTTTAATGAGATTCGCTATCTCCTCTTTGTGTTCAAGTGCATACTTCCACCCTTTGAGACTCGCTTGTTTAAATTTCTCTACTCTTTGTGGATGCTCTTTCGCCTCTTTCGTACTTGTAAAAAGCATATCTCCATACAAATCAAATCCATAATTTGTAGGATTAATGATGTTGATTTCTACGCCCATTTCTTTAAAATAGTAAGGCTCATTTGACAAATATCCTACATAAGCATCTGTCTTCTTTTTTGCTAAGTCTAAATAACTTGCCTTATCTTTCAATCTTGACATTATAGGCTTAACATTTAGACTTTTTAGCATTGCAAAAATACTAAATCCGTCCACATCTTTTTTGTAAAATCTCACATCTTTATTTTCGAGTGCATAAGGACTGTCTATGCCACTACTTTTAAGTGTCATGAGAATACTTGGAGAGTGCTGAAAAATTGGAGCGACAATAACAATAGGCTCTCTTCTTGCTTTGTACAAAAAAAGTCCTGAATCGGCAACTCCATAATCTGCTTCGCCATCAATAACTTGTTGTACATTATCTTTATTTAAATCCCGTTCTATGATTTCAACATCAAGTCCAGCATCTCTATAATAGCCTTTTTCTAAGGCTACATAATATCCAGCAAATTGAAATTGGTGAAGCCATTTGAGCTGAAGAACTACTTTTTCATTTGCACACAAAGAAGAAAATAAAAAAATAAGGAGAAAAATAACTTTGCCCAAATCAGTACCATATCCATAAAAAATTCAAATAATTATTTAGGATTGTACTTTTATAATCATTTAAATGCTCTTAATTGTGTAATGCACCACTAAAGTATGCTCACCTCGTAATCTAAAGAAAATGAAATGTGTTTAAAAATATGGCTATACCTTGAAGTTTACATGACCTAGTGTCTCTAAAAGTTGCAAGAAAATAGTTTTTCTGTAATAAAACACTCAAAACTATTTACTTTTTGCTATAATCAAGACCATATTTTAGTATAAGTCCGAGGAATATTCATGTTTGCATCTGTAAAAGCAAAGGTCATTGTATCTATCTTAGTTTTAAGTATTTTTGGATTATTTGGTATCACGTACTATCTCTCTTCCACACTTCACAATCTTTCCGATAAAAGCTCTAAACAGTCTTTAAACATGGTTAGTGAATCTATTTTTCAAACAATGACGGGAAGTATGATGCTTGGGGATCCAGCTGTCGTAAAACAAGCATATGAATCAGCGAAAAAAATTGATGGTATAGAAGAACTTGAAATTATAAAATCTAAGGCTGTTATAGAAATCTATGCAGCAGCTGAAAAATATACTACAGACCCTATTCTTATAGATGTATTAAACAGTAAAACCACAAAACTTATAGAAACAAATGTCAACTCACATCACACTATTCGTCTTATTAAACCTATGGTGGCAGAAGAGCGTTGTTTAGCTTGCCATTATAATGCAGAAGTTGGGTATACACTTGGAGCAATGGACTTAGTCTTTTCCCTAGATAGAAGTGATGAAAACATTGAAAAAACAAATATAACACTTGTTATTTCACTCATTGTTGTTGGTATTATTTTTGCCATTCTCGCTTCTATCTTTTTTATAAAAGAGATATTTAACCCACTTAATGCACTTAAAGAAAAAATTTCTGACTTAGTAAGTGGAGATAAAGATTTAACGCAAAGACTCCCTTACCATGAAGGAAATGAGTTTGGAGAAGCTGCAAAAGAAGTTAATAAATTTATAGAAATGATTCAAGCAACTGTGAATGATGTCAAATCACTAGGACAGCAAAACACTGAAATCTCTTCAGAAATCGAGACTTCTTCTCATGTTATAAGAAAAGGGACACAACAAGAACAAGAATTAGTCAGTAAAACAAGTAGAAAAAGTACAGATATACAACTCCTTCTTGAAAATACTATTGAAGCTGCTATCACTACACAAAGAACTATTACAGAAGCAGATGAACAGCTAGAAACTGCGAGAGAATCACTTAGCGCACTTAGTAGTGAAGTCTCTTCTTTTGTAGAAACTGAAAACGAACTAGCAGGTGAACTCGCTAGTTTAAAACAGGATGCTGATCAAGTCAAAAATGTACTTAATGTTATCAAAGACATTGCGGAACAAACAAATCTTCTTGCTCTTAATGCAGCTATCGAAGCGGCTCGTGCTGGTGAGCATGGACGTGGATTTGCTGTTGTTGCAGATGAAGTTCGTAAGCTTGCTGAGAGAACACAAAAAAGCCTCACGGAAATAGATATAAGCATTAGCACTATTGTCCAGTCTATTAATGATGTTAGCGATAAAATGTCAAGTAATGCACAAAATATTGAGCATCTTACAAGTATCTCAGATGATGTTGAAGAGAAAATCCACTTAACTTCTTCTGCAATGGGACAATCAACAGAGGTTGCAGGTAAATCAAAAGAAGATAGTTTGAAAATGTCTGATAACATCAAAGAAATCATGAGTTATATTAAAGACATTGAAGCACTCTCAACTGCAAATGGAACAAGCGTTCTTAGCATAGAGGCAGATTTGAAAAGATTAGTTAAAGTGGCTGCTTCACTTCAAGCAAGTATTGATTCATTCAAAAGTTAGGTCTATTTTAGAGTAACTTTTTTTCTGCCGATATTACTCTCTTAGAATATCAAGGAGGATATTATGAGAGTTTCTAATTACTCGGTAGCAATGAATGCACAATATTTCAATCTTCAATTTGCGTCTCAAGAGACAAAAATCTCTACAGTACAAAAAGATTTAACAAATACCTCTTCAAGTGAAATTTCCACAGAAAATGTAGGTATCAAAAAAACAGATGAAGCTTCCAATCAACTTGCACAAATACTTTCAAAAGCAATTTTAAAAAGTATGCACGCGCAATCCAGAGAGACCATAGGTGATAAAGTTATAATAAGCAATACAAATGTAGAAGCTCAAGCACTCAACTACTCTATAAGTGCATTTGTTCAAGCGGATGGTAAAGAGATAGAACTTTCACTCAATCTTAACTTATCACGAAGTTTTGTGCAAAAGACAGTGCTTAGTGTAGAAAGTTTACAGAATCAGTCTATGGTTGATCCCTTAGTCATCAATCTCAATGGAGCTATGCCATCACTCAGTTCTAAAACATTTAGTTTTGATATTGATAGTGATGGAAAAAGTGATCAAATATCACAACTAAATGCAGGAAATGGATTTTTAGCTCTCGATAAAGATAGTAATGGCAAAATAGATAATGGCTCAGAACTCTTTGGAACAAAGAGTGGTGATGGCTTTTCTGATTTAAGTCAATACGATGAAGACAACAATGGCTGGATAGATGAGAATGATGCTATTTTTGACAAGCTCAGAATCTGGCAAAAAAGTGAAGGTAAAGATACTCTTATAGCTCTAGGAGAAGTTGGAATAGGAGCAATATTTTTAGGAAATATCACTACACCTTTTACTCTTAAAACCAATGAAAATGAAACGCTAGGTGAACTAAAAAAAAGTGGCTTTGTACTCTTTGAGAATGGAAAAGCGGGTATAATATCTCATGTTGATTTAGCTCTAAAAAAGAACACTAAAGAGACAGTCGATACAATGAATAGTATCATAAAAAATCTGTTAAATCTAAAGCTGGACTCTTTCTATCGACCTCAAGAGAGTAAAGAAGATTCGCTAGAGAAGAAAATGCAGGAAATACAGAAAAAAATCAGAGCTCTTGAAGCAAAGCTTGCGAAGTCTCATGATACAGAAAAACCTAATTTACAGGTTCGCATTGGTATGCTTTATGCGCAGTTGATGACTATGATACAATCTATATAATAAAGAGGTAAAATGAAATACTCACTTAATTTTAGAATCTGGCATTGGCTCAATGCAGCAGTTGTCCTTGGTCTTTTAGGAACAGTCTTTTTAAGAAAAACCTTTCTTAGTTGGAGAACTAATTCTGAAATTCTTATGAATAAACTTGCAGAGTTTGACATAACTATTACAACAGAACAAGCAAAAATTTTAGCAAAATCTATCCGCGATGGAATGTGGGAATGGCACATTATTTTAGGGTATGGACTTGCATTTTTAGTGCTTTATAGAATCTTTCTTTATTTTAGAGATAGCTCACAAATAAAAGAGAAATTTAGTGAACTTTCACTTCATAAAAAAGGTGTGCATGCACTTTACTATGTTCTTTATGGGGCACTTTTCTTTATGAGTTTAAGTGGTTTAAGCATTCACTTCCACGAAGAGCTACAACTCACAAAAGCACTCACACACACTATTACAGAGCTTCATGAAGCTATCTATAACGTTATTTTAATTTTTGTTCCTTTACACATTGCTGGAATAATCATCGCTGAAAATCGTGATGAAAAAGGTCTCACTTCGACCATGATAAATGGGAAAAATTAATTTCCCGTTTATTAAAATACTGACTTCATAAACTTTTCTTTATCTACAAATTTTAGCAAAACAGTTATCATTGCAAGCGCTAAAAATATCATTTTTAATATTTTTTACTTTATAATTCTAAGTGTAACAAAAAAAAATTATGTTATACTCTATGCACATATTGAACCAAGGAAAGACAATGGGATTATTTAGTAATTGCGATAAAGAAACAGCAAAAGTTAAAGAGCTAGAAAATGAAAATAAATTGCTCAAAATTCAAATAGAAGAGTTAAAGTCCGAACTCTCTCTCCAAAATGATCTCCCTGCAGACAATCAATCTGAGGCAGAAAAAGCTGTAGAAGAAATTGTTCAACTTCTTCTTAAATCATACAAGAGTGGAGTAACATTTACAAGAACAATTATGGAATCAGCAGTTGAGCAACTTGGTGAAGCAAGCGACTTAAATGAGAGAACCTCCCGTAGAATAGATACAGTACAAGAGGACTCACGTCAGATAAGTAACTCTATTAATTTAATAGCTCAAGAGGCGGAAAACCTTAATGGAGGAGCCTCTTCTCTCCATGAAAGTGTAACCTCAATTGGTGATATTATTAACCTCATTAAGGATATATCTGATCAGACAAACCTTCTTGCTCTTAATGCAGCAATAGAAGCAGCACGAGCTGGTGAACATGGGCGTGGATTTGCTGTTGTTGCAGATGAAGTTCGTAAACTTGCTGAGCGTACGCAAAAAGCAACAAATGAAGTAGAAATCAGTATAAATCAACTCAAACAAAATACTTCTGAAATTCAAAATGTAGCAGAGATGTTTAGAGAAAACACTGAAAACATGAACACAAAACTAGACTCCTTTTTTGAAGAGTTAAAGTTTGTTATATCAAACTCACACCGTATAAAAGATATAACAGAAAATATCTCAAATGAGGTTGGTACAGGAACAGGTAAATTAGACCATATTCTCTTTAAACTTCTTGCATATAACGCATTCATTAACAATGAATATGTAGATATGATAGATGAGCACTCTTGTAGGTTTGGGAAATGGTTCGACGAGAATAAAGAGAAAATAAAAGATGATAAAAAAACAATCTCTAGCCTAACTACTCACCATGCAACTGTTCATACAGGAGCAAAACAAGCTATTGCATTATGGAAAGAAGGCAATCTACAAAAAGCAATAGAGACTATGAAATCTGTAGAGAATTCAAGTGAGGTCTCTTTTGAAGCACTTTACGAAAGTTTTAGACAACATCGTAAATAAATTTTAGCGTAGCTATAACTGGCTACGTTTTCTTCCTCGTTTATGTACATAGTTCTTCTTAAAACAGTTCTGACAAATGCTATATTTTGAATTTATAGGCAGTACGGCTCCACAAAGTTTACATTGACTTGCCAAGTGTGACTGATGTAGAGATTCTTCTATGTATTTGTTGATTACACCTCTATACTGCCTCGCCTTTTGTGCATCCACGAACTCTTCAGGAAACCTATAGCTCAACCACAAATAGAGTGAAATTTCTTTAACCATATCTTCCGCACGTAACAGATCATCTGACGTTGGAGCAAGGTTTCCAACTAAGCGAGGTGGCACATAATTAATTTGCTCTTTTCGTTCAAGTAAGGTAATATAATTCTCGTATGCACTCACAATATAAGGGGACTTTAGAGTCAATGGAGCACAAGCTAAATGGTACTTTGTTGCTATATCTAAATCATAGGTATCTACTATCTTGGAAGCTTCAAGCATATCATCTAAATTTGCTGCATAAAAGGGTCCATTAAACTCCATATTTTTCACAAAAAAGCCAAGAATCTCTTCAAGTGAATTTTCTTCTAAAATCTTTCCAACAAGTTTAATATGTTCAAGATTTGCCATCACTTTAAAAGGTATAGCAATAACACGAGCAGGTTTTGTAAAATTTTTCTTCACTATCTTAAGCGTCTCGATATTGAGCGCACCTACATAACCCTCTTCACTCAATCCATAACGTCCAGCTCGTCCTGCAATTTGATGTACTTCAGAAGGAAAGAGATTTCTTTGTGTAATACCATCAAATTTCTCTGCTTTTGAAAACAAAATTGTTTTTATCGGTAGATTCATCCCCATTGCTATGGCATCTGTAGCTATTAGTAGTTGTGTTTCACCCTCACGAAAACGGCGCGCCTCTTCACGTCTTACTTCTGGAGAGAGATTTCCATACACAACACTCACGCTAAAATCACGTGCAAACTCCTGTTTGAGTTTTAATACATCTCGCCTACTAAATGCAATGATGGCACTTCCCTCTTCGACATCTCTTGATGCTGTTGGAAACTCTAAGAGTGTGAGTGGATTTTTTCTCTCAAATTCAATAATCTCAAGTTCTTCACCCAGATACTCTGCAAGTGATACAATCGCCTCTCTTGAGTTTATTGATCCCGTCATGATTATCTCTTTTGCAGGTGCTCCAATGATGGCATTTGCCCAAGCCCAACCTCGGTCACGGTCATCTATCATCTGCACCTCATCAATCACACAAACATCTACATCAACCTCAAAATTAAGCATCTCAATCGTAGAGCTTATATGTGTTGCATTATCATCAATAATTTGCTCTTCTCCTGTTATGAGTGAGCTCTCTATCCCTTTGGATTTTAATCCTTCATAACCTTCTAATGCGAGTAAACGTAGAGGTGCAAGGTAGTAGCCTGTATCTGCTAGTTCGAGTTTTTTCATTGCTTCGTAGGTTTTTCCACTATTTGTAGGACCTATATGAAGCGTAAGCTTTCTTCGCATCTCTCTTGCTTGAGGGAAAAGATTTTTAAAATCTCTAATTGTACGCGCTAAAAGTTCTTGTCTCTGTCTTTTTATGAGTTGTTCATGAATAGAATAGACAAAACGCCGTGTAACTTTTCGCACAATTTTTGGAGTAATATTGAGACTATTTGGCATCACATCGAGTAAAACATCATAGACTCTTTGGTGCAACTCTTGTGTAGAAAAGTAAAGAAGTGAAGCATATTTTTCACACTCTTGTACTAAGCTATTTAGCTCCTGTAAAAATTCCTCTTCATGCTCATGTTTTGCCTCCACAATTATTGCATCGAAACTAAACTTTTGCGAGTTCCAAATCTCTTCTAAAAGACCATCAAGTTCAACATGAAGTTCCAATCTATAAGGAATTGTACGCTCCGAGTACGGAAGCGTTATGCTCTCACGCACATATAACAGAACTTCCTCTTCGTGAAGCTCTATATCATCACTGTTTATCTTACTTTTGACTATCTCTTTTAAGACTTTTTGGCTTATCAAAGGGTATGTAAGTTTTGACTTTGGAGGAGACGCACGTAACGAATCTAAAATCTGTTTATTTGTCAGATAAGCGTGCGGATTTTTTAGAGATTTTAAAAAAGTATTTATCTGTGTCTGTTTTGCTTGTACGACTTTAAGTTTATCATTGCCTATCGTCTCAACTATTGTAGCGATATCATTGTCATCGAGAAATTCATACGAGTAGGGTTTTGTGTTAAGCGTTAAAATTTTATAGAAACTCACATCATAAATCTCATATTTGAGCGAAGCATTAAACTCAAGAGAATCATCAAGCTCAAAAACACCCTCTAACTCTTTTTGTAAAATCTCACGCTTATGTTCATATCTGATATGGCGAAGTTTTGACTCCATTTTTTCTATGGTTATCTTTTTACTTCTTAGTGTTACAAAATTTTTATAGAGTTCTGCTGACTCTTCTGGAGTTACATCAAGCTCATTTAAGAGCATTTCTATTTTGTCGTCTCTCTCATAATTTGCTATTTGTGTCTTTTCACCCTTATAAACGCGTCCCTCACTCTCAAAAAAATTGAGTATATCTGCGCGCATTGAACTCTCTGCTTCACTCCAAATCATTCGTAATGTTTTAATCATGAGCTGTTTGTTATGCTCAATATCATAGATTCCGAGTGTTGCAAAAAGTTCACTTAAAGTCTCTGAACTTACTCTTTCAATCCCTATATCAAATGGGTCATCATCAAAATATATTCGTATTCTTTGGTTTATCTTGCTATTTTTCTTGTTTTTTCTTGACATTCAAAATTGTAGCCATTTTTTTTAAATTTAGCCTAATATATCTACTATATAATAAGCCTATGATATACAAAGACGAATGGACTCAAAGAGAGTTCTTACAATATAGCCATGACCTACGAAAAGAGGGTGTTGAAGTTGTTCTTGTTGACACCATTCTCTCTCCTATTGAAAAGGCACAAACAGTTACATATAATCCTTATGAACTTAGCAAATACCCAGAGGGAAGTGTTTTTGTTTTTTACTGCGATACAGGAAAAGCGACACTAGATAGACTCAGTGAATATAAAGCAAAATTTCCAAAATACCATTGCGTGTCACTTAAAGGTGGACGTGGATACTGGCGTAAAAATATGATGCTACTCGATGATAAATAACAAAATAGATGAGTTCTCACTCTGTTTAGATGAGCAGAGATTTTATGATGCACACGAGACACTAGAGTCTCTTTGGTTTCCAAGACGTTTTGAAAAAAGTAATGAAGTTAAACTTCTCAAAGGTCTTATAAATGCGGTTGTAAGCTTTGAACTTTATAAACGCGGTCGCATACAACAAAGCAAAAGAGTTTGGGGAAATTATCTTAAATATAGACAATTTTTATACAAGGTAGATTCTGTTAATCTCAATAAGTATCATCAACTTTGTCGACATATTGAAACAATAAATCAAAATAAAATCACCATTATCACACTATTTTAGGTTAAAATTTTAAATCTAAATATCAGAGGAGTTTCTTCACATGGATACGACTACAGTTACAACGGTTACAACAGAGGCATCCAAATACACCGATTTAGCTATTGCTTATGCAAGCGAATATGGCTTAAAAATCTTAGCAGCGTTCGTAGTCTTTTTCATAGGAAAATGGGTAACAAATAAGCTTACTAAGCTTAGTAAGAGACTCATGGTAAAAGCAAAAATTGACACAACTCTTGTTGAGTTTGTTGAAAGCTTAGTTTACTTCGTACTTTTAATGGTAGTCATTATTGCTTCTTTAAATACAGTAGGAGTTGACACAACTTCGTTCATAGCAATCTTTGGTGCAGCTGGTCTTGCTGTTGGTTTAGCACTTCAAGGTTCATTGGCAAATGTAGGTGCAGCAGTTTTAATCATTGTATTTCGTCCATTTGAAGTTGGAGACATGATTGATGCTGGTGGTGCAGTTGGAACTGTAACTGACATCAATCTCTTTTCAACAATTATTTCTCCTGTAGATAACCGTACTATTATTGTGCCAAACGCTAAAATTATTGGTGGTAACATAACAAACTTCTCTAATAAACCTACACGTAGAGTGGATCACGTTTTTGGGATTGGTTATGGAGATGATTTAAAACTTGCAAAACAGACGCTTATGTCTATAGTAGAAGCTGATAGCAGAATTTTAACTGATCCAGAACCATTCGTTGCAGTAAGTGAGTTAGCTGATAGTAGTGTAAACTTTGTAGTTCGTGCATGGGTTCTGAATGACGATTACTGGGGTGTTTACTTTGATATGATTGAGAGTGTTAAACTTACATTTGATGAAAAAGGCATCTCAATTCCTTATCCACAAATGGATGTTCATACAGATAAATAAAAATATAGGAAAAATTTAGACATGATAAAAAAAATAGTATTAAGCACAATCCTCGCATCTTCTCTTGTAGTGGCAGCAGAACCAAATACAAATAAAGATGATGCTCTAGTAACACATACGGAGTTTGGATACATAGAGACAGCTGGAAACACTAAGACACAAACTTTTAATCTTGACGCAAAAGCAAAAAAAGGTTGGGGCAAACATATAGGAAACTTTATGTTTGATGGACAGTATGCAAGCGATGACTCTGTTGAGACGAAAAACAAGTTTACTACAGAGATAACTTACGATTATGAGTTTACAAACAGACTTGCATTTAACTATCTTATTGGGTACAAATCAGATAGATTCTCAGGTTTTGCATACCAATTCTATACTGGTCCGGGTGCAAAATATAAGGCGATTATCTCAGATGCACATAACCTGACTTTTGATGGAAATCTACTCTATGCACAAGATAGATACGATGATGTGTATGTAGATAGTACAGGAGCTGTTATAGCATACCCTAAATCAACTGATGGTGGAACACTACGAGATGTTGCTTATAATGATAACTATGCTGCATATAGAGTAAAAGGTGTTTATACTTGGCAAATTATTGAAAACCTAAAATTTGCTCAAGAGTTAAGCATGAGAGGTTCTTTAGAAAAATCTGATAATTACTTTGCATACTCTAAAAGTGCGCTCAGTAGTAAAATATCTTCAATCTTTTCAGCTGGTATAAGTTATAAAGTCGACTATACTAACATTCCAGCAGATGGAAAAGAAAAAACAGATACGACACTCACGCTCAATCTTATAATGGATTACTAAGCGTCTAGGCACTGCCTAGATGTTCTCTCTCTCAACTCCTCTTTTCCAAAAAGTAAAAAATAGAAACGCACCCAATGCCATAAATGCAGAGCTTAAGAAAAGATACTCTGGATACCATTCATAAATATACCCTGAAATAAGTGCTCCACAAAGTCCACCAAAACCATAGCTTATGCCAGAGAAGAACTGCTGTGCAAGCGATTTGTGTTTATAAAAAGAGTAGAGATAACTAATCGCAGCAGAGTGAAAAAGGGCAAAGCCAAGGGCATGAATACTTTGTGCAAAGAAGAGAGCCAAAACATTATCGGGCAAGAGAAAAACAATCAACCATCTCAAAACTGTTAAAAATGTTGTAAATTGTAAGATACTAAGAAGATTCCCTTTGAGTAATTTTCCTTGAAAAAGGAACATTAAAATTTCTATAACAACACCAAAGCTCCAAAGATAGATTGTCATATCCAAAGCTATCCCATGTGCTGTAACATAAATAGTAAAGAAATTATAAAATGCACCAAAACTCATCTGCACCAAAATCAAACCACTCCAGAGCTTCCAATCTGTTAATATGTTTATATCATTATGAGCGTGTTCCTGCGTTAAGGGAATTTTTTTCTCTACATGGTTTGTAATCACAATAGCAACAAAAGCAGTGACTACTGCAAGCGCAAGCAAAAAAGAGAGTGCGGTATAAGGTGATGTAAGAAACTTTACCAAAACAAGAGCTACAAGAATAAAACCAATAGAACCAAAGAGTCGTACGCGACCATATCGCTCTTTTCCCAGAGTCTCAAGTGAAATAACTTCTATATAGGGAAGAATAAGACTCATCCCTATTCCAAGCATAATATTTGAAAAAAGAAGGAGATAAAAGTTATGTATGGAAATATAAAAGGCAATTGCACTCAACACTACAAGAATCGCAGCACTTTGGAAAAGTTTTTTACTTAACTTCAATCCTCGCATAAACAAAAAAGGAAGAATAAATCGCACCAAAGGTCCAGCAGCAAAGAGAATCCCTATCTCACTCGCACTATAGCCTAGCATAGAAAAAACTTTAGGTAAAAAAATGATGTATATACCAACTATAGAGAAGTAAAAAAAGTAAAAAAGTGCTAGTAATATTGACATCTTGAAATTATATCTAAAGAGTTTACATTTCCTTCTCTATATTTACTTCCTATTAACTTATAATAAATATAATTTTGCTAACTCAATTATGTTTTCCCCTTTCATAAGCGAGTATATCTTCCTAACAATTTTTTAAGCAGTCAAGTTTTTTCCCCTTAAAATTTAGCTTGACTGCTTTCTTATGCTAAACTTCCTTTTATGAAAATCATTTTAACTACTTTAAACTCAAGATTTACGCATAGTGCCATTGGTCTTCGCTATCTCTATGCCAACATGCAAGAGCTTCAATCACAAACAACTATTTTAGAATTTAGTATCAATGATGCCCTGCAAAGTGTTGCAGAAGAATTACTCCTTGATACACCCGATGTTATAGGAATTGGTGTTTATATCTGGAATGCTCAACAGGTAAAAGAACTTATTCATATTCTTAAAAAAGTATCTCCACAAACAACTATTGTCCTTGGTGGACCCGAAGTGACGTATTTGCCTTATCGTGTAAACTTCGAGGATGCGGATTATATTATTCAAGGTGAAGGAGATTTTGCCTTTTACAAACTATGCAAAGAAATTATGCACGTAACACCAATGCAAAAGATTATACAAATGACTTTACCAGAGCTAAAAGAAGTACAACTTCCCTATGCTTACTACACAGATGCGGATATAAAAAACAGATATATCTACGTTGAAATTTCAAGAGGCTGTCCTTTTGAATGTGAATTTTGCCTCTCTTCTATGGACGAGCGAGTACGTGCTTTTGATTTAGACAAAGTACTAGAAGCATTTGAAGAACTCTGGAAAAGAGGTGCACGAAATTTTAAGTTTGTCGATAGAACTTTCAATCTTAATATGAAAGCTGCTCACAAAATTCTTGATTTCTTTTTAGCCAAAAAGGCTCCCTATTTTGTGCACTTTGAAGTAGTGCCAGACCACTTTCCCTCATCGTTACGTGCGAAAATAAAAAGCTTCCCTCCAGAGGCTCTTCAACTTGAGATTGGCGTACAAACACTCAACCTTGAAATAGCAAATAATATCTCTCGTCAACTCAAACTTGAGAAGATTTATGACAACATCTCTTTTTTAGAAAATGAAACGAGTGCGCATATTCATCTTGATTTGATTATAGGACTTCCTGGTGAGAGTTTAGAGAGTTTTGGAAAAAACTTAGACACACTTGTCGCACTTAGTTCATGCGAGATACAACTAGGCATACTCAAAAAACTCTCTGGTACACATCTCTCTCGCCATGACACTCAGTACGAAATGGTTTATAGTGATATTCCGCCTTACGACATTTTAAAAAATTCGGAGCTAAGTTTTAACGATCTTCAAATTATGAAACGCTTTGCAAGATTTTGGGATTTAACTTATAACAGTGGAAACTTTAAAAAAAGCATTCCTCTACTTTGGGAAGAGGAAAGTGTTTTTCTTAATTTCTATGCTTTTAGTCTTTGGATATATGAACAAACACTCTCCACATGGAAAATCTCTTTAGAACGTTTAGGAGAGCTTCTTTTTACGTATCTATCACAAGTCAAACAAGTAGAAAAACAACGTATTGCCGAGGCAATGCTTGAGGACATGATGAAGCTCAAAGGGCGCGCAGTTCCTCACTATCTCAAACCTTTTGCACAAAACTCCTTCTTTGAAGCGAGAAGCGGAACATCAGGTTTTAATAAAAGACAGCTTTAGTTTTAGTATAATAAATTATGAAGATTATACTTGGCTTTTTCTTGCTACAACTGTTCTTACTTCAGGGTAACCTTTTTGCAGATCTTATAGACGTGCAACTTGAAAAAAAAGCCCAAATGAAGTATGGTGAGAGTGCAAAAAAAAGGTTTGTTGTCATTGACAAAGAGCTTCTTCATAAACTCAAAGATACAGATGAACTCAAAAAACTCAATTTTGTCAACACATGGGTCAATGGTATAAAGTATAAAAGTGACAAAGAAGTCTACGGTTTAAATGATTACTGGGCAACACTCTATGAGTTTGTTGGAAAAAATAAAGGTGATTGTGAAGACTACACCATTGCTAAGTACTACATTCTAAAAGAGTTAGGAGTTGATCCAAAAAGACTCAAATTTACCTATGTCATTTACAAAAATAGCAGAGGAGAGAAAATATCACATATGGTCCTCTCCTATCTCAAAGTACCTAAACCAAAGACAAAAAATGACATCCTCATTTTGGATAACAACAATAGACTCGTTCTGCCCGCTTCAAAACGCAAAGATTTAATAAAGGTGATTAAAATGATAAACGGAGATACAGGTCCAAAATCTAAAAAATGGAAGCAACTCGAAGCTGATATGAAAAGGAAGAAATTATGACACTTTATAAGCAAATGGCACTTGCCTTATCTGTACTCATTATAATTATTTTAGGTTCTGTTTTTGCACTTAACTATCAATCTGCTAAAGAAAATATGATAGAGAGTCTTTATGAAACAACTGTGAATAATATAGCTACGCTAACAAATAATTTAGCAGCAACAGAAGGGGAAGAGGCTACTATAGCAACCATCATTGATGCTGCATTTGACAGTGGCTATTACAAATTTATTGAGTACAGTTCCAATCAAGATGCCTTTACATATAAACAGCTCAACACACGTCCAATCAATGGTGTTCCAGCTTGGTTTGTAGAGTTTACAAACATTCAAGCGCAAACGATTACTGCAGATGTCTCTTCTGGATGGAATATGATTGGAGAGGTCAAAGTAGCAGGAGATACAGATATTGTTTATAAAACACTCTACACTACCTTTGTGAAACTCTTTTGGCTCTTCCTCTTTTTTGTAATTATTGCTCAAGTTATACTTTTTATTATGCTCTCTTACATACTCAAACCTCTTAAAGAGATACGTCATCAGGCTGAAGCTATCATACGCAACGAATTTGTCATTCAAAAGAAAGAGCCTTATACTACCGAGTTTAAAGAAGTCGTTAGAGCAATGAATGCAATGATTGTAAAAGTTGAAGACATCTTTAACAAAGGAAATGAAGCAGCACAACGCAACCGTGAACTCCTTTATAATGACCCTATAACAAAACTCTTTAACAAACGCTACCTTATGCTCAAATTACAAGACCTTATCTCTTTAGATAACAAAGTACAAGGTGGAACTATCATGATTGTTGCTATGCGAGGTGCAGAAATTCTCAATCAAACGCTAGGAAGAAATGAAGCAGACAAAGTATTTTGTGAAATTGCAAACATTTTCAACAACGCCTCTCAGAGTTTTGAAAATAGAGTTATCTCCAGAGTCAACGGGACAGAGTTTATTATAATGCTTCCAGATTGTGACGCAAGAGAGAGCATCAATGTAGCGAATAATATACACCTAGACTACAACGAACTTTTACTCTCTCACGACCTTGATAGTAAAAAAACTATTATAGACATTGGTATGTACCGCTACAGACCAAATGTCTCAGTGAGTGATCTTCTCACTCGTGCCGATAATGCACTCACACAAGCAAAAGTAGATGAGGTAAGCAACACATACATCTATGAAGAAAAAGATGACGCCAATGCACTAGGAAAAGAAGCATGGCGTGCAATTATCAAAGAGTCTATTGAAAAACAGCATTTTAGTCTCAAATTTCGCTCAAGCATAGATAGCCGAACGAAAAATATAGAGCATAAAGTAATGACTTTCACTATTGATGGTGGAGAGGACAATCGCTACTTCTATGGTGATTTCATCGCTCCAGCTATCAACCTTGGACTTGTAAGTCAAATCTATATAGTTGTACTCAAAGACCTTATAACAAATGCACACGAAGAGATATATGGCTCACACTGCTCTGTTCGTCTCTCAAGTGAATTTTTAAAAGACCCTCAAGCACTCGATGAACTTACTTCTCTCTTTAAAGAGTATGCAAAAACGCTAAAATTCAAACTCTCTTTTGAAGTTTCAGATAGCTTTGCAATACACAATCCTCTTCTCATCAAAGAGTTTGTGAATCTATTTAAAATGCATGGTTTTGGTTTTGGGATTAACTCTTTTACAGGGGAGTCCTCAAACTTTGCGTATCTTAAAACACTCAACCCAGAGTTTATCAAAGCAGATGTCTCTTTCTTGCTTGATCAATCTGAAGATTCTATGAGCGCTATTCAAGTTGTTACAGACTCCTTAAGTATTGAACTCATAGCGACCTTTGTAAAAACGTCTAAAGAGATTGCACGGTTAAATGCGATGCACATATACAAAGTACAGGGACCAATTACAGAATCTCTGTAATACTTGATATAAAAAGGAACAACTTGTGTTTTTAAAATCTATAGCAATGTTGCTTCTTTTTGTTAATCTCGTGCTTGCTGAGGATGAGTTACTCAATAGAACTGAGATTCTAATGGGCACATTTATAACTATTTCCACTCAGAAAGAGCATGAACAACAACTACAAAATGCTTTTACTATTATTTCAGATGTTGAAACTTCCCTCTCTTCATATAGTACGAGTGCCTTAGTATATAGACTCAATCATGAAAAAAAAGTTCACTTAGATGCCAATCTCTACGAAGCCTTGCAACTTAGCAAAAAATATTATCAAAAAACTTCCGGCTACTTTGATATTACCATAGGCTCTATTACAAAACAATTATATAAATTTGGGGAAGAAGAACAGCTCCCAAACAAACAAGATTTACAAAATGCAAACGTAAATTTTAAAGGTCTCTCGTTTGATACACAAGAGGCTTATTTGGATGAAAATATTACTTTAGATTTAGGAGGGATGGGGAAAGGCTTTGGTGTGGATAAGGTAGCAGACTATTTTAGAAACAACCTGATACAAAAAGCTATAATATCTATAAGTGGCGACATACGATGTATCGGTAGATGTCAGATGAATATTCAAAATCCATATTCAGACACTTATCTTGCTAGTTTTGAGACCCTAAAAGATGATACAGCGATAAGCACAAGTGGCAATTACAGAAGATATGTTCAATCTAAAAAAAACAACCATCTTATTAATCCAAAACTAAAAAGACCAGCTCAAAATTTTATTTCAGTCACGCTCATCTCTTCAATGAAAAGTTCAGACATAGATGCTTATGCAACAGCTGTAAGTGTAATGCCAAAAAATAGAGCATACGCATTTTTAGATTCTATGCCTATTGCATATATTATTCTTCAAAGCGATCAGAAATTAGTAGTTAGCAAAAACATAAACAGCTTCATTACAAACCTATTCTTTTATGATACTAATCACCAAGAGCAAGAGAATGCTAAGCAGTAACATTAAATAAACAAAAAGAGAAAGAAGCTTTAAATAAACAAAAAGTGGAGCTACATTAATTATTAAAAATGGTGTGAATATCTCTAAAAATTGTACTCCAAATAGCAAATATATAACTATTCTCACCTTTTGTTTAAATCGTGTAAAAACTAAGAAATGGAGTAAAATCATCGACAAAAGAGCAAAAGCAAATATATGAGGTGATACAAGCTTTAAAAGACCTATATTTGTTTTCGCTGTTATAAACTTTACTTCATAACCTATGTAATAATGTAACACTCCGACTGGGCTAAAAGAAGTTTTTTGTGCAAAAATCATTACGCCGCTTATTAACAGTAAAAGCACAAATACACCAAAATACAAGATAGAGAGCTTATAAAGTTTATGCAAAATAAAATCTTCTTAGAATGTCTAAAGCGCACAGAACTGCCACAAAGTGCCAAATACCAAAACATGTCACATAAATATAAACCATAAAACTAAAGCCATAAAAAGCTAAGAGTAGCGAAACTAAAGCAAAGATAGAACTAAGCATCATAATATTTACCGATATAGCCGTTACTGTAGATGCGTTGCTAACTCGTATATAAATCGTGGCTAAAAGAAATAGAGTCATCATTGAAAAGAAAATCTCAGTATGCCAATATTCTAAAAATACAGACTCCGATATAGCATCCACAAACTGTTGCTCATCTCCATATAGTGTAATAAAAACTTGATTGGGAAATATTCCAAATGAGCTATATTTCACAAACATATCACTCAGGAGATACAGAGTGAGAAAAAGTACTAAAAAGGATAGAATTGGTCGCATAAAACGATCTTTACGGATATCTTTTATGAGTGTAAATTTCATTCTTCTCTCTTCAATACATAATTGTAAATTGCAAAAGCAACTCTGGATGCATCTGTAACTGCTCTAGCAGTGAGTGTTGCTCCTGTAATCGCAGGAATATCTTTTGTAAGATATAGAGGCTGAGATGTTAGGGTTTGATTAAAAACTTCAGTCCACTTTTTACTTGGCAAGTATTCTCGTGGTTCATTAAATGCAATTATTTCAATACTTTTTAAGATTGCTTTATCTGATATGTGATACATCACAACACAGTTCTTCGAACGTACATTTTGGCTAACTAATACTCCATAGCCTAAAAATTTATCACCAATTGAAGCTTTATATATTTGATAAATTTTTGTTTTCAATTTTTGTTTTATCTCTTGTTCGATGAGGTTTACTTGTTCATTTGATAGTAAGAGATTTCTCTTTTCGATAGTAGTTGCTCCTGAAAAAGTAAACTTCATAGAATCAACAGGAGAAATTAGAAGTTCTGCATGAAGGGCAATAGCCATAATAAGAGTTAAAAAGATGAATTTCATTGATAATTCTCCCGATAAATATTAAGTGCAATAGTAATAAAAAAAACATCTTTTGTCAACAATAATAATACTGATTATCAATATAAAGTTAAATTAAGCTTCATTTAACTACAATTTTAATAACGATTATCAATAAGGAGGAAAATTATTAAAAAAACAAAAGTTCTTAAAGGCACTGATGAAGATACATTATGTATTGTGTCCAACTGATATATCTATGAAGAATACAAACTGTATTGATATATCAGTAATCTAAGTAAAGCGGGAAACTCTCCTAAATTATATAACTCTTAACTAAATTAAAATTCAAAGAAAATAAGCTGTACATGGTATATGGCATGTACAGCCTCCTATTTATTAAAGGAAATAAAATGCGTAAAATAGGCTTTAGCAAATTTAAAAACTCTACAAAAGAGATATTGCCAAAAACTTATAAGATTGATGAAATCACATGTCAACGTAAAATGTTTTGTACTATGATAAATCACTACTTATCTGCACAAACATATATTAACCTCAACAACACTCATATTTTTGAGCAAAATTTACTCTATATTTTTGAAGATAAAATCATGTCATTTTTTCAGTTTTACAAGTTTAAACCAGAAAAAGCACAAAAAATAGTTCGTATATATAAAGAAGATTCTCTTCTTATTAATCAATATTTTAAACAAAGTAGAAATGTCAAGATGAGATATATGACAAAAGAGATTCAATTTAATCCAAAATTTAAGATGCTGTATGGCTATTCACACCCATCCATCGAACTTATACAGCTTATCTTTAATGGCAAAGATATAGAGATGATGCTTGACTTGAATGAAATTTTTACAAGAACGGTCTTTAGTAGAATCAAAAAAGAGAAGAACAAAGTTGTAACTTTAGATGCTCCTTATATTCATATCACACAACATGGAGTTACTACGAGGCTCTATCCAAGATGGAAACATATACATCCTAAGCAACTGAAAGAGAGAAGTCGTGACATTAACGACGGCTTTTTACAACTTCAACAAGAGAAGATTGACCAATGTTATCTAGTCTATCCAAAAACTGATGGATTTCAACGTCATATTACACTGAGAAGTGAATCATCACAAGAGTTAAAGATGATTCCATATTCATTTACATTTTTAAACAGAGAGGAAAAAAGATGTCAAAGATAGGTCTATTTTATGCCACTTCAACTGGCAATACAGAGGATGCCGCAAAGCTTATAAAAGAGAAAATGTCAACATTTGATATAGATTTAAAGAATATAAGTGATTGTATAGACAATGCAATAAAAAAGTATGACTTACTCATTTTTGGCGTTTCAACATGGGGAGAAGGTGACTTGCAAGACGATTGGGAGGATTATATAGAAAATTTAAACGAAGAAAATTTACTTAACAAAACAGTTGCTATCTTTGGTCTTGGAGACCAAGAACGGTACTGCGATAATTTCTTAGATGCTATGGGAACCATTTATGATAAAGTCACGACAAGTGGAGCGACTGTCGTTGGTTCGTGGCCAACGGATGGTTATACATTTAACGAATCAACAGCCATAAGAGCTGGAGAGTTTGTAGGATTAGGGCTTGATGCAGATAATCAGGAGGAGCTTACTCAAGAGCGTGTTAATAGCTGGGTAGAGTTAATTACTCCTTACTTTAACAAATAATCTATCAATACAAGGAGATAAAAGATGTCAGATATACACCTAAAATTAGAGATACAAAACATAATTCAAAAGTCTGGATATAGCAAATCAAACAAAATGCTATGTCCTATCATGAAAATAGTCACAATGAGACATGCAAATATATCTCAACAACGACTGTTGAGAGTAACAAAACATGTGCTTGAACAATAAGAGATAAAACACACAACCATATTTTAATGATTTGGTTGATAAATATATTGCATGAAGGAAACAAGTGAAAATTAAATTAAAAAATATGGGAATAGTATCTAGCATACTATCTTTATTAGTCGGATGCGGAAGTTCCACATCTCAAGATGTAGATACTACTCCACCAGTATTGCAAACAACGATAAAAGATACAAAAAATGTTGTAATGCATTCATCACTATGGAAGTTTGATGGTAATGTTACAGATAATAATGCCATAAAAAAGCTTGTCCTAGAACTAAATGATAAGTCAAGTGAAATAGAGATAAAAGATGGTAATTTTTCTGTATCTACAGCTCTTCGAGCGGGAAACAACAGTTTTAAATTAATTGCCAAAGATCAAAGCGATAACAACGCAACAATCTCAGGTAACATTTATCTAGGACATACAACTGCAGCAGGTGGATCCCACTCAGGAGCTATCCATAACGGAGCGCTCTACACATGGGGAAGAAATAACTATGGGCAAACTGGTTTAGAATACACTTCAAAACTTGATGACAACAGTTCGGTACATCCTATAGCACCTACGAAGATTTTAACACCAAGTTTAAATCCATTAGTCTCCCTATCTTTTAATCAAAACTACTCAATTGCAATTGATGAAACTGGTAGTGTATGGAGCTGGGGAGACAATAAGAATGGAGAATTAGGGCGTGGTGCGAGCACCGATACTTGCGGGTCATCTTCTATAGAACCTGATTGTATACTGACTATTGGTCAAGTTGACGGTCTTAGCGATATTGTTTCAATCTCTGCAGGTTATAGCCACACTTTAGCACTCAGAAACGATGGAACTGTATGGGCATTTGGAACAAATGGTGATGGAGAGCTTGGTAATGGAGATACAAATGATAGCTCTGTTCCCGTTCAAGTAATTTGGAATGAGAATGTCAATATTGTTCAGGTAAGTGCTGGTTCTGATTTTTCTTGCGCAATTGACAATCAAGGGGCATTATGGGCTTGGGGTAAAAACAATTATGGGCAACTTGGTCAAGGGATAAAAGGAGGTGATGACCAGCTGACTCCAATTCGAGTTCCTTTTCCAAATGGTGTTGAAATTGCCTCGATTGCTACAGGTAAAGGGCATCTATTGGCACTTGACACAAATGGTACAGTATATGGATGGGGATTAAATGCTAGCAGTCAGGTTGGTTATTACGGTTATCAATATAAAGGTACAGATGACGCATGGGAGAGCTACATTTTAGCTCCTACGGTGGTTATTCCAGCGACTCATGACAATCCCGTAATTGAAGTCTTTGCAAATGGAAATTCAAGCTATATTTTCAGAGCAGATAAAAAAATATATCCTTGGGGGCAATATGGCGAAACAGATGAGGCTGGAAAAACAAAATATGCGAACTTAGACATTCCAGAGGACAAACTAAATACCATTACTTCCGTTAAAGATGTTGCAGCAGGTGCACTACACCTCGTTGCTGTTAAAGAGGATGGTTCAGTATTTACGTGGAGATGGAGTTTTGAAGGATCTCTTGGCGGAGGAGAATCTACCGTAGATGCATGGATGTACAACTATCCAATAATTCCAGTATTTCAAGAGTAGTATCCCAAATGAAAAAAAAGAATATTTCAAATAATACATTAGCAGCAATATTTTGTGTTGCGGTTTTTGTTGGTTGCGGACAAGAAGATAATATAAATGCAACAGAAGAGAAAAGAACATGGACATCTCCTGGAGGCACTGCAACTGTCATATATGACGAAGCAGAACCTTTTATGAAAGTCTCAACAGCTATTGATGAAAATGAAATTGCAACTGTTTCTCAAGGGCGTGAGCTATTTATAGCCCACTGGTTTCCTGCACCTAGTTCAAGATCTACGCTTGACGGATTAGGACCTTTATATAATGCAAATGCTTGCAGCTCATGTCATATCTCAGATGGTCGTGTTGCTCCATACAAAAATAATGGAGAACTAGATCAATCATTTCTCTTTCGCATTGGCAATGAAAGTGGTGAGGCTCACCCGATATATGGTGGACAACTTCAAACACAATCAACTGTAGGTGTGCCAGAAGTCACTATCAAATGGGTTCAAAATAGTGTAACTAGCAAAATAGATTTTCTTACTACACCTGATCTTAGTACAGAAAGTTACAATTTAGGTCCTCGAATCGCTCCTCACCTTGTTGGTATGGGTCTTTTGAATCTTGTAACTGAAGATACAATTTTAGAATATGCAGATCCTGATGATCTCAACAAAGATGGGGTATCTGGTCGTGCCCATTGGGTCTTAGAAGAAAATAAATATCATATTGGTAAATTTGGTTGGAAAGCAATTAATTCAACACTTAGGACACAAAACTCTGGTGCAATGTATCAAGATATGGGATTGACTTCCCCTGTACATCCAAATGAAAATTGTACAAGCGAGCAAGAAATTTGTAGTTCAGAAGCAAATGGCGGTAGTCCAGAAGTAAGTGAAGAATCACTTATGTCCATCGTTAATTTTATGACGGCATTGGGAGTCCCTCAAAGGAGAATTGAAAATCAGAATATCTTTGATGAGGGTGCACATATTTTTGAGTCTATTGGATGTGCTTCTTGTCATAGATCTACTATGGTTACAGGCGTAAGTAACAAATTTAAAAGCTTAAGTCGACAAACCATCTATCCATACACTGACTTATTGCTTCATGATATGGGAGATGGCTTGAGTGATGGAGTCAAAGAAAAAGATGCTACAGCAAGAGAGTGGCGTACCCCACCATTATGGGGGATTGGAATAGTTGAACAAAAAGCTGGATCACGTTTTTTACATGATGGTAGAGCAGTAAATCTCCAAGAAGCTATAGAACAACATGGCGGGGAAGCACAACAAGCTAGAGACAAATTTATACAGCTTGATTCTGCACAGCTCAAGAGTTTAATGCAATTTTTACATGGCATATAATTTTGTAAGATTACAATTAAGGAAAAACAATGTGTGCACTAATAATAGGTGGGGATAGAGTAAATGCGCTTACAAAAGTCTTAGAAAACTTAGGTATAACCAAAACAAATCATTGGAATGCAAGAAATAAATCTGGAACTTGTAAAAAAACAATACCACAAGAGACGGAGTGTATCATCATGCTTACTTCATTTCTTAATCATAGTGTAATGAAATATTTTAAAAATGAAGCAAAAAAAAGGAACTTGCCTGTTATATGCTCAAGGCATAGTGCAAGTTGCCTTGCCAAGGAATATATGAAAATTATGGGCAGTACAGAGTGTATTAATTGCACAGGTTGTACTACCAAATAAATTCTACTATTCTCGCAATTGATTTAATGTACTGTTTATGCCATCTTTTCTTGGTTTATAGTGCATTAAAAAGTCACCTTTTGGTTTTGCATCTGCAAAGCTACTTCTATAGCCAAAACCTTCCACTATAACTCTTGTTTTTTCTCTTGCATCCTTGTTTTTCCAATTCTCATACTCCACTCTGTAGAGTGCACTATAAAGTGGAGCTCTTCCCATCCCATGATAACAGTGTATTAAGACAGGATAGTTTCTCTCATCGTCTAAGACTTCATAAAACGCACTCAATGTTTTTTTTGTTGGTACTTGAGGAGAAGCTATATTTATGTGTTGAATATCAAGTGCATATTTTTTATTGATATTGGCAATTGCTTCTGCTTCATTATCTATATCTAACTTTTTTGCTGGATTGAGTGCATCTTGTACACCTGGATCAAGCAAATCTATAACTGTTTTGATGTTATTCTTTACTAAAAAACTATCAAGTTTATCTGCAGGAATTAAAGCTGACTTATAAACCTTATTCTTACTTATCTCTTCAAAACGATAATTAAAATGCACATACCATACATAATAAGCTCCGATTGAGAGTAAGCTAATCATCACTACTATAAATATACTCTTTCTTCTCATTTTATGTTCCTTTGTTAAAAAAGAAAATTATACCTGAATTATTCAAATAACAATAATGATAATTATTCTTATTTGAATATAAGTACAAATAATATACAATAAATACAACTAAATAAAGGAAAAAAATGAAAAAAATAGTATTAAGCTTCTTAGCAATGTCCCTATTAACGTCTTCTATATTTGCATCAACAAAAGATAAAGTAAACACTCAAACAATTGCCTATTCTAATTGGTCTAAAAAACATGGCAAAGAGAATAATGAAAGTAAAAAACATTCTAATGTTTCAAAATCATGATGTCACTATTATCAATGAACCTAACTACACAAAAAGTAATTACTCTTATGCGACTCGCTTTGGGTTTTATCTTCTTATGGTATGGTGTTTTAAAACTATTCCCCGACTTAAGTCCAGCAGAAAAGTTAGCAACAATGACAATAGAAAAGTTATTTTTTGGTCTTATCCCTAATGATGTTTCTATTAAGCTTCTTGCCATTTTGGAGATTATAGTGGGTATGGGATTTTTATTTAAGGTGTATACTCGAATTGTGGTAGTTGTGTTTTTAGTTCATATCACATTTACTTTTACGGCACTTTTTTTACTGAGTGATATCTGCTTTACACAAGCACCTTATGCCTTTACTATAGTAGGACAGTATATAGTTAAAAATATTGTTTTTATCTTGGCTGGACTACTTATTTACATAAATGAAAAGTAGCTACTGTGCACATATCTCTTATATGTGCACAAAAATTATTGAACTAAACTGCCTATCTCTCTATCAATCATAAAGAGACCACGTCCATCCAAACCAATAATACTAAACTTGTCTAAAATAGATTTAAAAAGTTTCTCTTCTTCATGTTGTTCAGCCACATACCACTGTAAAAAGTTAAAAGTACTATAATCCTTCTCACTTAAAGCAATATCTACCAACTCATTTATTTGAGATGTAATCATCTTCTCATGTTTGTATGTTTTTGAAAAAACATCTTGTAAACTATCAAAATCTATTTCTGGTTTCTCAATAGCATCAACTATAGCCAAAGAACCCGTATCTTGGATATAGTCAAAGATTCTTTGCATATGAGACATCTCTTCAGAAGCATGTACTCTCAAAAATTTTGCCGCACCGGTTAAACCTTTATGACTGCACCACGCACTCATTTGCAAATAAAAATTTGCCGAAAAAAACTCTAGCGCTACCTGTGTATTTAATTTTCTTAATAAATTTGTACTTAACATTCTTCTCCTTATTGAATTATTTTAGAGTTTACTCTTTAATTTACATCTTGATAGTTTGTTTTAAGCTCCTCTTTTGAATTGGTATCACAACCCATACTTTTTTTTAGTAAAAAACTTTTTTGTGTTCTATTTACTACCAAAAGCATATTTAGCTTAGTAAAGAACCTTAGATGCCTTGACACAGTTGCATAGCCAATTTGTGTTGATCTTTCGTTTAATTTATTTACCAATAAATCTGTAGTGATGGGATACTTTTGAGAGTAAAGCATTTTTAGAACTCTCTCCCTTTGGTCGGAGTACTTAAGTTTATGTTCTTTTATGTAGTTATAAATAAACATTCTAAAGTGTTCTATATCATCTCTGTCTTGTGTATTAATGTATAGCATTTAGTTCCCTAATGCACCCTCTGGTGCTAACTCTGGAATAAGATGTTCATACTGTTTATCTGTAAGCGTATTTAAAAATGCTTCAAGTTGCATAATTTTTTTATCACTCATAAAAGGTTGAGATAGTAAAGTATGATTAACAGTTTCAGGATAATCATTTATGCCCCAAACATCTCCTGTTTCTGGATTTACTTCATGTAAGTTATGTGTGTTTTCACCCATATGATCATAAAATTCTAAAACTGTACGAAGCTTTTTAAAGACACCATTACTCATATATGGACCAGTTATCGCTATATTTCTTAAGGTTGGTACTTTTGTTTTTCCATTATGTAGTGCATTATTTACAGTTTTTCCTAATCCTTGAAATGTTGCATTCATATCTTGAAGTCCTAAATTTGCCCTCGCATCCATAGCAGTAATATTTCTTGGTGTTCCAATGTTTTCATATTTATAGTTTGTAAAGAGCTCTTTTTGAGTTGCTTCAAACCCTGAATTAAGAGAGTGACAATCCATACAGCTTGTATTGTTATTAGTAGTAAAAAGAGCATAGCCAGCTATGGCTTCTTCACTCCAACCAGCAGTTGTATAACATCCAAATTCACCATTACCAGCATTAACACACTCACGAAATTTGTCATATTTAGAATTAAATGGAGCAAATAAATCTGTTTTTTCAAACTTGGAAATAGCTTCTGTCATATTCTCATAACTACCATTTATGTCATCAAACATCGTATCAGGAAAAAGAAGTTTAAACGCTTCTATATATACTTTATTCTCTTGAACTCTCTCAATTACACTACGTTTATCAGGCATTTGCATCTCTGCACCATCAAGAGGTGGACCGCCAGCTTGTACCTTCAAAGTTGCAGCACGACCATCATGAAACTCTCCTCCAAAATAGTTTCCATCTTGCATTTGTGAAAATGTAGGAGTGTACATAGCATAAGCAGCTGTTGGTGCATTTCTCCCACCCAAAGAAAAACCATCATCTCCAACAGAAAATGCTCCATCTATAAAAATACTCTGATCCACTCCACTCTCACGAAATCTTGCATCTACAAAGCCATAATCTGGGTTATGACAGGTAGCACAAGACATCTTGCGTGAGAAAGAAATATTTGCATCGAAGAAGAGAGCTTCTCCTAGTTTTTCTTTCGTATCAATCACTGTAGCAGTAACTTCGGAGACTGAATCAGAACTATCTCCACAACCATTAAGCAGAACTAAAAAAGTTACTGCTGTTATATTCATTAAAACCTTCATCTATTTCCCTTTAATTTCTTTAAAATATAAATCCTGCACTCATGCTAAAAGAGTTCTCATCCGCTAATGAAGCACCACCTGCATAATCTCGCATCTTATAATCAGCCTTTATTACAACTTTTGGATCTGGATAATATGCCAAACCTACCGTATACTCATTGAATCTATTATTGTCTGGTATTGTCGTTACTCCTGTAGCATCCATGTCTAAGTGCTCTAGCTCCGTAACAACATAAACTTTTTGTTGTGTATCCAATGTATTTAAGATGTCGTAACCTAATGTGATGTATTGTCCATTGACACTTTTAGAAATCTTCTTGTTTATATCTGCACTAAGTTGTGTTATATCTCCCCCTAAGCCACCATACGTCGCTAGAGCTTGAATATTAAAACCATGATTTTTATAGGATAGATGTGCTTCAGCCATATACATTGTTATCATTACATTTGAACTTTTGCCCGTAGATGTTCCAGGGCTACTCTCTTTTTGAACAGTGGAGTTACCATACATGAGAGAAGTTCCTACATCTAATCCATCCTCAAAGTTATATGTGCCACGTGCTACAAAAGAGAAATCATCCGTAAACTGCCTTGCTCCAAGTCTTCCTTGTTGTATATATCTCCCCTCTGTAAACCCACCAGCATCAGGAGAGGTTATAACACCTGCATAATATTCAAATGCAGAGATTTTCCCATGTGCCAAAACTCCATTTGTATGCCAAGTTGACGGAATAATCAGTGTCTCAACCGCAGGTCTATCTGATGTTAAGTATGCAGTAGGTTCATGATTTAAATTCACTAAACCAAAAGGAACAAGAATATGACCAATTCTAAGTGCAAAAGCCTCATTAATTAAAAAATCAAGATATGAAAACTCCACAATCGCATACTTATAGTTTTTAGTATCATCGCTTCTTGCTCCACCATCTTCAAATTCAACCTCTGTATTCATAACAATCCAATCATTAAATTTAAAACCAAAGTATGGAACAAATCTCACTATATTAAACTCTGATTTATTCCTTGTATCGTTCGCTGTAGCACTACTATAATTTTTATAATCGCTATACTTTGTAAATGAATACTCTCCATATCCTCCTAAAGAGACAACACCATTTGAATGATATACTTTGGAAGCGGCTTCGCCTAAAGAGCTATAACTCTCATATTTTGTCGCTCCCTCATACTTTGAGTTAGCGACCTCCTCTATAATTGCACTGTTTTGTTCAGCTTGAGATTTCTTCATTTCACTCATCTCGTTTTTAAGTGCTTGTATCTCTTTACTCAACTCTTCATTCGTTACTGCCATACTCAAACTAGCAGACACGAGTAGACTTAAAACTATTTTTTTCATATTAAATTCCTCTATTTAATTTAGGTGTTAAGGGTTTAAATAGCATTTGAGCTATTGTGTTATAAGAACTATTTTCTTTCGTTCCGTATTCTAAATTTACTTTTATCTTTTGTATTTCCAGTGTTTGGAACATCCAGTCCCAAATAGCTAAATAGCCTCCGAAATTTTTATGTGTGAACTCTTTGGTATGATGGAGTTGATGCTGATATGGTGAAATAAATATTTTTTCCAAACTATCTCCATACCGCAAAGGTATGTGAGAGTGCCTTAAGTTCGCTCCTAACATGCCAAAGATAAAAACAAATATATTTGCCCCTATAATCTGAATCAATCCAATGTTTGCACCAAATAAATAGATAAAACATCCAGTTACAACTCCAACACTTAAGGCATAACGTAGACCAAAAAGAATATTTTCTATTGGATGAACACGGTAGAAGGTAAAAGGATTTAGAACCTCTGCGCTATGATGCAAACTGTGAATTTTCCAAAGGAAAGGAACAGTATGCAAAAATTTATGTAGCCAGTAACGCGTAAAATCACCAACTATGAATATAGTAAAAGTATAAAGAGCAACAACGAACTCTTTTGATAGATTGAGTGCTGAGATATAGCCAACTTGTTCTTGTAAAAAAAGCACTACAAATAGAGCTACATCCTTAGAACTTAAGATGAGTGGTAATATCAATACTACTTTAATAAGCGAAATCACAATAAAATATTTATAGTCTAAAAGTGCTGATTTATGCAACCAAATCTTTCTACTTCTATATTCATGTGCACTTAAAGGGAAAAGTTTCATAAATATGTATGCAATACAAATACTACTTAATAGATAGAGCCAGAATACTCTTTGATGTGAAGTAATAATATAGTCCATTCCAAAGTACTCCATCTTAATCTCCATCTGCCTCAATAATGTCTTGGGTAAAGTTAAGTGAGTTTATAAGTGCAGTGTAGTTATATTGGAGTGTCTTAACTTCGTTATATAATTTTAAAGCGTTTGTAGACGTAATATTATCTTCAAGCTTTCCACTGAATCCACTGCAAATACTTAGAGCATCTTTTAGATTTGCATTTATTGCATCTGCTGTAGTTTGCGTATTATATTTTGTAGCCAAAGGATAAATAGCAATATCCATTATCTCCTTATGCTTATTTAATATAATTTTTATTGCTTCAAGCGAGTTCGAACTTTGATAGTATTCTAGTCTCGTAGCATTTGCATCATCAAGATAACTCTGAGTCAACCCAGCAGCATCACCTAAGCGCCACTCCCTTAATTTATAAGAGCTATCTACTAAGATATTAATGCTCATACTCAAAGCGTCCTCTTCACTAGAAGTAAATTGCGTGTTACTCTTATAGAAAGTTTGTATATCTTTTATATTCCCCACAATACTATTTGCCATAATCAAAGCTGCTTGGGCTCTTCTTGGCGTCATTTTTGCTGCCATAGTAGACTCTGCTTCTCTTGCTCCAAAAAGAGTGTATTCCAAAGCTGTAATACTTTTGTTTGAGTTTTTATACAAAGTACTCTCTATTGCTGTTGTGCTACTAAATATCGTGTCTAACTCTGCTGGAATATCAAGATTTTTTCCAACATGCCAAAACTCAAGCAGAAGCAATGAGTTTGCCGCTTGTGACTCAATTTTAGATGCAACAAAAAAACTACTCACTTTTTTATGAGCATCGAGTAACTCTATGAATTTTTCTCTAGCATTACGAAGCTTTGTCGTATCTTGTGTAGATGCTAGAGCTCTCATAACCTCTACTAATTCTAAAGAAATTTTATAATCTTCGTTGATATCTTTTAAAACAACTTCATCATAAAGAGTTTGCATAACAGATGAAGTTGGATTTACTTCATGTAAATTTTCTCCATCATAACTATTATCTGACCCACATCCGATTAAAAACAAAAGCGTAAAGAGTGTCAGATATATTTTTTTTATCATTATATAGCTCCTAAAAAATCTAGTAAATATTGTCTATCTTGCTTAGGAAGAGCTTTAAAAGCCTCTTTGCTTACCACTGCTTCTCCTCCATGCCACAAAATTGCCTCTTCTATATCTCTTGCTCTACCATCATGTAAGAGAGCAACCCCGCCGGAGACCTCTTTATAAAGACCTAAGCCCCAAAGAGGAGGTGTACGAAATTCATTCACAGTTGCTTTAAATATAGTATGCCCATCACTAAGCCTATCGCCCATATCATGAAGTAAAAAGTCACTATAAGGTTTAATAAGCTCATTATTAGCAATAGTGTAACTCTCTCTATGACATTTATTACAGCTTAGAGTTTGAAATATTTGCTCGCCCTTAGTAAAATTCTTATGTTTACGTTGTGCAGGAATTTTTAATGTTTGAAGATAAAATGCAATAGCATCTAATCTAGACTCAGGTAAATCAAACTCATAAGCACCTTTTATGGCTTCATTACACTCTTTTTCTCTCTGTGTACAATTCTCCTTTGGATAGAGAGGATTCGTGAGACCCATATCATTGTGAGCGGCATTTGCTGTTTGATGTTTTACACTTGCAGCAGCAGCTTTCCATGTAAACCTTCCAAGTTCACTCCTATTCGTTTCTGGGCTGTATACCCAGTTTGCTTTACCTGAAATTCCATCTCCGTCTCTATCTTCTATATCTTCATTTTTTAAAATATCTCTTTGTTTAATAGCTTCAATTTTTCCAAGTCCAATTAACGCTAAGGCGATATGAGGCGCTATATTTACTCCCTCAGCAAACTCTCCATATTGCAAATCTGTAATAGAATAACTTGGCTCTTGAAGTTCATAGAGTGTTCCATCCGCATATTTGCCTTGTATAGTTTTATATGCAACGTTATTGACACCTTCATAAGGCGTATCTGATGTTCCATTAATACTAAGTTGCGCACCATATGTTGGTTCAGATATAAACCCATTTTTCATCTTTAAGCCATTATTAATATTTCTAGTATTTGAAATTGACAAACGCATAACCAAAGAACGAGATATTTTTCCTGTTGCATCTGTTGCTAATCCTGCTCCATCGTTTGGATGACAATGCTTGCAACTATTTGCTGAAAAAAGTGGGCCCAAACCATCACGAGCAGTTGTAGCTGAGGGTGCTTCAACCCAAGGAATTGTGAAAAAACTTCTACCGAGAACATGTATGTTTTCGCTTTGTCTATCTAAATCCATTGAGTGAGAAAAAGCTTTGTGTGAAGTATCATCTGTATAAGATTTTTTATCTATCTTTGAATCACAACAACCTACAGCCGTTAAAGCTATAAGCGTGAGAAGTGTGACTACTTTATAAAAGAACATTTTTAGAGTCCAAACTCGGTAGCAACTTTAGGCATAGCATTACCCATGTCTTTCATTTCATACACCATATTTGTAATTAAATCTTTCGTACTTGAACCATCTTTAATTTGATAATCAAAGTGCATAGTTGTTTTTGCTGTTTCATCTACTGTATTAATTTTTGTAACTATATATCCATCTGAAGTAGTAAATGCAGCTTTTAAATTATTAGACAAAAGAGAATAGATAGATTTACCCTGAGGTACTCCTTTGTACTCTCCTTTTAAAACATTCATAAAACCTTGATAATTTAGAGCAATATCTCTATGTGTGTTATCAGAAAAACAAGAGTGTTCATCCTCTTCACTAGGACCTTGAACAGCTATTAAAACACGCTCATTAGCAAGTTCACTCGCCAAGAAAGTTGACATTCCAGTAAACACCTGAGAAAGAGCTTCCCTCGTTGTAATCGCAGTTGCTACTCCTTTGGTTGCACCTAAGAATGCATTTCTATAACAACCTGTCGCATGATCTGGATCGTCACAACTACTAAGCGTTTTATCGTTCCATCCATCCACAACTTTACTTAAATCATCAACCATCAGATCAGCTGCCGCATTTAAGTACGCTTTTCTTCTATCTGCATTAGCCGCTGAGGTATAATCAGTGAGTGGGCGCTCTCCTGCTGTAAGTGGACCATTTGTAACTGTGTCACCTCCTCCAGAATAATCTTGATCTTGTCCCCAGAGTAAAAACTCAATTGCATGATACCCAGTAGCAACATTTGCATCACCACCATTTTCATTAAGCTCACTGAGTGCATCTTTTGTAATAGTTGTAACATTCACATCAACTCCACCTACTGGAGTAAAGATTCCAACTGTATCTATAATATTTCCAGATGTTTGAGCACCATTTGCATCTTTCGTCTCATCTATCATATTTTCATCTAGTGGCCATGCGTTTATCTCACCTTCTGGGGCACCATATAGATGCTCTACCCAAGTTCCCTCTGCACCATCTGCATCGATTGGTCCTTTACTTAAACGAAAAATTTCTGTTGTTCCATAAGACCCACGGGCAATAAGCCAAGCTTTCTTAGCAGCAACAAAATTTGCATCATTTGGGGTGTCGGTAAAAGTTTTAATTGCTGTTTTTAAAGCTTTCGCATCAATCCAAGCATCGGTATAATTTGCAAGTGCTATCTTTGCATAAGTCTCTAAAACAGTTTTCTTGTCATCATCTGAAATATTTTGACTTCTAGCTGTTACATCCTTAAAAGGGTTTACATATATTGCAGCTGGAGTTGGTGTTTGTTCTGTATTATTATCTCCACCTCCACACCCCGCTGCACCAAAGGCTAAAACAGTTGCTAACGCTACTGAAACTACTATTTTTTTACGATCTTCCATTTTTCATCCTTTTGATATTGATTATTGAAATTATACATAATTACTCTTAAATAGTATTTATTATGATAATCATTATTAATGATAAATTAAAATAAAGGAGATATGAAAGGTTTATTTATGTAAGGGAAGGGTTTTAAGCTCCTCTGGAGTTGAGCCCTTGCGTTAAAATACTATTTATTTCATGCTTATATGTAGGATTTTTTGCTTCTAAAGCTTTATCGAATGATAAAATAATCTCTGTAGTCGTATTTGGATGACGACAAATAGTGAAAATAATTTCAATATATGGGTCAAAATCAACAATTGTTCCATGATATGCTAAGATAAGATCAAGTGTCTCTTTTAGTTTCTTAGATGAGTTTTGTCTGTTTTTAAGGACTTTAGTTAAACTCTCTAAGTCTGTCGCCATTTTTTGAGTCTCTTTTGGATTTTTATTCTTTTTTGCTTTTTTTGAATAAAAAAGTAAAAAGAGTAAAATACCCAAAACTAGGATAAGCCCTAGAATTGATTCAATTAACATTATTATATCCATCTTTATTCTCCACTATTCCAAGGAATTCTCGCATATCTATTTAAATCATAAAGTCCTGCATCAATAGGTTGTATTTGATAAAAATAGTTTTGAAACCAATCAAACACTTCCCAAAAGTTCTTATCTGAACGACTAATAAAATACTTTTGAAGCTCCTTATACTCTAAGGGTTCTCCCTTCATATATTTCATTAAATATAAAAACTTTTCTAAATCTTTTTGTTTTACTATAGCAAAAACATTTGGATAAGAACCTATATTAGCATCGAGAATATCCATCGTATTTTTTGATGGGTCTAAAACGTCACTACCATTAAAAAGAGAGTTTACATTGTTATGCCATCTATTTATAATCAAATTTTTTACGATGAATGTTCCGTCATCTAAATCGACCCTAAGCAAAATATTGTTTGCTTCATGGTCTGTAACAGTAGTGATAAAACCACTTCCTGGAAGCGTAATAGAACGGACAGCTTGCACAAAGTCGTCGCGTGTATTAAACTGTTTTGGCATTTCTGAAATTGGCTCGCCTACTTTTTTATAATTAATAGCGTCAAATTTGATACCTGTAGTTTTTAAAATATGCTTATTTACAACATCCTCAATAAACTCATTTTTTGGATTTTCTGTTTGATATACCACTTTTGTTGGTATCTCATTTATACTGAGATATTTTGCTTTATCTACTCCGCTATCTCCAATGTACCAAGATTTTAACATATCTAAGCGTTTATCTGTAGGCATGTACTCCAAGAAGTTTAATTCTCCTTCAATACGTAAAAAATCCATATAACGACGAATATTTGTTTGATGTGCAAGATTACCAAACACATCATATCCTGCCACAAGATTATAATATATTCTCTCAAATTGTGCATAATCAATAACCCACATTGTACGAGGTTCTGCTCCGAGAGCTCCTTTATGCACAGAAGCACTATCGAAATGACGATAAATAGTTAAAAGTGGTGCATCCTGCTCTCTTTGACCTTTCCAAATAGACTCTAAACCAACTCCATCTGGATACGTATGCTTAAAGTAGTAACGCTTTGCTTTATAATACTGTTCATACTTTTTACGGTACTTATCACTAAATGCCTCCAATAAATCTCTATTGACTGTATCTATTGGGAGGCTTAAATTGTCTGCTTCTTGAGACAATAATTCAGGATACAAGACTGTAATATCGTACTTAGGGTCTCTAAACATTACC
Organism: Sulfurimonas sp.; assembly: GCA_041595535.1. Lineage (GTDB taxonomy): Bacteria > Campylobacterota > Campylobacteria > Campylobacterales > Sulfurimonadaceae > Sulfurimonas. The sequence continues at coordinate 43,836 of JBFHKA010000010.1, read as the reverse complement.
CAAAAATGATCGTGAATGACATTGAGTGCCATCTGCCCACGACATACTGGACCACGAATAAAATTCATAATTATATAGTGTGAATTATCAAGTAAAAATTGATAACGCGATACTGGTGGGATTTGTGCAAAGGAGACGAAAGGATTTGCGCTTATCTTTGCGTTGTAATCTATAAAGTGTGGTTTACTCTGCCATTGTGGTTTGATAAATAGCTCTTGAAATCTCTTCATAACCGTATCATCAAACTTGAATACTAGATGCGTTTTATGTACTATAGTACTCTCTATTTTTTCAAATCTGTAGTAAAATTTCTCTACTTTTGGATCATCAAGAGGTCGCAAAGTCGGAATATTCTCTGGCTTTGTGCCCGATGGCGTGTAGGAACGAATAAGATAATAGTACTCCCCCTGTGCACTAGAAAAATAAATATGTGCCAAATAGAGGTGCTCATAAAGATACCTTGCTGTAATGGTATGCTTTGCATCACTTATATTTAAAAATTTCTCCCATTTTTGTATCTCTTTTGCAGCATTTACAGAGGGAGTTTCGAGTGCTTTTTGCTCTTGTGCAGTTGGTCCAGTTGCACCTTGAAGAAGCCATTGTGAAAGAGTTGTGTACTCTTTGCTACTTATTTTTGGCAATCCGTATGGCATACCATGATTCGGTTTATCATCTATATACTCTTCGAGTTCCTTTTTATTTCTCGGACAAGAGAGAGAGTCATTTTCGGGGCTATAGTTGCCTATAATTTCAGGATGTTGCTCTTTATCATAAAGAAGATGCATCATAATAGAATCGTTACTTGTATTATTTGATTCTTGAGTTTGTGTGAGTGAGAAGAAACCTTTGTTTCTCCACTCTTGTGTAGTATTTGCATCTATGAAAAGTCGTGTGGGATTTATGGCACGAAAGCGTAAAGCGTCGTAGACTTTTATTTTACTCCCTCCTCTGTCAACACCATCAAAAGAACTAAACTTTGCTTGACATGGGGAGTTATAACAAGAGTGACATGTAACGCATCGTTTATCTAAGATAGGCTTTACATCTTTCATGTAACTTATCTTTTCTTGTGTAGGTTTTACCTCTACTGGGAGCAATTTTGGAGCACTACAACCAGTAAAGAGAATCAAAAAAATAGTAAATACAGTAGCAAACAACTTCATAAATCCAACCTCTATATTGATGAAGCTATTATACCCTATCCTCATTTCAATTTAAATCATCTTTTGGATATTCAAACCCTATCAGCCTTGCATTGTCTGTATGTATCTCTGCCCAAGTGTCACATGTAAACTCTATTGTAACAATACCGCACGTAACAATATTTTCTTCAAATCCTACATACATCTGGGCAAGCATATTTAACTCTGGATTGTGCCCAACAAGAAAAACTATTTTATGCGTATCCTCTAGCTCTTTTAAAAGGGAATCTAGTTCGTTACGTGCGGATTCATACATCTCCTTTTTTAGTACAATTTTCTCTGAACAATCTAACTCTTTTGCTATGAACTCAGCTGTAGTTTTTGCCCTCTGTGCTGGACTTGATATGATACTATCAGGCAGAACACCTCTTGCTTTTAATCTCTTGCCCATCCGAGGAGCATCTGCATTACCTCGCTTGTTTAAAGGTCTCTCAAAATCTTCTAAGGAGTCATCTTTCCAGCTTGATTTTGCATGTCTTATAATATATAATCGCTTCACATTTTGCTCCTCTTTGTACTGGCTGTCGAGTTTTTTAAACTCTTGAAAAAGCTTTAGATTTTCACGCTCAGTATACGCGCTAATTTGCTCGAAAAGTTTCTCATCAATGGAATAAGCTTTTATTCTCTCTAAACCATTAAAATTATCGTTTATACTTCCAAGAATATCTTTTATCTCCTTTAAAATGTTTACTTTTTTTTCATCTATGAATTGAGAATTTAGCTCTGTGTATAATCTTCTTTTTATTTGTATTCTATAGGGATGGAGTTGTGCTTGATTGAGTGAGGGCACTTCGCTACTAAGAGCTGGAAGAGTATTGCGTTCTCGATGTTTTACTTCCATCTTCTTTGGCATCTCAAATGATTTTAAATGCGCATAAAGTTTAGATAACTTCTTTTTTCTTCTTTTGTTTATATGCGCATGCATTGTATCAAGCTCTAATTTGGCTCCATACTCTTTTGGCAAAGACGCAAGATAATAATCCAAAAAGACATCCATGTCTCTGATTGTATTTGTCAACTTTATGATTTTTTTTAATTTTGTGTAAAGAGGAGTATCCTTTGTGAGCAAAGAAAGTATCTTCCTGCAATCTACTCGCAAAGAGTGAATAGCTTTCACACTGCACTTTTTCTTGGCAACAAACTTGTGCATCTTGATTTGAAATTTTTTTAAGAGTGATTTAGTTTTCATGACTTTAAACTCCTCTACAAATTTAATACTAAAGTAAATAAATTCTAGCACTTTATTTGTTTTTAAACGAGTAAATCAGTCTTTTTATTGGAAAGTTTTGTTGTAAGCATTTTTAGAAGATGGTGGACAGCTAGGGATTCGAACCCTAGATAGGTTGCCCTATACACGCGTTCCAGGCGTGCGCCTTCGACCACTCGGCCAGCTGTCCATCTTTGAAGAGTCGCATTTTACCTAAGTAATTATTTATTCTTACTAAATTTATACAATTTGACTTCACTCTATTCCCACCTCTTATGGTTTTTTTGTTATTATTCCATAATATAAATTTAAGGGTGTTGTATGCTCAGTTTCACGTCATTTTGGCAACTGTTAAAAGAGTCGTTTCGTGACCTTTTACCTATTATTCTTGTCATCATGTTTTTTCAACTTGCCATCATTCAAACCATTCCAAATAACTGGCTTGAGACCTCTATTGGTTTAGCTATTGTTGGTGTTGGACTTGCTGTTTTCTTACTTGGTCTTGAAGTGGGAATTTTTCCAGTTGGAGAAGGCTTAGCGAGTAACTTCGCACATAAAGGTTCTCTTCGCTGGACGATTCTTTTTGCTTTTATGATAGGCTTTGGAACAACCATTGCCGAACCTGCTCTTTTGGTCATAGCAGATAAAGCAGCGAGCATTAGTGCGGGAAGAATTGACGCTTTTACCCTTAGAATGGTTGTCGCGTTTTCTGTTGGTTTTGCCATTGTTCTTGGTGTTTGGAGAATCATAAAAGGAACTCCAATTCACTACTACATCATCACAGGGTACATCCTTGTTGTAGCCGCAACTGCATTTGCACCTAAGGAAATAGTTGGTTTGGCGTATGACCTTGGTGGAGTTACAACCTCAACAGTCACAGTTCCACTTGTTGCAGCACTTGGCATTGGTTTAGCCTCGGCTATTAAAGGTCGTAACCCTGTCCTTGATGGCTTTGGTCTTATTGCCTTTGCCTCTCTCACTCCTATGATTTTTGTGCAGTTTTATGGAATCTATGTCTATGAGTTTGTGGATGCAGCTCCTGTGGCAGTTCCTGCTATCCACCATACTGCGGAGACTGCGGCGGCATTTAACTTTAGTTTTATGACACTTCTTCGAGGTATTTTAAGTGTCTCTACAGATGTTCTTCCTATTTTAGCGGTTATTCTCTTTTTTCAGTATGTAGTCATTAAAAAACCTATTAGCAATCTCAAAGAGGTGTTTATAGGTTTTGCTTTAGTTATTCTTGGGCTTGATGCTTTCATTATTGGACTTGAGATGGGGCTTTTCTCTTTGGGTGAGACGATGGCTCTGCAACTCACACAAAATGATAGCAATGTCATCATCTACTCTTTTGCAGCTGCTATAGGTTTTTCTACAACTATGGCAGAGCCTTCACTCACAGCTATTGCAAAAAAAGCAAAAGAGATTAGTGATGGGAAGATTAATGACTTTGTGCTTCGCATATTTGTAGCTGTTGGAGTGGCTATTGGTCTCTCCTTGGGTGCGTACAGAATTGTAAATGGTGGGGAGATTGTCTTTTACATCATGGTTGGTTATATGTTTGTTATTGCCCTTACATTTATAGCACCAAAGTACATCGTTCCTGTTGCTTATGATAGTGGAGGCGTTACAACTTCCACCGTTACTGTTCCTCTTGTTGCGGCTTTAGGCTTAGGGCTTGCTACCAACATTGAGGGACGTGACCCACTTATAGATGGTTTTGGACTTATTGCTTTTGCTTCACTCTTTCCTATGCTAACAGTTATGGTGTATGGTGTTATCACTGAAAGAATAGGAGTCAAAGGGCAACGCGAACTAGAAGAACACCACATCCAAACCCTTCGTCACGCCATAGAAGATGCCAATGATATGGGACTTTCAACAGTAAAAGTTCTTGACCAAACGCTCTCAGACAAAAAACGCCACTCCTATAAAATGGCATTTTCAGCCGTTCATGTTATCGTACCTCATGAAATGCAAGAAAAAGCACTTTTAGCGGCTAGAGATGCAGGAGCAAGAGGTGTAACTATAATGAATGCACATGGAATGGGACTCGCTGAAATGGAGAACTTTTATAACAGACTCCATAGTGATGCAACGGATGCTAATCTTATGTTCATTACACCAAGTAAAAATGTAGATAAAATCATAAGAGAAGTTATGGATAAACTCGACATAATAGGTGATGGAGATGGCATAGCATTCGCGTACCCTATTTCACATCTTAAAGGGCTCTCACTTAAAATGAATGACCTCTAAACAACCCACAAGGATATGTAATGCAATATAACTTTTCGACTCTCTTTAATGATAAAGCACTTTTAAATGATTTTATAGAGAGCTATACCAATTGTGTAGACATTGGTGATCATGAAAAAATGGATAAAGTCATAGAACATTATGATGAGATACTCAAACTTTTTCAACAAGATTTTAACTCTCAAGAGTTACTCACACTTTTTGAGAATTTGGCACATTTGAGGGTTAGCAATGAAATGCCTTATGTTATTGTTTCTAATGAAATACATGCTCTAAAAACACTTCTTTTATCTAACATGCAAAGTCATAACATAAATACAAATATTATAAACTTACTGACTCTTTTTAAAGAAGTAAATAACAAAGTTGCACATATCTACCTCCTACAATACATAGACAAACTTATCTCAATGAACAATGTAAGAAGAAATTCTCTCTCAGATTTGGTTGAAAAGAATATCATCAAGCACTATGAATCGCACCTTATTTGGCTCACTAACTTAGCAATACATATAAAAGATACCTCTTTTGTCAGTTTTCCAGAAGTAGACCATACAATGTGTGATTTTGGTAAGTGGCTCAATGGAGATGCAAAGAGTATTATTCAAAACAACTCCAAATATAATTCCATTCAAAGCATTCATAAAAGCCTGCATCTCTTTGCACAAAAAATCTTCAATGTTTTAAGTAAACATGAGTACCACATTCTTCTAACCTACCTTGAAAAGTGTGAGTTAATCTCACTCAGTATAGGGACAGAACTTGCTCTTCTCGATCAGATTCAACTCAATCAGAGAGTAACAAAAGACACTATGACAGGCGCACTCAATCGTCAAGCACTCAGAAATGTTTTTGAGAGTCAATATGAACTAGCACTTGCGACAAGCAACTCTTTCATTTTAGCGATGTGTGACCTTGATTTTTTTAAGAACATCAACGATACCTATGGACATATAGCAGGAGATAAAATTCTCAAACTCTTTGTAGATATAACAAAAGAAAATATTCGTAACTCGGATGTAATTGTTCGCTATGGAGGAGAAGAGTTTATCATTATGCTTCCAACCATTAAACGTGCTAAAGGGGAAAATATACTTGAGAAAATACGCTGTGCATTTGAAGAGAGTAGACTTGAATTTAATGGAGACTCTATTCAAACAACTGTAAGTATAGGCATGATTGAGATAGAGCCAAAAGATGCTTTTAAATCAGGTTTTATTGACGAGTATATGATGAGAGTAGATCAAAAACTCTATCTCGCCAAAGCAAATGGCAGAAATAGAGTGGAGATAGGATAACTATTATTTTTCTGATGTTTGGTCTATAAATTTTACTTCTTGATCTTGCATATAATACTCCTGATATGGTCCTAGAGGCAGTGTATAAATAATTCTTCCATTAACTTGACGTGCATATTTTACATAATCTGCTGCAGCTGTATTAATTGTGGTAACAATTGCTTGGGCTATTAATCCAGCAAGACTACCATCAGAGTTACCACCGCTTAAATCTACTACAATAGTACCTGTATATTTCCATAACTCTTGGGATGTTTTTGTGGAAACTATTCTAGCTTCAATGGAAACTGTAAGACTTGAAGCTAAAACCATATAAGAGACATCCCATTTTTTGATTTTTGTAAACAAGACTGCATCAGCACCAAAGTAATCATAAAACTTATCTAAAGGCATGCTATAAAGAAGTTCTGTATCATAAATACCCTCTTGCTTCATTACATCACTAACCATTTCAACTGGAAATACATAGTAACCCATCAGGGCAAAAGGCATCTCAGCAGTTGTCATATAGTAATCTTTTGCTTCTGCATCAGTACTCTCATTCATTGGAGGTAAAATAAGTAATGAACGTGGCTGTTCCTCATACATCTTAGGAAACTCAGCACCTTTTGTTACCATAGTCGGTCCAACAGCAGACTCACAACCACTCAAAAAAAGTACGAAAGATATAATGCTCAAGTACACCTTTATTTTATTGTTTATCATTATCATAACCTTCCATAGCTTGAACTTTGTTAATCATTCTATTCATAAAAATGGTAGACTCAGGATAAATAGATTTCTCTTTTTCAAAGTTTTCTATTGCTTTACCTGTCTCTCCAGCCTTAAGATATATGTAACCTAAATTAGCATACATTCCAGGTGCTACTCTTCCTGAACTCCCATTGTCTCTCTTTTCTATTGCTTCTTCTATTGCTTTTTGAAGAGCTAACGCATTTTCTGGTGTAGTTTCTCTCTTGGTCGTATAGTAACTTTCAGTATAATCACCATAGTAATATAATGATGGGTTTGGTTGTGAAGAACATCCACTCATAAACAATACAGATATACCTACTATTAAAAGTACAGTTGCTTGCATTTTATGCATTAATTTATCTCTATCTCTTTTGCAATTGAATCACCAACGTATATCTCTCTTTGAATTATTAGAACACCATCTCTAGTAACTTCTAGTAAGTGTTTTCCTGGTTTTACAGAGTATTGATTGGTTTGCCCGGCTTTTACTGAGAAACTTTCTCCTTTATCAATGGAGACTACTATATTGTTTGTATTCCCAGTAAAATAAATATACGCTTTTTGAGCACTTGTTTGGACACCTGTCTTTGAACCACATCCAGATATTATTAACGCTATAAATAGAGCTATTGCTGTTACTGCTTTCATTATTTATCTCCTACTTCAATATATAAACTACTAAAGTCTTTATTAGCTATAAACTGTGATAAGTCCCCATGTGTTATCTCTGCTAAAGATACTTCTGTTTCGGGAGTATCTCCTAGTGTAGTCAAAATTTTGATTGTAGCTACTTTTTTTCCAGGGAGTGTAATCATCATATTTGTTTGTGGATTTTTAACTTGTTTACCTTTTTTATAAACAGCAAACATGTCACCAACTTTTATATTTTGACTTTTTCCACCAGATGTAATAAGGTTTCCATCTTCTGCTCCAAGAATATAACCTTTCCATGGTTTATCTGTCATATTTTCTATAATATTTGATGTAAGATCTGAAATCGCTGCATTAATTGCTAAATCATTTAACTGCGAGTTATAGGCTGCTTTTCCACCAATACCCATTACAGTTCCATCTTCTGTAAAGGAAGTACCTTTTCCCTCTTCAGAATAAATAATCTGTCCTGTACTTACATCTACAATTCTAATATGAACTCTAGCAAATGCTTCTTGCCTTTTCACACGACTAAACATACCGACATCACTCACTTCTCGACGTCCAAACTCTGTAATGGAACCTAAAATGATATAGTCAGCTCCATTTGATAATTTAGCAGAATTTCCTATTTTTAATTCATCCTCTATTTTTGACAAGTCTGCACGCTCTAGCATTATAAACTTTCCAGATTCAAATAACTTTGAAGAGAGGATATCCATAGCCTGTTTTCCAATTTTATCGTTATTCTTATCTATAAAAAAACTTTGTCCATATTTTGTTTCATTTGTAAATCTGCTAATAGCTACTTTTCGCTTTAATCCACTTGGCTTCTCAGCACTCACTTCTAATGTTCTACTCACGACTGGTTCACTACTTTTAGGTGTTTCATGCACTTCAGTTTTTTTCATTGTTGCACATCCAGTGAACATAATAGAGAGTCCGAGTACTATATATATACTTTTATTTAACATTTATTCTCCTTTAAAATTATATATTCTACTACATTTCATGTTACATTTAGGAAACAATTTGTTAACTTATATAAAATATAGAATCTTAAAAAAGAAAGAAGTGAAAGGAAAATATTATTATGAGGGCTTAAGAAGTAAAATATTTACTTCTTAAATAAATCGCTGTAATCGTATCTTGAGGTATCAAGATATATTTTTGAGCCTAGCGTGATGATTCTCTCATCATCTTGAGCTTTTCTGTGAAATTTTTCTGTGATTTTTCTAATCTTTTTCTCAGAAAGATTCATCCCTTTTATGTACTTTTTGAGTGAGATAACTTTTGGCTCAACAAGCTCTTCTTCCACGTCAATCTCTGCATCTACAGACTCTACTTGAATCTCTTCAATAGCTGGAGTCTCAGACGTTGAGAGCATAAATTGTGATGAGATTGTACTGAGTATGTTTTTTAGTTGTTCATCTTTTTCTTTATAGATTTGCTCGATTTTTTTTCGCTCTTCTATAAGCATCAACTCTTTTTGATCTCGGAGTGTTCGCGTCTCATTCTCTAGTACTTCAACACGTGCTTGAAGTTTTGCATTTTGCTCTTCTAGGAGTTTGTGGTATCGCTCATCACTCACATTTGTTTTTCGTGTGTTAGCTTTTCGCGCACTTGGTGCTGCTTTTACGCTCTCATCAAGAAGTACCAATTTCACATCATCTTCTACAACGACCTCTAAAGAACCGCGACGTATACGATTGTGAATTGCTTCTCTTGAAACTCCAAAATACTCTGCAGCATCTGCTATGCTCATTTTTTTCATGCTTATCCCCTTAGCGCATATTTTCAAACACAAGAGGAGCTTCCCACTCGCCCTCTCTAATCATCTTCATTACAGCTTGTAACTCATCAAGTTTTGCACCTTTAACACGAATAGTATCGCCCTCTATTTGTGCATTGACTTTGAGTTTCATCTTCTTAATTTCAGCGACGATTTTCTTCGCCTCTTTACTCTCAATGTAATCTACAACTTTAAAAGTTGCCTTTCTATTTCCACCGCTAGAGTCTTCAACACGAACCTCTTCAATCACTTTAGATGAGAGTCCTTGTTTTAAAAACTTAGCTATGACAACATCTTTAAGTGCATCAAGTTTGTTATCACTTGAAGCAACAAGAATAAGGAGTTTCTCTTTTTCCTTATGTGTCACTTCATACGTAGTTCCTTTAAAGTCGTAACGATTTGCTACTTCTCTATCTACAAGATTAATTGCATTTTTAAAGTCTTGCGCGTCTATCTTCGCACTAATATCAAATGAGTGTTCTTTCGCCATTGTTTAACCTTTTTATAACATATGGCGTTATTATAACATAACTCTAACAGAGGCTAGAAATTTGGACTTCCATCGAAGCCAAAACCACCATCAAAGCCACCAAAACTATTTGCAAAGTTTGGGTCACTATATCCAGCCATAGAAGATTTCATACGAAGTTTTTCAATGTCGGCTTTACTTGAAATATCTTGCGGACAAACGAGAGTACAGCCATTACAAAGTGTACAATCCCACACTCCATTTGTTTGTATAGTCTCTAAGGTTTCGCTACTATTTTCTTCACGTTTGTCGCTCACATACTTCCAAACACGCGTGAGTGCAAATGGTCCTAAAAACTCTTCATTGACTGCATAAACAGGACAAGCCGAGTAACAAGAGCCACACAAAATGCAGTCACTTTGCACTTCATTTATCTTCTCTTCTTCTTGTGTTAGTGCGCGCTCTTTTTTCGTTACGTGCATCCATGCTTTTGCTTTTGCATTAAAGGCATACGACTTATCCATATCTACAACCAAGTCACGAATTACATTTGCATTTTTAAGAGGTTCTACTCTATCGCCATCTTGTACTTTATAACTACAAGCAAGGACTTCCACTTCATTCACACGCATAGCACAACTTCCACACACACAACTTCTACATCCGCTACTAAATGCTAAGCTATTATCTTGTTTTGTTTTAATATTTTGGAGGGCTTCAAGTAGTGTTGGATTCTCTAAATCTACACTATACTCGACAAATTCACTCTCTCTTAGTACTGTTATTTTCATTCTTTCAACCTACTATATACTAAACTATATAGTGAGCTCCACAGCTCACTTTTCGCTCTATTGCACTTGTTACAACTACTTCACATATCTCTAGCATATTTTTAAATTCTAAAAATTCGACTAGGTTTGTGTTGTAAATTTTTGAGCTATCTTTGACACCCATACGAGGAAGTTTTGAGATATACTCAAGTATAGTGTTACGTGCATCTTTGAGTTGTTCTTCTGTGCGGACTATTCCTACCTTTTCGTAAAACAAATCCCCTATTTTCTGGCGTATTTCATAAAAATCTATTTCGCACGTAACACTATTTTCTTCGAGTAAATTCGTACTCTTATTTCGTTGCGTGACACTCTTCTTTTGTGCTTGACTCAAAGCAAATTTTGCAGCATTTACTCCAGCTTCTTTTCCAAAAACTATAATCTCTAAAAGAGAGTTTCCTCCAAGTCTGTTGCCACCATGAACATTATGATTTGTACACTCACCACAAGCAAACAAACCCCGCACACTCGTTTGTGAGTTTTTATCTACTTCTACACCACCCATCGTATAGTGTGCGACTGGACGAACAGGAATTAAAGCTTCTACTGGGTCAACATTCTCATAGAGTTTTGCAAGTTTTCTCTCTTGAGGAAGTCCTTCATTTATAAACTCTTCACCCAAATGTCGCACATCCAAAAATATATCTTCTCCTTTTTCAATCTCCGCATAAATAGCACGACTGACTTCATCACGAGGAGCTAACTCATTTGTAAAACGCTCGCCTTTGGAGTTGAGCAAATAACCTCCCTCTCCACGTGCTGATTCGCTAATGAGAATACTTGATTTTTTTAGAGCTGTAGGATGAAACTGTACAAACTCCATGTCTTTAAGACGCGCTCCTGCTCGTTTTGCGACGGCTATGCCATCTCCTGTTGAAGCTGTTGAGTTCGTTGAGTTTGTATCGTAAATACGGCTATATCCACCTGTTGCTAAAACTGTTACGTGCGCATATATATTTTCTATTTCACCACTTCGTATATCTAAAAAACTTGCTCCACACACAGCACCCTCTTCATCTTTAAAAAGCTCTAGGAGATACTTCTCATTTAGCATCTCAATACCCATCGCATTGCATCTATCGTAGAGTGTGTGAAGAATCTTTAGACCTGTATAATCTTGTGCGTAACAGGCTCTTGGTGCGGAAGCACCACCGAGAGTTCTTTGAGCGATTTTTGCATCTTTGGTGCGAGAGAAACAGACACCTATACTATCGAGCCATGCTATTGCATCTGGAGCACTCTCACACATAAATCGAACTGCCTCTTCGTTGGCTAAACCATGTGCTGATTTTAAAGTATTGGCAATGTGTGCTTCAACACTATCTTCGCCAGCATTTCCAAGCGCTGCATTGATTCCGCCTTGTGCCATACAGGTTTGAGAACGAGTTGCATACTCTTTAGTTACAACTTTTACAGTTGCACCCTCTTCTTTTGCACTCAAAGCTGCCATAAGACCAGCTCCACCCGCTCCAATAATTAACACATCGGTTTTCATCTTGTACGCTTCTCCCATGAGATTTTTATATACTTCACTCTTTAAGAACTATAGTGCATCATCTGTTCTATAAAACAGTATCGCAAGACTCTTAAACTTCCTGCTATAACAACAAACCAAACAAACCTAAGTCTAACCAAACCAGCAACTAATGTGAGTGGGTCTCCAATGATTGGAAGCCATGAAAATAGAAGTGCATAATAGCCATATTTATGTCCATACTCCACACTCTTTTTTCCCACTTTTGAGCTTTGAAGTTTGCTATGTGTTTTTTCAGATAAAAAGTAGCCGAGGTAATAATTGAACATAATTGCCAATATGTTTCCCATTGAAGCAAAAAGTATTGCGTGTGTAGCATTCATGCCATTTGAAAGTGCTACAACAAAGGCAGCTTCAGAGGAAAAAGGTAAGATTGTAGCTGCAAAAAAGGCAGCTACAAAAAGAGCTAGTTCAGCGATTTTATATTCTCGATTGTAGAGGCTATAAGTCTCTCTCTAGCCTCAAGAGAAGTCCAAGCAATGTGAGGAGTAAGATAAAGTCTCTGTGCATTTTTCACACTTAAAAGTGGGCTATTAACATCCAATGGCTCTTTTGTAAAGACATCTAAACCAAAAGCGATATTTTTCTCATCGACTAATCTTGCGACTGCCTCTTCATTGATGATACCTCCGCGTCCTAGGTTCAAAATAGTAGCTCCATCTTTACAAGTTAACAACTGTTCATAGTCTAAAAGGTTGGTAGTTTTCTCATTTAAGGGAGCGTGAATAGTAATAATATCGCAAGATTTTAACAACTCAGGAAGTGTTGTTCTTTGATAGACCTCATCACGATTAACACCGCTCGTAGAGTAGTAAAAAACCTCCGCTCCAAAAGCAGTTGCTATATCAGCTACCTTACGACCGATAGCACCCAAACCTATGATTCCCCACTTTTTTCCCTTAAGTTCAAAAAATGGTTGTGAAACATCTGTAAAAATTTCACCTCGTGAATAAGTGCCGTCTTTTACAACTTCATCATAGTAACGTGAATGACCGAGTAGATAAAAAAGCATAGAAAAAGTGTGTTGCACAACAGAGTCTGTTGAGTAACCTGCTACATTTTTTACAGCAACATCCAACTCTTTTGCAGCTTCTAAATCTACATTGTTCGTCCCCGTTGCAGCAACACAAATAAGTTTGAGATTTTTAGCATCTTGCATATGCTCTTTTGTTATAACAACTTTGTTTGTTACTATAACTTCTGCATCTGTTATTCTTTCTTGTGTTTGCTCTTTTGAAGTAGTTTTATATGCAATAACCTCTCCAAGTGTATTAAAAGCACTTAAATCTATGTCACCAAATGTAAGCGTATCAAGAAGAACGATTTTCATCTACGCGTCTTTTATCTTCTTAATCATCTCACGAGCTTGTTGGAGTGCTTTTTCTACTTTGTCAAAAACTAAAGCTACTGCTAAACGGCGACCTTTATGTGCTTCTGGTTTACCAAATACACGCACATACGAGTTATCTGTGAAAAGTGAATCATCTACATCTACAACTGGTGCATAATTATGTGCCTCTGATTTAAATGCGGCAGATGCGCCTTCTCCATAAAACGTAAAACCAAGTGGCAAACCAAGAACCGCACGTAAGTGAAGTGCAAATTCGCTCTGAGATTGAGTAATGAGCGTAACCATCCCTGTATCGTGTGGACGAGGAGAGACTTCTGAGAAGTAAACCTCATCGCCTTTTACAAAAAGTTCCACACCAAAAAGTCCTTGACCACCCAAACCATCAGTAATTGTTTTAGCTATCTCTTGCGCTCTTGTTTTTGCAACTTCACTCATCTGCATTGGCTGCCATGAAAAAACATAATCGCCATCACGTTGTTCATGTCCTATAGGCTCACAATAGACTGTCTCTTTCCCGTTACGTGCAGTAAGCATAGTAATCTCATAATCAAAGTCAACAAAGGCTTCTACAATAAGCTCACTCGCGTCTCCACGAGCCTCTTTAGCCATCTCCCAAGAAGCAGGAATATCACTCTCGCTTCTTGCTACGGATTGACCATGACCTGAACTACTCATAACAGGTTTTATAACACATGGAAAACCAAGCTCTTTTGCCGCTTGAAGCATTCCATCTTGTGTTGTTACAAACTTGTATGGACCCGTTTTAAGTCCTAACTCTTCTGCTGCAAACATACGAATATTTTTTCTATTCATAGTTTTATTTACAGCCTCAGCATTTGGAATGACATTAAAGCCCTCAGCCTCTGCCTCAAAAAGTGCAGCAATGCTTATAGCCTCAACTTCTGGCAAAATATAGTCAGGTTTCTCTTGACGAATAATCTCTAAAAGAGCATCTTTATCTTGCATATTTACAACGTGAAAACGGTGTGCAACTTGATGTGCAGGAGCATTTTCGTACTTATCTACAGCAATAGTTTCTAAGCCTAAGCGTTGCGCTTCAATAATGACTTCTTTTCCTAGTTCACCAGAACCGAGTAACATGATTTTTTTTGAGTTTGATTTGAGTGGAGCGGAGAATTTCATCAATAATTCCTTCATTTATAGTGAAGGAATTATAGCAAAATAGGATTAAATTATTGTTTTAAGCCTATAAGTGTTTGAAGAAGTTGGTCAGACGTTGTAATCGTTTTACCATTTGCTTGGAAACCACGTTGGATAATAATAAGTTGTGTAAGTGCACGTGAAAGGTCAACGTTAGAAGCCTCTAAGGCTGCCGCTTGAATAAACCCACGTCCTGCAGTTGCCGCCGTACCAATAATTGGATCACCAGAGTTTGCTGTTTGAATATAAACACTTCCACCCTCTGTAGAGAGACCTTCATTATTTGTAAATTTTGCCATTGCAATTTGTGCAAGACCAAATGAACGACCATTTGAGAATGAACCAACTAGAGTACCAGATTGATCAATTCTAATTCCTACTAAATCCCCACCAGTATATCCATCTTGAGAGATTCCTGATGTTGTTGATTTAGAGTCATAACTTGTCATACCATCAAACGAATTGGCTGTACCATAAGAGAGAGAAACTTGCTGATCTGGTGATGAACCATTGTTTCCACTAAAAGAGATGTTTGGTGGATTGTATGTTGCAAGTGAACCATCATTATTAAAACGAACAGAACCTTTTTTCTCATACGTTGGAGCGATTGTATCAATTGTTGCAGGTTCTGGTACCGTGATAGTCATATCCCAAGTACTTCCTGTAGCACTATCGAGGGCAGTTTTTCTAAACTCCATTCTAAGCGTGTGTTTAGACCCTAGAGAATCGAAAATATCTATAGAACTTGAGTGTGTCGCAGCATTAAAACTTTGAGAAAATGCCACCCCTGTAGTTCCCGCTGCTAGAGTAGCATTAAGTGCTTTCATATTCGTAGTAAATTTTTCATTGTTCGTGACGCCAGCTGTTATATCTGTTAAGCCAGTAACTTTAAAGTTTATATCTATACTTGCTGGATCTGTGTTTTTTAGCTCTATTTTTCCTTGCGCGTTTACTGATACTTCTATACCTGTCGCACCAACTTCTGCGTTTGCCTGTGTCTCTAAAGCTTGACGAAGATCCGCTATAGTTTTGAACTCTTTATTAACACCAGCACCAACACTCGCACCTGAAGAGTTGTATGTGTATTTATATGCTGTTGTGCTATCTTCCGCACCACCACCTGCAAATCCACTATTTGCTGAGACAGCACCCATACTGATATTATGTGCAGCTGTAGCGCTAGAGTTGTCATTTGTTAAAATAATTTTATTTAAGTCTGCACCCGTACCTATAGTTGCTGTAATACCAGTAACTGAAGATTGCGCATTAATTGCTGCTGCTTCAAGTGATGCGTTTTGAGCAGCTGTATTTGCCGCTAAAAGTGTAAATGATATTGTTTTTGTTGAACCATCATCAAGATTAAACACTATACTCTCAGCTGAATCTGCACCTACTACACCCACCGCATTTGTAGACATGGAAGTAGAATTTAAAAATGATGCCCAGATTCCCTGTCCATCTTGAAGCGCAAATGCATTTCCTGTCTCATTAAACATAACACCAAGATTCCCAGACTCTATTGGGTTACCATTTTTATCTATAGCTGGAGTACTTCCTACTGAACCAGAAGGCACTTCATACGCTGGAGAGAAACTCTCAACCAAAGGACCAGAGTTAAGATTTGCTTTTAAAACAACTTCTTGTGTTGCTTGTGCAGGTGTTGTAAGCCCAGGAGCTATGTTAATATCTGTAATTGGTGCAGTCGAATCCACTTTACCAGTTACAGGGTCTCTAAGCCATCCTTGTGTAACAAAACCATTGTTATCTACAAAGTTTCCACCTGCATCAAACTTAAAGTCCCCTGCACGTGTATACTTATAGGTATTTCCACCATCTGGGGAGATAATAAAAAAACCATCCCCTTGAATAGCAACGTCCGTATTTTTATCTGAATTTTGCACAGAACCTTGAGAAAAGATACGGGTCATAGAACCCACTGTTGAACCTAGACCAACTTGAACAGGATTTTTACCCCCTAGCTGACCTTGCGGAGCCGTTGCAATAGCTTTTGTTTGCGCTAAAAGATCCGAAAAGTTGGCACGAGAATATTTATATCCGGTTGTGTTAACGTTAGCGATATTGTTTGATTCCACATCCATCGCAACTTGGTGTGATTGTAGTCCGGAAACACCGGAGAAAAGTGATTTTAGCATTTTAAATCCTTTATTGACTATCTAAATAGATAGTTGAAGTAAAGGTTTATAGCATTTAGTGTGCCAACTTTAGAAAATTTTTACGCATTCATAGATAGCGCTTTTTTCATCATCTCATCAGCTGTTGTAATTGATTTGGAATTTGCACCAAATGTACGTTGAAGAATAATAAGGTCAGTTAAACCTGCTGCCATCTCAACATTAGAATTTTCTAAACGATAGTTTACAACTTTGGTTCCTATAATGTTTTCACCTTTTGCATTTACATAGAACTTAGCTGAACCACTATTTTGACTCTCTTGAAATCTTGTTCCACTGACACGCTCGAGTCCCTGTTCATTATTAAAATGGTAAATTGCAACTCTTCCGACACTACTTTGCATACCATTTGTAAAAGTAGCAATAATCTCTGCATTTTGATTGACTGTGTATCCAATTAAATCTCCACCAACCGTTCCATCTGTTGTACTTGAGCCTGATGTTACAGGAGTATCTATAGAAACAATTCCATCATAAGCAGTTCCCAAATCTATATTTACAGTAGTTCCATTGTTATTGATAGAAGAGAGTGTAGTACTCACAAGTGCTCCAGCAGCATCGAATGCTACTACTCCTGTTTGTGTATCATAAATAGTCGCTCCATCAGCACTTTGCGTGGTTGCTTTAACATCCCATTGCGTTCCAGGAGGATTTTGTGTTGCAGATTTTGTAAACTCCAATCGTAAATGGTTTTGATTGTTTTGTGGGTCAACAACACTTGTTCCAACTGTTACAGTTTCATACCCTTCTTGAGCTGTTCCTATGTTTGCTGAAAATTTTGCATTTGTAGTGGGTTCAGGTGGATAAGTAAGTGTTTTTGGAAAACGTAGTTTCTCTTGAGCAGAGACATTTCCCAATGCTACAGAGTCTAATCTTTGTGTCAAAATACCATCTGAACTAATATTCCCACCCATAGTACCAAGAACATGAAAACCATCACTTGTTACAAGATCATCAGTTGCATCAAATGTAAAGGTACCATCACGTGTATAAATCGGTGAACCCTCTCCTTGAATACCAAACCAACCTTTTCCTTCTATAGCTATATCTGTACTTCTATCTGAAATTGCAAGAGGACCTTGATCGAGTATCATACTTGAAGCTTGCACTTTTACACCTGCGCCTGCTGTGTTATAAAATCCACTTGATGTTGCCATTGCATCCTCAAAGAGAGTGGAAAACTCTGTTGTATACCCTCGAAAACCAACCGTGTTGATATTTGCCAAGTTGTTTGAGAGTATATCCATAGCAGTAGAGCTATTTCGAAGTCCTGAAATACCAGTATAAAAAGCTTGCGTCATCATAATAAGCTCCTTTAGTAAATCTCTTTTACATTCTCTAAAGCTACATAACTAGAACCTAGCTTAAGATATGTGTTCCCACTATCAAATTTGACGGAATCTATTGGGTATGTTCCCATTCTTGTAGTTAAATCTTTACCCGCTGAATCTTTATAGCTTGCAGTGACATAGTAAACACCGCTATCTGCTTGTGACCCATTACTTAATACTCCAGTCCAATCATATTGGTATGTACCTGCTGGATTTGGTGTATCATCCAAAGAGCCATCTTTCTTTTCAGAGAGGTCTAATTTAGCATCTAACGTTGCTACCGTGTTACCGTCTGAATCAAGGATTTCAATCGTTCCAGATTTTATATCTTCTGGAAAATAGACCTCAAATGAAGAGGTACTTCCCTGATCATGCCCTATAGCATTACTTCCTAAATCAGCTGTTTTTCCAATGGCAGCCACGGTTGAGAAACTCTGAGCACTACTAAGTGATGCAGCTAAATCTTCCAATGCTTTATTAGTATTTTCTGCTGATTCAAGAGATGCAAGTTGAGAAGTTTGTGTCAAAATCTTCTCACTATCCATAGGCTCTGTTGGGTCTTGATGCTGTAGCTCTACAAGTAAAAGAGTCATAAAATCATCTTTACCTAAAGCTGTTTTATCTGCTACTGTAGATGTCGCTGTTGTGTCTGAATATAAAGCGGCATTTAGCCCTGTTGATGTAATTGCCATAATATCTTCCTTAATCTTTTCTATGCGTAGTGTGGAACTATAATCTCTAATGAGCTTATAAGCTCTTCATTTGCCTCTTCACTCTCAAAGTAGTTGTACTCTTTGTGCGCTTGCTCTCTATTTTGATGGCTTTGTTGTTGCTGTGAAGCAGAGCCATCTTGACTTTGCGAGGTATTACTAAAGTTTAATGAAGCATTATTTATTCCATTATTGCTAAGTTGCGCTCTTAAATCACTTGCATTCATTGCTAAGGTGTTAATTGCACTATTATTTGAACTTAGGTTTATATGTAGATTTTTACCACGTTGAACTATAGTTAAGTCTACTTCGCCTAACCTTTGTGGGTTTAACTGTACTTTTATTCTCGTAAAAGGCGCTTTGTAATTCTCAATGGCAGTTTTTACATCTTGAGAAAGGTACTTACTCATCTGTTTTGCTTCATTGAGTTTCACTTCAAAACTATCTGCTTTTTGCGTAGTGAGACCATCAAGTTTGGAGAAAGATGTACTCTCCTGTTTATCCCCTTTTAGAAGTGATTCTAAATTTTTTGTCACTTCTGTTGTGGCAGTTGGCGCTATCACTTTAGCTGTAGCAACAGAAAAATCTGCTGTTAAGCTTAAATCATTTTTTGTCACTTTTTCACCACGAAGAAGAAGCTTAAGAGTCTCGTCTGCTTTTTGTTTTTGTGTTTTTATATCTGTAACAACTGTTTTGTTTACTTTAGCATTGACTAGTTGCTCTGTAGTGATTTCAGTAGATGCTTGTGCTTTAAAGAGTGGTGTTGCCTTTATCTCTTTGGCTACCTCTTTGACTTGTTCTTGCACTTTTGTCTCTTTTTGAGCTTCTTGATTCTCTTTGGAAGTGCTTACTTGCGTCTCTTTAGAGCTTTTAATAGTTGGTTTTATCTCTACCTCTGCAACATTGTCTAATAGTGTCTCTTTTTTCGATTGAGTCTTTACATATACAGAATCTGATTTAAGTTCTTTTTCCTGTGTCTCTTTTTTCGATTCTTTCTTGACTTGCAAAAAATCTGATTTGGGTTCTTTTACCTGTAGTTCTGTTTGCAATTTTGCACTGCTTTGGTTAGACTTTGGAGTAGCTTGAACCTCTTGGAGTGTAATTTTTGAGACATCTATTCCAAGTTTTTCAGCAACTTTTACAAGCCCTTTAAGCGTTTTAGGAAGTGCTGCTATCTCCTCTTTCGTAAACGTTTTTAAAGTCGTGATTTTTTCTTTTAAGTACTGCTTTGCATCTTTAATAAGTACTTTTATTTCCGCGGGAGTAAGTGTCTCTGTAATTTCTGAGTTTAATGCTAAAGGCGTTGCCTCCTCTTTTACAGTAGGAGTTTCACCTTTTAAAAGAGATGCAATTATGTCTTTTTTTGTATCCTCTTTTGTTTGTGTAGAGGATGTTTTTAGCGTTTGCACTACATCTTTTTCTTGTTTTGAAGATGTCGTTTCAAGCGTCTCTTGGGCTTGTGATGAAGATGTTTTTAAAGTTTGTACCGTGTTACGTGCGTTTTGTGATGGTGTGGTTTTCTCTTGATTTAAAGAGAGTACAAGAACACCATTTTGAACTGCTTTATCGCTTTTTTTATTTTGAGCTCCATGAAGAAGTTCAGAGAATGAGAGAGATTTACCTTGAGTCTCTTTAACGGGAGCAATACTCAAAGGGGATGATGCACTGTTTGTGGATGTTTTAGTTTTTGCGACAATCATCTTGTACTCCTTTTTCATTATTATAATGAGGCAATTTTGAAAGTTACAGCACTTTTTGTTCCATTTCTATTAAAGCTATTAGAGAGAGTGTCGATAGTACTCGGATGAAAACTGTACTCTTACTCATTACTGCCACACTCCTCTTTTCTCAAACAGAGTTTGAACCAAAAGTGACACCAGAAAATAAAAAAGCGATGGAAAATAAGAAGATTAAATGTCGTTGGGTATGTGATAAAAAGGTATATAAAGAGCAGAAAATAGCCGAAGCTATCTCCTTTTACAAAAACTCAAAAGATTACAAATTTACAAAAAAAGATTTTTAGTAATTTCTTGTAAATCTATCAAGACAATGGAGATCTTTTTTAAGAAGGACACTCACACTATCTTGTAAATTTCCCAGTATTTCAGACGTTGTCTCTCCATCTACTGGATAACTAAGCAAAAATGAACCTAAAAACTTCCCAAAAAATTCATCAAACATCTTCTTAACTATTTCTGCCCCATATTTATCTGTATAAGGAAGAACAAAAAAATAATCACTCTCATGGTTTACAATAGAGTCAGATGTTCTAAGGATTTCAGTTAGGGAAGCATCTACTGTTTCTGTCGCTATACCAGAAAAATCACAGTATAAAATAGTAAAACTCTCAGCACGATTCTCATCTAAACGGTTAGAGATACCTATGTTTAAATCCATCAACTGCTGAAAGTTATCAAACGAGAAGTGTATACCTGCCATTGTACAACCTTAAAATGAAGTTGCACAAGTATAGCAAAAAAATCAACTGATAGTAAAAGGTTTCATAGCCTCACGTGATGCAAAAGGCGAGCCTACGATTTCTTGGCCATTATAAGAGATTATAAATTCTTCATCCTCTTTTGCTTTTGTATAAGAGAGCATCGCTTTTGTTGCTATCTCTTTATCTGCCTCTGTCGCATTTTTTGAAAGAAGTCCATGAGGGCCAGGAATTCCGACTGTTTTTAGGTGAAAATATTTATCATTTTCTATCGCTTCAAGATGGCTATTCTCCTCTTGGTTTCTACCAATTACGAGTTTTGCACCATCAGAGAGTCTAAAGTGACGACCATACTTCATAACAGGAATATCTTTTACTTCGAACTTATCATATTTGATAAAGTCAAACATCTTTTTGCCGAAGTTCTCATCTGTTAAAAGACAACCACCACCCGGAGATTCAAAATTTTCTAATCCAATCTCTTTTGCGAGTTCAAGTTGTCTCTCACGACTTCGACCAGTTATGCCCTCAAGTCTATCTCTATCTACCCAACCCTTCTCTTCTGCTATTGTCGGAGCTAGACGAAGTGCCGACATTGGGCGGAGGAGTAAACCATCACAATTACTCTCATTGAGTACAGTTTGTAAAGCATCTTTATTTTGACTCATAGGACGTTGTCCCATAACCTCACCACTTATTAAAAATGATGCACCTTCAGCTTCCATAATGCGTTTTGCCACTGCAAACATTTTTGCATGACAATCTATACAAGGATTAAAATTTTTACCATAACCATGTTTAGGGTCAAAAAGAACATCTTGGAGATATTCATCTTGAATATCTACTATTCTAAACTCCGCACCGACTTGCTTACACATACTTTCCATATGTTCACGTCTATCTTTTGTGCTTCCAAAACCAGTTGAGATGTTAATTGCCAAGACATCTATGCCTTGGTCGATGATGAGTTTCATCGCTAATGTGGAGTCGAGTCCACCGCTAAAGAGGGCTATTGCTTTCATATATTTTCCTTGGTAAGGCACAAGAGCTGCTTTATGCACGTAACAGCCAGTTCACCTTGATATTTGATGTTGGAAGTTTATCGAAAAAAGGTTAGATTTACAAAATCCACTCGGTTGGGGTTTTGTACTCTTTACACCACTGCATAAGTGAAGATATTGGCATTGGTTTAGCTATTATATACCCTTGTGCGAGTTCACAGCCAAGCTCCAGTAACATAGAACCATGCTCATAACGCTCAACACCCTCGGCAATAACTCTCTTTCTAAATGCGTGTGCAAATCCTATAACACCATCCACAATAGATAAATCATCTGCATTATCTAACATATCCAGTACAAAACTTTGATCTATTTTAATTTCTGCTACAGGAAGATGTTTTAAGTATGTAAGAGAGGAGTACCCAGTACCAAAATCATCTAATGAAAAATTTATACCCAGTTTTTTGCACTCTACAATTATATTGTGTATGTGGTTTAAATCTTCTAGCGTACTTGTTTCAAGTATTTCAAAAACAAGGCGAGGTTGTTCTAAGTCATCATACTCTTGTAAAACTTCTCTCAGTAGAGACATGAAGTCTGCTCTTTGGAGTATTTGTGCCCCTATATTGACACTTATTGTATATTCTAAGCCCTCTTTTTGCCAGATTTGTAGTTGCGTGAGTGCTTGTTTTAATACCCACAAATCAATATCTATAGAAGCCTTCTTCTCTTCAACATAAGGAAGAAACGCTATAGGAGCCAAAAGACCTTTCTCAGGGTGGTTCCAGCGGATGAGAGCCTCAAAACCAATTATCTCACCACTTCTCATATTAACCTTTGGCTGGTAGTAGAGTTCAAACTCATCTTGCTTCAAAGCCTGCTCAATTCTAAATAACTCTTCATTATGTTGACGGAGACTATTATCTTTTAAGTCATCGAAAACAATAAATCTATTTTTACCTTGTATTTTAGCCTCATACATGGCTTGGTCTGCTTGTCTTATAAGTTGGTCAGAACTTATATGCTCTAACTGCGGGTAGAATGTTACACCAATACTTGCTGAGACATTTATGTTGTGTGTATCAATCTGCACTGGTAGCAAGATGAGCTCTAGTAAGCTCTTTAAAAAGGAGTTTACTTCCTTCGCATCACCCACATTAACAAGTAAAACAACAAACTCATCACCGCTCAAACGCGCTATCGTATCACCTTCTCTGAGTAAGCTATGCATCCTTTTAGACAAAATATTCAAAAAGGCATCGCCAGCATTGTGTCCATATAAATCATTTACATTTTTAAACTCATCTAAATCAATATAGACAATACAAATTTTCTCCTCTTTACGATTGCTTTGATACATAGCTTGCTCAATCCTATCAACCAAAAGCGTGCGATTTGGCAACTGTGTGAGTGAATCAAAATGCGCCATATACTCAAGTTTTTGTTGCTGCTCTTTCTTCTCTGTTGTATCTCTTACAAAAGAGAGATGGTACATTTTACCCTGATATTCAACAAAGTTAATGCTTATTTCGTTGCTATAGAAGGTTCCATCTTTTCTCTGATGTCTTGCTTCTATGGCATAATTCTCCATATATTTAACACACTTAAAATCTCTCTTCCATCTCTCCTTTGACATATTTTTATCTATATCAAAAATAGTCATAGAGCTAAGCTCCTCTTTTGTATATCCTAGATTTTTACAAGCTGCTTCATTGACTCTTAAAATTTTTCCATCTTCATCAATAAGAAAATTTGCTTCACGCATTTTATCAAGAGCATAACTCAGAAATTTGAGTTCTTCTTCTGTTTGTATATCTTCTGTAATATCATGAGCTACTACTAAAATTTCCGTTTCTCCTTTATTGTTTACATAGGGTTTCTTTATAGACTTAAAGTGTCGCAACTCCCCAGTTTTAATATTGAGCGAGTCTTCATATACAGTTTGTGTTTTACCTGTTTTTATAATCTCTTGAATATTTTTTTTAAAGCTATCAGTTTGTTCTTTCTTAGGATTAAAGTCTTCATTACTCTTTCCAATCATTGCCTCAACAGTTGTATTGTGCATTGTTGCACAGGCTTCATTGACTAAAAGAAATTTTCCCTTACTATCTTTCACTAATACAATGTCTGGATTTTGATTAATTACATTTTTAAGCAACTCACTTTTTTCATGAACGCCTACAAGTAACCTCTCTTTCTCCTCTTCAAGATTGTGTAAATACTTTATGAGATATGCAATAACTGAAAATATAAGGGCAGAAGCAATAGTGGATGTAAGAAGACCGACAATGAGCAACTCTTCTGTAAAAAAATTGCCCGTAAGCCAATAACTTTGAAGCATGATTAAAAATTCGGACAAAAAAATTGTTAGGGCACTAGCAATCAAAATAAAAGTTACAAATCCAAGCTTAGACAAGAAAGGTACGAAAACTCTTAACATTGTGTTTCCTAAAAAATCATAATGTTTTATTATACTTTATTTTAACTCAATTACCAATCTTATTTTTCAAATGGTACGAGTTCACCTCGTTTGAGTGCCGCAACCTTTCCACGAAATTTTCGTATATAGAAGGCTTTTTCTTCAAAGGTGATGTCACGTGCAAGATTCACTTTTTTAAGTTCGCGCTCGTAGTAACGCGTGAGGAATGTAATAAGTTCTGCGTTGAGTGCTTCTTCATCTTGTAAAACTTTTATGCTCTCATCTACAACTATTGCCATCAACTCTGGCTCCTCTTTTTTTCCACTCAGAGCCAAAGAGAGTTCTCGAGAATGAAACTGCAATAAAGAGGGATCAAGAGCATCAAGAATTTGGTTTATTAAATAGGGTTTTTCCAGAACAGTCTTTATAAGTGAAAGTTCCCACATATCTTTATGTACACTGTTACGTGCGAGTGGTTTGTTTTGATTTTGGTTAGTGTTAGCTGTTAGCTTTAAAAGCGAAGGAGAGACTCCAAGTCCACCCAAGCGTGAAGCAAGGTAGGTCTTATACTCCTCTTGCAGAAGTGGCGAAAGGGTTTTTAAATAGGCGACACCCTCTCCCATACAAGACTCTTTCTCTTTAGGATTTCGTAAATCATATAAAGAGAGTAGTTCATCGAGTACAAACTCTATAAAAGGTTTTGCCTCGCGAAACATAGTAGAGAGTTCTTCAACTCTGCCCTCTTTTACCATATCCGCAGGATCTAATCCTCCATCAAACACGACAACCCCTCCATTAAATCCACTTGCACTCAATAGCTTAGAAGCTTTAAGTGCCGCTGCACGTCCTGCTTTATCGCCATCATACGCCATAACAACTCTCGGATTTGCTTTTCTTAAAAGTGGTAAATGTTCTACCGTAAGTGCTGTTCCAAGGGTTGCTACTGCATTATCAAAACCTGCTTGATGTAGCATTATGACATCAAGGTAGCCCTCGGTTATAATAATTTCAGCTTTTTTGTGCAAGGCTTGTTTCGCTAAATTATACGCATAGAGTAGACGTGATTTGTTAAAAAATGCAGTCTCTGGAGAGTTCACATATTTTGCTTGATGTCCTGTAATAGTACGACCACCAAAGCCGACAATCGAGCCATTTGCAGAGTAAATTGGGAATGTAATACGCTCTATAAAACGGGCATACGTTTGGTTACGTGTGGGTTCATATCCAACCACTCCCATATCAATTGCTTCTTTAATGGAGAACTGCTGTGACTTGATATAATTAAGTGTTACGTGCGATTCTGGTGCGTAGCC
Organism: Sulfurimonas sp.; assembly: GCA_041595535.1. Taxonomy (GTDB): domain Bacteria; phylum Campylobacterota; class Campylobacteria; order Campylobacterales; family Sulfurimonadaceae; genus Sulfurimonas. Next base: position 17,944 of record JBFHKA010000010.1, on the reverse strand, counting down.
AATTCCAAACTTTTCAATGCTACTCTCATAAATACCACGCTCCTGAAGATACGCTGAGGCTGTTGCTTGAGAAGAGAGTAGAGTTTGGTACCATTCATTAAGTTTATCCATAACTTGTGAGCGTGGTTTGTTGTTTTTGTTATCTGTATATGTGAGTGTAAAGTTATACGTCTCTGCAAGTTTTTCAAGAGCTTCTGGGTAGTTAAGTTTCTCATACTCCATCACAAACTTCACGCTATCTCCACCGGCTCCACAATTTCCTACCGCAAAATGATTAGCTAAAAAAGTGTGTGTTTTATCTTTTACAGTTATATCATAGACTAGCTCTTCATGACCAATATTTTTTATCTCTTTTACTTTAAGAAAGAGATATTCAATGTCATCTATTTTTTCATAAAAACACTCTATTGATTCTCTTTGTTTGAAATATATCGTATAAGAAGTTCTATGATTCACGCCATTTTTATCTATGAAGGCTTTTGCAACTCTACACGTTGGTATTTTTTTAAGTGAGATGGCTAAATCAAGTATCTCATCTGCGAGAGTTTGACTAATCGTGTCGTATGTATCTCTTGCATAACAACCATCACCATCCATTAAGCCCTTAAAGAGTGCAACTCTAAACTCATATTTTAAAGAGTTAAACCAAAATGGATAGTGCTTATTCTCTGCGCCTTTGCCAAATAATTCTATAAAAATATATTCTAAGTTTGTACTTGACACTGTCACTTCAAGAGAGTTTTTTCTATCTTCTCTATAAAATAGCTTTGCTTCTTTGTTAAAGAGTTTTTTTATAATTCTAACTATTTCGTTTGCATACGCTTCTTCACTTGAAGAAATTGAGAATTTTATGCCGCCTCTGTAACTACTGCCCTCAGCTACATAAAAACCTGCAAGCCACATAAAGTCTTCATCGATTATGATATTTTCAAGTTTCTCAACATCTGGACCAAAATTTTTCTTTTGCCAAAAATCATTAACATCAAGATACTCGGTATCTATCTCTTCTCTATTTCTTGGATATAAAAAATAATCTCCAACAGATACATCATTTGCAAACTCTCTTTTAATCTCTAAATCATAGATTCGTTTGATGCGACCATAAAACTTTAAAGGTCTCTCTTTCTCAACTCTTAAGTATGGTAACTTTGCAACTGCTTGAGCTTTTTTGACGACCAACATATCGTGATTTTGCGTAAAACAAGACTCTTTTGCACTTAAAGATGTTTTAAACGACAATATATCAAATTCACTTGTGTGATAGACACTCTCTATCACTTCTGTTTGTAGACCATTAGCAGCAAAAACGATATCGCCAACTTTCACATCTTTTATCTCTTGGTATCCACTAGGAGTCATTATTTTTTGATATGGTGGTAAACATCCAAAACAGTGATAAATCTGTTTTTGTGGGCTTACTACAAAAGAGGGAGATTTTTCATCATGAAAGGGGCAAGGAGCTTTAAAATTACCCCCTGCTTTTTTGAGTTCAACATAGCTTCCAACAACATCTACAATATCGAGTCGAGCTTTTAGTGCTTCTATGGAGTCTTGTGTAATCATAAGATGGATTATACTTCAATATGAATTAAAAGATTATTTGATTTTTTTTAGACCTAAAGTGAAGGTCGTTCCTTTGTCTATTTCGCTCTGTACGCTTACATCTACATCCAACTCATCACACAGTTTTTTCACTATATGCAGTCCTATACCGATGCCTCTTTCTTGCTCTTTATAAAACCTATCAAAAACTCTTTTTGGGTTTACAATTCCCTTTCCAGTGTCTTCTATTTTTAAGAAATCCTCTTTAAAAACTATGCGCACTTTCCCATTTTTTTTATTATATTTAGCGGCATTTGTTAGTATATTGTCTAGTATTCTTGTGAGAGCGTCTCTGTTTGTACTAAGTTGAACTTTTGGAACTTCTATGGAGAATTCTATCTCTTTGTATATGCTACTTAGAAGTGCAACGCGCTCTTGTAAAAGTTCCTCTAGTTCAATTATCTCTTTTTGTGTAACACTAAAATTAAGATAAGCGCGAAGGTTAGATTGTAGGTTGAGTATATTTTGCACGCTGTTTTGTATTCTCTGAATTTTTGTATTTTCGCCTATCTCATCTTTGAGCATTGCTGCATTCAAACGCAAGGTAGATATTGGCGTATTAAAATCATGGAGTATATCTTTAATAAACTCTTCGGTTACTCTAAGAGCATTTCTAAAAGGAGAGAGTGTATACAAAGAAAAGAGTATCGACAATCCAGCAACAAAAAATAAAACTATTAAAAAACTGCTCAATAACTTTTTCTCTAGTTCTTGAATTTTTTGCTCATAAATCTCTTTTTTTAGATAAATTTTTAGGCTGTTTTTTGTGGAGTTAGCGATGGAGAAATAAGCACTCAGATTCTCTTTATCCTTATATAACTTATAGAGTTCGTAGCTGTCTTTTTGTACAAAATCGAGTTCTAAACCTTCACACTTAAGTTCATAACTACATACTCGCATTTGTGAAAAAATAGAGGCATCGAGAACCTGCACCTCTTTTTGATAATTCATAAAATAGAGTGCGCCCACCAAGATACTTTGCGATACAAAAAAGAGCATAAAACTCTTAAAAAGCGATTCTTTTTCAATTTTTTTCAAGCATATATCCTATACCTCGAATGTTTTTAATTGGCAAGTTTATGGTGTTTTTTAGCTTATTGAGTGCCACTCTTAAGGCTGTCTCTGAATGAGACAACAAACAATCCATAAGTATAGTTTTATCCAAAACATTTCCAATATTATGCATAAAAATATCACATAAACATACTTGCACTTCGCCAAGAGAGACGATTGTGTTGTCTACATACAACTCTCTTGTATTTGGAAAATACTTTAGGTTTCTATACTCTATAGCGTATGTGTTATTTGCAAGTTTTGCATTCGCACGTAACAGTAGTTCTTGTGGAAAAAATGGCTTCTTAATGTAGTCATATGCCCCTATCTCAAAAGCTTTTGAAATAGAATTCAAATCTATTAAAGCACTTATGAAAATAGCTGGTGTCTTATCCTGTGCGTCACGTAAACTGCGTAACAATTCTAATCCATTCATATCTGGCACATTGATGTCAAAAACATACAAATCATAGGTATTATCATAAGAGGCATCAATGGCATCATTACCAGTATGAACCATAGCAACACTATAGTCATTTTGCTCTAGCAACTCTTTTAGAGTCTCTGCCAACTCATAATCGTCTTCGAGTAAAAGTATGTTTTTTTTCACCACAATCAAATCCTAAAAAAGATACCCTAAACGGATAGAGGCGTAGTTTTTACTTGCACTTTGGCTTAAACCATACTCATAAGTAAAGGTTGAAAACCAATGTTTATCAATACTGTAATACGCGTACAAAGAGAGTATTTGTATTGTATCTACATCCTTATAAATGCTATCACTCTCATAGTAAGAGCTACTCATATAAAAATTGTTGTTTATATTGTACCCAACTCCTACATTAAAGGCATTCGTGTTTTGATAAGAGACCGTTCCTGCAATGTCATCATCATTTATAAAAGTGTACGCATACGAGCCAAAGAGGTTCACTCTCTCAAGTGCATAACTTACATTGAAAGAACTTGTATAATCTGTCTTATTGTTATTGAGCGTAGTCTCATACGTTGGTAAAAGTGCTCCTGCACTCACACTTAAAAATAGACTATTTGTTGGTTGAAACTTATATGAAGCTCCTAAGTATGAATCATACAGTCCATTGTCACTGTACCCTTGTGAGCTAGTATTATAATAAGACGTTGAGGCCTGAAGAGAAAAATTTTTATAATAATAGTCCACTTGTAGGGAGCTTGCGACACTATCTGTTTTGTTGAGGGTTTGATAATCTGATTCAGAATAACTCACACCAACTATAATGTCAAAATGGTGTGGTGAATCCAAGTTTTTTATTGGGCAACCATTTATATCTACTAACTCAGTAAAAGATGTATTTGGACATCTATCAAAAGCGTTATCCACTCCATCCATGTCGTCATCGACATATGCGGATAGAGTTGTTGCTGTAGATAAAAAGATTATAAGTAGTAATACTTTTTTCATCTTTATCCTTTAGCGACCTTTCATCTTATTATTGACTGCTGAACCTTTTGAACCTGATTGCATATACTGTTTTGCAGCTTGATTCTGATTCATGTTTTGCGTGTTCATCATATCTTTGTTTTGCTGCATTTGCATCTCTTGCATTCGTGTTCTTGTTTGCGTTTGTGTTTGTGCCTTTGTTTGAAGTTTGCTAATAGCTTCATTACGATCAGCCTCATTCATTGTCGCAAGTTTTGTTTTAAACGCATTCATAAGCTGTACTCTTTCTTGTGCTGGAGCGGCTTTAATTGCCTCTATCTGCGCATCTATACTTGTGCCTTGTTCAGCAAAACCTAGTGTTAAAGTCCCTAGTAATGCTAGAGCTAATGTAACTTTTTTCATCTTGTATCCTTTTGTTTTGATAGTGATATTGTTACATAGAAGTGTTAGCGAAGTATTAGCTCTTTTCTTTATCTTTCTTAGGAACTACTTCTTCTTGTTAAAATATGGTGCTAGAAGATAGTACACCATCAAAGTCCAAAGAACAACTGTCGCAATCCATACTGCGACTCCCGCTTCTTCATGCATATGTACGAGTTCTTTAACACTAACATCTACTAAGATATAATCCAATCCAAGACCAAACAAAACAGAACCAAGAATGATAGTTCCAAGATAAATATAAAGTGTACGCGTTCCTAAAATCTTTTTAACAACTCCAATGGTGACAGTATTTGTCGCCGGTCCCGCAGTTAAAAAAACAAAAGCCGCTCCTGGAGAGACACCAGCGAGTATAAGTCCTGCTGCAATTGGAAGTGAAGCTGTTGCACAGACATACATAGGCACTGCAATCAAGATGACTATCACATAGGAAACGATACTATACTCTTTTAAAATCTCACTCAAATTCTCTGGGATGGCAACGCTAATCAGTGTACCCAAAAGAAGTCCCATAAACAATGGAGAAGCTATGTCTTTAAGAAGTGTTCCAAAAGCATACTTTATAGCCCGTTTAAAGCTGAAATTTTTTTTCTGTTGCTGTTGTGTAGAAAAATTTAGAGCTAGCGAAGGTGGTGTTACGTGCGAAAAAGTACTGAAGCTTCTCTTTGGTTTTTCGCTTTGCTCTTTATCTCCATAAAGATTTGCCAAAATACCTGCAATAATAGAGATAACTATTGAGGAGAGAACCCTATAGATCGTAAAAGCCCAGCCAAACATTCCATAGGTTGCGAGGATTGAATCAGCTCCTGTTATAGGCGTTGAGATTAAAAAAGAGAGTGTAGAGCCATTACTTGCTCCACTTTTTTTAATACTTGTTGCCAAAGGCACGACACCACAAGAGCAGACAGGAAGTGGAATACCAAAGAGTGTTGCTTTAATAACAGACCAAACAGAGCTTTTACCTAAATGTTTGGATACTAAGGTATCGGGAACTAACTCATGCAAGATTCCAGCGAATATAAGTCCAAACAAAATATAAGGTGCCATCGCATTACTTAAATTAACTAATGCATAGCAAAATGCTTCAATATAGCTCATATTTCACCTCACATTTTTTAAATTAAGGGAATTGTTATATAATAATTCTTTAAAACTAATGAGAGGTTTTTGCCTCTTAAAACTATTATACTTCATTAAAGAAAAGGTGTGTCACATATGTTTAGTTTCATCAAATTTATACAGTCTATTCTCAACAGACTTCAAAAGAACAAAGGGCTATGGTTTACCATACTCACTGTTGCCTCTGTTTTTGGTGTCTTGCTCTCCATCTGGTTTATGAACATGATGACAGCTGATGTAGCGCATAAAACATATATGCAAGAACATAGAGTTGACACAACACAACTAGAAAATGTTTTAGATAATAGATACGACTCACTTCTCTCCATTGGAGGAATAGTAGCCATCCACCCTGACATCATTGCAAACATTAAAACTAAATCAGACAAATCTGTAAATGATCTTTTGAAAGTTGCTGAAAAGACTATAAATGAACGCGTACATATTGAACCTATAACAATTCACTACTATGCGGCAGATTATACATCTTCACTCTCTGAAAATGCAAAATATGCTTCGCTCGTAATGGAAACAAAAACATCTATTACTGGTCTAGTTGTCAATAGTGCTGGACTACGAATCGTTGCAATTACCCCAGTAGAAGATGGAAATACAACAATTGGAGCTATTGAAATTTCTCAAGACATCGTTGTTGTAAAAAATGACTTTGAAAAACTAGGTAAAGAGTTTGCTTACATACTTGACAAGTCTCAACTTGTTTATATGGGCTTAGCAACAAAGCAAGGGAATATTCAAGACATAGATGACAAATATAAAATCTTTTTTCATAAGTACGATGCTCTTTTTTACACCAATCTCAGAGATATTAATCTAGACCAACTTCAAAGAGATAAATATTCCATTAATGATAAATACTACACTACGGTAGATGAAGCAACAGATATTGATGGGAAGATTGTTGGTCTTTTCCTTATAGGAGAGAGTTCTTCAGAAGCTAACTCCTTTGTTAACATCACAAAGAACCTGATTAATTCAGTTACAACTGTTGCTCTTGGGCTAGTCATATCACTCATACTATTTATGTTTTAAAGGCAAAAGATGAAACGTTTAAAGATTGTAAAGTCCTATATAGTACTCTGTCTCTTTATCTACTTCTTAGTTTATTCAAACCTAGAAGCACTATCGACTTTCTTTTTTGCGACACTGACTTTTAATCTTGCAGTTTTAACAATACTCGTCATCGGGATTATTGTTATCTTAAAATCAACCGTCAATCTTGTTATGCTTGCGGGTACTTTTGGTATTTTGGCTTATAAAAAAGACAATCTAACTTTTTATCTCCAAGGTATTGACAAAATTATGCCTGCAAATATTGCTCACATGTTTCACTCACGTGCAGAAAAAGGCGTTCTTCTTTTTACTTCTGATGAGTCTCGTGCTGTTATAGAATGGATTGATGAAAAGTTTTCTCATCAAAACCGTTATATCAACTACTTTATCAGTACCTCTTTGATGATTGGACTTTTGGGAACTTTTACAGGTCTTTTAGTCTCCATTGATCAGATGGGTAAAATCATCCTATCACTTACGGGTGACATTGATTTAGGTGAAGTTATTCGTAGTTTTTCTGGACCTCTTGGTGGTATGGCAATAGGATTTGGTTCTTCTCTTTTTGGTGTTGTTTCAGCAATCATTTTAGGTATTATGGGTTATATCTTAAATAAAAACCAAGAACAACTCATTGAAGGTGTAGAGGATTGGCTCAAGGGAAGAATCATAGATTCTGGTGGAGCGACAACTGTAGCGACTGTTCCTGGTGGTGCAGGTGCTGAGTTGCCTGAGCATCGCGCCTCTTTCATGGATGTCTTTATTGATAATATATCCTCTCTTTCAAAAGAGATGGCAAAAATATCTGTAACAAATGAGAGACTCCACTCTATCACTATCGCTTCTGTGCAGCAAACAAGAGATGAGCATGAAATAAATGTTGAGCTTTTTGAGTCTATGAATGAAAACCTCTCTAGTATTGCAAAAATTCTCAATACAAACTCTGAGCAACTTAGTGAGCAAGGCGGTCAAATCGCTCAACTTCTTACAACTTTAGAGAGTAACCTCAAAGAGCAACTTGAAATTTTAAATACTTTTGAGGCAACACAACAAAGTTCAAATTCTAAATTAGATGAGAGTAGAGAGCGACTTGAAGCCCTTAGAGAAGAACTTCAAAATATCGCTTCACACCTCAACCAAAAAGAAGAGAGAGAAATACAAAGCATGCAAGAGGAGATGAAACTCCTTGAGTCACTTGAAAAATTAAGTAAAATCCAAATAACAGATGCGAGAAAACAAGCAACGTTTATTGAATCCTTCACTGAAAACTCAACACAAACAAAAGAGAACACTCTACTTCTTACACAAAAAGCACAAACAATAGAAGCACTTCTTGATGTACAAAATCAAAATCAAAATACATCCAAAGAACTTCATGAAAAGCAAAAAGAGATTTTACAACAACTCCTAGGTGAGGCTGAAACAAACTCTTCACAAATGCAAGAAAGAAGTGCTAGACTCACACAAAAAATTGAATCACTTGAAGCACTTTTAAGAGAACAAAGTCAAAACCAAAACCAAAGTTTAAACTCGCAAAATGAGTCCAAAACACTTCTTGAAAAACAAAAAGATATTTTAGAGCTTATAGTTGGGAAAAATGATGAAAGCTTAGATGAACTCAAAAGAATATCTACAGGTGAGATAGCATCTCCTAGACCAAGCGCAAAAAAAAGTGGCTTCTTTTCTAAGATGTTTAAGTAGGTTTATGTAGATGGCAAAAAGATGTCCTGAAGAGTTTAATCCTTGGCCACCGTTTGTGGATATATTCGCATCGGTTATCTTGGTTATGCTTCTCTTTTTACTTATTACCATTGTAAATATAGGGTACTATGCGCAGTTTAAATACAAAATATCTTACACAGCAAGTGTAGAGACTCCAGAACCTATTCAACCAGATGAACAAGTAAAAGCATCGACAGATCCAAAAGAGTGTGCTCCTTTACCTGATATTGAAATAGCTCTTGATAAGAACAAGGCTATCTCTTTTCACAAAATTGTTGCTCCTAGTTTTGAAAATGCTAATAACTCCCTATTTAGCGGTGGAAAATCTGAAGGAAATGCTGTAAGTTATGCAGCAAATAAAGAACAAAAAGAGTTTACAAATCAAAAAATAATCAAAAAAGATTTAACACTTACTATTGAGTTCAAAGATAAAGAAATATTCTTAAACTCCCATATAAAAAAACAAATCAAACTCTTTGTCAGTAACATCAATCGTCGCTCCAAAAGAGCAATTTTTACACTCTATGTAAGTGATCCAGAGAATGTTATTAGTTCAACTATCTCCAAACAAATTTCATTAGGACGTGTGCTGAATGTTAAAAGTATAATTAAACGAAGTAACATTGATCTTCAAAACATAAAGATGGATTTACAACACGAGATTGCTGCAAATAATCCTTATGGAAATATCACTATAAAGGCTCATATACCATGATAAAAATTTTGCTATTCCTTTTTAGTCTAAATCTCTTTGCTCAAGAAACTTGCTATACAATCCAGCTCTTCAGTAAAACAAACTCACCAGAGAATGCTGTAGAACTTCAAAAAACAAAGTTTCCTGATAGCTGTAAAATCATGACAGTCAATAACTTCCTCACCGTACGATGTGGCTGTTATGAGGGATACTCCGTAGCACAACAAAAGCTATCCGCACTCAAGCGTGAATCAGCAGATGCTACAATAATAACAACGAACAAGTCTAGATTTGCAGATACAAAAGCGATTGTAACGCCAAAAGAGTTAAATAGCACAAAAGAAGAACCTATACAAGTATCAACAGAGATAAATGCAACAAAAGAATCCGTAATAGAGAATAAAACTCTCGCTTCTAAAGAGCTAAATGCTACGCTAGCAGCAAAACCAAAGCCAATAAAATCTCTTAGTGAAGACCCACTCTTTCATGCAAACAGAGAAAGTGGACTAGGTGTCTTTGAGGCTATGCAAAGAGCAATAGAGCTAAGCCCTAAACTAGGAGCAGCATATGAAGTTGTTGTACAAGATAAAAAGAAAGTAGAAGAGGTTGAAGCAGGTCATCTCCCTACAGTGGATTTTAGTGGGGATGCTGGGTATGAAGAACGAGAAGTTATGCCAGATACACTTGAGACAAAAGATCCTGCTCTCACTACGCGAAGCAGATACAAAAAAACTGACCTCTACTTAACTATTACAGAAAATCTATGGGCTGGTGGAAGCATAGAAAATAGTGTAGATGAAAAAGATGCAAACCTTAAAGCCTCTCTTTTTGACTATAGAGACAAACTTGAGAGCTTAGTTTTAGACGTTGCAAATGCTTATTTTAATGTGGTGTATTCAGAAATCGCTCTCAAAATATCTAACAAAAACATGAGAAACTATGAGAAAATTTTAAATATTGTCACCATAAAAGAGAAGAATGGTGCGGCTACAACAGGAGATGTAAACTTCATTCGTGCGAATGTAGACAATGCAAGAACAGAGCTTGTTCAAAAAGAGAAAAATCTTAAAGATGCAATTTCGAATTATATCTATCTTCTGCAAACAGACACAAACGATACACTTCCTTATGAAGCAGAATCTCCTTTGTACATAGCTGATTTAAATACCTCTTTAGAAGAAGCACACGCGTATAATGCAAAACTTCTTAAACAGCGTTCTTACATCAAAGCAACAACATTTGGATTTTTATCTACAAAAGGAACTTTTCATCCAAGAGTAGACCTCAGTCTTTATGGTGAAAGTAAAAATGAATTTGATATAGGTCTAGGACAAAGAGAGAAAGTCAATGCACTTGTAACCTTCAATTACAACCTCTATAGTGGTGGTAAAGATGAGGCTACGGCAGCAAGACTTTTATCTAAAATGAGAGAGCAAAAGTATCTTTACAAAGATTTAGAACGAAACATTGTATTTGATATTAACGTTTTAAACAGCTCTGTTAGTTCACTTAGTCAGTCTCTTAAATTAACAGAAAATGAGGTCTTAGCTGCAAGAAAGGTTGTAGATAGTTATTGGGTGGCTTTTAAAAATGGTACACAAGATCTTCAAGCCCTACAACTCGCACAGAGAAACCTCAACTCTGCTGAACAGAGTTATGCAAAGTATAAGAAAGACTTGATACTCAATAATTATGCTTTGATGCAAAAAACAGGAGCACTCTTAAAATTTTTAGAAATACCTTATAAGAAAAATGCTTCTGAGTTTGAAAGTAATTTCAACCTTTTTTATCAGTTTTCAGATTTAGAATAGGTAATTTATTCCGAAGTAATATTCTGTCGCATCACGAAAGAAAGTTACTTCGTTCTGCCCATCTGTAAACTCTAAAACATTTCCTTGTCTAAATCGAAGCCCTAACTCAAGGCTAAGTCCGAAAAAACTCTCTCCCATCACACCCGCTTGATACCCGTACTCCATATAGTTTTGCGCAGTATCTGCACCAACACCAACTGGCAGTAAGTCAACATTGTAATTTTTAAGTTTACTACTACTATAACCCACTCCAAGACCAAAGACTCCACGAATGGCCCACTCTTTATTTTCACTCGTATAAAAAACAGGAATATAATCCGCATTTAGCTCATAGGTCGTACCTTTTATAGTATATTTACCTTTTTTGCTATCTTCATATTTGAAATCATTCACTCTTGCATAGAGTCGTGTAAAGTAGTACTGATACCCTAGCTTGTAAGAGAGTGCGGTTTGTGTCGACTCAACTGAATAAGGTCTTACTGTAAAAGCTGTTCCAAATCCATTGTTATCATACTTAAGATTTGTTTTTTGAGTGCTTCCATCTATTCCAACAAAAAAACCTTTTTGATCTATCTCTGCGTGTACTAGTGTTGCGAGTAGTGTAGTTGCTAGTGCTATTTTTTTTATCATTTAGTGCTCCCTTAATGCATTTTGCTTAATGTCTTTGAGTGGTTTTAGGATGTATTCCATTATAGTTTTCTTTCCAGTAAGTATATTTATATCAGCACTCATCCCAGGTAGAACAAGTTCAGTTTCTGAGAATGCGGCTTTGTTTGTTATGATTTTTACTTCATAGTAGCTTACACCTTTATTGTCTACAAAGCTATCAGGTGAAATTGCTATAAGTTTCCCCTCAAGTGTCCCATAACGTGAAAAGTCAAAAGCACTAATGCTTACACTTACACTCTGACCTATCCATATTCTCGCTCTATCTGAGGTTTTAATCTGTCCGATTATCATAAGAGAGTCGCCAATTGGAGTTATTTCCACAACCGGATCACCAGGTTTGACAATCCCTCCAATAGTATGAAAATATATCTTTTTAACAGTTCCATTGACTGGAGAAGTGATAGTTTTTCGCACCTCTCTGTCACTATTTGCTTGAGAGCGTTTGAGAAGTTTTGCTATAGAGAGACGAATCTCTCCAAGCTCTTTTAGCTGTTTAGCATGCTCTTTACTTTTAAAGTTTTCATACTTCTTTTTAGCCTCTTCGAGTTCATTTTTCGTGATTGGGATTGTATTTTCCAAACTTGAGCTTTGAGTTATGAAGTTCTGTTTTGTTGCAAGTGCTTGAAGATACATTTGCCTTGAAGATGCACCTTGCTTGACTAAACTCTCTTGAATGCTTACATTTTCTTTCGCTATTTTTAGCTCAGTTGTAAGGTTAAAAAGTTTATCTTTCATCTCAACTATCTCAAACTCTTTTTTTGTAATACTCTCTTTTAATATAGAGAGTTCTTCATTGAAAGAGCGACGATTTGCCTTGAAAATACTTAGCTCATTTTTAATAATTTGTGGTATCTTCTCTTTATACTCTTTATTAAACTCTACACTCTCTTTCTCGTCTATTTCTGCTTGAAGTCGTGTTGCATTCGCATAAAGAGAGTAAAGCTCTATCTGTTTTTCTTGTTGATCTGAAAGAAAAAAAGCTTGAGAGAGTTTAAAAAGTGGCTCATCTTTTTTCACAACATCTCCCTCTTTGACAAAAATCTCTTCAACTATACCGCCTTCGAGGTGTTGAATAATTTTTGTTTGCCCAGAGGGAACAACATTTCCCTGCCCATGAACAGACTCATCTATTGCACTCAAACTCGCCCAGATGATAAAGACAGCCGTAAAAAACATAATAGGCCAAGTGACAACTCTATGGTTCCAAGAGGTCTCAAAATCTACAATGCTATTCACTTTTGACTCCTTGTAGTTTTGCTAAAATCTCTTTCGTAGCTCCATCTGCCACGACTCTACCCTCATTAATCACTATAACTCTATCTACAAGTTTTAATGCTGAGAATCTATGCGTGATAAGTAGAAGCGTTTTATCTTTAACAAGCGGTTCTATTCTTTGGATGACGCTATTTTCAAGTCCTATATCAAGTCCTGTCGTTGGTTCATCGAGAATAAGAATTTTTGGATCATTGACTAAGGCACGTGCTAAGGCAACGAGATGTTTTTGCCCTGTAGAGAGATTGTCACCATTTTCTCCAATGTTAAAACCATCACCAACGCCACCTCTTTTAACGAGATCTTCTAAACCTGTGAGTTGTATGAGTTTTGCTATTTCATCTTTGCTGATGGAGCGTGAGAGTGCTATGTTTTCTGCAAGTGTTCCTGCAAACATGAAAGGAGATTGAGGCATCACTCCAATATTTTGTCGTACTTCCACTGGATGCAGAGTGTTTGTAGCAACTCCATCAAGATACACTGTTCCGTGCGTTGGTGTATCAAGAAGAGAGACCAAACGCTGTACAGTACTTTTTCCAGCTCCTGTTTGTCCTATAATTCCTACTTTTTCACCTGCTTTTATTTTCAGGCTAACATTTTCAAGTGAAGGGTATTTACTTCCTTGATAGTAGTAGGTTACATCATTAAACTCTATATCGCCTTGAAGTTCTCCTAAACCTATTTCTGTATTTTCATCTACTTCACGAGGAAGATGCCAAAACTCATTAATAGACTCTAGTGAGTCTACCATTTTTTTATAGTTTAGTAATACGCCTGAGAGATTTACTATAGGAACCATCGCACGTGAGGACAAAATAGTAATGGCAATAAGTCCACCAACACTAAGCGATTGTGTATGAATTTCATACACACCAACACTCACAACTAGAAGTGTTATGATTTGAATAATAGTATAAGAAATGTTTGAGGTCATGTGGTGAAGAAGTTGTATTTTCTCTCCCAACTGTTCATAAAATGCCACAACCCTACTCCAAGTAAAGAGTCTATGGGTGTGACCATTTACAAGTTTTATAGCGTCACGACCTTGAATTGTCTCGACTAAATAACCATGTTTTGATTGTGCTTTTTTAAACTGTTCATGTGCAAGAGAAGCAAGAGGGACTTGCATAATAAGATTAAAAGCAATCATAACAATCCCTGCCACAAAAGGAATAAGCGCAATCATAGGAGAGATAAGATAAATAACAAAAACTGCTATAAAGAAAAATGGTAAATCCAAAAGCTGTACCAAAGTACGAGAGGTAAAGAACTCTTTTATTTGTGAGAGTTCTTTAAAAAGGTTTGCTTTTGTACCTGAGAGGAGTTTGTCATACTGTGTTTTAATGCTTAACATCCTCTCTAAAAGTATCTCCTCATAATGCGCTCCAATTTTTTTACCTGCTTTTTCCAAAATATAGACACGTACTGTTTTTAAAATGACTTCAAAAATGAAAATGATGGCAATACCACCTCCTAAAACAAAAAGCGTATCTGTAGCAAAATTTGGAATAATTCTATTGTAAACATTCATAGTAAAAAGAGGAAGTGCTAGAGCAAAAATATTGATAAACAGAGAAAGAAATGCAACCTCTACATAGGCTCTCCAAGAGGCTTTTATAGGCTCAAAAAACCAAGAGAGTTCTTTGTTACGTGCGCTTACTACAGAGTCTTGTTTATTCCTAAAAAACATAATGGAATTTTTAAAATTTTTGAGCTTTTTTTTATCTACTTCAAAAGTGTCGTTTTTTTCAAGATTTAAAAAAGTTGCCTTGTCTCTTGAGATAGCTTGCAAAACGATTAATTCATCTTTATTGTTATACAAAATGATAGGGAGCAAGAACCTATCTATCTCCTCAATATCTACCTCTTGTGTTTGTGCATAAAGATTTGAATTTTTTGCGACACCCAAAAGAGCTTTGATATCAAACTCCTCCTCAGATGCACCAGAGATGGAGAGAATAGTTTCACGTTTTATATTTCCAAAATAAAACTGCAGAATGCTGTGTAAAGCATCTACTAACGCTTTGCCCTTAGGACTAGACATCCTCTACCTTTATACTGAATTCTTTTTCAAGTTCTCTATAGACTTGTTTAAACACACTGTTAAAGTCGCCCAAAGAGTGTTGCCAGAAAAGTCTTGCTGATGGATACCACTCACTCTTCTCACTCTGTACACCCCAACGCCAATCTGGCACTTTTTGGAGTAAAATCCAAACTTTTTTACCCATTGCTCCTGCTAAGTGTGCGACCGAAGTATCGGAAGTTATCACTAAATCAAGAGCATTTATAATCTTTGCAGTTGTATGAAAATTATCTATATTATTACTAAGGTCGATTATATCATTTTTCATCTCATACGCACTTAACTGCTTCAAATCTTCACCTAACTGCAAAGAGTAAAGTTGTAGGTTTTCATGCTTTGACATTTTTCTAAAATGCCGCACATCAAAGACTTTGTTTGCATACGATTCGCCTGTGTTACTCGCACCCCAAACTATTCCAATTTTTTTCTTTTTTGTTTTAAGAGACTGCTTTTCTTTGAGTTTAAAATAGGGATAATCTTGAGTAATATTTTTCAGTTCTACGTCCAAAACAAAGGGTAAAGACATAAAGGCTATTTGGTAATCAAAGAGAGGAATCTCTTCGTTACGTGCGTATATTTCATCAACACAAGGCATCGTCTCAAAAAGCTCGCGAAGCCCCTCACGAAGGTACACTACTACAGTCGCACCTCTACGTTTTAACTCAAAAAGATAGCGAGCTACCATCAAGGTATCACCATATCCTTGTTCGGCATGAACTAACACACGTTCTTTTGTGAGTGTTTCTCCCTTATATCTTGGCGCGGTAAAAATCTCTTTGTATTTGTGTATATGACTTCGCATCTCCTCTTTGTGAAAACGCCACTCATACTCACTCCATCCTTTTGCGTACGCACCTGTTTGGAGTAAAACTGTTGCTAAATCAAAATGTGCATTGACATGTTTTGGGTCTATTGATATTGCTTTTTCATAGAGTTTTTTTGCCTTATCAAAACGACCCAGATTTTTATACGCACTTGCACAATTTGAGAAGTGATTTGCTGATTTATCATCAAGAGCGATTGCAGTTTTATGAAAATATACTGCCTCTTCATGTCTCTGTGTTTTGTTTAATGCATTACCGAGATTTGTGTAAGCACCTGCATAGGTCGGCTTGATTTTTATAGATTCTTGATAAAGTTTTATAGCTTTGTCATACTCTTTAAATTTCGCATATAAAGCACCCAAATTTGCATACGCTTCAGCATATTTCGGATTTAGCTCTATAGCTTTTATAAAGTGTTGCTCAGCATCTTTATACTGTAGTTTGTTATAAAACTCTATGGCTTTGTTGTTGTATTCTATACTATTCAAAATTTTTTCTTCTTAAACTACATGAAGTGTTAGACTATCAATCGTATAATCTTGCCCAACTTGGAGATCCGTTACAGTCGTGCCACTTCCATTTGTAAATGAGATATCTTGTCCTTGAGTATTATTTTGTATGTCTAGTGTTAACAGTGTATCTCCGGTCTCTAGCCAAGCAGAAAGGTTTGCTGTCGTAATTGACAAATCATTAACTCCACCATTACTCAAAGTTAGATTACTAATATTTAAAGTACCAATATTGGCAAATTCACTATCAGCAATTGTAGCACTTGAACCCGATAAATCTATAGTTCCCGTAAGACTTGTTATATCATTCATGTTATCATCTAAACCATCAAGAGTTTTCGCATTTCCAAGCTGCGAGAAATCAAGTGTAAATTCATCCCTTATGGATGTCGCATTAATAGATGACCCAGTCGTTACATTGTACTCTATATGATCTACATTTGTAAGAGTTGTAATATTTGAAAGATCAATATCTGATGCTACATCCATCTGTGCCACATCTGTATTACTAGCATTTCCAACTATGCTTGTTATATCAGTATCAGCCGTTGATGCATCCATTTTAATTGTTTGTGCATTCGTGTCACTTAAATCTATTTTCTCTATAGATGTTAATTTACCACTAAAATCAAAGCTTCCACTTCCTAGTAATTCTATACTATCTCCCGTTGTACTTGTACCACCATCAATAGTATCTCCGCTCTCTTCGCCAACGTTGAAGATAAAGTTATCATTTCCTGCATTACCACTTAGCGTATCATTGCCAGTTCCACCCGTTATAACATCATCTCCACTACCACCTGTTAAGACATTAGAACCTGTAGTTGCTGTTATTGTAATATTACCACTTGAAGCAGAGGCATTTACATCTCCATTTATTACATTTACAGTAGCGTCATCATTTCCTAGAACATTTACAACATGCCCATCAGCAAGAGCTGTCGCATCTATAGTGTTGATTCCTGCACCTGTTGTAATGTTTACGCTTGCTACATCTGCTAAAGTCACATTTAAATTTTCGCCTCCAACAAAATTACTCGCATCTACTGCAGTCGTGACAGATGTTAATGTAACATCTCCTCCATTACCACCATAAAGAGCTATATTAGATGCTATGTTTGTAGCATCTATACTGCTCGTTGCACTTCCTAAGAGAGTAAAATTTGTCGTGTCTATATTTGCGTCTATGCTTACACCTGAGGCTACAGCTTCTCCTGAAGAAAGAGTAGCATTTACAACATCAGTACCAGCCCCACCATTAAAAGATATAGTGTCAGTAGCAAAATTTACACTTGCATCTACATTTATTGTTGCATTTTTTGTAGCAGTTGTAATCGCACTTGCATCCACACTCGTTTTTACACTATTTAATGTGATTGCTGCAGCTAAAGATTCAGCCAAAAGTATACTCGCTACTGTTATATTAACAGCGTTAAAAGTTCCTGAGCCTGAATTGAGTTGAAGTCTTCCAGCTCCGCCTATAACTTTAGAGTCTGATACAGATAACGCTGTTGTAAGAGTCACTCCTGAACCTACATTAACTGTTGAGTTTTGGAAGTTACCACTAAAGATTGAATCTCCTGTAAAGTCTATTGTCTCTGTTCCGCTTAGTGCTAAGTTTGCAAAGTCTTGTGAAGAATCTGTATTTACTTGAACTACT
>JBFHKA010000009.1:0-83260 GCA_041595535.1 Sulfurimonas sp. | reverse complement strand
TTTTAGTGTTACGTGCGTATTATTTTTAGTGTTACGTGCGTATTATTTTTAGTGTTACGTGCGTATTATTTTTAGTGTTACGTGCGTATTATTTTTAGTGTTACGTGCGTATTATTTTTTTCTGTAAAACTAAAGAAGTTTTACAGTATTACATCGCAGATGTAATATTGAGAGAGGAGAGCAAAAGAGAGAATGGATTGAGATGGCTCTTACGTCTTTAGCATTTTAAATTGATAATTTTCTTGGGATACAATTCCATTTATTAAGTTACTAATATGTGCAATAGTAGCTTTTGCATCAGCAATACGAAATATCATTTCAAAACCTGTTACTTCTAATTCATCATCCTTCATATTGCATAAGGATCCTGAGCGAGTTATCACACCTAAACTGTAAGTCTCTAAGAGTTGTTTTATTGGTTCACGGTATTTCTCTCTTCGTGCAACTGGTCCAATATCTTCTTCAACTTGTAAATGTAGAAGTAATGGGAATTTGTCTGCTGTTTCTTCGTCAGAATAATCTAAGTTAGCAATATTAAGATTAAATATGTCTTGATTTGATGGTAGTTCAGCTTCCCAATATTCAAACAAACAATCATATTCCGCACCAAGTGAAATGAGTTTGGTAAGTAGCTCATTTAAGTGGTTTAAATAACTTTTTGTATTGTTTATTTTCCCACAAATGATATACACAGCAGATTCGTTCTCTTCTTCAGGTAAAAAATCTACTTTAGGCATATAGCCCAACTGCTTTTCAAGTGCTTTTGCAAAATCTTGTGATGCTTTTTCATTGGCATTTGAAAAAGCATATGTTAGGTTAATTTCAGAACCGTCTTTAAAATTGTCGACTTGAAGTTGTTTATAAATTTCTTGCGTTACTGATAACCACTCATCGAGTTTTGCTTGATGTATTGGTTTTAATTGCATTAGTTTAGCCCCTATAGTATATTTAAAATTAATAGACAATTATTTATCAAAAAATATTTTACCATAAATAACTATAAAAAAACAAATTAAATTATAAAAGAATTAAACTTAGAATGCATAGAAGCAATAATAACTTCTCGTCTTGAGTAGTATAAAATTGTCATCTCAGAATTCAGTAACTAAGAGTATAATGAAAAAATCACAGTGATGAAAGGAACGTAAATGATTGATTCAGAGCTTCTGTTTTTAGGGATTATCACTATATGTATGGTCGTCATCACTTCGATAATTGTTTTTTCTGCTATCCAACATGCTAGAACTATGAATAAAGTAAATGCCTTTATTACCCTTGGTCAAAACGGGCTTTCTACAATCACTCAAGAGAGCAGTAGTTTGCTCAAGAAAGTAAGAGAACAAAGCCAATTTCTAACAAGTGCTTCTATAGTATTGAAGACACTTTCTCAGTTTTCTAAAAAAAATACTGACACAAAAGAGGACAAGATGAACAACAATAATCTACTCAGTTTCACACTCGGTGCAGCTATGGCAGGAATGAGTGCCTATTATGTTTTTAAAAACAAAGATGATATTTCAAATAAAATCAAAGCGCTAGAGGAAACTCTAGCCGATGATTACGGAGAACTAGGCAACAAAGCAAAAGAGAAACTCAAAGAATTTTTAAATGGCGAGAGCGTAGAGGGAGTTCAAGCAAATGAGCTCAAGCTAATCGTCAAAAAGCTCGATAAACTCCAAAAAGAGATAGAACTACTCAGCGTAAAAAGTTAGTTTTTATCTAAGTTTGTCTTTTCCTGCGTAAGGCTTACTCTATTGACCTTACGCAATGTAGTGAGTGTCGTAATAGCAAGCGCAATAATAGCAGGTCCTAAGATAAATCCCCAAAATCCAAAAGTTGCTAATCCCCCTACGATGGCAAAAAATATAATAAACTCATTAGGACGATGTTTGCTCTTGCTTACCCTGCGATTTACAAAATTTAAAATAACAAGCTTAATAATGTTGTCTATAAAAACCGCCATCATAAAATAGGAATAGACAGAGATGATAATTGCATTAAAGATGTTGCCTTGAAGATACTCGTTTAGAGCAATAGGAATCCAAATAAGCCCCGTCCCAAAAATCGGAATAATTGATGCAATCCCTACAAAAAATCCAAGTAGTACAGAGTTATACCCATCAAAAAAAGCTATGAAAACTCCAAAGGCTAATCCTTGTGCAATCATGACACCTACTAAAGTATAAAAAACAACCGACACCATCATTGTCATCTCTGTAAAAAATTCTCTCTTAAGAGAACGTGGCAGAGGAATAATAGGAGTGAAAAATAGAATAAGTCTTCGACCATACAAAGTTAAAAAGAAGAAAAATACGACAATCATCATCATATCGCCTAGCATTAACATAAAGTTCTTTAAGCCATTTCCAAGTAAGCCTGCAAGAGATGCAGTAATCTCTTCTTTGCGTGTTACTAGCATCGGAATAATTGTATCAAGCGGAGCTCTAATCCACTCCAAATAAGAGGGAAGATGTTGACTCAAGGCATCAACTTTATCTAAAAGAGAGAGAACCATAGCTATGCTATCTGATGGATGACTAAGGGATTGAAACAAAAACAGGACAATTGGCATAAAAACAAGTAAGGAAACCACTAAGGTAACAATACTAGCAGAAAGTATAGGAGCAAGCGTTCTTAGTTTGTTATAGCGCTGTATTTTTACTTCTAAAAGATGGTATATAGGAAAAGTAGCCATCACCATCAGCAATGCTACAAAAAAGCTTTTTAAAAATGGGAAAAACAACCAAATTGTAAGTGCAGATACCCCAAATCCAATCCAGCGTAAAAAATAGTCTTTCTCCATCGTATTTGCCTTTTAGACTCTGCATAAAAATTCATTATATCACATTTATGTCTCAAAAATTAAAATACTCTTTTAGTGAAGTGTAATATAGCTGATTACTTGAAGTTGAGCACTTGTGTGAATTGGATGAGATTCCTTATTGCCCAAATTTACATCAATGAATACTCTTCAATTTCAGAGCTTAGAAACGGAATCAACAAATATATAAACTTTTATAATCATGAAAGATTTCATTCAGCGCTTGGGTATGACAAACCAATGAATGTTTATCTTAAAGGAGTAGAAAAAAGTGCTTAGACAGTCAAATAGAGGTTGGAATATAAATTCTAAGAAAATTGTCTTGACTTTTGGTGGCAGTATAATATTTAGTGTTACGTGCGTATTATATTTGGTGTTACGTGCGATATATTTTAGTTGTCATTTAAAAGTTTTATTTGTTGATATTTTTTTCTCATTTCTTCTACAACGTTTTGTATTTCATCATCATGAATTTCATCAGAAAAACTCAAACTTATGGCTTGCTTGCTTTCATCTTCTGAGTATCCCATTTCTTGAATTATTTTTGATGGTCTTGAAAGCCCTAGCGAACATCCTTCTCCATTTGTGATGAATATTTTACTTAAAGCCAATGTTTGGATTAACTCCCTTGCTCTAATCCCTTTAAGTCCAAAATGCAATGCGTAATCTAGTGTTAACTCAGGAGGTACAAAAAAGTAGATGTCGTCTTCAAAGAGATATGTTAATTTTTCTAGAAATTTATTTTTCAATTCATAATTGAAATGCTGTAATTTTAAAGCATCCATACATAGTTTTATTGCTATTGAATCCATTGTTCCAACAGGAAGCAATGCAAATGTAGCATCATTAAACAAGAGTACTCCAGATGTATTAAACCCAGTCAACTTATAGTTGTCGAAGTATATAACATCGCTGTTGCTGTCTCGATGTGCACTTGCATTCGATATTATTTTTGCACTTGTAAAATCTTTAAGTTGGGACAAATTCGTTTTTACAAAAGTATCCATAACATAAGATGATAAAAAAAGAAAGTCAACATTTTCATCTTTTATACTTACTAAATCAACTCTCCCATCTTTTTTCAGAGGAAGCCAGAGCACAGTGAAACCTAGCTCTTCATAGAACTTTGCACCTTGGAGAACTGCTTCACACTCCCCTTTACTT
The DNA here is from genome assembly GCA_041595535.1 of Sulfurimonas sp. GTDB lineage: Bacteria > Campylobacterota > Campylobacteria > Campylobacterales > Sulfurimonadaceae > Sulfurimonas. The sequence goes on along the minus strand of JBFHKA010000009.1, from coordinate 79,275 downwards.
ACGGCGATAGTTCCCTTTAGCTCCAAAAACAAACCTAAAAAACCCTCTTTTGAAAAAGAAAATGTTTTTATTTTTTTATATCCAAACCTCTCTTTAAATTCAAAGCAGAGTGTTTCAAACGCATTGTTTGCACTCAATGTACTAAGAGAATAGGTTTCTAAGAGAGTTAAATTTTGCATTTTAGAGTATTGCAACGAGTTTAAATGAACCATTTTATCTGCGCCTTAGAAGATATAACACAAAAGCTAGACATGAACCCTAGCAGAATGTGTGTATATATTCATTTTATTATTTCTTGCAAACCCAACAAGCGTTATGCCATGCTCGTTTGCAGCTTTTATGCCCTGATAGGTTACAGCAGCCTTGGAAATAACTATTGGTATTTTATGCATTACACATTTTACTACCATTTCCATAGATAACCTTCCACTAGCATACATAACAGATCTTCTTATATCTTTTTTATTGATACAAGCAAGTCCTACAACTTTATCAATCGCATTATGTCTTCCAATGTCTTCTGCAACATAAGATGTGCCATCTTCGAGAATCAACTCTGCTTTGTGTACACAACCTGTGTTTTCAAAAAGTTCAGAAGGATTGTTAAATATTTTCATAGATTCTATGACATCTTTAGCCTCAACAGAGTAGTCAGTATTTATAAAAGCACAGTTAAATACTTTCTCTGCATTTCCTGTGACACCGACACAACAACCAGAGGTAAGTGTCTTCTCTTTAAATAAGTTTTGATACCCTTCTTCACTAATATTTGCTTCAATTTCAACTTTTAATCCGTCTTTGCTAACATGTAAAGATTTAATATCATCATAGTCATGTATAACAGCTTCAGATAGTAAAAAGCCTACGATATGAGCCTCCTGATATTGTGCAATACTCATAACAGAAAGAATTTTTTCACCATTTAAATGAAAATCTACTTTGTCCTCTTTTACTACATAGTCTTGTATTGTGTGAGTCCCTTTATTGTCAAATCTTTCAATGAGTACCTCTTTGGTATAATCATAAGATTGTGCATAAAAAAGGGGAAAGTCTTCACTTCTCATAGGCTTAGTCATCTTACATAACCTTTTGTGCTTGTATATCTAGTAAAACATCGGGAGCTAACTGCTCTAAATGTTCTCTTGGATATTTTCCAGTTATTAAACCTTTTAGATTTCCTTTTACTGCAATCATCACAGAGTAAATAAAATCCATAAGAAAAAACATAATTAATACGCTCGCTCCAAAATGAACATAGAGTAGTAATCTCTTAAACTGAATAAAATGAGCATTGGTGTATGCATCTGGATGTAAATACCAAATAGTAATTCCACTGACTAATAAACCCGCACCCATAAGAACAAATACTATAAAAATAATTCTTTTCATAGGTTTGTATTTACCAGGTAATATAATCTTTTTGAGCATACTATTGTTACTTAACAACTTGGCATCTTTAAAAGCTATGATGCTCATAAATAACCAAATTGGTAGCCAGACAATACCAGTCATCTCGTGCGTACCTCTTAACAAAAATGCCACTTCTTCGCCACCAGAGCGAAGCCCCCATGTGATATTGAATCCTGTTATGATTAAAGTTATAACTATAATGACATTCAACCAAATAATCACTCTATGAAATAGAGAAAAAACTTGCACTTGGTCATCAGGTCTTGTAATCTCAGCAGATTTTCTTCCATTTATGAGATACATGACACAAAAAATTGCAATCTCGGCTACAAAAACCCACCAAATATACTCTTGTCTTTCATTGCTTGCTCTGATGATTTCAGGGGCTATACTTGTATAATTTGGACCAAAAGCTTGATTTACCATAGCCTCATAGTTAGAATTTGGTGAAGTTAAAACTCCATCCAAATTCCCAGTCAATATCATGTGCAATGGATAGTTGAAAAAATATTCCCAGTCCATTATCATCATATATTTTACGAAAATAAATGCAACGACTGAAAGACCAAGCAGTGTCAATATATATGCTTTATTTCTACTATAAAATGAGCTACTTTGCATATCTATTTCCTACCAACCCATCGATTGAGTTTCGATTCCTTTTCCTTTGGAAAATGCTCGGTATGTCTTAATCAATGCAACTTCATCTGCATCACCTACAAGTAATGCTTTTGTAGAACACATTGAAGCACACATTGGTACTTTTCCTTCAGAAATTCTATTTTGTCCATATTTTTCAAATTCTTCAGGAGAATTTGTCTCTTCAGGACCGCCAGCACACATCGTACATTTATCCATTTTACCTTTTGTACCAAATGCACCATCTTTTGGAAATTGTGGAGCTCCAAAAGGACAAGCAAATAAACAATATCCACAACCGATACATTTATCTTTATCATGCAGTACAATACCATCGGCTCTAATGTAGAAACAATCTACAGGACAAACCTGCTGACAAGGTGCATCACTACAATGCATACAAGCCATAGATACAGAAATCTCTTTGCCCACTATACCTTCGTTTATGGTTACAACTTTTCTTCTATTTACACCAACTGGAACTTCATGTGCCTCTTTACAAGCTACAACACAACCATTACAATCAATACATAGGTTTTCATCACAATAGAACTTCATTCTTGCAAAATCTGATGTAGTATTCATATTATTCTCCTATGCTCTTTCTAGTCTTACCAAAGAACATTTAGTCTCTGGACAGCCTGTTTCTTGATCAAATCCATAACTTGTAATCTGATTTGACGATTCACCATATATATATGGTTTTGTACCTTCTGGGTATCTGTAGTCTAATTTTTCCCCACTAAATACACCTGAAAAGTTTTGTGGTAAAAATACGTAATTTTCTGCCACGGTGTAGCTGTATTTACATTTTACTTTAATCTTTCCTTGCCCAGTACCGTATACCCACATCATCTCACCGTCTTTAATTCCTAAAGAAGCAGCAAAGTTTGGATGCACTTCTCCGTACATTTCTGGTGAAAGTTCCGCTAAATATTTAGCTGCTCTAGTCTCTGTACCTGAACCAAAATGCTCAACAATTCTTCCCGATACTATGCTTGTTGGGTACTCTTTCACCCAATTTTGTGCATTCTGTTCAGATTCGTATCGTACATCTGTTCTGAAGTAATTCTTTTTATCTCTTACCGCTGGATACTCTTTGACTAAATCTGGTCTTGGCGAATGCAGAGGTTCTCTGTGTTTAGGAATTTGGTCTGTAAAGTTCCACACAATTGTTCTTGCTTTTGCATTTCCGTATGGTGCAAGTCCTGCTTGAAGTGCATATTTATTTAAAATACCACTGTCATCTGTTTTCCAGTTTGTACCCGCAACTGCTTTTTTCTCAGCAGCAGTCAGTTTAATTCCAGTTAGCTCTTCAACGTTTAAATCAGTAATTTCAGCATAGCCACCATTGATTCTTGAACCTTTAGGTGCAACACCTTTTGCAGCAAGCAAGCTTTCACCATTTCGCTCTAGTCCAAATCTAGCTCTAAATCCCATACCACCTTGTGTAACAGGTAAGTTTATATTATAAAGTACTGGACTTCCTGGGTGAGTTTCTGTCCAACAAGGCCAAGGTAAACCATAATACTCTTTGGCAAGTTCTCCTTTTCCTTTTAAAGAAACAGAGTCAAAAAGATGCCAGTTCTCAGTATGCTTTTTAATTCTAGCAGCTGTTCTTCCTTGCATACCAATCGTTTTAAGAGCTCGTGCAATTTCGTCTGTAGCATCTTCTGGCCAGTTGAAATCTTGTCCTTTACCCATTCCTGCAACTAATTCATCATAAAATCCCAATCGTTGTGCAAAATCAAATAAAATCTCATGATCTGGTCGTGCTTCATACAATGGGTCTATGACTTTACTTCTCCACTGAATAGTTCGTGATGTGTTGACAATACTTCCAGAAGTTTCCATCTGTGTTGCAACAGGCAACATAAAGAGGTTGTTTTCTCTGGTTGTCAGTACGGCAGAATCATTAACAAAAGGGTCAATAAAGACAACTAATTCCAATTTGTCTAATGCCTCTTTTACTTTATGTGTTTGTGTAATGGTTGAAATACCATTTCCTATGACTACTAAAGCTTTTAAAGAAGTTCCAGCGTTGTTTTTTGCATTACTCTCTTCTAGAACACCATGTAACCATAAGCTTAAACTAAAACCTTCTGACTCCATCATCTCTTTAGATTTAAATCGACCTTTGAGCCAATCATAGTCCACATTCCATTGTTTTGCAAAATATTTCCATGAACCTTCACTTAAACCATAGTATCCAGGAAGCGTGTGAGAAAGACAACCAAGGTCTGTTGCACCTTGTACATTATCATGACCTCGTAAGATGTTACATCCACCACCTGTTTTACCCATGTTTCCTAATGCTAATTGAACAATTGTTGCAAGTCTTGTATTTGATGATCCAATAGTATGTTGCGTTAATCCTTGATTCCAAATTAATGAACCCGGTTCGGCTTGAGCAAAGACAGTGGTTGCTTGAATCAACATCTCTTTTGGACATCCCGTAATATCTTCAACATGCTCAGGCGTATATGCTTCACACTCTTTGAAAATTTCATCCATACCGTAAACTCTATTTGCAATAAAAGATTTATCGAACCAATTATTGTGTTTAATCAATCGAATCATTCCATACATAAATGCAATATCTGTCCCCGGTCTTATACGACAAAAAATATCACTTTTTGCAGCTGTTTTAGTATATCTTGGGTCAATTACAATAATCTTTGCCCCATTTTGTTCTTTGGCTTTAAGAATATGTTGCATCGCAACAGGGTGATTTGAAGCTGGATTTGCTCCAAAGATAATAATGGCTTTAGAGTTTTGCATATCACCAATATGGTTTGTCATCGCCCCATAACCCCAAGTATTTGCAACACCTGCTACGGTTGGACTATGACAAATTCTTGCTTGTTGGTCTATGTTGTTTGTTCCAAACATAGATGCAAATTTACGAATATAATAAGCCTGCTCATTTCCCACTTTAGATGAACCAATAAATTGTACAGCATCTGGACCATGCTCCACTCTTAGTTGTTTTAATTTATCTGAGATTTTGCCCATGGCTTTATCCCAACTTACTCTTTGCCACTCTCCATCTACTTTTTCCATTGGATACTTAAGTCTGTTGGTAGCTCTTGCTTTGTCAATCATATCGGCACCTTTACAGCAGTGTCCTCCATGACTTATTGGATGGTCGTGAGCCACCTCTTGTCTTACCCATACACCATTTTGCACTTCAGCTACTACACCACAACCTACTGAACAATAGGAACAGACTGTTTTAATCAGTTTAGAACCTGGGAATGGATTTTTAATCTCTTCCTCGGTTGCATTTCTTAAAACATTAGTACTAGCAAAGCTAGATGTTGCTGTTGTCGCTGTTGCAAGTGAAGCCATCTTAAGAAAACTTCTTCTTCCAAAGCTTTTAGGCATTTCCATCTTTATCTCCTTTTTTATTTTGCAGCTTTATAAAACTCATCCCAAGTTTGAGTTTTTTTGTATAAAACTTCTTTTTTGTTTGAATTACCAGTTACAACACCGTTACCTACGTTATCGTTAGCACCTCTATGTTGACTCTCTGATGTTGATGCAACTGCAACTACTGACGTAGCCAAAACAGATGCTGCAATACCAGCTCGTTTTAGAAAATTTCTTCTCTGTATCAATTCATCAGCCATAATCACTCCTCTTTGTTATTGTGGTAAAAGCCACGTTAAAAACTCTACAAGCTCTTAGCGTGACTCTCATCAACAAAATGTACTGTTACTTCACCTTTGCAATCTCTAAATAAGCTCTCTCAAAATTACAGAAATTTCCCAGAATTGTCCCTACATTGGAGTAGATGTTTGTATCACTTGAAATGAGCTTGTAGGCAATCAGATCGCAGTAAGGGTTGATTACAGCGATAAACAGCTCTTTTTGTAAATCTTCTTTTAGTTCACCTTTAATATTTTGTTCAATTAGATATGTCGCAAGAGTAAAGATAAATCCAAAATGATCTTCTGGCGCTGTGAAACTGTTTTCGTCTTTTCTGATTTTCGTTTTTGCTAGAATGTCTCTGACTTTGAGAAGCATTGCACCGGCTTCTCTTTCTTCGTGGTACCAAGAAGCACTCAGTGATACAAAGTCTCCAAATGGAACTAAAAATAGCTGTTGATACTCTTTATAAAAGTTGTCATTTTCGTTGTCTTGCAAAAAGATAAGAATATTATTTGCAGCATCTGTTACATCATCATCAAAAGAGTTTTCAGAGAGTAACTTTAGTTTTTCAACTAGAGTAGTAGCTTGGTTTTTGGTATATTCTTCTACAAAAAGAAGAGATAAGATGTTGTACAAAAAAAGTCTTGCGTTATCTATATTTACATTATGCATCTAAAAATCCTTGTGCTATCATCAATTTTGGTTTGCAGTTTTCACAGCAGTAAAGTGTTCTAAGTTTTGTTTGATTTGAGGCAAAAATGGGTCCCATCATTTGAGCAATTTTCTCAACTGATTTTGTTGTTGCAAAACCAACACCGCACTCCACACAGTTAAAGAGAGTGTCTTTAGCTAAAACAACTTCTTTAAACCAAGAAGGCTTGAGTTGTATTTCGTCTCTTTTTATACTTAAACAGTTTGATTCCGGACAAGAAGACTCACAATACCCACATGCTGTACATAGAGATGCATTGAGTTTGAGTTCATTTGTTGCAGGGTCGGCTAGTAAAGCACCAACATTACATGCACCGACACAGGCTAAACATAAAGTACATTTTGTTTCATCTACTTGCACAGTTGCATAGTGAATATGCTCACCAGTGGTTACACTTCCCAAGTCATTTTCTTGTATCATGTGTGAAAGTCTAAGAGAAAACACTTCTCTTTTTTTAGAACCTAGTTCATTAAAAGTAAATCTTGAGCCGCTAACAAATCTTGCATTTTCTAAAGCAACTGCGAGTTCTTCCTTGTTCATCGCTACAATAATTGCAAGAAGCCCATATTTTTTTTGATAGATTTGATTTAAAATTGCTATAGAGTCCTTAACTCCCTTGGATAAAAAATCGGAGTAAAAAATGACCTGTGAGCCAGACTCTTGTAGGAGAGTTAGAAATGTTGATTCATGAAGAAATTTTTCACCTTCTATTCTTAATGGGAGTACACGCTCTTTTGTAGCTATTTCTAAATCTTTTATATTCATAATTTGAGGAATAACAAGCGGGATATGACCATTAAAGTGTTTAGCCATTTCAAAAATGGATTCCCTGCTTGTAGGGGCGTAATCCAAAGCACCAGAAGGGCATACAGAGATGCATCCACCACATCCATGGCAATCTATATGAGAAAATTCTAAATGTTTTTTATCATCTATTTTTGTAATTGCAACTGTAGGACATACATCTGCACATTTTGCACATACTTCTTCTCGTCTTTCATGATATTGACAGATATTATGATCATAAACTGTAAACTTTTTATAGTCATAGTTTGTTAAGTTTTTACGTAAAGTTGCCAAAACATTATCAAGAGAGCTCTCTTGGGGGTCATAAGTGCCACTCTGTTTCGTTGCCATTTCATGTTGGTTAAACCATACTATTTGAGAAACTTTGAGTGTCACTTGCTTGAAATTTTCAGATATGACGACTTGTAAGTTTCCGATATGTCCAGAGATTGATAGCACAGCATCTGGCATTACATGAAAAAGATTAAACTCATCAGGAACCATGGATTTCAAAAATGTTTCTTTTTGTGCTTTTGTAGCAATTAGTAAAACTTCTTTGGAAACTTCTTGCGTATAATCTATATCTTGAGACATATCAAATTTAATTGCATTTATTTTATAAAGTTTCTCAACATTTATTATTTTATCTGCGATTGAATCCTGCGAGTTAGTAATGTAAAAGTCAATGTCATCTGCTATAACTTCTCCGTGGACATCTTTAGAGTTTGAGACAATGAAATTGTGATTTGATTTATCTAAAAGTTGCGAGGTAACATGGATGTATTCTGGAAGTGGAAAATCAAGCCCTTTATCGTTAAAGTAAACAAATTCTTGCACTGATAACTCCTTTTGGTAAAAAAAATATTACCAATTCTAACCTCATAAAACTTATGTAATACTTAAAAGGTTAAATATTTTTTACCTTTTGCTTGTTTTTTTTAAAATATAATAATTTATTATCTGTATAATTTGGCATTTATGCTATAATAAATAAAAAAAGGCTTGCAATGCTAAAATATTTGATAGCTGTATTTGTTATTTTATTTGGCATTTATTTTAATTTTAAAAATGATTATTTTGATAATAAAACGTTAGAACTCGGTCTTTCTATTCCAAAGAGTGGTATTATGAAAGCTTGGGGGGATGCTGTATACACTGGCGCTAATGCTTACTTTTTACATGTGAATGAAAATAATTTACTAAAAAATAAAAAAATAGAGCTCATTGTTTATGATGATAAATATGAGCCGGAATTAACAAGTGAAAATATTAAGAAGTTGATAAATGAGAATATTTTTGCTTTTTTTGGCTTCGTCGGAACACCAACGGTAAAAAATATATTACCAATATTGCAAAAAAATGATATACCATTTATTGCTCCTTTTACGGGAGCCTCCTTTTTAAGAGATACACAAGAAAAAAACTTTATAAATTTTAGAAGTTCCTATAAGCAAGAGATAGATTATATAGTTGAATATCTCAACAAGAAAAAAAACATTACAAGGTTTGCAGTTTTTTATCAAAATGATGATTATGGAGAAGAAGGATATGTTTCGTTACTCCATTCATTGAGTGAAAGAGATTTAAAACTTGTTGGTGAGGGTACATATAAAAGAAATACTCTATCTATAAGACATGCTTTTCACGAGATTAAAAATGTTAAGCCTGAAGCAGTTCTAATGGTGGGGGCGTATAAAGCAAATGCACTCTTTATTAAAACAGCGAAAAAAGATCCTGTTTTTAAAAATACATTTTTTTGTAATATCTCCTTTGGAGATTCGAATGAGATAATAAAAGAGTTAGATTTTAATGCTGAGAACTTACTTTTTTCAGAAGTTGTTCCAAGCTATAATGATGACACAAAACCAGTAATTTTAGAATATAAGCAACTCATGAAAAAATACTTTCCAAATCAGACTTTAGATTTTATATCTTTAGAATCATTTCTCGCAGCAAAAACAGTTGTGACAGCATTAGAAAATATAGATGGAACTCTAACTAGAAAAAAATTTCTTAATGAGATTAAAAAAGATCTTAAAAACAATCAGTTATATAACAAGGTATATCTGTTCAAATATCAAAATTCTGAATTTATAGAAGTTAACAATGAACTTTAAACAGATGCTCGTATCTATTGATAAAATACCTTTTACATATAAGACTTCCATCTTACTATTTATTATTATTGGAGGGATGATTTCCATATTGATTTTATCTCAAATATCTACTTACGCCATTAAAAGTGATTTTGATATTTTATTTGAGAAGAGGACTAAAGCTATTATCAAGCTTGAAGCCATTAAAGATAATTATTTGATAAATGTTCACGATACTCTTTATGATGTTCAACATAAGAACATAACAATCGAGCAATCTTATGATGTAATAGAATTAGCAAAACAGCTCATTAGTAAAGATTGGAATAGTTATTTACAAATAGCTTTATCAAAAGAGTATGAGCCATTTTTTATAGCAAAGATGATAAAAAAGTTTTTTTTCATAGGGGAACAAGATAAAAATACTATTCTACAAAATAGTATTATTTCAAATATAAACGAAAAAAATATGAAAATAAATTCTATGATTGATAGAATTTATATATCATTAAAACAAGACGATGCAGAAAAAATATCACTACTTATAGACAGCATATACTTTGAAATAAATACTATTTCTCTCTATATTACTAACTTAACAAACTATGATTTAAATATGGCAATTAATGAAAAACGAGATACACAAAAGATATATAATACCCTTGCAATAATTTTAAGTATATCTATAATCTTTGTGTTCGCTATGTCTATTTTGCTCTCCCTTATCATCATTATAAATTTTAAAAAGTTACACTTTGGATTAGAAGATGCAGTAAGAGAAAAAACAAAAGAACTCCAAGCTTTAAATGAATCACTTGAACTTAGAATTAAGAATGAAGTTTCAAATTCAAGAAAAAAAGATTTAATCATGTTTCAGCAAGCTAGACTTGTTAGTTTAGGTGAAATGATTGCCAATATAGCACATCAATGGAGACAGCCCTTAGGCTCTTTAATGATGATTATTCAAGGCTTTCAAACTAAGCTAGAGTTGAAAAAATTAACTCCTGAAATAGTGGAGGAAAAAGTCAATGATGCAATTTTACTTGGGAATAGTATGTCAAAAACCCTTGAAGATTTTCAGAGTTTTTTCAAGCCTAATAGAGATAGAGAAAGATTTTCTTTAAAAGATTGCATACAGAATGCATTTGATTTATCAAAATATCTTCTTGATGAAGAGAAGATAGAATTTCATCTCAAAATAAAGCATGATGTTGAACTAAATGGTTTCTATAATGAACTCTCACAGGTATTTTTAAATATCATTTCCAACTCTAAAGATGCTTTGAGTTCAAAAAATCATAAAAGACTGATAGAAGTTACGGTTAAAGAATCAAAAGATAGAATACGAATAAACATAGTAGATAATGGTGGAGGAATAGATGAAGAGATTCTTCCCCATATATTTGAACCTTACTATACTACAAAATATAAAAGTACTGGAACAGGTATAGGTTTGTATATGTCAAAACAAATTATTGAAAAACATATGCAAGGCAGTATTACGTGTAAGAATATTTACTATAAAATAGGGAATCAGGATTTTGAGAATTGTGCTCTGTTTACAATCACTATATCTCCTGATAAAGGTGATTAAAATGATGACTAGAAATCTCAATATACTTAATGAGTTTAATATACTATATTTAGAAGATGATGCTTCTTTGTTAAAACAAACTAAAGATGTGCTAGAAGATTTTGTAAAAAATGTATTTGCAGTAACAACGTCACAAGAAGCTATAGAGGTACTGAAAAATCAAAAAATCGACATCATCATTTCAGATATATTATTAGAAAACGAGAATGGAATAGATTTTTTGAGAGGGTTAAAAGAAGTACAGATTAATATACCAACTATTTTAACTACAGCACACACAAATACAGAATATTTACTCGATGCAATTAAGATAAAAGTTGAAAATTACATAGTAAAACCAATCAACTTAAAAGAACTTTTAAATACAGTGCACGATATAGTTTTTCCCCTTATTCAAGAGAGAGAAATAAAGAAAAACTCTAATATAATCAAAACAATATCTGCCATAACAGATAGTAAGCAAGTTGAAGTTGTAAGATATATACTTGAAAATCTTAATGAAAGAAATGAACTTGTTGCAGCCTACAGTGATATTATGGAAAAAATTTCTATTTCAAAACCTACTCTTATAAAACTTTTTAAAGAACTCTCAGAGAAAAAGATTTTGGTTAAAACGGCTCATAAAACTTATAAATTTGACCAAGATGCATTAAATAACATTTAAAGTATTTGTTACTCGTATATATGTAAATTCTCTTTAAAAACATCTCAAAAAATTCTTTTAAATTCTTCACTCAAAATAGAAAAAAAGGGAGTATTATTTCAAAATATATCTTACAAATCTGAAGGATTTAAATGGCTAATTTAACAGTCAAAAAACAAACGTTAAAACCGTTCACGCTTGCTTCAAAACCTATTATGGAAAAGCACCTCGTAAAGCTCAATACTGAACTGAGTGATTATACTTTCGCGGCTAATTATATCTGGCTTGCAAACAGTAGTGGATTTTATGCTCTGATAAATAAATGTTTTTGTCTTTTTGTCATGACAGGTGGAGAACTTACTATGCTTCTTCCACCACTTGGAAAGAAAAAATATGTGACTGAAGCTATCATTAAATGTTTTGAAATTATGAATGCAAATAACTCCTCTCCATATTACGCACGTATTGATTACGTGCAAGGTGATATGATAGAAGAATTTGTCCAATCAGCTGATGAAGCGCAGAGTATGTTTGAGATGCTTGAGCATTATCTTATTGAGAAAAAACTTGTAGATTACATCTACTCTGTAGATAGTCTAATTGAGTTACGTGGAAATAGTTACCATACAAAACGTACTGAAATTAACAAATTTACAAAGTCTTATTCGGATCATGTCATAGAGCCTCTTGATGCTATAAAACATAAAGATGAGATTATGGACTTATTTAACAAATGGGTTTCAGATAGAGTGAAATATATGCCAAAAGAAGAAGCTGAAGTTTTCTTAGAAGGCATACATCAAGAGCGTTCAGCTATTAAGCAGATGCTCAAACATTTTGAAGCACTTGAACTTATTGGGCTTGTGATTTATATTAACGGTGAGCTTAAAGGTTTTACAGCAGGTGAGAGAATCAATGGCGATACGGCTACTGTCATCATTGAAAAAACAGACTTTGAAGTACTTGGTTGTGCGCAATACATTTTCCGTGAATTTTCAAAAATGCTTAAAGAACATTATGGCGTGACATACATCAACGTTGGAGATGACATGGGCTTTGAGAACCTTCGTAAAGTGAAGATGTCTTATCGTCCATTTAAGCTTATTCCTAAGTATACAATTTACCAAAAATGATACTAAGAAAAGCTATCATTTCTGATGCTTCAAAGCTGTATGCTTTGGAACAAGAACTCTTTAGTGAGGTGAATTATCCACTCACACGTAACGGTTTTTATTATCATATAAAAAATAATCTTCTTTATGTTGCAAAACAAGATGATGAAGTGGTAGGATATATCTTAACACTCATAAAACGTAAAGAGCCAAAGATTTATTCTCTTGGGGTTAGTGAAACTTTTCGTGGTCAAAATATAGCTTCTAAACTTTTCGTGAGAACTATAAATGAACTGCAAGAATTGGGGTTTAATAATTTAGAATTAGAAGTACGAACTGATAATAGTGCAGCGATAAAGTTGTACAAAAAGCTAGGATTTAAAACTCAAAGAACCTCGGAGGGTTTTTACCTTGATGGGTGTGATGCTTATATAATGGAGCTTGAACTTAATTAAACTATTAAGTTCTTAGTCTCTCAAACGATTCATTCTCTTTTAGATTTGCAAACAGCTCTTCGGTATCAATCTCTTCTCTTAAATGGGGAGCTTTTTCTATGGCAGTCTCAAGGTCTTCTATAGCTTCACGTTTATTGCCAAGAACTGCATTGGCACAAGAACGTTGCCAGTAAGCGTAACCATATTCTGGGTCGATTGCTATGGCTTTGTCACTCAGTTTTAGTGCCCATTCGTACTCATCCATATCAAGAACAGCATCTGCCTTATAAGCATACACTTCTGCATCGTTGCTATTTACTTTTAAAATTTCATCATATAGGTCTATTTTCGATTGAGGATTTGTCTCTAAATTTGAACGCATCCACAGAGAGTGAATATATTGAGTGTTGTATATTTTATTTTGGTTGTCTAGTATTTTTTTTGACTGGAGCGTAAGAGTCTCTTGAAGACTTTGCAACTCTGAGTTGTATTTTTGTGTAATTTTATCTAATCTACTCTCTACTGTCTCTTCAGTTTTTCGTCGTATGTCTCTAAGGGAGTTCCATCCTGCAAAAATAAGTATGGAAGTAGCAGCGGCGATGAGGTAAAAAACATTGCCGATGGTGTCTGTCATATATCTAGCTGCTCTGTCTGTCTGCTCAACTTCTGCTCTGGAGACTCTTTTTTCAAGCTCGTTTCTTAGTTTCATATTTTCAAGTCGTAAATCTTTGAGTTCATCAATGATATAGCGTTCAATCAAGGGCTTTTCTACAGCCTCATGAACACCTTTAGTTTGTGAAGTATCAGCATTGAGTGTGGTATAAAAAATGAGAAAAAAAAGTAAGAAAAAAGATTTTATATTCATAAGGAGCCTTTAAAAAATGAAATTGGCTCCATTATAACAAATGACACTTCGTTAAAAGTTAATAGACAGCTAACTGCCTTACGCTTTGTGCGAAGTAGGAACTAACTCTTGAACAATTCCATCTAGTATGTTAAAGAGCTTTTCACTTTGGAGTTCCATATCTTCAAAGTTCTTGATAATGGCATCTTCATTTTTATGGTCCATAGCTACCCCTCTTTTTACAAACTCAGCATTTCTTAGTACACTATCATGTACTTCTTTGTGCGGAGTTTGAATTAAAGCATACCCTTTTGTATGTCCATAGAACTTTTTACCTGCATCGCCATACCAAATACCAAGACGACATTCAGTATGGGTAGAAAATGCTGTTTCTGTATTTTCTGAAAGAACTGCAGAGTACGCATTTGATTTAAAGAGAATATGGTCAATTTTTACTAGAACCATAAAAAGAGAACTGCGTATATAGTCTGCAAATTCTGCTGAGTTTTTCGCATTAATTTGAAACCCTTTAAGTGAATTTGCAAACGCATCAACAGTATGTGTTGCATTTTGAGCAATGCTTGACATCTCCTCAGAGTTGCTTTGTATATCTTGTGTCTCTTGCTGAAGTGTTGAAATTGTTATAGAAATTTCTTGTGTTGCTTTTTGAGTTCTCTCCGCAAGTTTTCTTACTTCATCTGCAACAACAGCAAAACCACGACCATGTTCACCTGCGCGAGCTGCTTCTATGGCTGCATTTAAAGCAAGGAGATTTGTTTGTTCCGCAATATCTTTTATGAGATCTGCAATAGCAGATATTTCACGTGAACGTTCAGTAAGTGAATTTATATTTTCGTGGGATGAATCAATATTTTCAATTAATGTACGAAACAGAGTAGTAACATTTTGCATAGAATCAATACTTGTCGTTGCTTCATCGGAAGTATTTTGAGACATGCTAGATATTTTTTCAACTTCTTGGGAGTTATGAAGAAGATTTTTCTGAATTACTTGTAATCCATGTGCTATTCCTCCACCTAAGTCATGAAGTTTTTCTGTAAAATCACCACGTAGTTGAAGTTTATAGCCTTTCTCAATAGTTTTTACAGAGTCATTAATAAGCTCTGTAGCAGCTGTAAGGGTAGGGTTTAAAGTATCACTTTTAGCATAATATGATGCTTTGTTGTCTCCAGCAACCTCAATCGCTTTTTGCGTTTCTTGTATAAAATAGGAAAATTGTGAGAGAAGTGAGTTAAAGGCACTAGAGAGTTCTTCTATTTCTCCTTTACCCATTACTTGCGCAACTACATGCATATCTCCTTTTGAGGCATTCGTTACAGTGGAGGTTAAAGATTCGATAGAGTGCTTTACTATCATCAACTGAGAACGGAGGTATAAAGCTAGTGAAATGTGAATGATAGTAACCACTAAAAGAGTTATTGAAAATCCTAAGAAGTAAGTTTCTAGAGCAAAACTTAGTACAAAAAGTACAAGTTGCCAGAAGTTGGAGAGTGCCACATTCTGAAGAGTAGAAGTTCGCATGTAAAGTGTCCTTGAGAGTAGAGTGTAAGTGGAAAAATTTTAGTGCAATTTTACCTTTTGAGACAGTGTAAGTCAAGCAAAAAAGGAAGATAATTCGATTTCTAGTAAAACATTAAATATAAAGCACCCCAAAGCAGAAAAATAATAAAACCTAATACTGCAAAGGTGATGATAAGTCGTGTTATAAAATAGAAAAGAAATTTAACAAAAGCTGGCATCTACTTTGTATAGGGAACGGTTTTTAGTTTTAGACCTTTTGTTGCATACTCCATTCCACCTTGAAGATTAGTGACTTTATAGTTGAGTTGTTCTGAGAGCCAAGGAGCAATCATAGAAGTTCTACTTCCAGTACGACAGATAATTGCAAAGGGTTGTTTTGTGTCAACTTTTTCGTTAAGCTCTTTTAAAAAAGAGTCAATCAGAGGTTTCCCTTGCTCACTAAAGAATGTTATGGGAATAGCACCTTTTAAGAGTCCAGTTTCTTTCCATTCCGGTTGGGTTCTAACATCAACTATTGGAATACCAGAATCTACTATTTCTTGTGTTGTGTAAGCATTTTTATATTCAGCAAAAAGAGAGATGCTAAGCAGTAGTAAAAGTAAAAATATTTTTTTCAAAAATGAATCTCCAAAATTAATTGTATAATTGTATCAATAAATAAATAATAGGGTGAATATGGCTGCATCTCAAAAAGCGATTGATAACTCGAATCGTCTGCGTTATATAAGAGGTTTGGAGAGGTTTCACAAAAGTATAATTTCTTATCTTTCAAACACAAAAGAGATTACACATGAGAAATATGTTAAAAAAATAGAAAATGCGATTAAAGTACTTAATAAAGTTGAAGCAATACCCCTTTATAAGGGTGATTTGCAGGATTTAGAAAAGTTAGTTAAAAAGATAATTGCTTATAAAGATTCAAGTGAAGATATAGAAAATATTAAAAGTGATATTCTCTATAGTGCAAATCAATTAGAAAAAAGTAAAAACGCAAGACGCTATAAGAAAGAGAAGCATACAAGTTCAAAATATGATGGATGGGAGTAGTCTAGGACTACTCTTTTATATTTAAACTATGATGTTTTTGACTCAATAAGCATAGCATCCATAAGGGAAAAAAGTTTTTCAGAAGCATTTTCCATAATCTCAAAATTTTTAATGATAATATCTGCATTTTTGAGCGTATTATTTTCAGCATCTCCTTCAAGGTAGTCAAGATTGGTATTTGCATTTGTATGTACTATCTCATGAGGATGCGCAATTTTTGCGTAGGATGGAGTGTTTTTAAATCTCACTCCCCCTTCATTGTCATACCATTTCCCTAGATTACACTCATGTGAGCTAAGTGTTTTTAAGATTTTATGAAGTGATGTTATTGAGTTATAAGCACGTGATTTGTATAGAATATGGTCAATTTTTGCAAGTACAATAAAGACACTATTTTCCATATGGTAAGAGTGGTTCACAATTTTTGTAGAGTTACTGCTGAGTTCAATGAGTGTATTCTCAAAATTTTCTATTTTATTTGTAGAACCGTTGACTGTCTCTTTCATACTCTGTGAACTTGATTGAATATCGTTCATTCCTTGTTGTAGAGATTTTATAGATATAGAAATTTCACTTGTAGCTTTATGTGTACGTTCAGCGAGCTTACGAACTTCATCTGCTACAACAGCGAAACCACGTCCATGCTCACCAGCACGAGCCGCTTCAATAGCTGCATTGAGTGCAAGAAGATTTGTCTGATCTGCAATATCAGTAATGAGCTCAATGACAGAAGTAATACTATTTGTTTGTGACGCTAACTCTCCAATATTTGCATTATTCATTTCTACCTGTTCGTTGAGTTGATGTAGTTCATCAACAACAAAGTTAATATTCTCTCGTGATTCATTTGCTAAGTTTGCTGCTGTTGTTGTTGCCGATGTAATGTTCTTTAGATTTTCTATATTTGTTTTTAAATCATCTTGTATGAGAGAAAGAGACTCTGAAACATGAACACTTTTAACGCTAAGTTTGGCATTAAATGAATCTCTACGTACTCTTTTATTTTGTTCTTTCATAAACTCTATACTTTTTGATACATTCTGTATGGCTATAACAAACTCACCATCCATTCCTTCTAAAGACATAGTACGTGTAAAAATACCTTGTGAAGCTTCAGTAATACTTGTATTGATTTCATGAATGAGATTTTTTACATGGATGAGAAGTATGTTAAGGTTTTGCCCCATAATGCCAAGCTCTGTATTACTGTTAGTAGAAGTACAAGTGTGTGCAAAGTTACCTTGTGAAGAATACGTGATGATTTGTGTAAAGTTTTTTATTCCTTCTGTAATTGATTTTCTAATAATATTTGCAATAAAAAATACAACTACTCCAACAATAATTCCTGCAATTAGAACTAAGTGTTTGTAGAATGAGATTTCTGATTCAAGAGAAGATGAGTCTTTCTCTAACTCACTACTTTTAAGTGCTACAAGTTTCTTAAATGAGCTTCTTGATGCATTTGCATAGGGGGTTAAATCTGTTTTATACTTTTTGTATAAACTTGTTTTGTTATTTGCGATGGCATCACTTGATAAAGATTTCATCATTTTTAGTGAGTTGTCTAAGAAAAGCATTGTTGATGATTTTGCTTCTTTAACTAAATCAAGAGAACTGTCTTTTGCCATGAGTCTTTCTAAAGTAGTAAAGTCAGACCTTATTTCTTCTATGGTAGTACTGAGTTTATCAATACCTTGTGCATAATTACCACCAAGCATAATATCTCGGGTAGAACGACTAACATAGTTAAGATTTTTTTCTATTTGTAGTGTTTTTAAGCCCGCTATCATTGAACTTTTGTGAAGGTGATCATACTCATGTTCTATTTTTGTCATAGATAGAAAGACAAAAATAGTTGCAGAAAAGATAGCGATAGTTGCCATCATAATCAAGTAGTTCATCCTTCTTTTAATACTCATGTTTTCAAACATAATGTTCCTTATATATAAAATTAACTTATTTTACCAGAGAAACTTTGGCTCGTAATTAAATTATTAAAAATATCACATTTTCATCACAAAAGTTGTAGTAAGGTAACAACAGTATTAATAAAGCTCAATGGATAAATTCTGTAGAATACTCTAAACACCCGTATGAGGAAGCTAAATGTCAAAACATCCTAGTAAAACAATACATATACATTTTTTACAACTCTTTGTCCTTGTACTAGGCATTTTTCTTTGGTTTACTCCAACTCCTTCTGGTTTAGAAGAACAAGCTTGGCATCTCTTTACAGTGTTTTTTACTTCAATCATTGCTGTAATCATAAACGCACTTCCTATTTTTACCTCTTCTATATTGGCTTTGGCTGTTGTGGTTTTAACTGGTACACTCACAACACAGCAGGCATATAGTGGTTTTTCTGAGGATTTTATTTTACTTATCATTGTTGCATTTCTCATTGCTAGAGGTGTTATAAAGTCTGGTTTAGGTAAACGTATTGCTTTTTTGATTATTCAAAGATTTGGCAAGTCTAGTCTTGGACTTGCGTACTCCATCATTGCAGCTGACATGCTTATATCTCCAGCGTTTCCGAGTAATACAGCGCGTTCAGGAGTTCTTTTTCCTATAGTAAATTCACTTGCTACAGATAGTGGCTCAAAGATAGCAGATGGCACACGTAAGAAAATTGGTGCTTTTTTAATGATGGCATCTATGGCGGGTATTACGCTCTCTTCAACTCTTTGGCTTACCGCAATGGCTGCAAATCCAGCAGGTGCAAAAATGGCTGAGGAGTTTGGTGTGCATATTAGCTATGGCTCATGGGCATTAGCTGCATCTCTTCCTGTTTTAGTTCTCTTTTTTCTTATGCCATGGGTACTTTATAAGATTTATCCACCAGAGATTAAGCAGACTCCTGATGCGCCAATCATTGCAAAAAAAGCACTCCAAAAGATGGGAAAAGTACATAAAAATGAGTGGATTATGGGAAGTGTCTTTATTGGTATGGTTTTTTTGTGGGTCATGTCTGGCACTTTTGGCTTCGATAAAACTGCTGTGGCATTTTTAGGTCTTGGTGCTGTTATGGTGAGCAATATTTTTACGCTTGATGATTTGAGAGACGAGGGCAATGCACTCGCAACACTTATTTGGTTTGCTATACTCTTTGCAATGAGTCTCTACTTAAATAAGTTAGGTTTTATGGCTTGGATGGGTGGGCACATCTCTGATGGTGTGGCGGGATACTCATGGCCTTTAGTGTATGTTGTCTTGACACTAGCGTATATATTTATTCACTACTTTTTTGTTTCGCAAACTGCACAGATGTTGGCTCTTTTCTCTGTTTTTTTACAAGTAGGCATTCAAGCTGGTGTTCCAGCGGAGATGATGGCATTTATGCTTCTTTTTGCTACAAATTTTAATGCCATAATCACTCCCCAAGGCTCTTCTTCAAATGTCATCTATGTAGGAAGTGGCTATATTGAACCTGGAGAGATTTACAAAATAGGTGGGATTATTACACTTTTAAACACAGTTGTTTTTTTAACTATAGGAACAGCATGGATGATGCTGATTCTTTAGTTTTTAAGTGCTGTTGAAATCATCATTCTTCTAAGGTAGGCTATCTTACTCTGAAGTGGTAAATCTTTTGGGCAGACATCTTCACAACCTAGAAGTGTCATACAGCCAAAAACACCATCTTCATTACCTATGAGTTCATAGTACTCTTCATTTTCGCGTTTGTCACGAGGGTCTAGTTGGTAACGGGCAATTTTATTGAGCCCAACAGCTCCTACAAAATCGTTATTCATCTGAATTGTTCCACACCCTGCAACACAACAACCACACTCTACACAACGATCAAGTTCATAAATGGCATCTGCAAGTGATGGCTCCATTCTCTCCTCGAGTTTGTCAAACTCTACTTCATACGATTTTTCATGTATCCAAGTCTCAAGACGTTCATTGAGTCCACGCATCCATTTTCCTGTGTAGATAGAGAGGTCTCCAATAAGTTCAAAAAGAGGAAGCGGTGCTAGGGTAATGTGTGGGTCAAGTTTACTTGTAAGTGTTCGACATGCAAGTCCAGGGCGACCGTTAATAAGCATCGAACAACTTCCACAAATACCTGCACGACAAACAAAATCAAATTTAAGGGAATTGTCGTGATGCTCACGTATCTCATTGAGAACAATGTAGAGTGTCATTCCAAGAGCTTCTTCTATCTCAAAAGTCTCCATGTGTGGAAAATCATTTTTGTTATGTGGGTCAAAACGCAAAATACTGATTTGCAATTTTCTAGCTGCTTGCTCTTCGTTTAGATTTTCACTCATACATTTTCTCCTAATCTCTCATTTCTTCCACGGTATTTTTTAGGGAGTTTTTCTAAAAATGGCATCAAAGTATTTTGAATTTCAAACCTGTCTTTGCCCTCTGTTTCTAGCTCTTTTATGAGGCTGTCTACATTCGATTGTTTTTTTTGTGTGTCATTATGATGAATGGTCAAATCTTTTCCATATCCACGAAAACCTGGAGGCATTTCCATCTCATCTATAACTATCTCTTCATAGCTTACAGTCGGCAGTGTTTGCTCTGGATCTTCCCATGAAGTTATGGTTCGTTTTAGCCAATCTGCATCGTTACGTGCGGGATAATCTTCACGTGAATGTGCACCTCGACTTTCAGTTCTTAGAAGCGCTCCATAGGCTACTGTAAGGGCTACTTTTATCATTCTTTGTGTACGGTAAGCGTTGACAAGGGCAGGGTTCGCCGCACGTGATTTTGAACGGAAAACTTCTATGTTTTTAGAACGCTTTAGAAGCTCTTGAAGTTCATCTACAGCTTTTTGTAAATCAGCGCCATTTCTGAAAATACCAACATCATCCATCATAATCTCTTCCATACGACGGCGAAGTACATAGGCATCTTCACCATTTGTTTTACTTAGAAGAGCATCGAGTTTTGCCTGTTCGGCATTCACAAATTTTGCAACATTATCTGTGTGAATACTCATAGCACTCTCTGGGGATTCTAAAAAGTCACTGATGTACTCAGCCACGAGCATTCCCGCTACAACAGTTTCACTTACAGAGTTTCCACCCAAACGGTTAAACCCGTGTAGATCCCAACATGCCGCTTCTCCACATGAGTAGAGACCTTTGAGTGTTTGGCTCTCGCCTGTATATTTTGTACGAATTCCACCCATAGAGTAGTGTTGCGTTGGACGAACTGGAATCCACTCTTCGGCTGGGTCAATGCCTAAAAAGTTTTCACAAATCTCTTTAACTTCACGCAGATTTTTCTCTATATGCTCACGACCTAAAATAGTAATATCTAGCCAGAGGTGGTCACCATAACGAGATTTTACCCCTTTACCTTTTCGCATATGTTCTGTCATACGGCGACTTACAACATCACGCGAAGCAAGCTCTTTTTTCTCAGGCTCATAATCTGGCATAAATCTATAGCCATCTTTATCTAAAAGCAACCCACCATCACCGCGACATCCCTCAGTCGTTAAAATACCGACAGGTACGATAGCAGTCGGGTGAAACTGTATAGCTTCCATATTTCCTAAAGTTGCAACACCCGTTTCAAGTGCTATGGCTTGACCCATTCCTTGGCAGATGATAGCATTTGTAGAGACACTATAGATGCGACCATAACCACCCGTTGCAATTGTAGTCGCCTTAGATACATACGCTACAAGTTCGCCACTCATAAGGTTACGTGCAACTGCACCATAACAGCGACCATTTTCGTGTATGAGAGAAATAGCCTCGAGTCGTTCATGAATTTCAACTTTATCTTGATGTGCTTTATTATCCATCGCATAGAGCATAGAGTGACCTGTTCCATCAGAGGTGTAGCAAGTTCTCCACTTCTTTGTCCCACCAAAATCTCTCGCTGTTATGAGTCCATGCGCTTCATCTTTTTCTGTAATAGTGACGTGCTCTGCGTTGATGATGGCAGTTCTATCTCCGCGCTGAACTCTACTCCAAGGCACACCCCAATGTGCAAGCTCACGAATGGCTTTTGGTGCGCAGTGTGTAAACATACGAGCGACCATCTGGTCAGCTCCCCAGTCGCTTCCTTTTATGGTGTCGGAGAAGTGAACATCTTCGTTGTCGCCTTCGCCCATTTTGGAGTTTGCCAAAGAGGCTTGCATACCGCCTTGTGCTGCGGCAGAATGTGAGCGTTTTGGAGGAACGAGTGTGAGAACTACCGCGTCATGTCCTCTCTCTTTTACACCAGTTGCGACGCGAAGTCCTGCAAGACCTCCACCTATGATGAGAACATCTGTATAGATTACTTTCATTTGTGCTTCTCTGGATGAATAGTTTGCGATTGGTATCTCACACCATCGCTAAAGTCATGTGTCATTCCTATGTAAGTGTACTTTCCAAGAGAAGCTAGACCTATGAGTATGTACGAAGCTATTAAAATTTTCATGAGAAGTTTAAATCTATTACGTGATACTTTTGTGTTCTCGCCTTCCATAAAACCCCACTTTAAAGCTAAACGATAAAGCCCTATAAAAGCGTGAGAGATAACTGCAATAAGTAGCATAAAATAGAGAGGTCCCATAAATTCATCTACAATTCTGTATGAACTTGCATAAGGACCTATGTTTGATGGTTGTGTCATCATAATGTAAATATGAACAGAACCGATAAAAAACATCATAAAGCCTGTGATAACCTGAATCATCCAGAGAGAAGTGTCTTCGTGTTTCATCTGAGTCATATGAGTTTTCATAATTTTGTATTTTTTGTAGTCTGATGGAAATTTTCGCATAGCGATTAAGGCGTGTGTAACAAATATGACACCGATTGCAGCTGCTAAAAAGGAGATGATTCCAGGGTAGCGTTCCCCAAAAAAGTAGTAGCCCTCAAACATGAGTGTCACTTTATACATCATCTCATTAGAGAGCAAAATAGAAGCTTCAAAAAGGATATGCCCCATAATAAATATAGCAAGTATAAGCCCAGTTGCACTCTGGATAAAGTCAATCTTTGCTGGTGTTGTATCTATCTTTTTTTGTTGCATGTACACTCCAGTTTTATAAGTGCCAAATTATACTATAAAGTGTGTTTAGGTAGTGTGCAAAAGTCTGCAATAAATCTTAAAGAGTGTAATTTATATGTAATGAATCTGTGCTATAATAATTAATAAAAATAGCGAGGAAAATAATGGCATATTTTGATAAAGTAAAAGTAAAAGATAAGCTTTATGGCTTGGTCTTTGGTGCAGGAAAAGTGAGTCAAGTTTTTGAAAATTCACACTACAAGATGATGGTTAAATTTAAAAATGGGCATGAAGTTCCTTACACTGAAGATGGTATCCCAGGATGGGGAAATTTTAAAAAGCAGACGCTTTTTTATAAAAATGATATAGATTTGACAGATGTTGATTTTGCTCCCGTAACAAAAGTTCTTTCTCCAAAAAAAATCATTAAACTTCGTGAAAAAAAGAGACTTGAAATACGCCTACCATCTGGGATATGGACAGACTGTTCAAAGTGTATAGGGCATTATATAGAAGAGGCATTAGAAGCAGAAAATTATCATCTTTTTAGAAAAAGTAATTCATAATTCATAAGAAAAAAACTATTTTACAACCACAAGGAATTTACATTGAGTATAGCAGAAGACGAAATCAAAAAATTTGAAAGGGGCGACTGTGCGCAGGATAAACTTTTTTATCAAGCGATGGAAGAGGTGATTTACTCTATCTCCCCACTTTTAGAGTCAGATAAAAAATATCAAAAACACGCAATTTTGGAACGACTAGTTGTTCCAGATAGAATTATAAAATTTAAAATAACATGGCTCGATGATAGTAATAATATTCAAGTAAATACAGGATATCGTGTGCAGTTTAATAATGCACTTGGGCCTTACAAAGGTGGACTTCGTTTTCACCCTACAGTGAATGAAGGGGTTCTGAAATTCTTAGGGTTTGAGCAGATTTTAAAAAATTCTCTTACTGGCTTGCTTATTGGTGGTGCAAAAGGTGGGAGTGATTTTGACCCTAAAGGAAAAAGTGATTTCGAGGTTATGAAATTTTGTTCTGCATTTATGACTGAACTTCATAAGTACATAGGACCTCGTATTGATGTTCCTGCTGGAGATATTGGTGTAGGTTCTCGTGAGATAGGGTACCTTTTTGGAGAATATAAAAAAATCACCTCCTCTTACGAAGGTGTCTTAACTGGAAAGCCATTCATGTTTGGTGGTTCTTTAATGCGACCAGAAGCAACAGGTTATGGAGCAGTATACTTTACAGAAACAATGTTAGAGATCGAAGGTAAAGAGCCTTTAACAGGAAAAATATGTACAGTGAGTGGGGCAGGAAATGTCGCACTTCATGCAATAGAAAAATTACAACAGATAGGTGCAATTCCTGTTACGTGCTCAGATTCAAGAGGGACAATATATGACTCACGTGGAGTCGATTTAAAACTACTTAAAGATTTGAAATTGGAGAGAAGAACTTCTTTAGAAGAGTATATAAATACACATCCAGAAGCGAAGTATATTCCTACATCGGAGTATCCAGAAGATGGGCATGCAGTATGGGAGATACCATGTTATGCAGCATTTCCATGCGCTACTCAAAATGAGCTTACAGAGATAGATGCACACACTCTTATAACAAATGGTTGTCAGAGTGTAACAGAGGGTGCAAATATGCCTTCTACTCCAGAAGCAACAGCAGCTATTTTATCGCACGGATTATGCTTTGCACCAGCCAAAGCTGCAAATGCTGGGGGTGTGGCTGTAAGTGAATTCGAGATGAGTCAAAATGCTTCTATGAGTCGCTGGTCTTTTGAAGAAGTCGATACAAAGCTTAAATTGACAATGCAGAGAATATGTAAACGTGTTGCACTTACTGCGAAAGAGTATGGAGTTGATGGTAATTATGTAGATGGTGCAAATATCGCTGGATTTAAAAAAGTAGCAGATGCTATGATAGCTGAGGGAATTTAATACTTTTATGAAACTTTTACTAACGCTCTTTTCTTTTTTCTTTGTCATCTCTTTACATGCAGATGTGAAGTACTCTCAATTTGTGGATGCTCAAATTGGCGTAGTTCAAGAGATGAATGAAGATAATGTAACACAAGAGCAGATAGAGAATCTTTTAAAAGAACAAAGTAGCATGTATGAAATTCTTCTTGATAAAGTGATGTCAGGGAAAAAGAGCTATATTGATAAGATGAACTTCTTTGATACTGAGGTGTTCTCATTAAAAAAAATCATTGCTGTCAATGAACGTGCAGGTAACACGTACGCTGTTTTAAGAGATGAAGTTCAGATTCAATCTTATCTTGTCGTGCGAGCACAACTTGTACTCATTCGAGATGTTCTTAATGCTTTAGATGAACCAACTATAGAAGAATTTGATAAAAAAGTTCATGAATATGTAGCCATAAATAACAAAAAAATAGAAGAAATTTATACGCATAATTATGAAGATATGCTACAAGTAGATTCAGACTCTAAAACACTGCACGATGCACAAAAGAATATTCGAGAATTTTATATACTAAAAGATGTCAATAATGATATGGTAAATTATCTTTATAAATTTGAAAATAAGATGTATAGATTAAATAAGTACTCGACATTTCATCTTATTTCCTTTGCCATTTTTATCAATTCTAATAATCTTGTTATTGCAATGAATACAGTACTTGAGGACTATAATCTAAGTGTCATCAAGCTTATAATTATTTTTGTGTTAATACTTCTTATCTATGTTTTTAGAAAGATAGTTTATGTTGCACTTCAAAACTATGTTTTACGTATAGACTCTTTAAAAAAATATTCAGAACAGATTTTAGTGGTGCTTAAAAAACCTATAGAGATTAGCATACTTGTAATCAATCTAAATATGATGATGTATGTCTATAATAATTTTAGTAGTATTGAAACTGTTTCGCGTTATTTTAATATATTGTATGGTGTTCTTCTTACATATATGATATATAAAGTTATCAATACAGTAGCGACTATTAAATTAGTGGATGTTAGTAGTGATGAAGCGAAGATGAAAAATGATCTCATAAATGTTGGAATCAAAGTAGTCAATTTCACTATCATACTTATAGGTGTTTTGGTAATGCTCTATTTCGCTGGAGTAGACCTTACTGCTGTGCTCTCAGGACTTGGAATTGGTGGTATTGCTGTTGCCTTTGCTGCAAAAGACACTATCTCAAACTTTTTTGGAACTATTTCTATACTTGTGAGTGATGTCTTTTCGCAAGGAGATTGGGTAGAGATAAATACTCATGATGGAGTTGTTGTTGAAATAGGGTTACGTGTGACTACGATTAGAACCTTTGACAATGCTCTTATTGCCATACCAAACGGAACATTTGCAAATGCTGATGTTAAGAACTGGAGCAAAAGAACACTTGGACGACGCATAAAAATGAGTATAGGTGTAAAGTATGATTCTAAAGTAGAAAATCTGCAAAAAGCACTAGTAGATATAAAAGAGATGCTTGAACATCATCCAGACATTGCATCAAAAGATACAGTACATGCACATAGAAGAAGTAAAATGACAAAGCTTGTATCAAAAGATGATCTTGAAGGTGTTAAAAAGACACTCTTTGTTAATCTTGATGAGTTTGCAGGTTCAAGTATTAACATCCTAGTTTACTGTTTTAGTAAGTCTGTTGTTTGGGGAGAATGGCTTAATACAAAAGAAGATGTGATGTTTAAAATCATGGAAATACTTGAGAAGAACTCTTTAGAGTTTGCATTTCCTTCCCTTTCAATTTATAAAGAAAACTGATACTGCATCAGTTTTCTAATTCTATTTTCAGTCTTTTGTGATAGAATCTTCACTCTTAATTTTAATACAAAGAATTTTATATGCAACAACAAATTGAGTCACGATGTTAGCTCTGAATGCAGGTGCATGTGTCCGCTCTTTAAGCGTAGAGAGTGCATGTAACAACTGTGAAATTGTCTGTCCCACAAATGCCATAGTCATTGGAGAAAATTCACTTCCAGCTATAAATTTTTCAACTTGTGTTACATGTGGTGCATGCCTCTCAACATGTCCAAATGAAGCATTAAGCCTAGATGAGTTCAATGTAACAAATTTCTTTTTTGACTTTATAGAGAGTCAAGATAATCTTATTTCATGTAGAAAAAATGTACCTTGTATAGCCTCTTTGAGTGTTGAACATATGATTTCGATGGCGATTTTAAAACAAGATATACTCTTGGATATGGGTCATTGTGGTAGTTGTGAAATAGCTCCAAAGTGTGAAGCTCTTATACGAAAAAATCATGAAGAAGCAACATATCTATTAGAGGCAATGCAAAATACAGCAACGATAAAACTTGAAAACATTGCATATGAAGATAAAGTTGCAACAAAAGAGAGAAGAGAGTTTTTAAACACACTCAACTTAAATACAGTTGCAAAAGTAAAACATAACTTTGAGAGTGAAGTAAAAAAAGCGAGCGATGAGTTGGTGGCACATACTTTGCAAAAAACTGATATTGCTCTTTTAAAAAAGAAATCTATTCCAAATAGACGTAAAATATTTTTTACAGCTATAAAAAGGGCAAAACGACCATCACAGTACCACATTGTAGATGCAACAGAGGTAACATTTACCTCACAAAAAATTATGAATGAAGAAGCGTGTACTGCATGTCAAATGTGTTATCGTGTTTGTCCAACAGGAGCTTTAAGTTCAGATACAAAAAATTCTAAGATAGATTTTGATCCATTCTTGTGCATTAAGTGCAGTATTTGTCATGATGTATGTGCTCCGGATGCAATTACACTTTCATCTTCTTATAATATAAAAGAATTTTTTGAACCAACTCTGCAAAATCTCATCGCATTCAATGTAAGACGATGTGATGAGTGTAATGCTGTTTTTAGTACAAATACAGAAGATACACTTTGTCATAGATGTAAAATAGAAGATGAAGAAGCCCGAGAACTCTGGGGCATAACTGAGGATATGTAAGATGATGAATAATGAAAATAAAATCTCTACGCAAACCAAGCTTTTTGGTTATATTGGAGCTGAAGCAGGGGTAAGTAGATTTAGTGCAATACTCAATAAAATGTTTAAAGAAAATGGCAATGATGCTATGATGATTCCTATGAATATTCGAGAAGATGATTTGTACTTTACAATAAGTAATATGAAAAAGTCACACCTTAATGGTGCAGTAATTTCGAGCGAATATGTACAGAGTATTGTTGAAATACTTGACGATGCAACATCTCTTGTTAAGCGTAGTGGGATGTGTGACATTCTTTTTAGAGAGGGTGAAATTCTTCGTGGAGACATCTTTAGCGTACGCGTTTTAACGGAGTATTTAAAAGATTTATACGCTTCAAAAGTAGCTATTATTGGTGTGAACCATTATGCAAAAGCATTCTCATTTTTGGCATGTGGATTTAATGTAAGTTACTTTAATGATAATTTGGAAGAACTTTTAGCATTTACGCAAGATGTTGATATACATGAGGCAGACATCAACAGAATAGCAAAAGGCATACATGTTGATTTTTCAGAGTTTGATGTAGTGCTTGATTTCTCTTCTATGGAAGTTTTAAGCATGATAGATAAGCTTGCTCCACATAACATAGATATGAAAAACAATAAACAGTTTTCAGCTTTAAAAGGACATGCAAAAGAGCTAGATGCAAAGTATGTAAGTTATGATGATTTACTAGAAAAACTTACACAAAAAGCATATAGCGAGATTATAAAGTAGCATTAGATGCAACGAAATGAGTAAATTTATTCATATAATAATCTTCAAATATCTCTGCTTTCATTGGCTTAGCAAAGTGGTATCCTTGTACTTCGTTACACCCATATCCTCTGATGACCTCTAAGACTTCTTGATTTTCTATCCCTTCAGCGATAGATATAAGATTAAAGTTTTTTGCCATTTGAATAATGGTTTTTACTATATTAGCATCTTCATTATCTTTAAGAACATCTTTAACAAATGATTGATCAATTTTTAATTTATCAACAGCAAAGCGTTTTAGATAAGCAAGACTTGAATAACCTGTCCCAAAATCATCAATAGAGAGCTTGATTCCCATCTCTTTAATGATTTTTACAGATTGTAAGATATTTTCCGTATCATTAATTAAAATAGACTCAGTAAGCTCTAATTCTAAATATTTCGGCATTAATCCAGATACTTTTAAAGCATCTTTGACAATTTTCTCCAAATTCCCACGCTTAAACTGTACTGCTGAAATGTTGACTGCAACTATGACATCTATTCCTTGTCTGTGCCATAGTGCTGCTTGTTTACAAGCTTCATAAAGGACCCAAGTGCCAATCTCCACTATTAATCCTGTAGATTCTGCAATAGAAATAAAACTCATGGGAGCTATCATACCAAGTTGAGGATGTTGCCATCTTATAAGAGCTTCTACTCCAGAAATTCTGTTTTTAGTC
The DNA here is from genome assembly GCA_041595535.1 of Sulfurimonas sp. GTDB lineage: Bacteria > Campylobacterota > Campylobacteria > Campylobacterales > Sulfurimonadaceae > Sulfurimonas. Next base: position 49,351 of record JBFHKA010000009.1, on the reverse strand, counting down.
AGATCTATTTGTGGTTGATAATGCAGAACAAATTCTTTATTTTTAATTGCTTTTTTCAAATCATTTTGCATTTTAAAGAGTCCAATGAGATTATGCTTTATTTGTTGTGTATAAAAACAGTAGTTGTTTTTTCCGTTCTCTTTTGCTTTATACATTGCTGTATCGGCATTTTGAAGTAGAGATTCAACTGTACTTCCATGGTCTGGATAAACAGCTATTCCAATAGATGCAGACAGAGATATATAATTATCTTTGACCTTAAATTGCTCTTTAAATTCTTGAATTAAATTTTCTGATATATGCACAATATCTTCTATATTTTGTATACTTGATAAAACAAGAAGGAACTCGTCTCCTCCTTGGCGACTTAATATATCATTTGTATGTAAGCTTTTTTGTAAACGTTTAGCGACTAATGTAATCATTGCATCGCCAATAGAGTGCCCTAAAGAGTCATTAATCGTCTTGAAATCATCCAAATCTATAAATAAAACAGCAACTTTTGTCTCTGATTGTTTTGCTTCGTCTATACGTTGCTGAATTTTACTTTTTGCCAGAAGGCGATTTGGTAAATCAGTGAGGGCATCATGATGTGCCATATATTCGATTTTCTTCTCAATAATTTTTTGTTCTGTTATATCTTGAATAGTACCAACAGAGCGAAGTATATTTCCTTTTGTGTCATAAAAGGTTTGTCCTATTTGGTGAACATATTTAATTTTTCCGTTACTCATTAAGAGACGGTGTACTATATCGTAAGGTGTTTTATTTTTAAGTGATTCGCTATAGGCAGTATCAATAAATGCTCTATCTTCAGGATGCGTGAAATTTAAAAAATGGTCATATGCTGGTTCGAACTCATTTCGGTTGAGTTCAACAATGCGGTAGACTTCATCTGACCAATAAAGCTTTAAGCCTGGGAAGTCTATTTCCCAATTTCCTACCTTTGCAATTTCTTGTGCTTCTTTGAGGCGTTTTTCATTTTGTGCTATTTTCTCTTCTTGCACATTTCGCTCGAGAATTTTTAAATCTAACTTTGCAACCGTTTTCTTAAGTTCTAAAGTTCGAAGTTCTATACGTTCTTCTAAAATATTATTAAATTCTTGAAGTGCTTTTTCAGCACATACGCGACTCGTTATATCTTCTATTAATGCTAATAGATAATCTATAGTACCGTCTTTTTGTCGAACACAACTGACTGACGTACTTGTAAAGATGATACTTCCATTTTTATGGATAAAGCGTTTGTCAAGTTGATAGTCATCAATTTCACCGTTTAATAATTGATTACAAAGTTCATTATTCAATGCTACATCTTCTGGATGTGTCATTTTTAAACAAGTCACTACTTCAAACTCTTCAAAAGTATAACCAAGGATTTTTCTGAGTTTTTCATTCACCTTTAGCCACTGCTTATTTGGCGATATAATAGCCATCCCAACTAATTGTTTCTCGAAAAAATGACGCATCTGCTCATTTGTCTTTTCTTCTTCAGCCAATTTTTGTTGTGTAATATCATAAGAAGTGGTAAAAACTCCAGCGATTTCACCGTTGTGATTCCATTCTGGTAGAGCACGTACAGAGTAAACGATAGGATTATCGTTTACATCTTTCCATGAAACTTCCCATTCATGAGGCACTCCAGATGCAATAACTCCTTTGAGCTTATCCTGATATTCTACTGCCATATGAGAGATAATTGTAGAGACTTCAATAGGTGTTTTTCCTAATATATCATCTTTTTGAACTCTGTTAAGATGCAACCATGCTTCATTGACATAAACTCTTCGACACTCTTTGTCATAACGCACAATAGGGTCGGGCAATTTTTCTACTATACTAGGGTGTTCTAATGTCTGTGGTTTTGAATATGATTTTTGTATTATCATGTATGCTACTTACTCAGTTGCATTTTTAAGCCTATAGCCTATGCCTCTAACAGAGACAATAATTTCAGCATCTAGTTTTTTGCGTATTCTTAAAACAAGGTTTTTAATAGAAGAATTGCAAACACTTTCTAAAGGCCACAAGGTTTTGGAAATTTCTTCTTTCGTAACTGTCTTTAAACGATTTTTTATAAGAAGTTGTAAAAATTCAAACTCTCTTGCTCCAAGTGAAATGACAGAACCTTCTTTATAAAGTTCTTGGGTTCCTGCATTATAATATATATTATTACTGAGTGTAATAATCCCTTCTTGTTGATGGAAACGTTGTATTGATTTAGTGATAGTATGTATAAATTCATCAAGCTCAATAGGCTTGAGTAAATAGCCATCAATAGATAAGTTTGCAGCATGTGCTAACATACCTTGCTCGAAGAAACTTGTTATTAAAATAATTGGTATTTCATAATTTTGTTCACGAATTTTTTTAATTAACATTAATCCATCAAGATTTGGCATTTTAATATCACTGATGAGAAGGTCTGGAGATTCATCTTCATATATTTCATAAGCAATTTTTCCATCTTCTGCGATAAAAATATCTTTAAAAATCATCTTTAATATTGTTGCAGTCTGTTCCCGCGTAGTTTTATCATCTTCAGCATAAAGAACAGTTTTGCTTTTGAGCAATAAAAGGTCAGTAATCATTTTGGATACCCTCTTAACAAACTTAACAAATATATATAGTATAGCATTCCAATGGTCTCAAAGTGGTCATGTAAATGTATGGTAACTATTACTATGTTCGTACTTTGATGAGTTGTCAAATTGGGTTTACTTTATATGCTCAAGAACACTTTAGAGAATAGAAGTTTTGTTTTTTGTACCAAGTTGTTCTTGCAGTTTATAAACTTCTGTCATATTTCTACCGATTCCAAGAATACTGATAATTTCTCCATCATCATTGAATTCTGGTACAAAAGAAATATCGTGTATTTCAATGTTGCCATTGAGTGTCTTTATCTGTTCTCGTATGAACATTGCCTGTCCAGTGCTGGCTATTTGAGCAATAACCTTTTTTAGATTTAAATAGTCATCTTGGATATAAGTGCCAATTAGTTCAGAAGCAGATACACCCAGTGTTCGTTCATGTTGAGGATTAATATAGAGAATACGTCCTTCGGTGTCCCAGCGAGCGATATTATCAGGGATATTATTTGCTAGAGAGTGAAATGTATGTTCTTTGTAAGCTAATATTTCATATGCAAGCTTTTGTTCTTCAAGTCGAATTCGTTCCGTGATGTCCCTGACCAAGCATATACTATACTCTACACCATCATATTCAAAGTAGTTGGAACTCATTTCTACAGGAAAAGTAGTTCCATCTTTGCGTGTATAGGTCACTTTTGAAAGTACATTTTTCTTTTCTTTGAGTGTATCCCAAATTAATAATTTCTTTTCTTGTTTGTGTAAAACGATATCTTTTATATTCATTCTTAATAACTCTTCTCTACTATAGCCTAATGCACGACAAGCTTCATGGTTCACATAGGTAAAATCACCATGTTTATTTCCCATAAATACTGCTTCATGCATATGCTCAAGCGCAAATCTTTTTATTTTTAGCTTTTCTTGAGCTTCTTTCTTCTCTGTTGTATCCCATATATGAACCATTTTGTAGATTGCGTCACCATTTTTGTCCTTAACTGTCATAAGCTCGACTTTTACTGGAAAACGAGAATTATCTTTGCGTATATGAATAGAGTCAAAAGAGTAATATTCACTTTCTTGCATATTTTGCATTGCTAAATGTAAATCATTATAATGGTCTGGTGCAATGACAGACGTAAGCTTTTTACCAATAAGCTCATCAATACTGTAGCCATGCATTTCAGCAAAAATTGGATTTATCAACTCAATTTTATTCTCTTTAACAGTCTCTACGACAATGCCCCATTGTGCATATTTAAAGATTTCAGCCCATTTGTTGAGTGTTTTCTTAAGCTGTTCTAGTTCAATAACTTTTTTGCTTAAGTGTTGAATTTGTTCTAATGTAGACTTTTCATTAGATTGAGTTATATTAGTAACATTTTCTTCTTGCTTGAGGTATGGTAACTTTATAGTAAAACATGCTCCATATTCTTTATTTTGAACCTGAATAGTTCCTTCAAAACGTTTTTCAATAATGTTCTTTGTCATATACAGACCAACACCTGAACTCTCTTCTTTAGAGCTGACATGCCATTTGAAAATGCTCTCTATTGGTTTTATAGAGATACCACCTGCATTGTCACTTACTGTAATAGTGCAGTTGTTTTCTTCCCCAATTACTTTTATACTAATAGTTGGATTTTCAGGTTTTGAGTTGTCAAGTGCGTATTTAGCATTAAGAATAAGATTAAGAATCGCATGGGTAAATTCATTTGCATTGCCTTGTATAGTTGGATTGATTTGAAATTCAAGAAGAAGTTTTATATTGTTGTTTTGAAATGAATATTCTGTAATCTTTCGTATGCTTTCAAACTCATCTACAATATTAAAATTACTGTATTTACTGTTACGTTGACTTAAAAAACTGTAGAATGTATCGATTGTCTCGGCTAGGTGTTGTACTAATTTAAAACTTGTTTCAACAGATTCTAAAAGTTTATCTTTTGAAATTTCACCTTTAAAAATAAGTGCAGCTTTGATACTGCTTTGAATACTCCCTATGGCATTGAGTGGTTGCTTCCATTGATGTGCTATATTTCCTACTACCTCACCCATGGAAGCATATCTTGACTGCAAAAACAGCATTTTATCTTGTGCTTCATTTTGAATTAAAGATATTGTTTTTTCTTTTTGAGATTGTTGGATTTTATATTCTAAAGCTAACGATAATAAAATCATTTCAAAAGTAGAACCAATTAATAATGCTGCAGAAGTAAACCTATTGTAATCTAAAAGAGCATACATCATCATAATAGAAATTATAATACTAAGGAATAAAACTGCTATGCCTAAGAGATATAGTTTTGCAAATTTTTTCTTATGAAGTGATGCAATTAAACCAAGAGACATGCAAAAAAGAGTTATAAATAACAAGAAGAATATATTGAGTATGAATTCGTTCATTTTAAACAAGAGTACTAAATAGAGCAATAGAACACCTCCTGCAAGAAAAATCGAATATTTATATACTTTTACTGATATATTTTGGATTTCTAAAAAATGAATTGAAAAGACTATGAATACTATATATGTTGCCAATAAGCTAAGTGAGTTGATTATATCTCGTAGAAAGATATTTAATTCTAAAAAGAGATTAAAGTATCCATTTGTAAAGATAATGAGAAGAAAAAGAGTTGAAATATAAAAAGCATAGACGAGAAACAGTCCTTCTTTAGTTGAAGCATATAGTCTTAGATTGTATACAAATAAACTCGCAAAAGAAAAAGCAAAAAGAGAAAAGAAAATTATATTGGACAACTCTGCAAATTTCAATTCACCTTCTGTAGCAATTTGTATGGCAAAAAGTAGAGGTGTTTTAGAGTTGATTTTTACTAAATATAGAGTTGGCAGACTTTTTCTACATAGTCTAAACTTGGAAGTTTTTGATGATGAGATAAGTTTGTGATTTTGATAAGCAAAGTATTCAATGTGTTCCAATAGAGGGTCTTTAAGATTAAGGTAGAGCCTTTCATTATCTATGTTTGAAATGATAAACCCTATCCAATAAGTAGTGTCACTAAAGCCAAGAGATTTTGCTTGAGTTGGAAGTTGTTGAAATTTATTGTGCATAAATGCATTGTGCGCTTCATCTACTTCTATATTTCCACGAAAAACAGTAGGAGTTTGAAGAAATAATACACTTGTATCTTTGTCTAAAATGGTAAATGAATCATAGGCAGAGAGTTGATTTGTGAAAAATGCAAATAGAAGAATAAAAATTTGCTTCATCTATCTTAACGCTTTATCTCACGAGTTTCAAGCCGATAACCAATGCCTCTTTGTGAGCTTATTATATCTATTTTTATTTTTTTGCGTATTCTGAGAATTAATTTTTTGATTGCTGAGGCACTGACTGTATCTATTGGCCATAAAGCATTTTCTATTTCTTCTTTTGTTACCGTTCTTTCTCGGTTATTAAGTAAAAGTAAAAGTAACTCTTGCTCTTTTGTACCTAAGGTTACTATATCATTATTTAAATATAACTCTTTTGTATCAAAATTAAAAAAAAGATTTTTACTTAAAGAAAGTATCCCTTTATCTTTATGTGTTCTCTGTATAGCTCTTCGTAATGTAAAAGTGAGATCATTCAGGTTTATAGGCTTTAGTAAATAACCATCAATAGCAAGATTTGTAGCACGTATTAGTGTGCCTTTTTCAGAAAAACTAGTCACAACAACAATTGGGGTAGTATAATCATCTTTACGTATACCCTCAATGAATTCTAATCCATCTTTTGTTGGCATATTAATATCTGTGAGTATAATATCAGGTGTTTTATCTTTGTATAGTTTATAAGCTTCTTCCCCATTTTGAACAGAGTATACCTCTTTAAAAAGTAAAGTTAATATTTCTTCTGTCTTCATTCTGCTTATGATGTCATCTTCAGCGAATAAAATACTTTTATCTTGTAGTATTAGAAAATCATGAACCATTTTACAACTTTATATATAATATATTTAAATATGTTGACAGCAGTTATTCTATTCAATTTAACCTGTTTAAAGTATTAAATAAGTCTCACTTAAGTCATAAATTGGTTACATGAAAAAGCTATTGGATCAAAAAAAATGTATTTCTTCCCCATGATCTTTATTTATAGCGTTTCCACTATAAGCTTCTTGTTTTTCTTTAGCTGTTTGTAGTGATTGCATAAGTCGTATAGATAGTTTGTCGATACTTTGCTCAAGTATACTTTGATCTTCTCTTATCGCATGTAGATAGACAGTAATACTCTGCTCAATACTATTAATAACTGTATTCATCGCACCAATTTGTTGAGAGATAATATCATGGTACTGAAATCCCTGCAACGTTTTTTCGTCAGGCTGAAGTTTGTTTTCTTCAAAAAAACTATGAAAAGAGAGTGCCGAATGTTCTGATAGCCCAAGTATTTCTTGTTGTACTTTATCAATGTGTTTTAATATTTCCACTATAGAAGATAGGACATCTTCTGTTGTATTTGATTTCATTGTTATCCTTTATAATTTTGTGATAGTTAAAAAAATACTAAATCATCTTCATTGTTGGTTACTACAGGTGGTATAATCATTTCTGAAATTAATCTAGCGTCATTGATAATAGAATCGTTGAAATATTTTGGATTGTCCGAATCTTTTTCCCAGACTTCAGTTAGAAAGACTTGTAGACCAGAACAAAATCCACTGATTAAAGAGTGAAAGATATCTGCTTGTTCAGCAACTTTTTGAGACATATTACTAATATCTTGTCCAAACTCTAATATCGCCATACCCATATCACTAAAAAATTGATAGGACATTAAAACATTACCATAATGTATCAATAGAGAACCAAGTTTTGTTATATATTCAGAGTTAGCACCGGTATCTGTAAAAGCATTAATTAATGTAGTGTCTATGTCAGTAAGTAAATCGTAAAGATCTTCTTTATCATCATTATCTAAAAGGTTAAAGTAGTCTTTGTAGAGTGAAGTGTTAATTGTTGCCTCTGTATTAGGAATAGTTGTAGGGAAAAAGTCAAAATCATCTTCTTGTACAACGGTATTTTGAGTTGCAAGAAGTTCGATTTGCGCTCTTTCTAGTTCATCTAAGTAAAGCATCAACATTTTTCGTTCACAATTTTTTTTAGTTACCTGAGCAAATATTTTAATATAACTCTCTAATTGCTTAGATTTTTCGATGAAACACTCTACTCCAAGGTTTAAAAGATCTATTATTAAAGAGAAGTTTTCAGTTTGTTCACTGTAAACAAAAATAGACTGATTAAGATCTATCCTTTGAATTCTATGAATCAAGTCCAAACCATTTACAGACTCTTTATCAATATCAAGGATTACTATATCAAATTTTTCATCTTTGTATAAAGGTAAAGCTTCGTTGGAGTTTGGAGCATATATGATTTTTTTAAAATACTTTAAATATTTTTCACCTAATAAAGCTCTGTACTTACAATCTTCATCTACAATTAAGATAGTTGTGTTTGCACCACATTCTTTTAATATTTTTTTATACATTTTATGCCTTTTTAATTATTTCAACAATTTCTTCAAGACTTAATGCAGCCATTGAAGCCCCTATTTCTACTGCAACTTTTGGCATCCCATACACTATACAGCTTGCTTCTTCTTGCGAATAAGTTTTTGCTCCACTCTCGAACATTTCTTTGAGCCCTCTTGCTCCATCATCTCCCATCCCAGTAAGTATAATTCCAATAGCATTTACACCAGCCTCGTTAGCACATGAGCGAAAAAGTACATCCACACTTGGTTTATGACGGTTTACTTTTGGACCATCTTTAATCTCTACATGATAAGAACGCCCATCTTGTTTAATCATCATATGTTTATCACCAGCAGCAACTAAAACTCGACCATGTAGTAGTTTGTCACCATCCTCTGCTTCTTTTACACTTATTGCACAAATTTTATCTAGCCTTTCAGCTAAAGATTTTGTAAAGCCAGCAGGCATATGCTGAGTGATTACTATAGGTGGGATATTAATCGGTAAGGCTGTTAATAGTTTTTCAAGTGTTTGCACTCCACCTGTAGATGCACCAATAGCAATAATTTTTTGCATTTTAGGTATATTTTTTGATTGTAGAGACAATATAACATCAGCACTATTTTTAGTCATTTCGTTAACTAGAATTGGTGTAATATGTTTTGACGTTGGTTTAATCACTGCTTTTGCTGCTGCTTTAATTACATACAAAAAATGTCCTTTTGCATCTTCTAAAAAGCTCTTTACACCAATTTCAGGTTTTGCGATCACTTCTACAGCACCTATAGAGAGTGCTTCTATGGCATTTTTAGATCCGTGTTGTGCTACAGATGAACAGATAATGACAGGAATAGGATGTTCAATCATAATTTTTCTCAAGTAGGTAAGCCCATCCATACGTGGCATCTCTATATCAAGAATAATAACATCAGGCCATCCCTTTTTGATAAATTTATCTTGTGCAAGTATTGGATCTGATGCACTTCCGAGAAGGATGATTTTTTTGTCATCTTCAATAAGGGCAGCTATAGTTGTTCGCACAATTGCAGAATCATCAATAATAAAAACTTTTATAGCATCATTCATCATTTATCCTTAAGTTGAAGTCTTTACATAAGCAGAGCCATCAACACTAGAAATAATGACTTTTCGGCCTTTATTTCCGCCAACATCTTGTGCCACAATAGGTATATTTAAATTTTTTAAAATATCTTGGGCTACTCTAATATTTTGTTCACCAACACTTAGTGCATTACTTTCAAAATTTATTGTTGCTCCTCCAAAGATTTTTGCTACAATATTCTCCTTTATAGCACCTTTAAAAATCATCTCATCTACGAGTTTTAATATGCTTACATTTCCATATTTAAGTGACCTAAATCCCTCCCCATTCCAAAGTGGTAAAAGATAGTGGTTCATACCTACTACATTGTTTTTTTCATCCCAAAGACAAACCGCAACACAGGAGCCAAGAATGGTCATTATTTCCATAAACTCATTCGTTACGTGCAACTCTTCTTGAATAATAATCTTTAAAGGAACTTGCATCTTAATCCTTTATATAAATGGTAGGGCGAATTTGCCTTACCTGATTTGTGATTCTATTTAAGGTCTCGGAATGTCCTATAACTAAATAGCCACCTTTTTTAAGTGCTTGTACGACATTTTCTACAATGGTTTTTTTATTTTCATTATCAAAATATATAAGCATATTTCTCAAAAATATAACATCAAACTCACCTATATGTGGGGATGGAGGATTCATTAAGTTTGCATTGAGAAATGTACAATTTTTTTTTAGATAATCATCAACTAAAAAAAAGCCTTCATACTTATTCGTACCTTTCAAACAATAATTTTTCAGGTATTTTTTATCAATTTTTGCGGCAAGTTCTATAGGATACAGAGCTTGTTTTGCTTTTGTAATTACTTCTTTATTTATATCTGTTCCAACTACTTCCCAAGCAATATTTTTTGGTAATAGCACCTCGTCGAGTACCATTGCCAAGGTATAGGCTTCAGCACCTATACTTGCTGCCGCACTCCAAACTCTACATGTATTATTTTTACATAGAGGTAAAATAGATGTCTTTAAAAAATCAAAATGATGCGGTTCTCTGAAAAAACTTGTTTCGTTCGTAGTGATGATGTCTATCATCATCTGCAATTCAATAGAATCTTGTATTACGAGTTTATAATACTCATCATATGAATCAATTTGATAATATCTTAGTCTTTTCGCCAATCTACTTGTTAATAGATTTTCTTTGGCATCTGAGAGATGAATACCACTTTCGTTGCGTATTAAAGTTTGGAATTTTTTAAATGTAGTATTCATATTTTAGATTTAGACCCGTGCAAATTTAGAAATCTGATTTTGTAATTCTTCAACATCAAGCTTATGAATCACTGTGTCAACACCATGTCTTTTAGCCTGATCAATTATAGATGTATTAGCCATATTGGTATTCATAATGAAAGGGATTGATGCTGTTGTTTTATTTGATTTTACTTCACGTAAAAGTGCCATACCATCCATGACTGGCATCTCTATATCACTAAGAATAAGGGCAACATCATTTGAATCTATGCTTTCGAGCCTATCAAGTAAGGTTTTTCCGTTATCAAATATTTCAAAATTAAGTCCCATTTGAGACATTGTCTGATTAACAGCTTTTTGAACAATTTTACTGTCATCGGCAAATAATATCTTTTTTGATATATTTAACTTAGATAAGGAACTTATTTTATTCATCTCATGTTGATGTGCCTCTGGAAAAATTTCTGTTAAGAGTGCATCTGAATTAAAGATAATACATAGCTTATTTTCACCAGCTAAAGAAAGTTCCGTTATTTGAGAGCTTTTAGAATCTCTACTAGAATTATCAATGAGTTGATTCGCATCAATATTTTGGATACCGATTACATTTTTTATTATTAGACCAATTCTTTGGTGTCCAAATGTACATACTACTATTAATTCATAAAGAGTATCTTCAAGAGCCTCTTTGCCTAGCCATTTGTCAAAATGAACAATGGAGCACATCTCTTCTCTAATTTTTGCTGTACCAACCATGGCAGCTTCTCTTTGAGCACTTTTTACAATATTGAGATTTTCATTGACAATGAGTTCTTCAACTTTTGCCACATTTATAGCATACAAATCATCATAGCCGTTGCGAAAAATTACATATTGACTTGTGACATCTGCATTGCTAGTAACAAGGCGGATAAGTTCATCACCGCTGTCACTACTTTGGTGTATATTCTCAGCATTGTTCATTGTTTTTTGCCTTTATAAACTATATTTTTGTTGAATATGGGATAAATCATCCATATTAAGAATGCCATCTATATCTAAGAGAGTCATAAACTTACCATCTACTTTTGCCATCATCTGCATAAACTCTTTTCGAATTTTAGAGCCAAACTCTGGTGCATCCATCTTATGAGAAGGGAGTACTTCATAGACTTGGTCAACCATATCTACAATAAGTCCAATTTCCATACTCTCTTCATCCACTTCTGTATCGATTGTGATAATGCAGCTTTTTTTGTCGATGTCACTCTTTCCAATACCAAGTCTCGCAGGCAAATCTAGTACAGGAATTACATTTCCTCTAACATTTGTCACACCAGCAATAAAGCTCTGCATCATTGGTACTCTTGTAATTCGAGTATATTCAATAATCTCACGTACATATGTGACATTAACTGTAAACATTTCATTTTTCAGAAAAAACGAAAGAAATTGATTTCCTTCGTTACTCTTTTTTAGTATTTCTGCCATCGTGTCCTCGTTTTAAAAAGTCTTAAAATCTTTTTTATCTATACTAGCCATTAGTGTTTTTTCATCATCATTTTGTTTGATAACTTTTTTTTCAGTCAATTTTTTATCTTCATGCACTTTATTAGAAGTTTTTTTTGAACTATTATCATTTACAATAAAAAAAGACATCATATTGCTTAAGCCCTCAGCTTGAGCAGTCATCTCTTCAGAAGCACTAGAAAGCTCTTCACTACCTGCTGCATTTTGTTGCGTGACACTATCAAGTTGTGACATAGAAGCGTTTATTTGTACTATTCCTGTATTTTGTTCAGCACTTGCTGCAGCAATCTCTTGCACGAGTTCAGCTGTTGTACGAATATTTGGAATAATATCCTTAATGAGTTTGCCTGCACGTTCAGATACTATTACACTATCAGTTGTGATTTTACCAATCTCTTGTGCTGCAACTTGTGAGCGTTCTGCAAGTTTTCTTACTTCAACCGCAACAACTGCAAACCCTTTACCATGTTCACCTGCTCGAGCTGCTTCAATAGCTGCATTAAGAGCAAGTAAATTTGTTTGATAGGCAATGTCTTCGATAATGCTGATTTTACTTGCAATATCTTGCATTGCTGCAACTGTTTTATCAACTGCATCGCCACCTTGTTCTGCCATGCCTGATGCATTTGTAGCCATTTCATCTGTACGTTTAGCATTTTCTGCATTGAGGTTTATACTGCTAGTCATTTGTTCAACTGCTGAAGCTGTCTCTTCAAGGTTGCTTGCTTGTTCAGTTGCCCCATTACTTAGAGTCTGTGCTGTTGAACTCACTTGCTCACTTGCTGATGTGATTTGAAGAGCTGTATTTTGTGCTTCCATTATTACTTCTTGAAGTTTATCAGCCATATCGTTTGTTGCTGTTTTAATTGCTACAAGGTCACCTTTAAAATCACTTTTAATTCGCGCTCTTAAATCACCTTCAGCCATTTGACCTAGAACTTCTCCAGCTTCAGAAATGGCCGCTTGTACATTGTCAGCCATATCATTTACAGCTTGTTTAAATACATTGTAGTCATTTTTGTATTCTGTAGTGATTCTTGTATTAAAATTACCATCTGCAACTTTAACCAATGCACTAACACCATCTGTAACAACTGCATTGTTAATAACTTCCAGCATTTCGTTTACACCGTCAAGGATTGCTTTCCAGTCACCTTGAAATTTAGTCGCATCGGCTTTTGAACTTAATTTACCATCTTTTGCATTCTCAACTAATGATGTGAGTTCTACTTGCATTGCTTGGATAGTATCAACCATCTTCTTCATAGAGGATTTAAGGCTTGTCGTATCATTATTGTTAAGAGAAACAGGTATGCCTGTATTACCAAGTGCAATTTGATTAGCAATCTCTGCAACATCTGCAGGTTCACCACCTATTGATTTCATAATATCTTTGATTATGATAAAAGCAATTACAATACATAGTACAAGAGTAATAACAGCAATAATAGAAGAAGTACTTTGAATGCTTTTATTTAACTCCGCAATTTCTGGACCAATAGTATCTTGATCTTTTTTAATGGATAATTTCACATCTTCAGATAAATTCGCAATATTAGGACCAATAATATTTAATTGATTATTAATGATTTCATTTCTATCATTAATAACTTTTATAAGCTTGTTAATACCTGTTTGATATTTTTCAATAAGTTCTACGGCTTCTTTAAGCTGAAAGATATCCTCTTGTGTTTTGAGTGTTTTACCTATATTATTAAGATCTACTCTTAAATCATTGAATTCACGAATAACTCTATCAGAGTCTTCTTTTGCATTGCTAGCAAAAAATTTAACTGTATAGATTCTAGCCAACAATAGTATTCGAATAGACTTTGCAGTTGTTAATGCAAGTTTACTATTAGCATCTCGATCTGCATTTTTCATAACTGAAGTAAGGAGTTGTTCTATTTTTTGACCATTAACATTTAAATTATTATTAATAATAGTATCTCTATCTTTCATGTAGTTTACGACTTTATAAAAGTTATCTTTATAGCTTGTTAACTCATTATCGATTTGCACAACAGTAGATACTCTTGAAGGTTCTTGAATCTCTTTTTTTGCTTCATTAACAAAACTTCTAGTTTCGTCATAGTTAGATTGAAATTTATTAACGTCTTTTTGAGAACCTGTCTTTAGAAAGTCTTTAACACCCATACGCATCATAAGCATGTTAGCTTGAATACGTCCAGCCAAAACACTATCTTTCGCCATTTCTCTATAGGATGTAAATCCATCACCACTTTTAGTCACTCCATATATACTATATCCTGCTAAAACACTCACTAATATTCCTATTATTGAGAATGTTAGTATAAGTTTTACTTTCATTGTCATTTTAAATCCTTTATTTGAGTTTATTATTTTGTTTCATTTATTAATATGCGTATACGGTTTTTCATTTCATTAATCACTCCTTGCACGCATGTTCAAGATAAAACTAATAAGCATAGGTACATCGAGAATGAGTGCTACATCGCCAGTTCCCAAAATGGTTGCTCCACTTACTCCCTTTAAATTAGAAAATATCTTGCCTAAAGGTTTAATAACCGTTTGAAATTCTCCAAAAAGCTCATCAACGACAAAACCATAACGTCTACTAGCATAATGCACAACGATAATATTTGCTCTGCTCTCTTCATTATGCTCTTCGCCGAAAAACTCACCAACATTAATTAATGGCAAAATCGTACCGCGAAGATCAATGTAGTTGTTTCCATGCATTTGCTCTTTTTCTTGATTGCTAAGCTCTATACATTCGACAACCATGTCTAAAGGGATGACATAAAAAGTCTCTCCAACTTTGATTAAAAAACCATCAATTATTGCTAAAGTCAAAGGAAGACGGATAATAAAACTTGTCCCTTTTCCAGGTTGACTTTGTATCTCAATATTGCCACGAAGCGCTTCTATATTTCGTTTGACAACATCCATTCCTACCCCACGACCTGAAACATCTGTAACGACATTTGCAGTAGAAAACCCAGGTTCTAAAATCAGACTAAATATTGCTTGTTGTGTTAGCTGTATTCCATCTTCTATTATCCCTTTTTCCACAGCTTTTTTGTATATGAGGGCTTCATCAAGTCCTTTACCATCATCGCTGATTTCGATAACCACCGTGCCTGCATCATGATAAGCATCAAGAGTGAGTGTTCCTTTAGAATTTTTACTACCCCTGTCTTGTGGAGTCTCAATTCCATGGTCAATTGCATTTCGTACAATATGAACAAGTGGATCAGTAATCTTCTCAATTACGGTCTTATCAAGTTCTGTCTCAGCACCTTTAATAACTAGTTCAACCTCTTTGCCTAGTTTTTTAGAAAGGTCAAGAACAATTCTTTTAAAGCGGTTGAAACTCTCACCGATTTGAACCATTCTAATTTGCATTGCATGACCACGAATATCTTCAAGCATACGTGAAACAAGAGAAACAGACTCAATAAGTTCAGTATTTTTAAGGTTTATAGACTGCTGAACTACATTTGCATTTGAAATAACCATTTCGCCGATAAGATTAATGAGTTGGTCTATTTTTTCAGCATCAACACGAATACTGTAATTATTTTTAGTGTTGAGTGTATTTTGTGGCTTTGTAGTCGTAGTTTTATTTGGCTCTGATTTGTTTGGTGTTGCTAAAAAGATAGCTTGGTTTTCATCAGGCGTGGTCTTAGTTATAGAAGTTTCCTCAAACAAATTGAGTGTACAGTCATCCTGAATAAACTCAAATACTTCATAAACTTCATCTCTATTTAGATATGAAGAGAAGTGTATATCAAATGAAATATAACAAGATGTAGGCTTAAGTTCATTTAAGAGTGGAATTTTTGTAGTGTTGACACTTAACTCGAATAATTCTGAATTTTGACGTAAATATGCAAGAAAGCTCGCCGGTTCAAATCCCTGTTCCATTACCGAAGAATCAAATGAAATCTTAAGCTTCCATATGCGAATATTTTTGGTGGTTGTAGAAGTTGTCTGATTTTGAGTAGCAGAGGGTGTTGTTGTACTATCGTTACTTAGTTTTTCGCTTAAAGATGCACCTAGACTTTTTGTAACTTCAATAAGTCCTTCGTGGGGGGATTCTTCGTTATTTGTCTGCACGGCAAATTCGACAAGATTTTGCATATGATCCTTACACTCTAAAAATAGTTCACTTAGCTCATCGGTCATATCTATTTTCCCATTTCGCACCTGATCTAAAAGATTTTCTGCAATGTGGGTAAATTCTACAATGAAATCAATCTTGTACATTCCTGCAGTACCTTTAATGGTATGAGCTGCGCGAAAAACTGCATTAATAGACTCTGTGTCCATACCATTTTCTCGAATACTCATAAGAGAGTTTTCCATCGCTTCAAGTAGCTCAAAACTCTCCTCGCGAAATTCTTTTGCTATATCACTAAAACTTATGCCAGAGATCATGTATCTCCTTTGTTTATATTATTAAAACTATATTGGTATAGATTCATAAAGTTTTTTACAGAACCGTTAATACCTATAATCTCAAACTTTTTTCCTAATGCCTCACAATTTTTTTGAAGTGACACGATAAGTTGAAATCCAGCAGTATCAATTTTTTCTGTTTTAGATAAATTTACACTCACTTCTTGTGCACTCACAATTGCTTGTAAAAGTTCTTTTGCTAGATCTTCGACTTGATAAATAGTTAAGTCATTATGTGGATTAAACTGTAATTTTGAAGAATCGATTCTTACCATAAAACTACCTATCCTAAGAGTTTTGCAACAGCGCCGAGTAATTTTGCTTTGTCAAACGGTTTAACCATCCACGCTTTTACACCAGCTGCTTTACCTGCCGCCATCTCTGCTTGCCCTGTTACAGTTGTAAGCATAACTATTGGGACAAAACGATATGACACTTCTTCCTTGATTAAACGAGCGAAAGTAAGACCATCCATTACAGGCATATTAACATCACAAATAATTAAATCTACTTGTGTCTGCTTTGCTTTGTCTAATGCTACTTGACCATTCTCAGCTTCAATGACTTCATATCCTATTTCTTTAAGGATTGAATTGACCGTCATTCGCATAACAGAAGAGTCATCAACAATTAAAAGTCTCTTTGACATACGATATATCCTTTTATAATCTATTTTCACCATCTTACTTGAACGATAAGGACATTTTGGTTTCATATAATTGTATTATTTGTGACCGATATGGAACTATTTGTATAATGAAAAATAAGTAGAAGAAAGAAAAGAATGAGAATGAGTTGAAAAGTAGGTTATGTTAAAGTGTATGTACGATTTCCAATTTAATTATTCTCTAAGTTTGAAGAAGAAGGTTTTTCTCTATCTAAAACTGTCTTTCGTTTATACTAAAAAGCATAAGTATCTTCGTAAAAAACCTCTTTTGCATCATTTATTGATGTAGAATCAATTTGATAAAAGTTATACAACCGACAATTGCCTTTTGTTAATGCATAATAAATCCATACTGAATGCTTGTCACCATCTAAGATATAAGAAAATAATGTTTCAATTACCTTTTTATAGTTCTCTTTAATAGAAAATGTATAAGCGAACTTAAGTTTTTTTGTTCGATTTATGTCATCATTTTTGATAAGGCATTGTAGAATTTTTTTAATCAACTGATTGAATCTCCCATTTATTAGTTTTTATTTTATTTTTATATTTTTCATATTTCTCATCTCTTAGATTGATTAATATTAACTGATGATACTCTACAGTTGCAGAGTAGTACTCTATAGGAATTGTTAGGTTGTAATGACTTTCATCATAAGTATGCTCAAAAATGCTGTCCCCTTGCTTATCTGTTTTCTCTTTGAATTTAACACTTCTTTTGTCAGTAGAGATAGAATGCACAACTGGTTTTGGGCTATTGTCAAAAATTTTTATTTTTGTCTTTGTTTGATTTGGTTTGAATAAAACGTACTCATAATCAAAGTTACAAAATGTTTCACCTGAGAGACAAGTAATTAGCGTCTTTCTTATATTATATCTCTCTGGGGTATTTTGTATATTTTGTTCTGGACAGAAATCCTCAAATGGCTCATTTACCTTATAGTCCAAATGAAACATAGGACAGCCATCATTAGTTAAACGATAGTAAACGTATGTAGCTTCTTTATCACCTTGTGAACTCAACTTATAAAAGATTGATTTTGCTTTATTATCATCTTCTTTTAATAAGGCATAAATACCTTGAAGTCGTAAATCTTTTTCTAAAAAGATAGAATTTTCTATTTTTTGAATAGCTTTGTCGATTTGGTTTTTCTTATATAAATATGAAATCTCTTTATATAAAAAGGCTTTAGAATCTTTCTTTTTTGTTCGTTTTCTTTTTTTATCCATCTCCATAACAATAAATGAATAATCAATGTTATTCATTCTTAAAATATATTCTGTGCGACCTCTTTTATGTTTAAAAGTAATATCCCCATTTTTATCACTTAAAAAATCTTTTTGTATAACATCTTTTGAATCGAAGCCATTTATAAGAGTATATTGTGTGACTTCTTTTTTATTATTTGTTATATTAAACTTCACATGAATATATTCTTGATTTTCATTTTCAAAGTTTGCAATGGCATAGGCTGATTGACATCTACTAGCATTTCCTACCAAACAATCTTCAATTTTCATTGCACTATAATCAAGATAGCCTTCTATATCTAAATATTGTTCAGGACAAAATTCTTTATAAGGAGTTTTTATGTTATTTTTTTTATGATAAAAATAACAAGCATCTTTGCTCAATAGATAATAATACCATGCGCTTGTATATGAAAATTTTGAATTTGTTGCAGAGGTTTTATAAAATAACTCGCTGGCTTTATCGTAATCTTTATTGATTATAAGTTCAAAAGCTCCATCTGCAAGAGGAGAGACTTCAAAAAGATTAGACTTTTCGATGCATTTCATAATTTTACGGTGTTGAGAAAGTTCAAAGCCATTATTTACTTTGTAACTACGAAAAAATGTAAATAAATCTTCTATTATAAGCATCTTGTTCAAATTTTACATCTTTTGCACATACTTCATCCTTCAAATCGTCAAGATACGTATGCTGTGTCTTCTCGAAAAGTTTATAAAAAGGAGAAATAATTTTAAAGAATAGAGTAGAGCTATCACTAGGGATGTTATCTCCAACCGCATATAAGTTAAGAGTGCTAAAGAGAAGAATTATATGAAAATATTTTCTCATTTTTTTTCTTTATCTATCTTCTCTTTTACTCTTTTAACATCTGCCTCCATTTTCGAGCCTTCAAAAATGTACAAAGCCTCGTTTAGATCTTGTTTTACAGCTTCATTTCCATTCTCATACATTAAAGCAAGTCTAAGAGCGGCTTCTTTATTTGGTTTGTATTGCATTGAAGTGTTATACATCTCATATGCTTTTTTTATATCTTTTTTTACACCAAGTCCCATTTCATAAAAATATCCTATTCTATAGGCTACATATGAT
Organism: Sulfurimonas sp.; assembly: GCA_041595535.1. Lineage (GTDB taxonomy): Bacteria > Campylobacterota > Campylobacteria > Campylobacterales > Sulfurimonadaceae > Sulfurimonas. The sequence goes on along the minus strand of JBFHKA010000009.1, from coordinate 29,994 downwards.
TTAGGTCTTGAATTTTTGTAATACTTTATTGCTTTTTCGTAATCTTGATCGACACCTTTTCCTTCGTCGTACATATAAGCTAAATTAAAATTTGCACTAGATATTCCTTTTTCAAGAGCTTTTTCATTATAGTATAAAGCCTTTTCGTAATCTATATATTCTTTATATGGTTCAGCTTGTTTGTAGAAATAAGAATCAGGCATATTACACTCCACACACAAATAAAGATTAGCTAGTATTATTAATGAATCTGTATCCCCAGATTTTTCTGCTAACTCGTAGTAATATAGCTGTTGAGGTATATCTACTAGCTCTTTATTTTCATCAGGACCATAGTAACTTGATAAACGTCTCATAGCTTTGAAGTCGCCTTTTTCTGCTAAGTCTTTATATAAAGCAAGACCTTTTTTAATATTTTCATCTTTTTTTGTTCTTATTAAGTTCGATGCAAGCGCTAAAATACTTCCAACATCTCCACTCTCTATAATTTTTTCATCATATATTTCATTTTTACGATTTCTTGAATAAGAGGATGCAACACTTGAGAGTTGATCTAATTTAAAATTTTTTAACGCTTCTTCTCTTTTCTTCTTTAGAAACGCATAACAACAACGGCTATCTGAAAGATCTTTATAAAACTGTTTAGTGAGTTGTTTATTTTGTGAATTTGATAGCTTATCCTGCCAATGTTGTAAGATAGATGCTCTTTGTGGATTTAAGCTAAAACCATCTTTATAATTTTTTACGACAAGCTTTAATTGTGCTTTATACTCACCAGCTTCTGCTAAAGGCTCTAATATATAATTTGCTTTTGCAAATAGTCCTATCTCATAAAAATAGTCTGCTAAAACATATTTTCCTTCTTGAGTCTCTTTTAGAAGTTTTTTGATGTTTTCATACTCTTTATATTTTGTTTTATCGCTAGAATAAATATATAATAATTTTGTAGCAGAATCAATATCAGAGTTTAGTTCAACATTTTTTTCATAAAGTGCTAGAGCTTTATCGGTTTGTTCAATGTTGTAATACATATTCGCTAGTCTTAATAGTGCATTTTGATTAGAGTTATCCATAGTGTAAGCTTTTTCCATCAACTCTAAACCTAGCTTATACTCTTTATTGTCGTTGTAAATTTCTCTTGCAAATTTTGCAAGTAAGTTAGAATCATTTATCATTAATAGTTTTGAAATAAAAGTATCTTTTTTGGCTTGGTCATCATAAAATTTTCTATACTCATCTACAAAAATAAAATGAGAAGGTTTTAAACCTCTTTTTAAATACTCTTTTTTTAATTCTGGTAAGCGATTAGCATCATTTCTCTTGTAATAAAACTCACATAGTGAATCAAGTTGTGCATCGCTTAGTTTATCTTTGTATTTGTTATAAATTGCGTCTGCACTAGAATAAGAATCCCAGCTATGAATAAATATAATCCAGCTATCTAAACCTTGTGTTTCACCTTTATCAATTAAGAGTTCATTTAAATGATTTACTTTTTCAAATCCATTTATAAATCTCTCATGATTCTCTTGATAAATTTTTGCTACTTCATAGAAACCATCTTCATCTGCCAAATCATCTATAGTCGTGTACCATTTTTTGTAATATTTTAATCCCTCAATGGTATTTGGAAAATCGTAGTAGATATGCAAAGCTAGCATCGCATTAATGTTATTATCCTCCGCTTTTTCAATAAGAATAGCTTTATCTTCTTTTTGTATATCTAAATCACTGTAAGCATGTAATAACATAACTAAGCTAGATAATAAAAATAGTAATACATTTCTCATTATTTTCCCTTCGTATTTTTGAACAATACGTTTAATCGCTCTTTTGCATAATGATTGTTTTTGGCTTTTTGATAATAAAAGATTGCTTTTTTAATATCTTTTTTCACAGGTTCTAAGCCATCTTCATAGAATCTACCAAGATTGTAGTCTGCATAAGAATTACCAATATTTGAAGAGGTTGTATAGCATTTAAAAGCTAAGTCCAAGTCTTTTTTAACTCCATTTCCATTTTCGTATAAAATCCCCAAATTATTAGATGCATAACTATTTATATCTTTTATGAGGTTGTAATAATAAGCAGCTTTTTTATAGTCTTGTTTTACTATTTTGCCATCATCATAGGTATATGCCAATTTAAATATTGCATCTTCATCTTCTAGCTCTATACCTTTTTTAAGCCATTTGATAACATCTTTGACTTGTTCAGTGCTCAGATTCGATTTTCTAAAGAAGTAGTAGTTTAAATGATCCAATGATTCTTTATCGCCCAAATCAGCTGCTTTTGCATAGTATGACACTGACTTCTTCATATCTTCTTTTATGAATTTGCTATTGCGTTCATAAAGTTTTGCAAGTGCTACATAAGCTTTTATTTCACCTATTTTAAGTAACTCTTCATAAAGCTGAACTCCTCTCATAGCATCATCTTTTGTTTTTGCGTATCTTATAAAATCATCTGCAATTTCAAGCACACTTTTAATGTCATACATTTGAAGTAAATTCTGTCTAAAAAACTTCTCATTATTACCATACTTCGATAGTTCATATAATTTTCTAAGAGCAATAATATCTTCATTATCTAAAGCAAATTTTTCATATGCTTTAGGATTACGGCTAAAATCGTAGTCGTCTTTTAAATAGCTTTCATACATTTTGTTTATAAGGTTTTTATTCTTTGAATTAAGAATTTGATTAACCCAATACTCTCTTCTTCCTTGAATATCATGATTAAATGTTTGTGAAGTTCCATACCTGTCTACTTTTGAACTATTACCTATGAGAGAAATCATAACATCGAGATCTCCCTCACTTGCCAACTCTTCTGCTAATTGATTCGCATAGTCATACATTTCGACTTTATAATAAAACTGAAGTAATTTCTCTTTTCCTTGAGTTGATTTCGTTAATTGATTCACTGCATAAGGGAAGAGGTCAAGATACTTTATATCTATTTGATACATTTTTAATAGTATTAGCATGCTTGGAATACTTTGATGATATTCTATAGCTAGTTTTGCATACTTAACGCTTTTATCAGTATCTTCTAAACTTTCTCTAGCATAGAAATAGGCTTGGGCTAACCCTTCTAACGCCACAGGGTTTTTATCTTCTATGGTTAAAACTTTTAAATATATCTCAATAGCTTTTTTGTCTTCTCGATTTTTATCGAAATACTGAGCTAAAGTATTTAAATCATTAACATTATTTTGTTTCATGATTTTAGCTTTTAAATTTTCAAAAGCTTTTTTGTCATTATAAGAGAGTTCTTTTAATTGAGCTGCTAAATCTAGTTGAGGTTTATAGTTTCTTCTTTTCAACTCTAAATTTGCATTGTCCCCAAAGTAATATGATTCTTTTGATAATTTTAACAATTGATTTATATTGAATTTTTTTTCATTTTTTTTATAAAGTTTTGAATATTTATACTTATTTTCATATGTATATTTAATAAGAAGTTCTACCGTATCATCTAATGTTCCTACTTTACTTTTTAACTCATAAAGCGTTTTAATTTTTTTCTCTTGATTAACAAAATAATCTTCGTAGGTATTATAGATTTTTATGAACTTTGATAGTGTATTTGCATCGTTAGATTCTAAAATCGTTTGATACCATCTCTCATAAGCATTTCTACCCGTTTTAGTACGTAAAAAATAGGGGTATGTATTGTTTAACTCAATAATTGCTTCAAGATTACCAGAGTCTGCTTTTTGTATATATTCACTTTGAGAGATAGTTTCTGCATATATATTTATAATTAACAAAAAGATAGAGACGAGTAGTGTCTTCATATATTATTCCTTATATAATTGTTTGAAGTTGTAACCACCCTTGCCATAACAATGAACTTACAATACCTGCTGTAAAGCCAGAGATAGCACTGCTTACAGTAACTCCGACACCTACTTTAGCTTCTTTGTATATCTTACCTATAATAGATGGTTTTTTTGTGAAAAAATAGAGAAAAAAGAGAAAAGATAAAAGTCCTTGAATGATAAATCCATTGCTAAAGTGAGTTATTTCCTCTAAAGGCACATTAAAAGCAGGAGCAACGCTTAGTGCAAACCAAACTCCTGTAATTTTTGCTATGAGTTCACTTCTGTCAGGTTTTTTAATAGCAATGATGGAGAGCAAAATAGCACCTAAAAAGAGAGTGCTTGCATCAAAATAGAGCAAAATAGCACTCCCTAAAAGAGTAGCTATAAAGCTTAAAAATAGTAATTGCATTTAGACGATTCCTCTATTTATGTTAATGATGAAGTTTGGTAAAGTTTTGTTAGAGCAAGATAGAAGTCTTTCTCTGTATGTTCTTCTAAAAGACCTCTAGTTGCAAAAGTGTCATAGTAAAGTTTTTCTAAGTTTTTAAATCTATTTGGATAGAGTTTTGAGAGTAAAAATGCTGATATTTCTTTTCTCATAAGGACAGCTGGTGGAATGATTCCAGCTTCAAGAAGTTGTAAGATAGAGTCAGAGTGGTAAGAGATTTGATGGTGTTGTCCATGTGGACAAGTGTTTTTACTTACAAGAGTGGTACATTGATCGCAGTATACAAACTCACTTGCTATTTGTATCTCTATGTCTATTCCAACAACTTTGTCAATGATAGATTTATTTGAATTACAATCATAAAACATGCCAAGCCCTGCATGATTTCTCCCAATAGTAAGTCTGTCACAACCATAGTTTTTTGCAACAATAGCATCAATGATAATTTCATTATATCCTGCAAAAATATAACTATTCTCTAGTGGAATAATTACAACTCGATTTTTTGGTAAAAAGTTGTTAATAAAATACTCTAGGGACTCTTTTCTAAGTTCATAGCTAATATTTGCACTGTCATAAGGTTTTAATAAGAAAATAACAAGCAAATCAGTATCTTCAAGAGTTTGTCGTATTAAGCGTTCATGTCCACGATGTAAAGGGTTTGCTGCCATAACTAAAGAGGTTGTATGTTTTGCATTGATAATTTTTTTTGCTAGCTCAATTTTCTCTTTATTTTCATTTTTTCTATTTTTTATAAGCTTATATTCACCAGAAAGTGCCCATTTCCCAAGTCTCTTAATAGTGGTCATTACACCAGGATGTAGAAGATCGTCCGTTCCATAGATGTGCTTTACTCTCTCTTTGGGATCAATTTCAAATGTTTCATCCACAACAAGAGTAGCAAATTCTTTGCCATCACATAGGATAGAAATCTCTTCACCTTTTTTAAGAGATGCTATAAGCTCTTCATTCCTTTTTCCTGAAGGAGCTAAAATGAAAGGAAATGGAAAAGATTTTTGATCTATTAAACCAGTTGATAGAACTTGTTTTGACTCTTCTTCTCCCATAAGTTTTGTAACAGGAAGTAAAAGCGAATCTGAGACTAATTCAAGAGCAGACGCTGCTTCTTTATCAATATATAGTGTTCTATTTTTTCTTTGTGATGTCATATTTCTTACGTTTTTCCCATAAACTTTTACGGCTGATGCCTAATTTTTTTGATAATTCAGTATCCGGATATTTATCTTGATAATTTAAGACTATAAATTTTACATAGTCTTCAATAGGAAGAATTTCACTTTTGTCAAAAACATTGTTTTCTGTTTTTATCTCAATAACAGGGTAGGCGACATCTTCAATTTTTTCAGAACTTGAAATAATGGCATTTTTACCAGCAATTAAATCACAAAAAGTCTTTTTGTCTGTCTTTTTAAGGAGTTGATAGTCAATTATGTAGATAATAGAATTTTGTGGAAGCGAATCTATTTCGCTCATAGCTTTAGAGTCACTAAGCGTTATAAAGTGGATTGGAAGATTCTCTTTTTGTGCATATTCAAATGCAAAAGCATCCGCATATTTTTGAAAGCTTGATGAAATATATACGGGAAGATCAATCGAATCGAGTTTATGCTCATGGTTCGTACTTGCAAAAGAGTGTGCTAAGTATTTTTCATAAGCTTGATTTCGTCTTTTGAGTTTTTCATAATCTTGATAATGGTCTATCTTACGGATTAACTCTTCAATCATAAAAGGTTTTAAAATGTAATCTTTTGCACCAGCAGCAAGCGGTTTAGAAACCGTATCATTACTGATGTATGAGACCATTAAAATAACAATCGATCTTTTAAATGTTTCTATGACAGGATTAAAATCTTGTCCATTTATATTTGTAGAGAGTAAAACGACATCATAATTATTGCTCTTAATAGCATCTTTTGTAGATGTGCACATTTCACAAACATGACCTTGTTCCCCGAGCTTTGTAGCAATGCTTTGTGCTAAATATATCTCGTTTTCTATAATTAGTATTTTCATATTATCCTATCATCTTCCAGTTAAAGTATTTTAAATTTGCATTGGAGAGTACTCCAACGCCTTCACTACGACCTATAAAACCTAGCCCTTCCGTTGTTGTAGCTTTAATGTTGACTCTATTCATTTCAATCTGTAAAATTTCAGCTATGACTTTTCTCATCTCTAATTTATACTTTGAAATTCTTGGTTTTTGCGCTGCTATAGTAAGGTCAACATTGACTATGACAAAACCAAAGTGATAAAGTTTTTCAACTACTCTTTTGAGAAGTTCTTTTGAGTCTATATTTTTATAAGCATCATCATCATCTGGAAACATCATGCCAATATCACCCATTCCAGCTGCACCAAGAAGGGCATCAATAAGAGAGTGAAGAGCTACATCGCCATCACTGTGTGCTTTAAATCCATATTCTGAGTCTATCTTAACTCCACCGAGCCACATTGTACCAGCTTCATCAAAGGCATGTACATCAAAGCCATTACCACTTAAGGTATCTGTGGATGGAGCTTCCAAACAAGGGAGTTTATTTAAGTCTTGAGTGTATGTAATTTTATTTGCATTTTCATCACCCAAAACAAACTCTCTTGTTCCACCAATTGCAACAATTGCACTACTTTCATCTGTAAACTCTTCTGTTAAAGTAAGTGCTTCTTTTAAAATAGTCGTGCGAGAGAGTTGAGGTGTTTGAATACGTTTAACCTCTTCTCTATTAATTGTTTCGTTTTTATAAACAATTGTATCAGTAACGTTGAGATAAGGAACTATAGAGTCGCTAGAACCTTTTTTATCTATAATTCTTTGCAATAGTTCTTTGCTAATACAAGCACGTGCAATATCACTTACAAGTACATATTCACTTGTGACTTCTTGAAGTGCGTTATTTAAAGATTCTTGTCTTGAACTTCCACCTACAACAAAATTAAAATCTGCATAGTTTTGCATAAAAGGTACATCATCACTAGACGCAACAACTATAACTTTACAAAAATTCCCAGTTTTTTGGAGGTTTTTTGTTACATAGCACCATAAAGGTTCATGTCCAATTCGTAGCCACTGTTTTTTTACATCCATAGAGAAGCGACTTGAACTACCAGCGGAAAGTAGTATAAGTGTTAAATCTGACAAATAGTCTCCTGAAATGATATGTGTTACGAAATTATACACTTAAAATACTTTTTTTTATCTTTTATTGCGTTGTGCATTGGGTAGATTGTCTACTAGATGCTCCAAATATAAGATAAAAAATAATATCAATTTTCTCACTTTAGATTAGATTAACTTTATTTGATTATATTTCCACTAGATAGAAGTAAATAAAGACTAGGAGAAGCTATGAGATCTTCATGGGTAAAAGAGCGTGAAAATCATCCTGTACGAACACAGATGTATTACGCTAAAGAAGGCATTATTACACAAGAGATGGAATATGTCGCAAAAATAGAGGATTTATCTCCAGAACTAGTTCGTAGTGAAATTGCTCGCGGGAGATTAATTATACCTGCAAATGTTAATCACACGTCATTAGAGCCAATGGCAATAGGTATAGCATCTAAATGTAAAATCAATGCAAATATAGGTTCATCTGCTATTGCTTCAGATGTTCAAGGTGAAGTTGAAAAGATGCAAGTTTCTCAACACTATAAAGCTGATACAGCGATGGACCTCTCTACAGGTGGTGATTTAGATGAGATTAGAAAAGCAGTTATTGCTTCTTCTAAAATACCAATTGGTACTGTGCCTATCTATCAAATTTTACATGATGTAAAAAACAAGATAGAAGACTTAAGTATAGATGTTATGCTAGAAGTTTTAGAGCGACAAGCAAAACAGGGAGTTTCCTATTTTACAATTCATGCTGGCTTTTTACTTGAGACAATGCCAAAAGTTGCTAAACGTAAAATGGGAATTGTCTCACGTGGTGGTTCACTCATGGCTGCTTGGATGATGCATTATCATAGAGAAAATCCATTTTATACAGCTTTTGATGATATCTTAGATATTTGTGCAAAGTATGATGTTTCTCTTTCTCTTGGTGATTCGCTTCGCCCAGGATGTCTAGCAGATGCTTCGGATGATGCACAATTAGGTGAGCTAAAAATTTTAGGCGAATTAACGTTACGTGCATGGGAAAAAAATGTTCAAGTAATGATTGAAGGCCCTGGTCATGTACCTCTTAATCAAATAGAGAGAAATATGAAGATTCAAAGAGAACTTTGTCATGAGGCACCTTTTTACATCTTAGGGCCATTAGTAACTGATATTGCTGCTGGATATGATCATATCTCTTCTGCTATTGGTGCTGCTGTTGGTGGATGGCATGGAGCAAGTATGTTATGTTATGTGACACCAAAAGAGCACTTGGGACTTCCAAATGCAGAAGATGTTCGTGAAGGTATTATTGCATATAAAATTGCTGCACATGCAGCGGATATAGCTCGTGGACGAAAAGGCGCACGTAACATCGATGATGAGATGAGTGATGCGCGTTATGCTTTTGATTGGGAGAAGCAGTTTGAGCTTGCTCTTGATAGTGAAAGAGCACGTGAGTACCATGATGAAACGCTGCCTCAAGATGTATTTAAAGAGGCAGAATTTTGTTCTATGTGTGGACCAAAATTTTGTTCGTATAAAATCACGCAAGAGATTATGGAAAATCCAGAAGCAATTGCACAGATAGCTGAAGAGAATAGAATACGAGAAGAGGCTGAAGCTGCAATAGCTTAAAAATAAACTTAAATGTTTAAGTCTTCTAAATAAGACAATTTTTGTCTTATTTAGATATGATATAGTTCAAAAATATAAATTTTATAAAGGAAAATAATTTAGATGACTGAAGAAATTGTAAAAACAGCACTTAGCAAAGTTATGTATCCAGGTTTTACCAAAGATATTGTAACTTTTGGTTTTGTGAAAGATATTGTTATTAACGCAAATGATGTAAGCCTTACTATAGATATTACGTCTAGTGCACCAGAAGTTGCACAACAGATTACAGATGAAGCTACAGAAGCTTTAAAAACAGCAGGTGCAGTAAATGTTACGTGCAATATTAAAGCTCCTATAATGCCAAGAGAATCCTCTTCTAAAGGTAAAAATATTGCACCTCAAGTAAAAAACTTTTTGATGGTAAGCTCTGGTAAAGGTGGAGTTGGTAAATCAACTACATCGGTAAATATAGCTATTGCACTTGCTGCACAAGGCAAAAAAGTAGGTCTATTAGATGCAGATATTTATGGACCAAATATTCCACGTATGATGGGAATTGATGACATCAAGCCTGAAGTAAATGGTAATAAAGTACTTCCAATTAAAGCATATGGTATAGAAGTAATGTCAATGGGTTCATTAATGGAACCAGGTCAATCTTTAATTTGGCGTGGAGCTATGATTATGAAAGCGATTGAGCAGTTCTTACGAGATATCCTCTGGTCAGAGTTAGATGTGCTTGTTATAGATATGCCTCCGGGAACTGGTGATGCTCAATTAACACTTGCTCAAAGTGTTCCTGTGACTGCTGGCTTAACTGTAACAACCCCACAGGGTGTATCTTTAGATGATTCACGTCGTTCACTTGATATGTTTAAAAAACTTCATATTCCAATCGCTGGAATTATTGAAAACATGAGTGGTTTTATCGCTCCAGATACTGGTGTTGAATATGATATTTTTGGAAAAGGGACTACTCAGCCAATGGCAGATGAGTTCGATACGAAAATTATTGCAGAGATTCCAATAGAGCCAAGCATTAGAACTGGTGGAGATGAAGGTAAACCAATTACCTTTGTAAATCCATCTTCTGAGTCTGGTAAACGCTATGCAGCTGCTGCTGAGTCTATTTGGGCTACAATTGAAGAGATTAATGCAAATGGTGGAGTAGATAATCAAGCTGTTCAGCCGACTACACCTCCAGGTGTAAGTGCATGTTCAACTGCATCTACTCCAAAACAAGCTGCTCCAGCTAAGTCAGATGAGAGTTGCGGCACAGGATGTGGTTGCCACTAACTTTATAAAGATAAGCGAAAAAAGGTTTCGCTTATCTTAGATTTGCATTCTCTGTCATCTCTCGTGTATACTCTACTATTTTATTTCTACCTGTTGTTTTTGCAACATAAAGAGCAGTGTCAGCAAACTTAATACATTTCCAAATTGTATCGCCATTTTTAGGAAATTTTGCTATACCAATACTCATTGTTTTTTGCATAGTCTCGCCATTTCCAACATCAAAAATTAGATTACCAAAAGCAGAATGGATTTTATTTGCAACTTTTAATGTTCCCTCATCTGTTGCATTATGTAGCATTACAACAAACTCTTCTCCTCCATAGCGAATGGCTAAGTCTGCCTCTCGAATGCTATCTTTTAAAACCTTACCTATTTCCGTAATTACTTTATCTCCAACATCATGACCATATGTATCATTTACTTTTTTGAAGAAGTCGACATCAAGCATCATTACACTATATGTCTCTTCTTCTCTTTGTGCTTGACTCATTATTTTATCTATAAACTCTTCTAAAAATCTTCTATTATAAAGTCCTGTCATACCATCTCTAAGAGATGTGTCACGAAGTTTAGACATTAAAATACGACTTTCAATTACTGGTTTTGCAGCTTCAAGATAGTTTTTAATACTTGGAATTTGTGTATTTACTTTATTCATCTCTTTTTCTGTTTTTGTCACAATAGAAATAACGATAGAATTGTCTTCGTTAATACTAAATGGAAGACAAGTATAAAAGTTTTCCCCAGCTTTACATGTTTGACATAGATTAATAAATTCAGATGAAATAACATCTGCTTTTGTTCTGTAAGCACGGCAAAGTAAAGCATCTTCATTGACATAATTATTACAAATACTATCTTCATAGTCTTGATTAATAAGTCTTCTTTTGCCAATATGGATGTCAACTTCATAAAATGCAAAATTTGTAATTTCGTATTTATATCTCAATACATCCATAATTCTTTCATAGACTATTTCTCTTGATGAATCTAGTTCAATTGTTTTTTTAAACTTATAGATGTCTGAAAGTTCATCAATAATTGTTTTGGCTTCATGAAGTGGGTCAATAGTAGATACACCTCCTTGAGGTATAAAAGTAGAGAGATTATATTTGATATCACCAAAAGTAGCTTGCATTTTCCTAAAGAGCGTATTGAGATGAGAGACTATATCTTTGGCATCTCTTGAGAGTACAGTTGTTTTAAATTCATGTGTAAAATCACCGCTATATGCTTTTGTAACCCCATCTTGCATATTAGAGAAGAGTTCAAGGTAAGGTGACACGTAATAGTTGATTAAAATCAGAACAATAATGATAAAAAGAATGTTTATACCAAGAATCTTTAATATTGTAAGCATTCCAGTATTTCGCATACTTGTAATATCAAACTCCATACTTACAGCACCAAGTGTATCTCCTCTGTTGACATCATGACATGTTAGACAATTTGTTCCACCTCCATTTACAGTTGCTTTGTAAGGGATAGAGACTCGCATAATGATTCTATCTGTTGTCTCATGAATTTTTTTTACCATTTTTCCAGTATTAAGCACTTCTTGATCAATTGCATCACGTACAGTTTCGCTATATAAACCATCACCATACTGTTTTATAACATTCTCTGAACGAACAAGCCAAAGAGACTTTACTTCATCGTTGTTTGTTGAGATTTGATCAAGGAAGTATTGGCGTTTATCCATAATGCCATTTATCATATGTGCGGTGAGACCATCTTTGACAATAGCAGCAGTTGTAGTTGATTTTTCAACAGCAGATTTGATACTGTAATCTCTAAAATTTAAAGAGATATTTACAATGGTAGCTCCCCCAAGAGCTAACAACATGAGTGTAACGATAAAAAGAAGCTTTGATTTTGTTTGCATGAAACCCACTTATAAATTTAATTAATCTGTCATTCTATCAGATGAATTATAAATTTAAAGTGAAATTATATTAACGTGATATTATTATTCTACGGTCACACTTTTTGCTAAATTTCTTGGCATATCTACATCATTACCAAGTCGTATAGAAATTTCAAGAGAAAGGAGTTGTACAACAATCATCATCTCAAAAAATTCTAGCATATAATCTTTACATTGATTAATAGGAATAAAGTCATCAGCTTTGTCAAAGGGAAGCGCGCTTATGGCACATATAGTTGAATCTCTTGCGCTTAATTCTTCTACATTACTTCTTGCTTTATCATAAAGAAGATGCTGTGGAAGTAGGGCAATCGTAAAAAGCTCTGGATCAGCTAAAGCGATAGGACCATGTTTCATCTCTCCACTAGGATACCCTTCTGCATGGAGATAGGAGATTTCTTTGAGTTTGAGAGCACCTTCTAAAGCAAGAGGATAGAAAACATCTCTTCCTATGAAGAAAAATCCATGTCCATGGAGATAGCGTTTTGAGAGGCGTTTTATTCTTTCATGCATCTCACTTGTAACTTTTACACTTGCTGGTATTTCACGTAGGAGTGCAATTTGTCTAGTGATTTCAGCTTCGCTAAGGGCATTGTTACGTTTAGCAATATAGAGACTCATCATCCAAAAAATAGTGACTTGTGTCGCAAAAGCTTTTGTAGAAGCAACACCTTTTTCTACTCCTGCACGTGTTAAAATAGAAGCATCCGCTAAACGTACCATAGAAGAGTTGTCAACATTACATATAACTAAGGTTTTAAGCCCCGCTTTTTTTGCCATTTTAAGTGTTTCGAGTGTATCGGCTGTCTCTCCACTTTGTGAAATGACTACAAAGAGCGTATCTTTTGTCATAATAGGTTCACGGTATCTAAATTCAGAAGCTACTTCAATAGAAGTTTTTATTTTAGCATAGCGTTCAAAAAGATAGGTAGCAGTGAGTGCTGCATGGTACGATGTACCACATGCACAGAGTTTGATTTCGTTTATACTATCAAAAAGTTGCGAATCAAGTTCATCAAAAAGGACCTCATTATCACTGATTCGCCCTAATAAAGTATCTGCAATAACAACACCTTGTTCGTAAATCTCTTTTTCCATAAAAAATCTATAACCATCTTTTTGTGCAGAGAGTTTATTTGTTGAAAGTTTTTTAAATATGGGTTGCTGCTGTATATCTTGTTTATTAAAGATAACTATCTCTTGAGGAGTTACATATCCATAATCTCCATCTTCAAAATAGTTTACATCACTACAGTGTCCTATAAGTGGAGTATCCGAAGAAGCAAAGAATTTTTCATTTTCATCATTAATCCCAACAAGCATAGGTGAACCACTCTTAGCAAAAAAGATACTCTTCTCTTCACTTTTTGTTACAAGTAAAATAGCAAAGGCTCCTTCAAGCTGATGTATTGTCTTTTTAAATGCTTCAAACGCAGATGCAGAAAGTTTAAGATTTTCTTCAAAGAGATGTACTATAACTTCCGTGTCTGTTTGACTTAAAAAAGTTACTCCTTTTTCAATAAGCGTACGTTTTAATGTTGCATAGTTTTCTATAATACCATTATGTACAACATAAGAGCTTTCTCCTAAATGGGGATGTGCATTAAGTTCTGTAGGTTTACCATGTGTAGCCCAGCGTGTATGACCAATTCCAATCGCAAACTTATCCGTAACGAACTCTTTTGTTTTCTCTTCTAAGTTTACTAGTTTTCCAACAGCTTTAAAACTATCAAATTTTCCATTTTGAAGCACAGCTATTCCAGCACTGTCATATCCACGATATTCAAGTTCTTTGAGCCCTTCAAGTAAAATTTTTTTAGAGTTTTTTTCTCCTATATAACCAACAATTCCACACATATTTTTATTTCCTTAAAATCTATTTGACTAATAATTTATAAACATTGTCAATATTATTACATATATCACTATTTTTGTCTATCAAGAAACTATCTTTGACTTTATACTTCGTAGAGTGAATTTTTGCAGAGACTATATTGATAGAGAGTTCTTCAAAACACTGCATAACATACGCAAGGAGACCAATCTGGTTAGAGGTATGTATATTAAGTTCGATAAGTGTAAGTGAGTAGTCACAATTAAAAGTTATTTCCTCTTTTTTAATAATGATTTCTTGAAGTTTAAGTGCTCTTTTCATATCAAATGCAGAGTGGATGATAGCCTCAATTTCAGGAAGTTCTTCATCTTCTATATTTTTTATAAACTCAATTTTGAAGTATTTCAAGCCATCAAAAAGCGTAAAAATTTCCATACTCGCTACATCAAGATGAGATAGAGTAGCTAGAAGATAGGCTAAATTTAGAGGAACTCGTCTTATAATTTCAATCGTAAAAGACTTTTCTCTATATATTTTAAAACTATACTCTTTTGTATCATCCGCTTTTTGAACTATTTGAATAATATCTAAAGGTGTATGTTTAAAGAAAAACATACTTGATTCTATAGTCAGAGTTTTCTTTTGCAATATTCTTGATAGGTTAGAGAATTCAGGTAGATTTCTCACTCTCTTTTCTATATTAAGTCGTTTTGTTGCATCTGTGATTCTATTGCTATTCTCTGCAACTTCTAAAACACTTACATAAAGGTCATATAAAAGTTTAGCATTAAAAGAGCTATAAGTGTCTCCTGCAACTCCATTAATATCGGAGTACGTTAGAATATAAAGAAGATTCAGATTTTTTGTATCTCCAATTTTAGACATAAATCCATAAAGTACTTTTTCTGTATGAATATTCTCTTTAAAAGCAACATTACTCATAAGTATATGATTTCGTACTAGCGTGATTGCACGAGCAGTTAACTCCTCACTTATCTTAAGGTGTTTAGCAAATTGCTCAATAAGTTTTGCACCAATCTCACTATGGTCTTGTTTACGACCTTTGCCCGTGTCATGGAAGAGTACAACAATTTTTAGAAGCATTTTTTCTTCAGGCTTGAGTGCAGCATAAAGAGATTTTATAAAAGGTTCTTTAATATTTTCCAGTGCTTCAACACATTTTATAGAGTGAATATCTACAGGGTAGGTATGGTACCCATCAAATTGAGGAAGGTGCATTACTTTTCGAAAGTTTGAAAAGAGTTTATGGAGTATACCAGCATCATAAAAGAGTTTTAAGAAGCTATATGTATGTTCTTTTGAAAAGAGTTGTTTAAAGAGTTGATATGTTTTTGCTTTGAGCGGATGGACTATGTTGCTGTAGGTCATAACTTTTAAGAAGCCTGCATCAAATTTATACTCTTTATCCGGGAGTGTTATAAGAAGCTCTAGGAGCGTATTTACAGGTATTGGTTTTAGATTGTAAGATGCAAAGAGCCTATCTTCAAGAAGATAGATACCTTTAGCTAGTCTATTTTGTCTAAAAATAGAAAGGTTAGCTGTATCAACTAGAAAAGAGCGAACCATTTTTTTGACAAATATTTGAGTGAAATTATTGATACGCCATTGTGCTTCAAGAACTTTTGTCGCTAGTTTTCTTTGATTGTTAAAACCTAAATCAACGCTCACTCTAGGAATATACTCAAGAAGAAGTCTATCTTCTTGTTTGCCTGTGATGAGGTGTAAAGCACTTCTTACACGAAAAAGTAGTTCCAAAGCGATTCGGTACTCTTTATATTCATCTTCACTAAATATTTTACCACTAAGTTCGCGAATGTTATCTACGTTATATATAGATTTTGCTATCCAAAAGAGTAGTTGTGAATCACGTAATCCACCTACGCTCTCTTTGATATTTGGTTGCATTGAGTTTGGATATCTTTTACGTCTAATTTGTGCTTCTTCTATTTTAGCAATGATGAACTCTTTAGTGTCGTGAGTTCTAATTTTATTGAGCTCTCTTTGTGTATTGTGCCAAGTAAAAGGGGAACCTGTAATAAAACGTGACTCCATAAGAGAAGTACGAATTGTAATGTCCTCTGTGCTCGCTTGGAAGAGGTCATTCATTTTGTGTACTCTATGCCCGAGTTTAAGTCCTGCATCGAGTGCGAGGTAGAAAAGTTTTTCTATGATGAGTTCTGTTTTATACCCTTGAATGTCGTCATAAACGATAAGAAGGTCAATATCACTATGCACACAAAGTTGCTCTCGACCATAACTTCCAAGCGCGACAATAGCTATAGGTATAGAGCTTCTCATAGGAAGATAATTTCCAAATGCACGTCGTAGTACAGTTTTGTACATAAGGGAGATAATAGAGTCTAACTGCTTTGTATGACGAACAAGAAAATCTTTTCCTTGATTTTTCTCAAAAAGTTCAGGCAGTGAATCTTTGTACTCTTTAATGTACTGTTTAAAAAGTTTTGAAAGCTCAAAATCGGAGCCATTTTTTTCAATAATATTTTCTATTTGCAATAATAAATCCATGTTTTTATTATATAAAAACTTTGGCTATAATCTCTTTAAAAAATTGGAGAATGTAAGAATGAGCATAACTAAAAGAGTGACATTTATAGCCAAAGCGGGAAGCGAAGCAAAAATGAAAGAACTTCTTAGTGCTATGGTTCTTCCAAGCAAAGCAGAGCAGGGTTGTGTGTTTTATGAAATATTTCAGTATGAAAATAACCCTAGAAAATTTATGGCAGTAGAGACTTGGGCAGATGAATTTGCTCTTGATGGGCATAAAGCATCAGAACATTATGCAATATACAAATCTTCTTATGAGCCATTTTGTGAAGATAAATACACAAATGAACTTGAAGTTTTAGGATAAAAGATGGATAATTTATGGAATGAACATAAAGCAAAAGAGTTTGAAAATGAACTTGAATTGCGTGTGTACACATCAAATCTTTTAGGTCAAAATAATGAGTTGGTTTTACATGGTGGAGGCAACACTTCAGTTAAAACAGAAGTGGCTGGCGAAGAGATTCTTTATGTCAAAGGGAGTGGCTGGGATTTAGTCAGCATAGAAGCCCAAGGTTTTGCTCCTGTAAAAATGCGCGCACTGCTAGAGATGGCAGAAGAAGAGACGCTAAGTGATAGCGAAATGGTGCGTAGACAAAAAGAAGCTATGTTAGATAAAAATGCACCAAATCCCTCTGTAGAAGCAATTCTTCACGCATTAATACCTTATAAATTTGTAGACCACACACATGCAGATGCTATTGTAACTATTTCAAACTCCATCCATGGAGATGAGCATATACGCGAACTTTTCCCAAACTTTCTTATAGTAGATTATGTGATGCCAGGTTTTGTTTTAGCACATAAAATATATGAGATGACAAAAGAGTTGGATTGGGAGAGTATAGATGGAATTATTTTACACCATCATGGAATCTTCACTTTTGATAATGACGCAAAAACTTCGTATACAAAAATGATAGATGCTGTAAGCAAAGCGGAAGAATTTTTGGATGAAAATGCGATAGTACATATTGAACATAACTATGTACATAGTGATTGTGATATTGCTAAAGTTGTAAATACTTTTTCTCGCGTTAAAGAACATGAAGTGCATATTGCTATCAATCAAACACCATTAGCTGCATTCTATGCATCACAAGGGAATTTAAAAGAGTTTGCAAGTCGTGGTGTTTTAACTCCTGAGCATATAATCCGAACAAAAAAAGTTCCACTTATTATGGAAGATACCGATCTTGAGGGTGGTTTAGAGCGATATATGAAAGCGTATGAAGCGTATTTTAAAAAGTTTGCAACGGATGAGATTATGCTCAATCCTGCTCCAAATTATATGATTATCAAGAACTTAGCGGTTGTATGTTTTGGAAAAACTAGAGAAGAGGCAAAAGTCGTCTATGACGTTGTTGAACATACTATGTTGGCAGTGTTACGTGCGGATAAATTAGGTGGGTATGTAAGCATCAGTGAAGCGGAGAGTTTTGCGATGGAGTACTGGGAATTAGAACAAGCGAAACTCAAGAGATAATTATGAAGTACTTAATGGCAATAGACGCTGGAACAGGGAGTGTTAGAGCCGTTATCTTCGATACAAAAGGCAAGCAAATCTCTATGGCTCAAAGAGAGTGGACACATTTACAAGAAGAGGGTGTACCAAACTCTATGAGTTTTGATTTTGAGTCGAATTGGAGCTTAGTAAAAGCGTGCATAGATGAGTCTATAATGCTTGCAAAAATCAATCCTGATGCCATACTAGCTCTAAGTGCTACAAGTATGCGTGAGGGAATTGTTGTTTATGATGAAGCGGGTAAAGAGCTATGGGCAGTTGCAAATGTAGATGCTAGAGCAGCCAAAGAAGTAAAATATCTTAAAGAAAATTTTGCAGGTGATGAAGAAGCTTTTTATGCAATTTCAGGACAAACTTTTGCTCTTGGAGCACTGCCACGTTTACTTTGGCTCAAAAATAATCGCCCTGAGATTTATGAGAGAGTAGCAAATATTTCTATGATAGGAGATTGGATTTTAGCAAAACTTTGCGGTGTCATTGCAACAGATCCGAGTAATGGTGGAACAACAGGCATTTTCTCTTTAAAAAAACGAACTTGGGCAAAAGAGATGGCGACAAAAGTTGGCATTAAAGATACAATTTTTCCTCCTGTTTTAGAAGTCGGAAGTGTCATGGGAAATATATTGCACGTAATGACTCAAGAGACACTACTCTCAGCACATACAAAAGTAGTTATGGGTGGCGGTGACGTACAACTTGGTTCGGCTGGGTTAGGGGTTGTTAAAGCTGGAGATGTTGCAGTTTTAGGTGGTTCTTTTTGGCAACAAGTTGTAAATATTTCAAGCCAGATGCAAACACCAAAAGATATGGCAATTCGTGTCAATCCACATGTCATAGATGGACTCTCACAAGCAGAGGGCATTAGCTTCTTTAGTGGCTTAGTTATGAGATGGTTTCGTGATGCTTTTTGTGATATGGAAAAGCTCGAAGCAAAAGAGCGTTGTGTAGATGTATATGAAATTTTAGAAGAAAAAGCCGCAAAAATTCCAGTAGGCTCTTATGGAATATTGCCAATATTTTCAGACACAATGAAATATGGAAAATGGTACCACGCAGCCCCAAGCTTTTTAAATCTCACTCTCGATGCAGAAGTATGTAATCGTGCCACAATGTTTAGAAGCCTCCAAGAAAATGCAGCGATAGTGTCAGCTCTAAATTTAGAGAAAATAGAAGCTTTCACAGGCATAAAAGTAGAAGAAATAGTTTTCGCTGGAGGAGCAAGTAAAGGTGCTCTCTGGTCGCAGATACTAGCAGATGTAACTGGGTGTAGAGTGAAAATTCCAAAAGTTACAGAAGCAACAGCATTAGGCGCTGCAATGGCAGCTGGAGTAGGTGCAGGACTCTACAAAGATATTGCTTGTGCAGCAGAAGAATTAGTCATTTGGAATACAATCTATAAACCGCACGTAACGAATAAAAAAATCTATGATGAGATAAAAATTAAATGGCAAAAAGCGTATGAAATGCAGTTGAAGTTAGTGGATGAAGGTTTAACTGAGTCTATGTGGATGGCACCTGGATTGTAATGTTTTTAGTGAAATTCAGTAGATGAAAAGTAAAAAAAAAGTATACTCTACAAAGTAATAATGGAGGATTGATGTCAAGTTGCAAACTATTAAATTTTAAAACTTTGGGTGATGAAAGAGGTTCTTTGATAGCGATAGAACAAGGTTATAATGCACCATTTGAAATAAAAAGAGTTTACTATATTTTTGACACAAAAGAAGGGGTTGAAAGAGGATTTCATGCTCATATGAATTTAAAACAGATTGCCATAACAGTAAAGGGCAGTTGTACATTCATAATTGACAATGGAACTTTACGAGAAGAGATTAAACTTGACAATCCAAATCAAGGTCTTTACATTGAGGGACTTATTTGGCGAGAGATGAAAGACTTTAGTTCTGATTGTGTTTTGGTAGTATTAGCAAGTGAACATTATGATGAAAGTGATTATATTAGAGATTATAGTAAGTTTATAAAGGAAGTTGAAAATGGAAAAAACTAAAAAAATAATAATTTTTGGAGGTGGTGAAACCGGGCTTATAGCTTATGAATATTTTCAGTTTGATTCGTCTTATGAAGTAGTTGCTTTTAGTATAAATGAACAATATATAACTGAACCTACTCTCTATGGTTTACCTGTTGTTGCGTTTGAAACTTTAGAAATAAAATATCCTCCAGAAGAATATGAAGTGTATGTAGCTATAAGTTCTGTTAAGCTTAATAGAAATAGAACAAAAGTTTATAAAGAAGTAAAATCAAAAGGATATATATGTGCAAGTTATGTAAGTTCAAAAGCATTTATCTGGAGAAATGTTGAAATTGGTGAGAACTGCTTTATATTTGAAAATAATACGCTACAACCTTTTGTAAAAATAGGTAATAATGTTACTTTGTGGAGTGGAAATCATATTGGGCATAACAGTATTATTAAAGATAACTGTTTTATATCTTCTCATTGTGTAGTTTCAGGATTTTGTGAAATCGGTGAGAGCTGTTTTTTAGGTGTGAATTGTACTATAGAAAACAACGTAGTAATTGCTAAAGACAATTTTATTGGGGCAGGTGCATTGATTCAAAAAAATACGAGTGAAAAAGAATTATATCAATTGAAACAAACAGAAGTCTCAAAAGTAAATACACACAAACTCTTTAGAATTAAGGAAGATTGATGAAATGGAAAAAAAAAGGTTTAATCTATTCTCCACCAAAAGATAATAGTTGGAGGGATAATTCTGCCTTAACACCAACAGCATTTTTATTAGATCAAAAGACCATTAGAGTTTATACAAGCTTTAGAGACTCCAAGGGTGTTGGAAGAATAGGCTATGTTGATGTTGATGCTAATAATCCTACAAATGTTTTGAAAATATCAGATAAACCTGTTTTAGATATTGGCAAAGATGGAATGTTTGATGACAACGGAGTAATATTAGGAGATTTAATAAGAGTTCAAGATAAAATTTATATGTATTATGTTGGATTTCAACTAGTAAAAAAATCTAAATTTTTAGCTTATACAGGTTTGGCAATTAGTCAGGATAATGGAGAAAGTTTTTATAGATATAAAAACACTCCTGTTATGGATAGAGAGGATGAAGGTTTATACATTAGAGCGATACACTCAGTAATTTATGAAGATAACATTTTTAAGTTCTGGTATGCGACTGGCAACGGCTGGGAAAATATCAATGGAGTTGATTTCCCTCAATATGATATTAATTATATTGAATCAGACGATGGAATTCATTTTCAGCAGCAAGGTGTAAAATGTATTCAAAATGATAAAAATAATCTAGAATACAGAATTGGTCGTCCCAGAACATATAAAAAGAAAGATTTATATATAATGAACTTTACTTATGGCACTATAGATGGGAGATATATAGCCGGGCAGGCAACTTCTTTAAATGGTATAAAATGGGAAAGAGATGATGAAGAGTTTGGAATAGAATTGTCTACAGAAGGTTGGGACTCAACACATTATAGTTATCCTTCGATAGTTCAAACTAATTATAAAACTTATATGTTTTATAATGGTAATAATATGGGTGAAGACGGTTTTGGTTATGCAGAACTTGTAGAGGAATAGATGAAAATAATTAACTATACAATAGATTATAAAAGTTTATGGAATGAATTTGTAAAAAACTCTAAGAATGCCCACTTTTTTTTTCAAAGAGAGTATATGGAGTATCATAATGATAGATTTGAAGATTTTTCACTCATGGTATTTGATGACACAAATAAGCTAATCTCTATATTACCTGCAAATATTCAAGATAAAACTCTATATTCTCATCAAGGGCTCACATTTGGCGGTGTTTTAGTTGATGATAAAATGAAGACAGAGACAATGCTAGATATTTTTGAATTATTCAAAATTTATGTAAAAGAACAAAATATTACAAAGGTTATATATAAATGCATTCCGTATATCTATCACATTAAACCTTCAGAAGAAGATAGATATGCTTTATTTAGAAATGATGCAAAATTAATACGTAGAGATGTTACCTCTACGATTGATTTAACTGAACAGATAAGATATTCAAAAGGCAGAAAGTGGACAATAAATAAAGCTAAAAAAGAAGCTATTGAAATTTTTGAATCAACTGACTATAATGTATTTTGGGAACTTCTAACTGATGTTTTGGAATCAAGCCATGATGCAAAGCCAGTGCATACTCTTCAAGAAATTCAAAAATTAGTGAGTATGTATCCAAAAAATATCAAACTTTTCGTAGCGGAAACAAATAATAAAATTGTTTCGGGTGCATTGATTTATGAAAACAAAAAAATAGTGCATACACAATATTTAGCTACTAGTGAACTGGGTAAAGAGATAGGAGCACTAGATTTACTAATAGACAATTTGATAAAAGACATTTACAAACATAAAAAATATTTTGATTTTGGAATTTCTAATGAAAATGGTGGAATGTATTTAAATACAGGTTTAATAGCTCAAAAAGAGGGCTTTGGGGCAAGAGCAGTAATGCATGATTTTTACGAGTTGGAGATAAAATGATTCCATTTTTAGATTTAAAAGGTTTAAATGCTCAGTACAGAGAAGAATTCATTGCGGCTTGTCAAAGAGTGATTGATAGTGGTTGGTATATTCAAGGACATGAGTGTAAAGAGTTTGATAAAGAGTTTGCTAAATATTGTGGGACAAAATATGCCATTGGAGTAGCTAATGGCTTAGATGCATTAATCTTAATATTAAGAGCCTACAAAGAGATGGGAATTATTAAAGATAATGATGAAGTAATTGTTCCTTCAAATACTTATATAGCGTCTATATTAGCAATTTCAGAAAATAATTTAATTCCTATTCTTGTGGAGCCAGATGTAAATACATATTTACTCGATCCAAGTAAAATAGAGGAGAAAATAACTTCTAAAACAAAAGCTATTTTACCAGTGCATCTTTATGGTCAAACTTGTGAAATGGATAAGATAAATGAAATTGCAAAGAAGTATAGTCTTAAGATTATAGAAGACTCAGCTCAATCACATGGTGCATATTTTGGAAATAAAAGAAGTGGAAACTTGGGTGATGCAAGTGGATTCAGTTTTTATCCTGGAAAAAATCTTGGAGCTTTAGGTGATGGTGGAGCAGTAACTACAAATGATGAAGAATTGGCTACTATTATAACAGCACTTGGAAACTATGGAAGTCATAAAAAATATGAAAATTTTTATAAAGGTATAAATAGCAGACTTGATGAGATACAAGCAGCAATGCTGAGAATAAAACTTAAATATTTGGATATTGAAATTAACCAAAGAAGGGAAATTGCAAATTATTATCTTCAAAATATTCAAAATAACAATATTATTTTGCCAAGTATAAGAGCTGAAAATAATCACGTATGGCATTTGTTTGTAATAAGAACTAAAAAAAGAGATGAGTTGCAAAAGTATTTGTTAGATAATGGGATTCAAACACTTATTCATTATCCAATTCCTCCGCATAAACAGAATGCTTATAAAGAGTGGAAAAATCAAAGTTATCCAATTAGTGAAAATATACACAATGAGGTTTTCAGCTTACCAATCAGTGGCATTCAAAAGTTAGTCGATACACAAAATGTGGTTAAGATAATTAATGACTTTAATTAAAACTTCTATTTTAACTGCTATTTCAACTCTTATAAAAGTTGCATCCGCTTTTGTAATAAATAAAGTGATAGCAACATATATTGGTCCATCAGGTCTTGCTCTTGTTGGCCAGTTGCAGAATGTTATAGAAGTTTTAGTTACTTTCTCAAATGGAGCAATTAGTCAAGGAATTGTAAAATATACTGCAGAATACAAAACAATACAAGAAAAACAAAAAATTTTTAGTACGAGTATTGTAATAAGTATGGTTTGTTCGTTGGTCATCTCTTTATTATTATTTATTTTTAATAAATCACTCTCAGAGTTAATTTTAAATAATGCTAATTATTCTAATGTTTTCATTGTATTTGGGAGTAGCATTTTTTTATTTGCATTGAATGCTGTTTTGATGTCTATTTTAAATGGTCAAAAAGAGATTCAAAAATATATTTTAATTAATATTAGCGGTAGTATCTTCTCATTGTTTTTTACATCATTTTTAATAATAAAGCTAAATTTATTAGGTGCACTATATGCTCTTGTATTAAATCAATCTATTGTATTTTTTGTTACTTTTAGTTTTCTTATCAAAAGTACTTGGTTTAGACTAGAATATTTTAAACAAGGAGTTGATAAAGAGACTCTTTTGAAGCTTGGAAAATTTTCTTTGATGGCTGTAACTTCAATTCTTACAGTTCCAGTAAGTCATTTGTTCATCAGAAATTACATTGGAGAAAATTTAGGTTGGGATAATGCTGGGTATTGGCAGGGAATATGGTATATTTCAACTATTTATCTTATGGTCATTACAACATCTCTTAGTGTTTATTATTTACCAAGATTATCAGAAATACATGATAATGTTGAGCTAAAGAGGGAAGTTATCTATGGTTACAAAATTCTCCTTCCTATAGTACTTGTTATGTCTATAACAATTTTTTTACTTAGAAAATATGTGATTTTAATTGCTTTTGATGATAAATTTATGCCAATGATGGATTTATTTTTATGGCAACTAATTGGAGATGTTATTAAGATGGCTTCATGGCTTTTAGGCTATATTACTATAGCTAAGGCGATGACAAAGATATATATTCTATTGGAAGTCCTTGGAAGTATGAGTTTTGTGTTTTTGTCTATGTACTTTTTAAATAACTATGGATTAGTAGGCATTACATACTCTTATGCTCTTAATTATTTTTTATATTTATTGGTAATGTTATATATTTTTAGGAAGATATTAAGATGAAAATTGAAAATCCTTTAGTGAGTGTTTTAGTACCTTGTTATAATCATGAAGAATATATTGAAGAGTGTATTTTAAGTATTATAAATCAGACGTATAAAAACATAGAAATAATTGTCGTTGATGATGGTTCAAAAGATAATTCTTCAGCAATATTAGAAAGACTTGCGTTGGAGCACTGTTTTTATTTTGAAAAACAGCAAAATATGGGAGTTTCAAAAACATTAAATAAATGTTTGTCATATAGTAAATCAGATTTAATTGTAACAATTTCATCAGATGATATGTTAATGCCCAATGCTATAGAAGATTTCATTAATATTTATAGAAAGCTAGGAATGCAATTTAGTTTAATTTTTGGTGATTCTTTACTTATAGATGAAAATTCAAAAGACATAGAAATTAATAAATTTCGAAATGTTGTACAAGATGCAGATGATATTGCATTTTCAACATTTCTTGATTATTTTAAGTATATTAGAAATGATTTATTAAATTCCAAGTATTTAGGAACATATGGATCTTTATTGATAGGAAATTATATTTCTGTTGGAATGATGTACAATAAGAGAGTTCTTCAAGATATTGGTGCATGGAATGAAACTTTAAAATTAGAAGACCATGAATTATGGTTAAGGATGAGTAAAGTTCAAAAATTTGAATATACACATAGTATAGTATCTAAGTATAGATTTCATGAAACAAACACAAGAAACGTTGATTCAGAAAAACTCTTGATGAATTCAATTGAAATGCTGTTAAATGAAAAGCAATATATTCAAAAAGAAAATGTAAAAAAAGAGTGGTTTGAAGCTTACAATACGGCCTTATTAGGTTTTATAAAAATTAAAAAATTAAAAAATTTTATAAAATATTATAATTTTGAATCATCAATAAGCTATTTTATATTTAAAAAATTTTATTTCAATTTTATAAAAAGATAAAGCAACCCATTATGAAAAAAGTATATATTGTACTTCTTAATTACAATGGATGGAAGGACACCATAGAGTGTTTAGAGAGTGTTCTAAAAAGTGATTATTCTAATTTTCAAATCATTGTAGTAGATAATGATTCTCCAAATAACTCTATGAAGTATATTGTAAACTGGGCAGATGGAGCTCAAAATGTACTTTACAGTGATAACACACAGCTAAAGAACTTAAGTCAACCACCAATAGCTAAGCCTCTTGAGTATGTGCTATATAATAAAAACGATGCTCTAAATGGTGGAGATAAAAATAAAGAAGCATCCTACAAAAAACCCATAATATTTATACAATCAGGTGAAAATAATGGTTTTGCATCGGGGAACAATATTGGCATAAAGTATGCAATTGCTAAAGATGATTTTGATTATATATGGCTTTTAAATAATGACACAGTTGTGAATGAAAACACATTGTCTCTTTTTATGAATAATCTTGATGAAAAGGGTAATGTAGGTATTTATGGCAATGTTTTAAAAGATTATTATAATCCTAGTAGGATTCAAACATATGGCGGGTATATAAATCCATACTTAGGTACAAGCCACTATATTAACAATAAAAGTGATTTAGATAAAATTAATTTTATCTCAGGTGCATCAATGTTAATAACGAGAGAGTGTATAGATAAAGTAGGACTTTTACCTGAAGATTACTTTTTATATTATGAAGAGACTGATTATTGTTTTAAAGCTAGAAAATGTGGCTTTAATTTAAAAGTTATTTTAGAGTCTGTAACATATCATAAAGAGGGCTCAAGTACAAGTTTAGGAAGTAAAAATATAAAAATGGATTTGCTATTTCATTCTAATAAGTTGAAATTTTCTAAAAAATATCTTAACTATGTTTTTATTGTTAAATTAGGAATTCTTGCAACTTCTCTAAAAAGATTTCTCAATTTGGAATATATACAGGGAATAAATTTGTTAAAGTTATTGAGTAAATAATCATGAAAATATCAGTAATTATTCCTATGTATAATGCAAAACAGACCATAGCTAACACTCTATTGTCAGTAGTAAAGCAAACCTATCAAGAGCCATTTGAGATAATTATCATAAATGATGGCTCGGATGATGGTTGCGAAGAAATTGTAAAAGAGCATATATCTACCAATAAAACCAATCGAATGATTACGTTGATAAATCAAAAAAATGCTGGAGTTTCAGCAGCAAGAAATAAAGGTATTTATGAAGCTAAAGGAGAATATATTGCTTTTTTGGACTCCGATGATATGTGGCATCCACAAAAACTAGAGATTATCTTAGAAGTACTAGAAGATGACTCTATAAACATGATTGGACACAACTATACTTTAGATAATAATTTCTCAGATACGTTTCAAAAGTGTGCAATGAAAGAGATAAAATTTATGCAATTACTTTTAAAGAACTTCGCAGTAACACCAAGTATAGTTATTAAAAGAGATATATGCCAATATTTTAACGAAGAGATGAGATACACAGAAGATCATGAGTTATGGCTTAGAATGGCACTAAAAAATAGTATTTATTATTGTGATTTGCCTTTGGTAACTCTTGGTAGAGAAGAGTTGAGTAAAGGTGGTTTAAGTGCAAACAGATGGGCTATGCGAAAAGGTGAGCTAGGTATGTATGCAAAACTTTATAAGATAAGTTTATGGTTTCTACCAATGATTCCATTTCTTTATATTTTCTCGCTTTTAAAGCACTTACTACAGTTTTTAAAAAGGCGTTGACATGAATAAAAATATGACTCATTATAATAATAATTTTGATATTTTAAGATTGATGCTCTCAATTAGTGTCTTTTTTGCTCATTGGAATGTTTTGACATGGCAAAATTTATCGAATCCAATTTTTCACATGAGTGGATACGCTGTAGATATGTTCTTCATAGTGAGTGGTTTTTTGATTTTTTGGAGCTTTGAGAATAATCAAAAGATAAAAGAGTTTTATACAAAAAGATTTTTTCGTATTTTTCCTTTGTATGGAATATTAATTGTCCTGCAAACTCTTTTTTTTATTTTTTACTCTAACGCTGGTGTTTATGAATTACTTAAGTACTTTGTATCAAATATTGTATTCTTAAATTTTTTGTCACACTCTGCTGGTACTATCTTTAGTCAATTCTATGTTGATGCTATTAATGGTAGTTTGTGGACGCTTAAAAATGAAGTCATGTTCTATGCAATACTTCCTTTTGCATATATGTTGTACAGAAAATTTGGATATAAAGTATTTATACTTTTATATATATTGTCTATCTTGTATATGTTTGTCGTTAGTTCTATGAATTCACATATATCACAGATGTTGATATTGCAATTTCCTGCACAAGGAAGATTGTTTTTAGCTGGTATATTTTTATATATATTTTTTGATAAAATAAATAAAAAAAATATTTATTGGTTATTAATAATTGGAGTTGTATCAATAGTCGTTTTTGATGGAAATAATTATTTTAGATTCTCAATTTATCCTATTATGTTGAGTTTTATAGTAATATATCTCACTTATTTTGTAAAAAAAATAAAAATAAATTTTGACTTCTCGTACAGTTTTTATATTTTACATTTTCCAGTAATACAATTGGCGCTATATTTTGATATGAATCCTACAAACCCAATACTCTCTTTTATAGGTCTTTTTAGTACTGTTTTAATACTTTCGTATTTTTCCGAAAAATATATTGAAAAGAAATTTATTCAATTAGGTAAAAATATTATTCAAAGGAATAAAAGTGCCGCAAATTAATGCTTCCATAGTTCTCTATCACAACAAAAGAGAACAACTTAAAAAGGTTATAGATAGTTTTTTAGGTACACAACTTGATGCTGTTCTTTATCTTGTTGACAATTCTGCAGATGATGCTTTAAAAGATTTAGCGAGCTTAGATAGCCGAATTGTATATATTTTCAATAATGCAAATATGGGCTATGGAGCTGGGCATAATGTTGCCCTTAAAAAGTCCATAGACGAGGGTGTTGCCTATCATGTGGTTTTAAATCCAGATCTCTTTTTTGAGAGTGAGGTTATAGACAATCTCTATAAGTATATGCAAGAACATCCAGAAGTTGGAAATATAATGCCAAAAATTCTCTATCCAAATGGAGAGAATCAGTACTTGGCAAAATTGTTACCAACACCATTAGATTGGATTCTAAGAAGATTTTTGCCAGCCAAGTTTACAAAAAGTATGACGAACAAATTTGAGCTACGATATACAGGCTATGAGGAAATTATGAATGTTCCTTTCTTGTCTGGATGTTTTATGTTTTTTAAAACTGAGGCTTTAAAAGATGTTGGACTTTTTGATGAGAGTATCTTTATGTATATGGAAGATATAGACATTAACAGAAGAATTCACGCAAAATATAAGACGCTTTATTACCCTTATGAGAGTGTGTACCATGAGTATGAAAGAGGATCACATAAAAACTTTAAATTGCTACGTATCTCTATAGAAAGTTCTATAAAGTACTTCAATAAATGGGGATGGCTTTTCGATAAAGAGAGAAAAATAATGAATGATACGTTACTCAAAGATACGCATTATGAATAATCTTTTAATCACAGGCGCAAGCGGATTTATAGGTCAATACTTCATTAAAAAGTATAGTCAAACCTATTCCATTACAGCTTTCTCTTTTTTACATGACACTCTTGATACCTTAGATTTGAAAAGTACAAATACTATTTTACACCTCTCCGCTCTTGTACATCAAATGGGTGGAGCGAGTGCAGAGGAGTATGAGAGAATCAATGTTACACAAACACTTCTTTTAGCACGTAAGGCTAAAGAGAATGGAGTGGGGCATTTTGTTTTTATGAGTAGTGTTAAGGTGTATGGAGAAGAGAGCGATGGTGTTTACACTGAAGCAAGTCAATGCCATCCACAAGATGCGTATGGAGTAAGTAAATTAAAAGCAGAGCAAGAGTTGCTAAAACTGCAAGATGAGAACTTCAAAATTTCCATCATACG
>JBFHKA010000008.1:0-90331 GCA_041595535.1 Sulfurimonas sp. | reverse complement strand
TATATACGCACGTAACACTATAAAATAGTGTCGTTTTAATAATAAATAGCGATAATAGTAAACGCTAGAAAGAACATCAGGTGGGACATTCTTTTAAAGTAATTGGTGTGTTACGTGCGATAATAAATCTTATGTTTTTATTACTGCAAAAAGTGGAGAATCATTTATGAAGATGTTCTGAAGTATGGGTTACCACGGAGACCGTGGGAACCAGTAAAGGTGGAAACTACCAAGCTTGGAGCTTGGTAACGAGGGGTAATCTACCTTAACTTATTTATGCATTCCACCTCGGGAGAGGTGGAACGAGTGAAAACTTGACTTAATTTATTATTCAATAGTAAATTTTGAAATTTTTGAACTGTTGGTGCTAAATCATCAAAAAACTCAATATATTTTTGACAACTATTTCCATCAAGCTTACATATTCCAAATGTTTCTTCAATATCATTAAAATAAATTCCAAATTCCTTATAGGAAAAAACTAAATAAAAGTATTCATCATAAAATCCATCAAATAAAATAGGGCTGTAAGGTATTTTGTTTTTTTCATAAAAACTAAGTGTTTCTAAATTGAATAATCTTTTACCATCTGCTATTATAGTATCAAGATATTGCTGAACATCATTAAAATCGCTAGTATGCATTTTATCTCCTATATATATCCATATGGATAGACTACTGGTTCTGCTGGTCCTTTTTGTCCTGTATTGGGATTATATGGATGTTTATGTGGATCAGAATGATTAGAAGGTCTCCCATGGTTAGTCCAATCTTTTAAATCTTTTGGAGTGTTATTATCATACCCTCGATCACCTTTTCCTCCCCATTCTTTTGACTGAGGATAATCTCCTTTGCGTCCACTTTTTGTTCCCAATTGAGTATGTGGAAAATCACAATCAGGTTTATGCTCACCATTTTTACCTTTTGGAATTGGGTTTTTAGGAACATAAGGTCGGTAACCTGTTGGTACTTTTGGCATTCTCATTGACATCAACCCCTCAGGGTCAATAAAATTAACCGGATCCCCAAGAACATACCCATAAAGATTACTATCTCCACCACTAAAGTCTATAGGGTCTTTAGCTGTCCATTTTCCTGTATATGGGTCATACTCTCTATAACCGAAGTGAACTAAGTTTGTATCAGAGTCTTGTAATCCACCAGCGAATCCAAACGGTATTTTAAAGTTTGGATTTGTATCGTTGAGTATAGTACCAAATGTATCATAAGTTATTTCTTTTATGATGTTTTGGTTTTTGTCTGTTACTGCTCTTAGTGTTCCTACTTGGTTGTAGTGTAGGTAGTAAGTTTGGTTATCTTGTGTCATGCTTATTGGCATACGAGAATCTGCGTAGTTGAATCTTTGGATTAGGTTATTGTCTTTATCGTAGATTGCTAGTAGAGTTGTTAGGTTTAGCCAGAGGTATTTCTCTGTTATTACTCCATTTACTTCTTTAGCTACTCTTTGGTTGAGTGGGTTTAGGTGGTAGAGTATATGTGTCTCTTTTTGTTGTTCGGCATCTTCATAAACTGTTATTTGAGAATCTGGAGATATTGTACTTATATCATCTACTCTACCATTTCCTCTTATTAAGAAACCGTTTATTGAGAGAAGTTCATTATCACTCTCATACTCTTTGAGGTCAGCTTCTAAATCTCTTGTAAATGTTTGCCATAAGCCATTGTTTGAAGTGACTCCTAGACCATGATGTATGTAGTTTCCGTTTAGACCTTTATCTGTATCACTCGCTGTGTAGTAGATATATCTATGACCTTTTGTTGTTTGTACACTTATGTAAACTGTAAAGTTTTCACTGTAGTTCATACTCCACTGTATTGTTTTATCTGTAGTATTGTTCCAAGAGTTAGGGTTTGTATTACCTGTATAGCCTATTCTATAACCATTATTTGTGCTATCACCTCTAAACTCTAGGACATGACTCTGTTTATCTTCATCGTAAAGAGTCGAGATAGACGCTCCAACTGGTGTATTATCATATACATGCCATTTATCACTTTGGGCTTTTAGAATGTTTACATCTGTTAAGGCTCCTAATGTATTGTAAGTATAAGTAGTTGTTCCATTATTTAGTGTTGTCTTCTCTATGAGGTAGCCATCTGCATTGTATTTATATGTATCATCACCATATACTTCTAAGTTATCATCTAGTGTGTAGCTAGCAGTTGTAGTTACTCCATTTACTGTGGCTTGAAGTCTATTTCCATTTGCATCATAGTTATATGCTTCACTCTCAATCTCTTTAGTACTTTGTAGTTCTATATCATCAACGAGTCCAGACCCACGAATAAGAAACTTATCAACAGAGAGAAGTTCATTATCACTCTCATACTCTTTTAAGTCAGCTTCTAAATCTCTTGTAAATGTTTGCCATAAGCCATTTTTCGACATTCTCCCTAGTCCATGGTGTATGTAATTTCCGTTTAGACCTTTATCTGTATCACTAGCTGTGTAGTAGATATATCTATGACCTTTTGTTGTTTGGGTACTTATGTAAACTACAAAGTTTTCACTGTAGTTCATACTCCACTGCAACGTTTTTTCTGTCTTGTTGTTCCAGTTACCAAGTGCATATCCGTTTGTCGTGCCATCACCCTCTAGCTTTATAACTCTGCTTTGTTTCTCATCATCATAAACATTAGAGATGCTTGAACCGACTGGGTCATTATCGTATACACTCCATCCTAGTGTATTTTTATTTTCTGCATCTTCATAAATAACTGAAGCTAGAGTAGTAGTTGAAGTCAACCTTCCTCTTTCATCATACGCATAACTATACTCTATGCTCGTTCCATCTTTAATGCTCTCTATTTTTTTAATGATTTGGGCATTGTTATTTCTTGTAAGTTCTACTTTAAAATTATTGTCTTCTTGCGTTTTTACTTCACCATATCTATTTAATATAGTAGTTTGAGTATAGTTGTTATCAGCTATAGTTATTTTAGAATTCTCATAGTCTCTGTCAATCCTAAAGTCACCTGAAGTAGTTACTTCATTATCTCTATTATAGAGATACGCTGTTGTAGTGCCTGCGTATGTAAGAGTACTTGGTAAGAAATTATTATTGTAAGTGTATGAAAGAGTACTATTTAGTATACCTGATTGCATCATCTTTGTAAGTAGTTCTCCATCATAGCTAAAGTGAATACTCTCATTTGCTCTGCTGATGCTAGATGGATTGTTTTGGCAAGCGTAGGTGTAGCTTGTTGTACTCTCTGGTGTTTGTATGGTTGCTAATCTTCCATTTAGATAGACATACTCTATATTTGCACCACTTGGTCTGTCGACATTTGTAACTCTTCTTTGTTTATCATACGAGTACGTTGTAGTTGCGTTGAGAGGTGAAGTTACATTAGTACGCTTATTTACACCGTTATACCCAAAAGTATGATTTGTTGGCGTTGGAGTAGTAAGAGTTGTCATATTTCCATTACTGTCATAGCTGTAATTTATGGTATGGTTATTTGGGTAAGTAGTAGTAATAAGACGATCTTTAACATCGTAACTGTAACTTGTAACTTGATTAGATGCATCTGTAACACTGCTTAGATTACCTCTATTGTCATATGTATATGACATAGTTCTTAAGCCTTGTTGCATCTTGGTGATTCTACCTTGTGCATCATAGAGATATACTAATGGTTCTAAGTTATCCACTTCTACTTGCGTTGGCAGAAGCGTATCTGCATCATAAGATAGAGTGCTTACTCTTCCCTCAGGTGAAGTGATAGTAGCAGTTGAGAGCGTATAATCTCTTGTAGTAGTTGCACTTGCACCGTTTGTTTCTGTATTACTCTCTTTTTTTACTAAAGTATTATCTGTATCAAATGTATAGTTTTGAGAATAGTTTGTAGTTTTACTTAGTCCGCTTGGTGTTGTTTCAGTTATGCTCTTTGGAACGCTTTTATGTGTGATAGGGTCTTTGTCGCTTTGGTACGAGATAGTTCTCTCTACTCCACATACGTTTGAACTCTCTGTTGTTCCATTTACACTTGAAGAGCTAGTAAATATATCTCCACTTGCTAGAGTAGTTTGAGAGACCATGGAACCATCACTAAGAAAATAATCTTTATAGTGTAGAGTATCTCCCGCAGCTCTTTGGACTGTTGTTTCGTTGTACGTATCATAAGAAGTGTTTGCAAAACCCCAGATACCTTGTTCTGCATCTATTACTCTAGTAACTTTGCCATTCTCATCAAACTCATGTATAAAACTATTTCCATTTGGTTCAATCTCATTGGTCATAAGATGATTTTCATACGTGAAGCTATAGTTTGTCTTATCTTCGTATGTTACATTGATAAGGTCACTACTATCATCTAGGTTGATATAATTGATTTGAGAATGAGGTGCAGTTATTGAGAGTACTTTATCGTTTGTATCTCTTTGGAGTGTCGTTATGTTGTTAAATGCATCTGTGATAGAGATAAGTTTATTGTTCGCATTATAAGCAAATGTATAGAGTGTTTTATGTGTATAGCTATCTTTGGTAGCTATATGGAGGTTATTTGCATCAAAGAGATAACTCTCATCGCCTACGTTAATTAGAGTAGTGTTATTTTCTTGGACTTTAGACTCAGCAATATTATTTACTTCTCCATATCCCATATGCAAGTAATCTCCATCCAGTTCATGATGTAGATTTAAACTCCATCCAGATGCCAAAGTGTCGCTCTTGAGATAACTACTTTGATAATGCAAACTTACATCTGTTCCTATAAGTGCTATATCTTCATGAAAGACTCTTGAAGTAGGTAAGATATAAGAACCTACTTGCTCCTTTCTACATTTATCTTTATTTTTATCAGTCTTTTTTACACATCTATAGGTACTTTTACAATCTTGTGTAGCTTCTTGAACTATACCTGAGTAACTTAAGCACTCCGCACTCTTATCATCTGACTCATCCCAAGTCAATATGATTTCTTCATTATCTGCAGGTGTTGGAAATGTTGTGTTAGCTTTATTGCAAGATTTACATGTATTATTTGAAGAATCAAACACTTTTGGAGGTTGACAAGTTTCCGCAGTCCATACATAAGAAAAACAAGCTTTACAAATAGGACTACCTGGACCTCTAAACTGCTCTGTAAGAGGATAAACATAAGGAGCACCACAACTTCCATCTGATGCGAGAGGATACTGAACCATATCATCTGATGGTTTGTCGGTGCAAGGAAGATGACAAGTAAATTTTTTCCATTTTTTTATACCAATAGGAGTCCTAATATAAGGACCTTCCTCATAAGGCTCACCAACACTAAACTCATAATAAGTTTCACTTTTACCAACAAAAAGTGAGCCAAAGTATTGTGCACAATAAGGGTCAGGGTCAGTAACAAAAGCAAGAGCATTATATGCAGCTATTTTATCAGAAACGCTATGAATAACCTGATAAGGCTCTTTAATAGCAAGACCAGAGTCTCCGCCTGTAGAAATTAAAGTTAATAATTCTTCAGTAAAAGAAGGAGTTGAGAATAATAAAATAAATAGTATGGTGTATAGTTTTTTCATTACACTCGACCTCTAAACACATTAGTGAAAGCAAAAGAGAGATAATAAAATACATTTAAACTAGCAGAGAGTAGGGTTAGTAGTATTGATTTTATGAAGTGCATTTGAATACCTTGTTAGAATTAAAGAAAAGCAGGAGTATTGTATTGATATATTGCTGATAGAATTCTAAAGATTATGTTATTGTATGTTGAAAGTAATCTTCATGTCATAAGTATGTTTTTATATACGCACGTAACACTATAAAATAGTGTCGTTTTAATAGTAAATAGCGATAATAGTAAACGCTAGAAAGAACATGAGGTGGGACATTCCTTCAAAGTAGTTGGTGTGTCCTTCGTCTGTTGTTTTCCATGCTAGAACTATAGTCAAAATGAGTGCGCCAATCTCTAGTGGATTGAAGTCGAGCGTGAAGCGGATTCCACTTCCATAAGCAAGAGCCATTAAGATAGGTACAGTAATGAGTATAGAGACTGTAGATGCTCCCATGGCGATGTTTACAACTCTTTGTATTTCATCATTTTTGGCAGCTTTGATGGCTGTGACTATTTCTGGTGAGACGGCAACTATAGCTATAATGAGTCCAGAAAGACCAGCAGATATACCATACTGTTTCGCTACAAATATACCATCGTGCGCAAAAATTTCAGCTGCAACTGAAATAATGGCAATAAGAATAAAAATGGAAACTATAAGTCCAAACATATTGAACTTTTCAAAGATGTAATCGTCTTCTTGGTTTTCGTCCTCTTGCTCTTTTTCAGCCATCTTTCTTTTGAGTCTAAATATACGACTTCTTGCAGTACTTTTAAAGAAGTGTGTATGTGTACGTGTTTGAAAAACTAATATGATTATATAAAACACAAGAAGAAGAATGGAAATAGCAATAGAAGCATCTTCAATGACTGCAAGGGAGTGTTTTCCAATGCCTAGAACACCAGGAACAAGAAGTGCGGCTGTACTTACAAAAAGTATGGTTGTGTACGCACTAGATGTCTCTTTATTGTGCTCTTGTTCTACAAATTTTAAACCACCTAAAAAGACAGCAAGTCCTAAGAGCACATTCATGTCCACAATGATTGCAGAGATGATTCCACCTTTGACTGTTTTTATAACATCTGGGTCATTTACAGCTTGAAGTAAAATAATATAAAGAAGAAGAATCTCAACGACTACAGCACTTAGTGTGAGGACAAAACTCCCATAAGGTTCTTGAAGTCGTTCAGAGAGAATTTCAGCTACTTCTGAAACTGTTAAAGAGAGGGAACCAATCCCGATTGCAGCAAAAAGAGTTGCTACTATCTCTTGATGTATGCTGTGAAAGTAAAACGCAAAGAGTATGCTTATAACACCTATAAAGATGTCCCAATAATCTTCTATAAAAAATCTCAGTTTCCGGTCTTCTTGTCCCGAGGCAGTTTCCAATTTTTTTCCTTATAATAGTATGATGCTAGCAAGTCCTAAAAAGCTAAAAAAACCAACAACATCTGTAATGGTTGTAAGCAATACAGTACTTCCTATAGCAGGATCAACACCAGCTTTTTGGAGTACTAAAGGTATAAGACTCCCAAAAAAACCAGCACTGAAGAGATTGATTAGCATCGCAATAGCGATGACAAGACCTAACATCGGTAGATGAAACCAAAAGTACGCGATGACACCAATCACAAAAGCAAAAATTGCTCCATTTACAAGTGATATTATAACCTCTTTATAGATTGTTTTTTTTGCATCTTCACCCTCAATCTCACCCAAAGCTAATTGACGTACTGTAACTGTCAGCGTCTGTGTTCCTGCATTTCCACCCATAGAAGCGACAATAGGCATTAAAATAGCCAAAGCAACTAAAGATTGAATAGTTGAGTCAAACATGCTAATTACTAAAGAGGCTGCAATGGCAGTAAGGAGGTTAAGTCCTAACCAGATAGCCCTTGTTTTTCCAATTTCGTACATATCTTCATCTTGCTCAGCTACATCATTAAGACCAGCAAGGTTAAAGATCTGCTCTGTTGCAGTTTCTTGAATGATGTCATAGATGTCATCTGAAGTAATTCTTCCGATAAGTCTATTTTTATCATCTACAACCGCAATAGCATTGAGGTTATAGTTTGTAACCATTTCAACAACATCTTTGATGTCTGCATGGTGATTTACAGAGTAGTTTTTATGTTTCTCATAGGGTACATCTTCAAAATTTAAAGCATAATCTATGATGATTAACTCTTCAAGACCAATAGAGCCTAGGTATTTGTTTCTATCATTTATTAAGTGCACGTGCCAGATATTGTCAACTTCACCGATGGTTTTTAACTCTTTGAGTCTTTGGAGTGCTACGCCAATATTTTCATCTATTCTTGCGCTAAAGAGTTCGGTTTGCATATAAGAACCAGCTTGGTCCTCATCGTACGATATAAGTTGTTCTAAAACCTCTTTATCATCATCACTGAAGTGCTCTAATATGTCTTGAGACATCTCCTCATGCTCTTCACTAATGTTTTGAATCAGTGTCGCAGCATCATCGGTATCCATAAGAGAAGCGATATTTGCA
Source organism: Sulfurimonas sp. (assembly GCA_041595535.1). GTDB lineage: Bacteria > Campylobacterota > Campylobacteria > Campylobacterales > Sulfurimonadaceae > Sulfurimonas. The sequence continues at coordinate 82,250 of JBFHKA010000008.1, read as the reverse complement.
AGTTTTTTGGCACTTAAAATATCAGCAGTTTCCTCTTGAACATAGTCAGGAAATTCTGATAGAACTTCGGCAAAGAGTTCATGCGGAATTTTCTTAATGGTATCTTCGTATGCTTGTGTATCTAAGTCTCGAAGTTCAAGAAGTTCTTCAGCTATATCATAGGGGTGTACGCTTGTATCACTCTCCATATATTGATGTATTTTTGAATCAATAGTATTTAAGAGGGTGTCGATAAGTTCTTCATCTGTTTGCATAATGTACACCTTTTTTTAAAATGGTTTAAGCGCGTGGACCTATTTGTTTATAGAGTGCATTTAAATCGCCCAATACGTTGATAGAGTAGATTTTATCATTTCTAAAATGAAAAAAGACTGCTCCAGAGTATCTAAATCTGTTTCCAGTAGGTTCATAATCTAGTAATTTTCCCTCATGTCTTCCTGTATATGTAACATAAACAGCCGCCATGTTGTTCTCAAACACACTCATTTCTATAGCATGGTAGAGGTTTACAAATGCAGTCGTTAGCATTTGAGCATAGTCTTTAAAACCCTCTAAGCCATTCGCTGTGATGTCAAGAGAACCGCGAAAGCGTATATCTTCATCGAGAAGTGTATCTGCTCGCTCAAAATTATGTTGATTCCACATATCATAGTACTTAGTTACAAGTTCTCGATTTGTCATATTTTACTCCTTATTTAGCCTTGTTTAGGTTCGGAATTTTATAGCTTTATTACTTAATTTTAAGGCAGATAAAAAATATGCTTTTATAAAGTTCTTTTTTTATTAAAATAATAGTATATTTCGTATTTTAAACGGAGAAAACGATGGACGTATTGAAACTAAATGCACAGCAACAACATGAGGCTCTCTTAGAATATGCACAAAATCTTGAACTAGAACCTTATCAAGCAGAATTGATAAAACTACAACAGCATATTGAACGCTATAAACTAAAACTTATCATTCTTTTTGAAGGGAGAGATGCTGCAGGAAAAGGAAGTGTTATAGGGAGCGTAAACAGATATATGAACCCTAAACATTACCGTGTTGTAGCCTTAGGAAGACCTACTGAAGAAGAGCGTTCGCAGTGGTTTTTTCAACGTTATATAAAATATTTTCCTCATGGAGGAGAACTTATTTTGTTTGATAGAAGCTGGTATAATCGTGCTATGGTAGAGCCAGTTTTTGGTTTTTGTACGCAGCAAGAACATGCACTTTTTATGAAAGATGTTGTTCCGTTTGAAGAATCAATTGTAGATAATGGTACAATATTAATTAAGCTCTATTTTAGTGTTACAAAAGAGAAACAAGCTATACGATTTGAACAGCGGCGAACAGACCCATTGCGTCAGTGGAAGTTAAGTGAAATAGACTTGCAAGCACAGAGTATGTGGGATGAATTTACGAGAACAAAATTTGAGATGCTTGAAAAAACAAATACAAAAAAAGCGCCTTGGTATGTCATTCGTTCGAGTGACAAACATAAAGCAAGAGTAGAGACGATGAAACTTATTTTAAATCAGATAAATTATGATGGTAAAAGTAGAGCAATTGATTTAAATTTGAATCCGAAGGTAGTTTTTAGCGCAGAGGATGAGTTGTCAATAATGCAAAAAAGAGCAAATGCATTACAAAAGGATAAATAAAATGGCTGAAAAAAGAGTAATAGGGAGAAAAGAATTAATCTCTATTATAGATTTAGAACTTTTTGATTTGGATGCAAAAGTAGATACTGGAGCTGATTCAAATGCTATACATTGTGATGACATCTCAATAGATGAAAACAATATGGTGCATTTTAGACTTTTAGATGATGTTCATGGCTCCTACCATGGAAAGAAAGTGGTAATGCCACTTTATAAAGTGAAAAAAGTAAAAAGCTCCAATGGAGAACGTCAAATCCGTCCTTCAATTCAAGTGGAAGTTGAGTTTTTTGGTAAAAAATATAAAACAGTAGTATCTTTAACAAATCGAGCTGATATGCAGTTTCCAATGTTAATAGGAAGAAGATTTTTAAGTGGCAAGTTTTTGGTGGATGTCTCGCAAGAGTATCTTTGTAAGCAAATTGATAAGGAAAAATAGATGGTTGTATATATATTATCTCGGTCTGAAGAGTTATACTCTACAAGAAGATTGGTTGAAGCGGCAAAAGAGAAAAATTGGAATGTTAGAGTTATTGATTATTTAAGATGTAGTATTGAGATAATGAAAGGGGAGTTAAGCATAAATTATTTAGGGGAACAACTCGCTGTTCCTGATGCTGTAATTCCTCGTATTGGTGCAAGTAGAACTTTCTATGGAACAGCGATGGTTAGGCACTTTGAGATGATGGATGTTTTCTCTACATCAGGGAATTTAGCTATCGCACGTAGCAGAGATAAATTACGAAGTTTGCAGATTCTTTCCAAGCGTGGTGTTGATATGCCAAAGACAGTTTTTGCATCTAATAAATCGAGTGCAAAAGATGTTATAGAACTCAGCGGAGGAGCACCTCTAGTGTTGAAGATTTTAGAAGGAACACAAGGTGTTGGTGTTGTACTTGTAGACACTGAAAAAGCGGCAAAATCTGTACTAGATGCCTTTTATGGAATGGATGTTAACCTTCTTATTCAGGAATTTATAGAAGAAGCTGGTGGAGCAGATATACGTGCTTTTATAGTGGGTGGCGAAGTTGTTGGTGCTATGAAACGTCAAGGTATTGAAGGGGATTTTAGATCAAACCTGCATCAAGGCGGAAGCGCAACTGCTTATAACCTTAGCAGAAAAGAAAAAGCAGTTGCACTAGCAGCTGCCAAAGCTATGGGGCTTGGTATATGTGGGGTGGATATGATTCCATCTAAACGTGGTCCACTTGTGATGGAAGTGAACTCCTCTCCAGGATTAGAGGGCATAGAAAAATCAACAAACTTAGACATTGCAGGTAAAATAATGAACTATATAGAACAAAATGTTACTCCTAAGTCAAATGTTGTTATTACAAAAAAAAGAAGAATAAAACGTGATAGTATTGGGGCATAGAACAAAGAGTTTTGCGATGGAACAGTTTTACGATATTTTAAAACAACTCATTCGTATACCAAGTGTTGTAGGAGCAGAGCACCCGTTTTTTATGTTTGTTAAACGTGAGCTTGAAGAGATTGGAGTAGAAGTAGAATATTATGATGGCGTTTTAGTCGCTAAAGGTTCTGAGCCAGCGAGTGGATATATCTCTGCGCATGTAGATAGACATGGACTCATTTGTACAGGACATAATGAGTTTCAGTATGCTGCTTTTATTGCAAAAAATAGAGCAGACTTGACAGGAACATCTAACTCTGAACAAATTTTACATAATTTTACTTCACGTTTTGTGGATGAAAAAGTACAGGCGTATGAGCCTTGGTCGGGTACTTACTTAGGTATGGGCTCTATAAAAGACGCTTTTTTATGTACGAGACGAAATAATATTATTTTTAAGATTGATGGCTTTGAACACCTTTTTCCGGGGACTCCTATTGCATTTATGGATAGATTAGAAATTAAAGATGATTTGATTTCTGCACAGCTTGATAATGTTATTTCGACCGCTATAATTATCTACATGTATCATCTAGGTTACAAAGGTACTGCATTTTTTACAGCTTCAGAAGAAGCAGGGAAAAGTTGGAGATTTCTTCTTGAATATTTTAGACGCTTTAATATAAGCACAAATGAGTTGCTAGTATTAGATACAAGTCCCTATTCATCTCTTGAAGATATGCAAAATCTTGATGTTATTTTAAGACACCGTGATGAAAATGCAAGCTTTAAATCACCTCTAAAAAATATTATGAAGAAAATAGCGATTCAAGAAAAAATAAAGTATCATTTTAAGGATGCGTACCTAAAAAACAAAATGTTACAAACAGGTATAAAAACTTCTTTGGGAACAACGGAGCTTGGGCGTATTATACAAGCGACCAAAGGGAGTATTCAAGGTGCAACCTTACAAGTTCCTACAATTGGATACCATACTGTCAATGAGACTGCAACACTCAAATCAGTCAATAGTATGATCACAATTTTAAGTAAATTATATATAGAGGATGAAGTATAAAAGATGAAAATAATCACACTCTTGCTTTTCTTTTTTGTAACACTACTTTTTTCAAGCGAGGGTGTTTCTAAAAACATTTGGGAAAATAAAAATATCTGGATTAAAACCTACGCAAACAATCGTAACTACAATATTATAATCAACAACATTGTAAAGATTGAACAAAAAATGAAAAAGGTGAGTCGAACAAGTCCTTTTTATGGGGAACTCCAAAGACGTCTTGAAATTCAAAAATCAAAGCTTGAGTTGTATGAACGCAATAAAAGTTTTGATAGACTACTCATACCTTATAAGTATGAAGTACCCGAAATTACAATTTATGATTATCTTTTTAAAACTTCAAAAGAGAAGTTAAATGCAAAAATAGAGCAGTATATTTTACTAAAAAACCAGTTCTATTTGGCGACATCCATTTTAAAGAACTATGCAAAAAGTGACACGAGCAAGAAAAAGCTTGTATTGCCATCAGATATTATCTATTTTGATGAGTTTTCTGAGAACATTGATAAAACTTATGTCAATCTTGTAGAAGCAAAAGATGATTTAGATACCAAATATAAGATGTATAATAAGGAAAAATTGCAAAAACACACCATTACTCTTGCAATAATAGTTGTCTCTTATATTCTTTTCAAAATTTTATCTATCATACTCCTATATTTTGAAAAAAGAGCGAATCATCAAGAGAATCAAAACAATTATAGAAAACTTCTTTCTATTACATTTTTCTTCGTAGTGTGTGTCTTTTTAGTCATTCGTTATCTTGAAGATTTTATCTATATTATCACTTTTTTAAGTGTTGTGGCTGCTGCACTTACTATTGCTTTAAGAGAGATTATTTTAAATATTGTTGGTTCTTTATATATCTTTTTTAGCAATATGGTTCGTGTTGGCGATAGAATTATGATTCAATTTGAGACAAAGCATACCATAGGGGATGTTTTAGAAATATCACTTATGAAAATGAAATTAAGTGAGATAGAAGATTATACAAATGTTAAAGAAGTAAAGAATGTTGGAAGAACTATTTATATACCAAATAGTTACATTTTTACAAAAGTGTTTTATAACTATTCACGTAAAAAAGATGGTCTTATTAATGACTTAGTTGAGTTTGAATTTACACCTGAAAGTGATTTTGGTGAGATAGAACGTATCACAAAAGAAATACTTGATAAAGAAGTAGTAGGACATACTATTAACTTTAGTTTAAACGGTTTAAAAACAGGTGTACTTGGGCTTATCTCTTATCAAACAAATTATAAGAATGCATCAAAAGTCCGTGGTGAAATCTCTATAAAACTACTTAAAGCTTATAGCGAGGCTCCTACTATTATGCTTAAAGGTTCAAAATCTACGACGTAACACAAATATCATTTTAACCTTATTTAAGCGTATTACAATAGAGATATATATATCTATTTATCTTATAATAGTAAAATAGTTGAAATAAAAAAAAAGTGATATAAATGAAAAAAACACTCATACTCTTCATGCTAGGTCTCTTCTCTATCTTAAGTGCTGGTGACTTTTTAATGCCAGAAGAAGCTTTTAAACCTTATGCAAAAACAAACGACACCATGCAAGTTGTAGCGGGAATAGAAATAGGCAAAGATATTTATCTTTATAAAGATAAACTAAAAGTTGAGTTAAAAAATGCAGATGGAATCAGCATAAAAAAAGTTGTATCGCCAAAAAGCCAAGAGCATCATGGCGACGCTGTTTTTCTTACATCACCCGAATTTGTACTCACACTCCAAAAAGAGAAAGAACTCTCTAGCGTGCAGGAGATAACTGTAGTTATTTCGTATCAAGGATGTTCAGAACAAGGGCTTTGTTATGAACCAAGCACAAAAGAGATTACTTTAAATGTAGATAGCTCCAAGCTCACAGAAAAAGGAACAGCAGAGATTGTAGCAAAAACTACAAAGCCCTCGGTAGATAAAGAACTTTCAGAGACGGACTCTATAGCAAATAAAATTAAATCAAGTAGTTTACTCATTATACTTTTAACATTTTTTGGATTTGGTGTTTTACTCTCATTGACTCCTTGTGTTTTTCCTATGATTCCTATTATTTCAGGTGTTATTATCTCTCAAGGTGAAGGGCTTACAACGAAAAAAGCTTTTGCTTTGTCTGTCGTGTATGTCTTAGCAATGGCCATGGCCTATACAATAGCAGGTGTATTAGCAGGTCTTTTTGGGGCTAATCTTCAAGCAGCTCTGCAAACTCCTTGGGTTATTTACTCCTTTTCTGCCATCTTTGTTGCACTTGCATTTAGTATGTTCGGCTTTTATGAATTAAAACTTCCAGATTCTCTGGTATCAAAAGTGAGTCAAAGCCCAAGTCGTGGAGGCTTTATAGGTGTAGCTATTATGGGCTTTTTATCGGCCTTGATTGTTGGACCTTGTGTTGCTGCACCCTTAGCAGGTGCCTTAGTTTACATAGGACAAACGGGTGATGCACTTCTTGGCGGTGCAGCTCTTTTTAGTATGAGTATTGGTATGGGAATTCCTCTTATCATAGTAGGTGTAAGTGCTGGTAAGTTTATGCCAAAACCGGGTGCTTGGATGACGATGGTTACAGCTATATTTGGTATTATGATGTTAGGTGTGGCTATCTGGATGTTGGAAAAAATTCTAGATCCAGCCATCATCATGCTTCTTTATGCTCTTCTTGGTATAGGTTCAGCAATGTATCTTGGAGCATTTGATAGAGAAGGGCATGTCCTTAAACGTAGTGTAGCTATCATTATATTTATTTACTCTGTAGCACTTTTTATTGGCGTTTTAGGAGGTTCATCAAATATGACTAAGCCGCTTTCATTTTTAACGCTTAATGCCACAGCTACAAGTACACAAGTAGGCTCTAATAATCATTTGAAATTTAAAGTTGTTTCATCAATAGATGAATTAGATAAAGTTTTACAAGCAAATAGTGGCAAAAAAATAATGCTCGACTTTGCGGCTGATTGGTGTACTGCTTGTAAAGAGCTTGAAGAGATTACGTTTTCAAACGCTGATGTACAAACAAAACTGAGTGACTATGTTCTCATTCGTGCAGATGTTACTGCCAACAGTGCAAGTGAAAAAGCTCTCAGTAAAAAGTATGGAGTATTTGGTCCTCCTGCACTTATTTTCTTCGATAAAAACCTTGAAGTAATGCGTGCTAAGACTATCATTGGTTTTATTGAACCAGAAAAATTTATAGCACACTTAAATTCACTCTAGGATACAAAATGAAAAAAATAGTTTTACTTCTTTGTGTACTCTTTTACCCACTCTTAGCAGAGGTAAAGTACACAGATATGTTTGATGCATACGATATTGCTGCAAAAGAGCATAAGCTTGTTCTAGTCATGCTCTCACAAAAAGGATGCGCAGGATGTCAATATATGGAGGGTGTTGTGTTTGAAAATAAGGACGTGAATGCGTATCTTAAAAAAGAGTATATCACAGTTCATTTAGATATTCATGAAGATGCGGTTCCTCTTGAGTTAGAACACTTTGCAACACCAACATTTTATTTTTTGGATGCAGATGAAAACATACTCAAAAGACTCAATGGCGGAGAAAATGCCAAAGATTTTTTAAACACACTAAAAGAAGTAAGAACTAAAAAGTAGTCTTACTCCTCTTCTATGATTTGTGCAACTCTTTTTGAGCTACCATGTTTTAAGTAGCCTCTTAAAGCTTTTGAATCCTCTAAAAACTTTTCTCTATCGTACTCTTTATATGCTTTGAGAAGATTTTCTACTGTTACAGCTTCTTGAAGAAATTCAGGGTGGAGTGCTCTTGCATGTAATTTATCAAACATTATATTTCCAAGCCCCACATACTCTATATTTACTAAGCGACTTCCTATAAAATAATCTATGCTTTTTGCAATATAGGTCAGAATAAATGGCACACCAATAAGGGAAGCTTCGAGGGTTGCAGTCCCACTACAGATGAAAGCAAAATCAGAATTGTAGAGTGTTACGTGCGGATCGTGAGAAATTTCAAAACCACTTAAATCTCCATAGAGTTCATCTCTATCTTGTTGTGTGAAATGTTTAGGAATTATTATCGTTACGTGCGTATTTAAAACCTTGATAAGTTCCTTGTAGATTGGCATGAGTTTTTTTATCTCTGTTTTTCTACTTCCTGGCATAAATGCGATTTTTTTTACTTCTGGATTGAGTTGTGATTTAAACTCTGTTATCTGATCAAGAAGAGGATGCCCTACATACTCAATGTTTGCATTTTCTGGGTAGTAAGCACTCTCAAAGGGAAGAATAGAAGCAAGTCTATCTATAGTCTTTGCAAGAACAGGTATCCGCTTTTTTTTCCATGCCCAAGCTTGAGGAAGAATATAGTAAATAATCTCTTTGTCTGGGTACTTTTTTTTGATTTTTTTAGCCAAAGGAAGATTAAATCCTGAGGAGTCTATGAGTAAAACTTTGTCTGCATCTTTTGCAAGTGTAACCATCTGCTTGCTAAGTTTTAGAAAAAATGGAAGTTTTTTAAGTGCATCAACAAGACCCATAATGGCTAAGGTACGTAAATCTATAAGAGGTTTTCCAAGTTCACTGTTAAAAATTCCAATAAATTCAACTTCGCCTTTAAACTCTTCTTTTAAACTCTTTAAGTGTACATTTGCGGAGTGTTCAAGTGCACTTACTAAAATTTTCATAAATTACTACTCCTCTAAGCCTTAATGCTTTATAATTACACCATTATATCGAAGGTGGTCTAAAATGGTTATATCAAATGCTCTTATATGTGATATTAATGGTGAAAAAAATGCAGATGTTCGTGTAGAAAATGGTCGTATTATTGAAATTGGTCATAATCTTAAAGATGAAGAGTACTTAGATGCCCAAGGGGCGTATCTTATTCCCTCTTTAGTAGATACAAATGTAAGACTTTTAGACTCTTCACTCAATTCTAAAAATATTAGAGCTATTTCAGATGAAGCGCTTTTAGGTGGAGTAGGGCATATAGTTTTAAATGGTGACTCAAAACCTGCTATAGATAACGAAGTAGTACTAGAATTCGCACAGCATGGACTTAAAGAGTTAGATGGTGCAAAAGTAGATTTAATGCTCAATACTCTTAAAGAGGATATGACACTCTCAGATATAGCCATTTTACTTAAAAAGGGAGTTGTAGCACCTTATATGAGTACGATTGCTAAAAACAATATTGCAATCAAAATCGCTGAGTATGTAAAGATGTACGATGTAACGCTTTTTTGTAAAGCGGAAGATAACTCTCTTATAAATGCTGGTGTTATGCTAGATGGAGATGTAAGTTCTAAACTTGGACTTGCTGGAATTCCTGAACTTAGTGAAGTGCTTCATGTTTCACGTATGATAGAGATAGCAAGATATTTCAATATAAAAATACTCTTTAAAGCCATTGCATCACCACGTTCTGTTGAGCTTATAACAAAAGCAAAAAAAGAGGGTGTACAAGTACAGTGTGAAGTCTCTATTCATCATTTAACACATTGTGATGAGGCTTGTAATGGGTTTAATACAATGGCAAAACTGGACCCACCACTTCCAAATCGTTCAGACATGCTACTTCTACAAAAAGCACTTGTAAATGGTGAGATTGATATGCTTACAACACTTCATCAGCCATCCTCTCCTGTAAATAAAGAAGTAGCATTTTATGATGCTGCCTATGGTTGTGCAGCCTTGGGTGATGCACTTCCTCTTTACTATACAAAACTTGTACACTCAGGATTAATCTCTATGAGTGAACTGGTAAGATTGACATCATACAATAGTGCAAGAAGCATTAAGATGGACGCTGGTGTGATAGAAGCTGGCTATAGTGCAAATCTACTTCTATTTAATCCAAATGGAGTTAAAAAAGTAACTAATATTGGTTCTCTTTATAACCAAGAAGAGTTACATGGAGAGATAATAAAGAACTTTTTAAAGAGGTAAAAGCTCAGGTTGTGGCACGCTAAAGTAAAAACCTTGCGAGTAATCAATGCCTAACTCTTTTACAATTTCTTGTATCTCTTTAGAGTGTACATACTCAGCTATTGTTCCAATTTGCATGTTACGTGCAAAATTAACTATAGCTTTTGTAATTTCATAGCTCTTCTTATCTTTGTCTATATTTTTAATATAGCGCGCATCAATTTTAATAAAATCAACGTCTAATTCCAAAACTCTCTCAAAGTTTGAATACTCAGCTCCAAAATCATCTATAGAAATTTTATATCCATCGCGTTTAAACTCTTTTAGCTGATGAATATTATTCTTTTGTCCATGTGAACTCACACCTTCGAGTATCTCTAAGTTGACACGATAGGGCTGAACATTGTACTCTCTAGACTTAGCTCTAAGAAAATCAAGAAGATACTCTTCATTTAAATCTTCTTCTGTAATATTTATAGAAAAATAAAAATCATTTGTAGCCATAAATTTAAAAGTTTTATCAATCATGTTTTTTGTGAGTATAGGAAGTAAACCAGAGAGTTTTGCAACATCCAAAAATTTTATAGGAGGAGTTATTTCGCCATGAGCATCAACAATACGGACCAAAGCTTCGTAGTGTGTGATTTTATTCTGCGTGTTATCATAGATTCCTTGAAAAAAAGGAGTAATAAAATCATGATCAAAGGCGTCATATATTTTAGCATTTGTAGCAATAAACGATTGTCTAATTTTTTTATTATCTGTTTTCTCATTGTAAATATGAAGTTTATTTTTTCCAGTCTCTTTTGCTTTTTTTATAGCTAAGGAAGCATCTCTAAGAAGATTTTTGTTTGAATAGACTGCACCATAGTTAAACGTTACTTTAAGATTTATATTTTCAATGCTTATGATGCTACTTCTAAAATGATTTTGTATTTTTGCTACGACTTTTTCAATAGAGATTTTGTCATCAAATTTAAGAGCAAATTGATCAGAATTAATTCTATAACAGTTGGCAAAACCATAAAGAAATTTTAGAAGTGTTGCTATTTTAATGAGGACACTATCTCCAGTTTGAAATCCATACGCACTATTTATGTAGCTAAAGTTGTTGACATCAAGAAAGATGAGCGTATAGTAGTGATCATTAACTATCTCTTTTTCAAGAGCTATTTTATTTTTTAGTTTTGTTAAAGAGTCTTCAAATGCCATCTTTTCTATCTTTTGTCTATACGCTTCATTACTTAAAATAATCGTGACGATAGAAGCAGCACTCTCAAGAAGTCTCTTATGAAAAGGAGCGGGAGAACGATGCTCAAAGGAAGACAGAGCAAAAGAACCTATAATTTTACCAGACTCATTTTTTACTGGCATAGACCAGCAAGAGCAGAGATTAAAAGCTTTTGCAGTTTCTAAAAAATCTCTTCCACGCTCATCTTCAAAAGTATTGATAATATATTGCGCTTTTCCATAATAAATGGCATTTGCACAAGAACCTGCATAAGGTCCAGGTTTGATTCCATTAAGAACACTCCAAGCTGCATGTGCAACAGAAGGAGCAGAACGAACATACATTAGGTCTGTTTTTTCATCTTTTAGCATAAGCGAGGCTATAGCATTGGGAAGAAGTGCTTCTGCCATTACACAGAGTTTACTGAGAATTGCATCTGTATCTATCTCGTATGCTGTGAGGGAGAGGACCTCGTGTTGGAGGTTGAGGATGTGATTGTATTCATCAGGAGTAATGGGAACTTCATTTGTATTTGTTTCATCAAGTGTGGTACAAGTCTGTTGCATTATAAATAAACTCTATATTTTAATATCTATAATTCTAGCATCGTAGTATTAATATTATGTGATAAAAAAAACTTAATATAGAAGTTTTAAAGAGAAGTTATTTAGCTCTCTTTTTATAGAATTCTTCTTTGAATGCAGCGAATCTGTCTTCTACAATAGCAGCTCTTACTTCTCTCATAAGATTAAGATAGTAGTGCAGATTGTGAATAGTAGCGAGTCTAAAAAATGTCAACTCTTTTGCACGAAAAAGATGATTTAAGTATGCCCGTGAGTATGTTTTACAAGTGAGACATTGACACTCTTCATCTATCGGAGAAGCATCTTCTTTAAACTTTGCACCTTTAATATTTATACGTCCAAATGACGTAAAAAGTGTTCCATTTCTTGCGTTACGTGTGGGCATAACACAGTCAAACATATCAATACCTCTTTCAATGTTTTCAATAAGGTCTTCAGGTGTTCCAACACCCATAAGATAACGAGGTTTGTCACGAGGCATGTACTGAACTGTATGTTCTACAGTGTCATACATTTCATTGTTTAATTCACCAACGCTTAAACCACCAATAGCAAAACCATCATAATCTAACGCACAAAGTTCTGTAGCACTTTTTGTACGAAATGCTTTGTCGGTTCCACCTTGAATAATGGCAAAAATATTTTGGTCTACACAAATACCTTTTTCTTGTTGTGAACGAAAATACTCTATAGACTCTTGTGCCCAAGCTGTAGTACGCTCAATACTTATTTTTATACGCTCTTGAGTCGCTGGAAGTGCAACTAAATCATCTAAAATCATCATAATATCAGAACCTAGATTAGTCTGTATGTCTATAACTTTTTTTGGAGTAAAAAAATGTTTACTTCCATCAATATGTGAGCGAAATTCAATACCCTCAGTAGTAGGCTTAGAGATGTCACTAAGAGAGAATGCTTGAAAACCACCACTATCTGTTAAAAAACTTTTTGGATATTTTGTGAAGTTATGAAGTTTGCCCATTTTTGCCACAGTTTTATCTCCAGGACGAAGATACATGTGGTAAGTATTTGCAAGGATAATTTCAGCCCCTAAAATATTTAAAACATCATCAGCATCAAGACTTTTAACACTTCCTATAGTCCCAACAGGCATAAACACTGGTGTTTTAATTGTTGAATGTGCTGTTTTGATTGTACCTGCACGGGCATTTTTTGAAGTGGCATCAAGGGTAAATTCCATTAAGTAATATTCCTAAAATAGTTAATTTTTCGTAATTATAGCATTTTAATGAAGGAGATAATTGGCTCCCGCTGTGAGACCAAACAAAAGAGGTTGGTGAAGCATGTATATAAGTAAAGAGTGTTTGCCAAGGTAAGCTGTTACGTGCGTATATTTATTTTCTTTAAGAGCAAAGAGATAGAGCCCTTTTTTACCAATAAACATACCAATTAAAACAACTCCAAACCAAGGAAATAGGGAGACTAAATCTTCAGTGTATTTTGGTAAATGCAAAGCTTCGTGTAAAGAGTTATAAAGCCAGTGCATATTAATGACATCAGAGAAATATAGCCCTAAAATTGCGGTTCCTAAAAAGAGATTAAACCAGCTAAAACGGACAAAAATGAGTGCGAGTAAAGAGGCGCACGCAATGAAATGTAAAACTCCAAAGTAAATCCAACTTTTAGGAAATATAAGATAACTAGCAAGAGAAATGAAACTTGCAAGAACTATAAGAATAACAAATCGTTTAAGTGCTTTATGAAAATTAACACCGTACGGATTTGCGAGTGTTAAAGATATGCCAACACAGAGTAAAAAGAGTGTGAGAATTATGAAGCGAAAAAGGTGCCAAAAAGTACCATTATAGATGTTTATATTTATAAAATGAAAATTATTTAAATCAAAGCAAAAATGAAAAACAACCATTAAAATAATGGCTATGCCACGCATAAAATCTAACTGTAAATATCGCATAAAGTATCTTTTTTTTAGACATTATAACATTCTAAGAAGCTTTAGTGTAGAATTGCATAAAATAATTTTCGAGGTGTGTGAATGGCAACTGTCGGTATGAGTGATATTAAAAAGAATGTTCGTTTAATTGTTGGAGAAGTCCCTTATAAAGTAGTGGAGTTTCAACATGTTAAACCAGGAAAAGGTGCGGCGTTTGTACGTATGAAAATGAAAAGTTTTTTAAACGGTAAAGTAGTTGAAAAAACTGTTCATGCTGGGGATAAATTTGAAGTTCCTGAAATTACATATACAACTATGCAATACCTTTATGATGATGGTGAGCAGTATCAATTTATGGACAATGAGAGTTATGAACAACTAGGCTTATCGTATGAGCAGTGTGATGATGCATCAAAATGGTTCAAAGATGGTGTAAATGTGGATATTATCTTCTATAAAGGAAATGCAATTTCAGTTGCAGCACCTGAAATAATGGAACTTGTGATTACTGAAACTCCACCAAACTTTAAAGGTGATACTTCAAGTGGAAGTAAAAAACCTGCAACTTTAGAAACTGGTGCTGTAGTTCAAGTACCATACCATGTGTTAGAAGGTGACTTAATTAAAGTAAATACAGTGGATTGTGAGTATTTAGAAAAAGTAAAATAGACCTTTGTATTCATATTGAAATAAATATGTTATAAAATTGTTTGCAATTAATAATTAAGGAAACAAAATGGGATTAAGCAATAAAGAGCTACCAACACTAGGTTTTTTATATTTGGATTATGTACTAAGATTTTTTGACCACTCTAACTTTAGAGGTTGGCCAAACAAAATAGAAACAGTAACGTATCACTGGAAAAATGATAAAAAGAGATTTATCAAAGAGGTCAAAAAGAAAAAAATCGATGTACTAATTGGTAATATACCTGCAACTGCTTATGAAACATTTCGTGAGATTGCTCGTGAGCTTCCTCATGTACGTTTTGTTCCATCTTTAGATACACAATTTTCAAATAAATCAAAAGAGAATGTTACAAGATTCGCTTGGAAATATGATCTTCCTATCCCTAAAACATATATTTACTATAACCATGCAAATGCAGACAAGTTTCTAAAAAAATGTGAGTATCCAAAAATCATTAAAAAATCTTACGGACCATCAAATTATGGTGGCTACTTTGTACATAAAGCAGATTCCTATAAAGAGGCAAAAGCACTTTTTGCTGAGAAAAACTACCATCCTCAGTATTTTCAAGATTTTGTACCTATGGAAGCAGATATTCGTGTAATGCTCATTGGGCATAAACCTGTTTGTGCATTCTGGAGGCGTGCTCCAAAAGGGGAATGGCTTACAAATACTTCTCAGGGCGGAACTATGGACTATATGGATGTTCCAAAGTCTGTTCTTGATTTAGCTGTACGTGTTTCAAAAGCTGCTAAAGCAGAGTACTGGGCTTGTGATGTTGCATATGGTAAAGATGGTAAAGTTCGTATTTTAGAATGTGCGACTGCTTTTGCTGCGTTTCCTTACATTCGTGACTGGATTGGTCAGTACTTGATGTGGAGTCTGAGTAAGGGTCGCTTTAGAAAACCTCATGTACCAATGTTTAACTGGGAAGAGTTAGGAAAAATGGACTCTACAATACTTAGAACACTTAGACATATTCATTTTGGTACATTTTCTCCATCTTATGATGGTGCATACTTCGGTAAAAGCAAGAAAAACTATGGTGGAGAGGAAGTCTATCTTCATGCACTTGATGAAGAGTATAAAATGTTTGATGTCAAACGTAGATGGAGTGAAGAGTGGCCAAGTGAGAAGTGGAATTATCAAGACAAATTAGCATCTGACACGTCAAAAACTACTCTTAAAGAGCTTTCTCTTAACGTACCTGTGCCTGAGGGAGATGAAAGTTCTGAAGCTACGCAAACAGACACAGAAATTACGAAAGAGGAATTAAGTGATTTTTTAACTTCTATAGAGGGTGTTGGCAAGAAGAAATTTGAAAGAATTATTGAGTATTTTGGAAGCGTAGAAGAAGTTGTTGGTGTAATACATAAAAACTCTTCTCTGCTTGTAGAAGTTAAAGGAATTACAAAAAGAGTCGCTAGAAAAATTGAACAAGCTTGGAAGTTACTACTTAAGTAACTTCTACTCACGAAAAATTAAATTAAAGAAATTATAAATATGAGTGTCCAACCCTTTACCCATCTTCATCTCCATACTGAGTATTCTCTTCTTGATGGAGCAAATAAATTAACAAATCTTGTCAGTCGTGTTAAAGAGCTTGGTATGACCTCTGTTGCTATGACAGACCATGGCAACATGTTTGGTGCCATTGATTTTTATAAACAGATGATAGAGGCTGGAATTAAACCAATTATTGGGATGGAAGGCTATATCCACAATGGCGAAACACTTGATGATAAATCTACAAAACAGCGTTTTCATATCTGCCTTTTTGCAAAAAACAAAAAAGGGTACGAAAATCTCATGTATCTTTCTTCACAAGCCTTTATAAATGGTTTTTACTACTTTCCCCGTATCAACAAAAAAGAGTTACGCTCTCACAGCGAAGGTATTATTTGTACCTCTGCATGTCTACAAGGTGAAGTAAACTGGCATCTCAATACTGCAAATGAGAGAAATTCAAAAAATGGAGCTTTAGGTTATGAGGGAGCTTTAGCTGTTGCACGTGAGTATCAAGATATTTTTGGCGAAGATTTCTATCTTGAACTTATGCGTCATGGTATTGGTGATCAGCTCTTTATAGATGAACAGATTCTAAAAATTTCTCGTGAGACTGGCATCAAAATAGTTGCAACAAATGACACACACTATACCTATCCAAACGATGCTCAGTACCATGAGGCTTTTATGTGTATAGGAATGAATAAACTCTATGATGACCCAAATCGTATGCGTCACTCCGTACATGAGTTTTATCTCAAATCTCCTGAGCAGATGGCAAAAATCTTTGCAGATATTCCCGAGGCTCTCGCACACACGCAAGAGATAGTAGAAAAGTGTGAAGCCTTTGTACCTATTGTGAAAACACCAACACCACCAAACTTTAAATTTACTAAAGAGTATGCCCAAAAAGAGGGACTCGATATTGACTATGAAGATGATGCTCCATTGGCAACTGATGCAAGTGAAGATGAGAAGAAAAAACATATGCTCGCAGCCGATAAAAATGATGCTGCATATTTTATAGTAAAGTGTAGACAAGGGCTTGAAAAACGTTTAAAAATAGTTCCTCCTGAGCGCCATCAAGAGTATAGAGAGAGGCTAGAGTTTGAGATGCAGGTCATTAACTCTATGAAATTTCCGGGTTATATGATGATAGTTTGGGACTTTGTTGCAGAAGCTAAACGTATGGGAATAGCAGTTGGTCCTGGGCGTGGTTCGGCTGCAGGAAGTCTTGTTGCATACTCTTTAGAAATTACCGACATTGACCCTATGAAGTATGATTTACTCTTTGAGCGTTTTTTAAATCCTGAACGTGTAAGTATGCCCGATATTGATATGGACTTTATGCAAGCACGTCGTGGAGAGGTTATTGATTATGTTGTAAAAAAATATGGACGTAATCAAGTTGCACAAATCATTACCTTTGGTTCACTCTTAGCAAAAGGGGTTATTCGTGACGTTGCTCGTGTTTTGGATATGCCACTCTCTCAAGCTGATCAAATGGCAAAACTTATTCCCGATGAGCTTGGAATTACACTCAATGGAAAGACAAAAGGTGGCGAGTTTAAAGAGGGAGCTTTTCAAAAAGAGCCAAAACTTCAAGAACTCATACAGAGTGATGCTAATGCAGCACGTGTTTGGGAGTTTGCTAAAAAATTAGAAGGACTTAAACGCAACTCTGGAATTCACGCTGCGGGTGTCGTTATAAGTAATGAAGAACTTTGGAAAAAGACACCAATATATAGACCATCTGGTGAGGATGTGTATGTCACGCAATACTCACTGAACTACATGGAAGATATTGACTTAATCAAGTTTGACTTCTTAGGACTTAAAACACTTGATGTTGTAGATAATGCAATTAAACTGATTAAACGTCGTTATGACAGAGATGTTGAGTGGGATAAGATAGATGAGAATGATCCTGAAGTTTATAAAGTAATTCAAACAGGTGAGACTGTTGGGATGTTCCAGATAGAGTCAAGTGGTATGCAAGATTTGAACAAACGTCTCAAACCATCAAATTTTGAGGATTTAATTGCAGTCTTGGCACTCTATAGACCAGGTCCTATGGAGTCTGGTATGCTTGATGACTTCATTGAGCGTAAACATGGGAGAAAGAAAGTATTTTATCCTTTTGAAGAGGTAAGTTTTGACTTACTTGCCGATACACTAGGACCAACCTATGGAATGATTGTGTATCAAGAGCAAGTTATGCAGATTGTTCAAACCATTGGTGGGATGAGTCTTGGTGGAGCGGACATTGTTCGTCGTGCCATGGGTAAGAAAAAAGTTGAAGAGATGGAGAAGTACAACAAACTCTTTTCCGAGGGTGCGCAAAAACTTGGACTTGATTATAATCTAGCAAGCCAACTCTTTAAACTTATAGAAAAATTTGCCGGCTATGGTTTTAATAAATCTCACTCAGCTGCCTATGCGATGGTTACTTTTCAAACTGCATGGCTAAAGACTTATTATCCAAATGAATTTATGGCAGCACTTTTAACTTCCGATAAGGATAATACAGAAAAAGTTGTGCGTTATATTGATGAAGTAAAACGTATGGGAATTGAACTTTCACCTCCAGATATTAGTGCTTCTCAGTTAGAATTTTCTGCAATTACAAAAGATGATAAAGAGGTAATCCTTTTTGGTTTAGGTGCGATTAAAGGCGTGGGTGAAGCTGCCATTCATGCAATGCTTCAAGAAAGAGAACTCAATGGTTCTTATAAATCACTTCAAGATTTTGTCAATCGAATTGAACCGAGTAAGGTGAACAAACGTGTTATAGAGTCTGCAATCAAAGCAGGAGCTTTTGATAGATTTGGGTATTCAAGACGTGCACTTTTAGAGCAGATAGAACTTATTGTTGAGAGTGCAAAAAAAGCGAGTGATGCAAAGAAAAATGCAGTTGGAAGTCTTTTTGGTGATGATGTTGAAATAACTACTGTTGAGCTTAAACTCAATAATTCTGATGAGTATACACTTAAGGAGATTTTAGAGTTTGAAAAAAATACCTTAGGATTTTATGTAAGTGGTCACCCGATGGATGAGTATCGAGGAGAGATGGAGGAGTTAAACTATACGCTCTCTTCAGAGATAGAGAGCATCAAAGATGGTTCGTTTGCTATCTTCATAGGTAAAGTTGAAGATATTCAAGTTAAGATGAGCAAAAAAGGGAATCAGTTTGGCATTGTCTCCTTAATGGACTTTCATGGAAACGTCGAGATTATGCTTTTTGCAGACAAATTAGAAGAGTTACGTGCGATGGATTTGGAAGAACCTGTGGCACTAAAAGCAAAGATAACACATACCGAGATGTTTACACGTATTGGTGTCACAAAAATTATGACGCTTAAAGAGGCGAAGAAAGAGACAAAAAAAGTTAAAAAAGAGGTTCAAGAAAAACCACCCGAACCAATTAACCTTGCAGTACGTTTAGATGAGGATACAGAGGTTTTAGAAAATCTCTATAGACTCATACGACAAAATCCTGGGAATCGTCCTCTGAGTATTACTATAGTTTCAAAACTACATAATGTTGTGATTGATTCTGCTATCAGAGTAGACAGTAAACTTATAACAGCACTTGATGGGGATGAAGCAGTAGATATTTTATAGTTTTTATAGTACAC
Source organism: Sulfurimonas sp. (assembly GCA_041595535.1). Classification (GTDB taxonomy): domain Bacteria; phylum Campylobacterota; class Campylobacteria; order Campylobacterales; family Sulfurimonadaceae; genus Sulfurimonas. Next base: position 62,690 of record JBFHKA010000008.1, on the reverse strand, counting down.
TAATAACCTAAATTTATTGTGAGGTGTATCATGGCTTTTTTGTTAAAAGATTTACAAGAACACAACTCTGAACTTCTTAAACTCTTAACACAACATTTACCAGATATGCTGTGGGTAAAAGATATAGAAGGAAATTACCTTTATGCAAATCAATCTATTTGTGATGGTCTACTTATGGCAAAAGACACGCAAGAGCCAATAGGTAAACAAGATATTTTCTTTGCGCTTCGAGAGAGAGAACTTCATAAAAATATACCCAATTGGCATACATTTGGCGAATTATGTTTTAACAGTGATATAGATGTTATTAAAAACAATAAAGCTATGAAATTTGAAGAGTATGGAAACGTTAAAGGTAAACTTCTCTATTTAGAGGTGTATAAAGCTCCTTTTTATGATGCAGATGGAAATGTTATAGGTACAATAGGTGCTGGTCGTGACATTACAGAGATGAAAAAAATTCAATCAGACTTACAAAAAAGTTTAAGAGTTCTTGATATGCAGAGAGAAAAACTGGAATATCAAGCAAATCACGACTCCCTCACAGATCTACCAAATCGTGTACTGTTTTTAGATAGACTCAACCAAGCTATTAAATTAGCCAAACATTCACATCAAAAACTAGCACTTCTTTTTATAGATTTAGATCATTTTAAAGAGATAAATGACTCTTTAGGACATGTTATAGGAGATAAGATTCTTGTTGAGTTTTCAAAAAGAATAACGAAACAAATTGATGCAACTGATACGCTCTCTCGATTGGGTGGGGATGAGTTTTGTGTGATTCTCAATAATATAGATACTGTAGATTCCATTTCTGATAAGATTGTTGAGATTATGGAGTTAGCTAAAGAATCTTTTGAAATTGAAGGGCATACTTTATACGTTGGTATGAGTATAGGGGCATCTGTATATCCCCATGATGGAGAAAATTCTACCTCTCTTTTGAAAAATGCTGATGCCGCAATGTATAGAGCAAAAAGTAATGGAAGAAGTCGTTATTATTTTTATAATGAAGAGATGACAAGACAGGCGATTGAAAGGGTGTTTTTAGAAACTGAACTTAGAAAAGCTTGTGCACATGATGAGCTTATAGTCTATTTTCAACCACAAATCAATGCAAAAACAGGTAAGCTCGTTGGTATGGAAGCTCTTGTGCGCTGGCAACACTCCACGATGGGCATGATATACCCAGATAGATTCATCCCTTTAGCAGAATCTACTGGAATGATAGTAAGCCTTGACAGAGTTGTGATGAAAAAAGCACTCTCACAGTTTAAACAGTGGAATAAAGATGGTCTCAAGCCTGGAAAACTAGCACTCAATCTAGCTATAAAGCAGTTAGAAGAGAAAGATTTTATTGTATTTACAAAAAATTTACTAGAATCAGAAGGTTGCTCATATGAAAATATAGAGTTTGAAGTTACTGAGAGTCAGATTATGAATAATCCTGAAAAATCTATTGCTGTTTTACAACAGTTAAGTGACTTAGGAATCTCTATAGCTATTGATGATTTTGGAACGGGTTACTCTTCCTTAGCCTATCTTAAAAGGTTGCCTATTAAAAAACTTAAAATTGACAAATCGTTTATAAACTCTTTACCAGAAGACCTCGAAGATGTAGCAATTACTAAGACCATTATAAACTTATGTCAAAGTCTTAATCTTAAGGTTATAGCAGAAGGTGTGGAAAAACCAGAACAAGAGAAGTTTTTACTTGAGAATGGTTGTACTTTTATACAAGGGTTTTTACACTCAAAACCAATCAGTGCAGAAGAGATGACAGAATTCTTAAAAAAAGAACAAATGAAGGATATGTAGTTGAAAAAAGAAGAATTTAATGAAGGACTTTTAGGTTTTTTAGATGCCTCCCCAACACCTTTTCATGCAGCAAAAAATATGTCGATGATGTTTGAGAATGCAGGCTTTACAAAACTAGATGAATTAGAGACATGGGAACTCAAAGAAGACCATAAATATTATGTCGCACGTAACGATTCATCAGTCATCGCTTTTACGTATCCAAAAAAAGACAAAAAGTACGTGATGATAGGAGCACACACCGATTCTCCAAACTTGAAACTTAAGCCAAATCCAGTTATAAAAGAGCATGGGGTAGTGAAGTTTGGTGTAGAACTTTATGGTGGAGTTTTGCTTAACCCTTGGTTTGATAGAGCACTCTCTTTAGCAGGTCGTGTAAATTACAAAAATGCTGAGGGCGAGTTAAAAGAGACGCTTATAAATGTTGAAAAACCAATTGCTACAATTCCCTCTTTAGCTATTCATTTAGAAAGAGAAGTTAATGAAGGTAAAAAAATAAATCCTCAGACAGATATTGTCCCTATTCTTACAACAAATGAGGATTTTGATTTTAGTGAGTTTATAAATTGGCAACTTGACAAAGTTGGCATTCATGATGCACAAGCGATTTATGCAAATGAGCTTAGTTTTTATGATACACAAAAAGCTGGATTTGTTGGTTTGCATGATGATTTTATAGCGAGTGCTAGACTTGATAATCTTTTAAGTTGCTATGTCGGAATGCTTAGTATTTGTAGTATTAGTGCAGAACAGCCAATGCTTTTCATAGCGTCAGATCATGAAGAGGTTGGAAGTGCTTCAACTTCAGGGGCAGGGGGTAGCTTTTTGGAAAATACTCTTAGGCGTGCTTTTAGTGATTATGAAGAGTATACACAACTGGTACGAAGCTCTATAATGATTAGTGCAGATAATGCGCACGCAATACATCCAAATTTTCCAAATAAACATGATAAGGAGCATGCACCAAAGATTAATGGTGGCATTGTTATAAAAGTAAATGCAAATCAACGTTATGCTTCAAACTCAACTACCATCTCAAAGTTCATGAATGCTGCATCTTTGGCAACGCAAAAGACACAAACATATGTTACACGTAACGATATTGGATGTGGTTCTACAATAGGTCCAATCACTGCAACAAGACTAGGAATTGATACCATAGATGTAGGACTTCCAACTTGGGGAATGCACTCAATACGAGAGTTGTGTGGGAGTGATGATGCACACGCTCTTTATAAGATTTTAATTAGTTTTTCTCTTTAATGTCTACTATTACACCTGAAGAGTTAAAAGTCTTTATTGAGCAGACTTATAAAGTAGAAAATGATTTTAATGAGCTTAAAGCTTCTTATGCGCACCTGCAAGATACTGTAGAAAAAGTTGTTGAATTTCTTCCAAATGCTATTTGGATTGTAAACAGTGATAATAGTATCTTCTTACAAAACTCACAAGCACGAGAGCAAAGAGAGCTTTTGAAACTTTTAGAATATAGCAGTGATGATTATGAGTTACAATTTAATTCGAGGTCATATTTGATTAAAAGTTCCTCGTATAAAGATAAAATAATGCTCAGTGCTACAGATATAACAGAGCAAAAACGTAAAGAAAATCTTGCGACTATGGGACAGATGGCTGCACATCTCTCACATGAGATACGAAATCCTATAGGTTCTATATCACTTCTTAGTTCAACACTCAAAAAGCGTGTTATACCAGAAAATATTCCAATTGTAGAAGAGATACAAAAGTCTGTATATAGAATAGATAGAATCATCAAAGCAACTCTCATGTTCTCTAAAGGCGTTCAAGCAAACCAATCAAAATGTAAGTGGAGTGAACTGCAACAATCTATTGATATGGCGATTGGTTACTATGGATACTCTAAGGAGATTAGCTTTAGTTTTCCAAAAGAAGATTTTGTACTTTATGGCGATAAAGATTTACTTGAGATGCTTTTTTCAAACTTTATAACAAATGCCATAGACGCTATAGAACTCGATGAGAATGAAGAGGGAAATATAGAACTTCTCTACAAAGAAGATACTGAGTTTCATATTTTTACTATATATGATAGTGGTGTAGCAATAGAAGATAAAGCGGACCTTTTTGAAGCCTTTAAAAGCACAAAGGTAAAAGGAAATGGCTTAGGCTTAGTTCTCTCCCGTCAAATAGCTGAGGCACATGGAGGGAGCGTAGAACTCCTTGATACAAAGCGAAAGTGCTTTGAAATTAAATTGGCAAAATAGTGTGTACGAGAGTTTATTGGTATAATTTTTGCTGATAATCATTCAAAATATCATCAGGAATTGATATGCCTATAACGCATGAAAATATTATAAATTTATTAGAGTATGTAAAAATTGACCAGTTTAGTGTTGTATGTTATTTCAAATGTAAGCAAACAAATAAAAGTATTGTCTCTATAGTTCCTTTTGAACCATATGCTGGAAAAATAGAATTTACTTGGAAAGATATACTTTTTCATCCTATAAAGTCTTATAATCGCTATTATCACACACCTATTACTATCTATGGAAGTGATTGTCATGAGACAATTGTTCTAAAAGCATTTGAAAAAGTTTCTAGCCAATTTAGCTGGAATAGTGAAAAAAATAGTTATGTTTATATCTAAAAAGTGTAGAAAATAAATCTTGTTTATTCAAATGTTTATAGCTTAATTTTTCTACAAAAAAGAAAACAAAATTTATATAATTACATTTATAAGTTTATATTTTTTTAAAGTATAAGCTCTTCAAATTACAATAATAACGACCTCTATTGAACTGTATCACGTAAATATCACATTTAAATTTCTTATATATAAAAACTTCTGTTTACCATCTGTTTAATCTTCACTTAAATAATAAAATGTAATACTGTCTATGAATTTTAAAATATGGGGAGATAGAAAATATGAATAAGAAAAAGTTATTCGTTTCGTTGGCTGCATCAGTTACATTTATGACACTGTCTGCATCTTCAGCATTTGCATATGACAAGAACCCACCGTTTAAGCTCAATAAGCTTAAACAGTACACAGAAATTGATGCAAATGGGAAAATGACAAAAGGTTATGAGCCTAAAAATAAGTATAATGTATTTATTAACTATGAACTCGGAATGCACTGTGTTGGTTTTGAGATGAGTTACTGTTGTGTAATTCCTCCATACAATTCAATTCAAGCACAAGCAGTCTCAAGCGGAGCAAGTGGTAAATTACCAAAACTCTTATCTCCTGATGATGATATAAAACTTTACTACTATACGAAAGATAACTCGTACAGTGAGGGGAATAAGATGAAGTACTGGTCTGTACCAAAAGATACAGATGGTGATGGACACTTCGATTCTCCAGGTGACAATGTTGCAAACTATGTTTGGAACCACCTTTTTATCTATAAAGATTTAGAAGGAACTATTCCTGCGGGAGCAACAGATGCAGATCGTCTTCGTATTGGTCGTCAAGTTCCTGTAAATATAGATAGTGGTCCTTCTGGTAAGCCAATATCTGGTGGGTATCTTGATTATGTTGGAAAAAATGGTGGGAATATTGTCATGACAGACACTCTTGTCCCTCCAGTTAAAGATGTTAAACTTGTTTTAACTGCTTCACATCTTTGGGATGCATTAGGTCTTCCTCTTACGGCCTTTAATGATTCGACAAGAAAGGGGACAATCCGTTCTGTTACAGAAAAAGATTTCCAACCTTTTCAATACTCTACTGTTGAGATGCATGACCGTACAGGAAAATCAATGAAAGATGATACAAATCATGCAGTTTCATATTTTGGTACAAATCCTGTAGATATTCCGAACTGTTATGCTTGTCACTCAAGAAATGGTAAAGCTGCACAGATGGCTAGAGATGAGAATTTAACATTTAGTGATAAAGAGTATAAATACTGGACATCTTACCCAGATGAGAGTGAATATATGGCTAGACTCGCTGAGTCTTCTATAAATATTCTTTCCTTACATGATAAGCACCATGGTACTTCATTCTTAAAAGATTATAGAGAAAATGCTTCTGGAAATAGACTTGGTTCAACTGGTATGGTAAACTGTGCGGATTGTCATGGTGACAATGTATCAGGAAACTTACAAGAACCTCGTCCTACTGCGTCTGGTTATAAAACAATGAAAGCAAAACCTTTAAGTGAAGCTATTCATAGTTTTCACCTTGGAATGGTTCCAATGCCTGATGGAGCAGGTAGAAGTCAAGCGTGTCAATCTTGTCACCCAACACACTTCCAAAATCCTAACATGAATGATGACTCAAATCCATTCCGTGTAACAGATAGATATGGTGAAGGTAGATTTAACAAAGGTGACATCAGAAAATCTGGTGGTGGTTGTTACGTGCGACGTGATGCACACTCAAATCCAAATGCAAAACCTCCATTCTTCTTAAATGAGTATGGTAAGTACCAATTAAATGAAGTTGCAATGAAAGATGAACATGGAAAAGATGCTGGTGAGCTACGTGGTCTTTACTGTACAAACTGTCACACTAAAGTTGCGCAAGCTATGCAAAACTACGATGACATTAAACACGATAGTACACAAGCTGGAAAAAGCTTGAGAAATAAAACACTTAAAGAGATAGTAGCTGAAATTTCTGGTGGTGATATGAAAAAATTCAATGCAATAGCAGATCCTAAAACAACAGGTAAAAATGAAGTTCTTAGCTACTATGCAGATCACAAATCAGCAACTCTAGTAAAAAATGCATCAAAAGATGGTTTAGACCTTAAACCTTGGAATCACCCTACAGGTGGAAATGTACCTTATGCAGCAGCATCGGGTGGTGATGACTGGTGGCTAGCGGCTGCTGAGCCTCATTGTGCAGACTGTCATTTAGCTCCATTTGTTGAGAGTGAAACTGGTGGAAAATACTTTCCAATTGATTTACCAAACAAATATTCTCTCTATAGATATTCTAAAGGTCACGGAGATATTGCGTGTCAAACTTGTCATGAATCTACACATGGTTTATACTCTACAAGATTTGATGGAAAAGAGCGTTCTGTTGATGTAACAACACACGAACAAGCACTTCAGTATTCACCAGATGCTGAATATACTGGGCCAGTTACATGTGCTGCATGTCACACTGTAAATGATAAAGGTGTTCCTTTACAACTTAAAGATACAGAATATGCAAATGATTATTGGGCTTCTGTAACATTAGCACACTTTATGAGAGGCGGAGATCAAAAACTATCTATTGCAGATTTAGTTAAGAAATATCCATACTCTAAGTCTTCAAATATCGTAGTGAAAGGATGGAAGTAAATCTTCCTTTCTCTTTACTCCTCTTTTGAGGGGTAATTTATCTTTATAAAAATACATGAAGATGTCTTTTTATAAAGATAAACTTCTTCTATACAATAATCAAGGAAATTTTAAAATGCATAGATATTTACAGTTTTTACTTACAGCTTCACTTCTTAGCTCAACACTTTCTGCAGAGCTTGTTAAAACATATTTTGAGTATGGTGAGCTAAAAGCAGAAACGAACTATATAGATGGAACAAATACCGATAAAAGAGTTGGTATAAAAAATGGAGTAGAAAAAGTTTACTACGAGATGGGGCAAATGGCATATATTGTAAATTATGTTGATGGTAAACGTGATGGAATTCTTACATGGTATGATAAAGAGGGACATAAGCTCTCCGATGTATCGTATACAATGGGAAAACTTAACGGTGTTGAGACAACATACTTTACAAATACAAAAGTAAAATCTACAGTGACATATATTGACGATAAAAAAGAGGGTATGCAAAAAGAGTACTTTAATAATGGACAATTAGCACTCATAGTTCCTTATGTAAATGGCAAAAAAGAGGGCGTTCAAAAAGAGTATATGTATGAGGGGAAACTCTATAGTGAAGTACTCTACAAAAACAACTATAAAGAGGGAGAACAAAAGTGGTATGATGAAGCTGGTACTATTATAAAAACTGAACTTTATGAACATGATAGACCTATAAATGTGATGAAAAAAGTACAAACAAAAAAAACCGAAGATAATTTACTTATAAAAGGTATTGATTTTTCTCCCCAAAAACAAAAATAGTAGAAGATTTCTGCTATTTGAGACTATCCATTATTTATTTTTCACTAAAATAACTTTTTCTTAAAAGGCTTACTATGAAACAGATACTTTCAATTTTAAATTCTATGAAAACGATGGCAGTTTTAATGCTTATTTTTGCTTTTTCTATCGGTTATGCAACCATAGTAGAAAATGACTTTGGTACAATGACAGCAAAAGCAGAAATATATAATGCTTTGTGGTTTGAAGTACTTCTTGGATTACTTGCTTTTAATCTTGTACTCAATATATATAAGTACAAGATGTATACAATTAAAAAAGCTCCTATATTTATATTTCACCTCTCCTTTTTAATCATTCTATTTGGCGCAACAGTAACTAGGTTCATTGGATATGAAGGAACAATGCATATTCGTGAAGGTGCAACAGCAGACTCTATTACCAGTTCTGACACATATTTTAGTGTAAGTGCGAGTAAAGGAGATGCAAACACTTCTCTCTCTGATGTAGTTTATCTCTCAAAACGTTCTCACAATGATTTGGATAGAACACTTAATGTAGATGGGAAAAAAGTAGATATTAAACTTGCTGAGTACATTCCTGATGCTATTGAAGAAGTAGTTGAAGATGCTAAAGGAAAAGCTTTGGCAAATATGATGGTTACAGCCGGTGAAAAAGGGCAACCTGTTGCACTCGAGCAGGGCAATTTTTACGATGCTGGTAACTTTGTACTTGATTTTGAGTCAGGAAAAAGTTTTACTAAACCTGTAATCTCAATCTATATGAGAGATAGTGCAATTTTTATGAAGCACAATATGAAACTCTCTTATTTTAAAATGGATGACCGTTCAAAAGGTGATTTAGAAGCAAATGTTGACGAGGAGTTTAATACTCGTACGCTCTATAGCACAGACTTAGGTAGTTTTGTTTTACGTAGCTTTTTTGCACACGCTGGTAAAAAAATAGTAAGTGACCCAAATGCAAAAGCAAAAGCAAATGGACTTGAAGTATTCCGCTTTAATGTGTCCGTTGATGGAGATAGTCAAGAGGCAGTCGTTTATGGTAGAAAAGGGGTTGAAGGCGAAGCTACGCATGTTATGGTTGCAGGAATTGATGTAGCACTGACTTATGGTGCAAAAGAGCTTCCAATTCCATTTAAAATAAAACTTTTAGATTTTCAACTCGATCGTTACCCAGGTTCAATGAGTCCAGCTTCCTATGCAAGTGAAGTTGAGCTTATAGATGATGAAGAGGGGATTCATATGCCATATAGAATTTTTATGAACAATATTTTAGAACATCGTGGATTTAGATTTTTTCAAGCCTCATTTGATAGAGATGAAAAAGGAACTGTCTTGTCCGTCAATAATGACCCAGGAACACTTCCTTCTTATATAGGCTATTTCCTTTTAGGTTTAGGAATGTTTTGGTCACTCTTCTCTAAACAGCATAGATTCTCAAAGTTAGCTGAAAAAGCAAGAAAAGCGAGTGCTGCGAAAATAGTTCCAGCACTCCTTACTTTAGGACTTTTAGTCGGTGTTACACCATCTCACGCAACGGATGTAAATCCTGCAATTAAAACAATACTTGCTTTTGATAAAGCACATGCAGAAAAGTTCGGTGCGCTTATAGTACAAGATTCTAAAGGTAGAATGAAACCTATGGATACTTTGTCTACAGAGGTACTAGCAAAAATTCATAGAAGCTCTTCTTTGCAAGTGGGAAAAGACACACTTACTCCTAATCAAGTTATTCTTGGAATGATGATTCGTCCAGATGTATATAAAGAGATAAAAATTATTCAGACAAAAGACCCAAGAATTAATGAGGCTCTTGGTATAAAAAGTGATGCAAAATATGTCTCATTTTCTCAGTTTTTTGCAGACCCAGAAGAGATGCGTGGCTATAAGCTTGCAGAGCTTGTAGATGAGGCTACACGTAAGGAAGCAAAATATCGAAATAAACTCGATAAAGCGGCTCTTGAAATAGATGAAAAACTCAATGTTGTGTATATGGTTTTTACAGGTTCACTTCTTAAAATCTGGCCAAAAGCAAATGATGAGAACAATAAATGGTTTGCTACGATTGAAGCCTTACAAACTTTTTCACCAGATGAAGGATTGAAACTTAGAAATACAGCTATACAGTATTTTAGTGCAGTAGATGATGCGCTAGAGAGTGGAAAATGGGATGCAAGTGATGCTGCTCTCGCCAAACTAGCAGAATATCAAAAACAAAATGGTGCAGCTGTATATCCAAGTGAGGGTAGCATAAAAGCTGAGATGTTTTATAACCATGCAAATATCTTTGAGAGAATCTATCCATTCTATTTAGTTATGGGATTTGTTCTTTTAATTTTGAGTTTTGTAAATATTATTCAACCTAAGTTTAAGATGGCATTTTTTACGAAAGCTTCGTTGATACTTCTAGTCATTCTTTTTATTCTTCATACTATTGGTCTTGCGCTACGATGGTACATTTCAGGTCATGCTCCATGGTCAGATGGTTATGAGTCTATGATATATATTGGTTGGGCGACAGTTTTAGCTGGATTTATCTTCTCTAAACGCTCACCAATTACTTTGGCTTCAACTGCGATTTTAACAGGTCTTATACTCTTTGTAGCACATCTAAACTGGATGAATCCACAGGTGACAAATCTTGTGCCTGTTCTTAATTCTTACTGGTTAAGTATTCACGTTTCAATGATTACTGCGAGTTATGGTTTCTTAGGACTTGGAGCATTGTTAGGGTTTATTACCATTATTTTATTCATAGTAAAAACAGATGCAAATGAGAAACAAATTTCTAACTCTATTAAAGAGCTTAATGCTATCAATGAGATGAGTCTGATGGTTGGTCTTGTACTTCTAACTTTTGGAAACTTTCTTGGTGGTGTTTGGGCAAATGAGTCTTGGGGTCGTTACTGGGGCTGGGATCCAAAAGAGACTTGGGCACTTGTAACAATCCTTGTTTATGCAGTTGTGGTTCATCTTAGATTTATTAAAGCAATCTATAGCGAGTTTAACTATAGTGTTATTTCTCTTTTAGCTTTTACATCGGTTATTATGACTTATTTTGGAGTAAATTATTACCTTGCAGGTATGCACTCATACGCTAAAGGTGATCCAGTACCTATTCCTGATTTTGTGCCTATATCGTATGCTATTATCTTTGTTATAATTGTTCTTGCATTTAGAAATAGAAAAATAGTATAAGGGAGAGTTTTGATGGAGTTTAAAGGCTTCTCAAAAAAGACACTAGCTTTTTTAAGCGATATAAAAAAGAATAATAATAAAGAGTGGTTCGAAGCGCATAAGCCTGAATACGAGCAACTCATTTTAAATCCATCTCGCGCTTTTGTAGTCGAGATGGGTGAACACCTCCAAGCCTTAGAACCTACAATAAATGCAGAGCCAAAAATCAATAAATCTCTCTATAGAATCTACCGAGATACGCGTCGAATGGGTGCAAATAAAGCACCTATAAAACATCGTATAGGTATTATATTTTGGCAAGGAAATGCAAAACGTATGCAGAGTTCCGCATTTTATATGCATTTTTCTCCAGATGAGTTAATGGTAGCTGTTGGAGTGCGTTGGTTTGAAAAACCTCTATTAGATGCTTTTAGAGAATACATACAAAATAATAACGCACGTAACGAATTAGCAGAGATACTACAAAGCATCAAATCTAAAGATAATGGTTATACACACTTAGAAAAAGGGTATAAGCGTTATCCAAAAGGTTTTAGTGTAAATATGGAGCATGCAGACTTGAGTCTCTATAAAGGTATGGCTACATTTAAAGTGCTAGATCCTCATTTGATTGAGGATGGCGAGAAGCTTATAGACACACTCTATAAAATATATGAAGATATGCTTCCTCTACAACAGTTTATGTATAAAGTAAGCTTACGAGTAAAAGATGACTAATCTTTACGAGTATGATTTACCAGCGTTAGACAGTGAAAATTTTCAAACTCTTTTAAGTCATAAAAATGTAGAAATAAAAACAATCATAAGTAATACATTAAAAACAGCACAAGTTTTCAAACAAGAGTGTGATGAGTGGGTAGTTGTTTTGCAAGGTTGTGCTAAAATAAAAATGGATGGAGTAGTCCATAAACTGAAAAAAGGCGACACTCTCTTTATAGAAGCGGGTAAGGAACACATACTTCTAAAAACAAAAAAAGTAGCTGTTTGGTTGGCAGTTTATATAAAACAATAGAAAAATAGGAAAAATTTTGGCAAAAGAAGCAATAGTACTCCTTAACATGGGTGGACCAAATAATCTTAATGAAGTAGAAGTTTTTCTAAAAAATATGTTTGCAGATAAAAATATTTTAACTATGAAAAGCAATCTTCTTAGAAAGCTTGTTGGAGGGTTAATAGTTTTTAATCGAACAGAAAGTTCTCAAGAGATTTACCGTCAGCTTGGTGGAAAGTCACCTATTGTTGGGCATACAAAAAATCTAGTCGCAAAACTTCAGGAGAGGCTTGGTGAAGATGTTATTGTTGATTTTGCAATGCGCTACACGCCACCTTTTGCAGCTGAAGTTGTTGAAAGATTAAATGTAGCTCATGTGGGGAAAATCTATCTCATTCCACTCTATCCACAACAATCTAGTACTACAACTAAGTCCTCATTAGAGGATTTTGAAGAGGCGTATCACAAAAGCAAAGGCGATGCAGTACTTGTTGAAATAAAGCACTTCTTTGAAAATAGAACGTATAATAATGCTATTATTGAGAGCATAAAAAATTCGATTGGTACAGATGATTATAATGATTTTGATATTATTTTTTCAGCACATGGACTACCACAAAAAATAGTTGATGCAGGTGATGTTTATCAAAAACACATTGAAAAGCATGTAGCAATTTTAGAAGAGATGATGGAAGCAGAAGGTATGGTGTTTCATAAAATACATTTAGCATACCAGTCCAAAGTTGGACCTATGGAGTGGCTAAAACCCTCTCTTGGAGATAGTCTCAAATCTATAAAAAATTCTAAAGTGCTTGTTTTTCCTATTGCATTTACAATAGACAACTCTGAAACAGATTTTGAGCTTGAAATAGAGTATAGAGAAGTAGCTGAAGAACTTGGATTTAAAGAGTATAGAGTCGCTCGTTGTCCAAATGACAGCGAGCTTTTTGTAGACGCTCTTTGTGAAATATATGAAAAAATGAAGTAAAATGCAAAAAATAGTTGTTTTTGATATGGATGGAACACTCATAGATTCTAAAAAAGACATAACTATTTCAGTCAATTATGTGCGTAATTTCCACTATAACTTGCCTTCATTAAGTGAAGAGTACATAGTTGAAGTAATAAATATGGAAGTGAGAAATCTGCCAAAGCTCTTTTATGAGACAGATATATATGAAACAAAAGCTAGACTTACATTTGAAGAACATTATGCAACTCAATGTACACAAAATCCATATCTTTATGAGGGTATACGATACACACTCTCTTCTCTTAAAGATGCAGGTGTAAAGATGTCTGTAGCAACAAATGCCCCTACGATTTTTGCATCTACAATGCTTTCTCATTTAGGGGTGGCAGAGATGTTTGATGTCATTATGGGTGCAGATAGAGTGAGTGAATCTAAGCCAAATCCTGAAATGCTCTATAAAATACTTGATTTTTACAACTATAATAAGAACAAAGACAGTGCTTGGATGATAGGTGATAACTCTAAAGATATGCTTTGTGCAAAAAATGCAGGTATTGAGGCTCTTTTTGCGACTTGGGGGTTTACATCTCAAGGTGTTCATGATGTGATTTTAAAAGACCCTACAGAGGTGTTGGGGATTGTTTTATAAAATATTATGATAAAATAACTTCATTATAGGAGGAAGACCTTATGTTTGATAATGATTTACTTTTAGCATTCGCATTTATGGCACTTCTTTTTTTACGACAGATGGTTATTTTAAAGCAACCAAATAAGATTAATTATGCTCCTTTAATGTTAGGTATTGGTGCTATAAGTAGTGTAGTTCACTTTATTATTCAGCCAGATACAAGTGATGTTATTCATCTGTTACGTGAGTCTTTATTTCCTCTTTTAGTTGCAATGCTCCTTTTCATTGTTATGAATATTTTACATCAAACACAAGAATCTGAAACTGCGAGAACGCAAGAGGAATTTACTAAGGTTCTTGTCAATGAAATCTCGCAACTTAAAACTTTTATTTTAGAACTCGAAAATAGAATGAATAGTTCACAAGAAGAAGATAGAGCAGCCCAAGAAGAGACTCGAGCAAAGTTTAAAAATGACATTAAAGCTCTTGATACCATTCAGATAAATCAGACAAAATTTGTAGATAAATTTAATGAATTAGAAGCATGGCATAAAGGTGTAACAAAATCATTTGAGTACTTTAGTGAGGTACAGATGCCCGAGTTGGATGCAGTCGTACATAAACATATAGATATACTCAGAGTAGCAGAACAGGACCATTATAATAAACTTACTCATCTATTGGAGAGTGCAGTAGATAGTAGATACGATATGTCAGGAGATATTGATACTTTAAAAGAGAAGCTCAATAGCATGAAGAGTCTCTCTGAAGATGTTGCAAAAGCAATTACAAAGCATACACTTGGGCAATTATCGGGTGTTACAAAGTCCTTTGAGGTACAAATACTTTCACTCAAAGCACATACTGAGAGCGTAGAAACTTCACTAAGTGAGGGAGAAAGTAGACTTGTCTCCATTAGAAATCAGAGTGAGATGATTATGAAGCAGATGCTTCTCTCTTCTAAAAAGATGGATGATTTGGAAAAACAAAATAGTGGACTTCACGATATTTACTCCACAGTTAGAAGTTTAATTGTAGATATAGAAGCAATTAAATCTGACTATGTAAAGGCACAATCACAACTTAGTAACATAGTCAAAGAGCTTGAAGAGTCTAAAGATGAAGAGGTAATGCAGATGAAGAGGAAGATTGATTCACTTAGTGATTCATTGACACAAAAAATAGATGAATCGTTAGAAAAATTACATCAACACTATCATATCGCTGGGGATGATATAACAAAAAGTGTTCAAATGCTAGCAAAACGAGTACAATCGCAAAAAGGCTATAGTGAGACTGAAAAATAGATGATTCACTACAAAAATCTTTTTCTTCCAATTTTTTTAGCCATTTTAGCTTATAGTTTTTGGGTAAGCCCAAATTTTAAAGAGGTAGCAGCAGGTATTGCTATTTTTTTATTTGGTATGTTGTCTTTAGAACAAGGGTTTCAGTCATTTTCTGGAGGTCTATTAGAGAGTGTATTAAAAAAATCAACAGATAAACTCTACAAAAGCATAGGTTTTGGTGCTATCTCTACAACTATTATGCAATCAAGTTCTTTAGTTTCTATTCTGACAATTTCTTTTTTAAGTGCAGGGCTTATTACTTTAACACAAGGTATAGGCATAGTATTTGGAGCGAACATAGGTACAACGACTGGAGCATGGCTTGTTGCAGGATTTGGACTTAAAGTAGATATAGCTACCTATGCAATGCCTATGTTGGTTTTTGGGATTGTCTTTACTCTTCAAAAAAATACAACTATAAAAAGTTTTGGCTATATTCTTAGTGGACTTGGCTTTTTATTTTTAGGTATTGCTTACATGAAAGAGGGCTTTGAAGCTTTTAAGGATACTATTGATCTCTCCACATATGCTATGGTAGGATTCAAGGGGCTTCTTATTTTTACTGGTATTGGCATACTCTCCACTGTAGTTATGCAATCATCACACGCAACACTTGTTTTAATTATAACTGCTTTGGCAGCAAATCAAATAAGTTATGAAAATGCTCTTGCTCTTGCCATCGGTGGAAATATCGGAACAACAGTTACAGCTATACTTGGAGCATTAGGATCAAATATAGATGGAAAAAGATTGGCTGGTGCACATCTTATTTTTAACCTTTTAACAGGTTTTGTAGCTATAGTCTTTATTCATCAAATTATTTATATTGTTGATTTTATTGCTAAAGAAGTTTCAATAGCCGAAGATAATTACACTTTAAAACTCGCTATTTTCCATACATTCTTTAATGTCTTAGGCGTACTCTTGTTATTGCCATTTGTAGATAAACTTGTAAATTTTTTAGAAACATATATGAAACAAACATCCTCAGATGAAGAGAATAAATGCGATACAGCTATTTACTTGCATGATGCCACTTTAGACTTTCCAGAAGCTTCTATGGAAGCTATAAGAAATGAGAGTAAGCACCTTTATGAAAATGTTTTTGAGATTATTGCAAATGGTTTAAATCTTAAAAAAGAGACCATTACCTCTTCTATGGATTTAGACGAAGTCTTAAAACATAATTATTCAAAAAGATATATTGATATTGAAGAGTTATATCACTGTAGAGTTAAAAATATTTATGGAGAAATAATAGACTTTGCAACAAGAGCACAATCAAATTTAAGCCCAGAATATGTTCAAGAACTCTATAAATTAAAACTTGCCAATAGAGATTTAGTTGAAGCTGTAAAAGATACAAAACATCTACAAAAAAATCTTATTAAGTTTGTAGCAAATCCCAATGTTCACATACGTCAAGAGTATAACAACATAAAAAAATCTTTAGCAGAGATGCTACGAAATATACATCTAATTGCAACGACAGATGAAGAAGATGTAATTGTATTGTTACTCTCAAAGGCTAAAATACATGCACAAAAATATGATATTATTGCTAATGGTACACTTGATAATCTTATTAGAAATCGCTTGATAACAAACGAGATGGCAACCTCACTTATGAACGATAGTACCTATGCATTTAACATAAGTAAAAATCTTATAGCGATGGCAGAAGTCATTTTCATAGATAGACAAAGTGATATAAAAAGTTTTCATGAAGAAAGTGTAATCGCAGATGATGAAGTAGAATCTATCTTAAACAAAGGAGATAAGTAATGGGCATAAAAAAGTTTATTAAACGTGTAGTCACGTTCCTTTCAATAGATGATTTGAAAAGTTCAAATAAAAAGAAGTCTGTAAAAAACCTTCTAAAAAAATTAAAGCATCTCAGAGTTAAACTCTATAAAGATTTACAAGATGAAACGGATAAAACAAAGATACAAGAACTTCAAGAAGAGATAAATATAGTCACTTTACAGATAAAAAAAGGTAAAGAGATTTTGAATGATAAAGATTAAAGACTAAGGTGTCAGATTATCAATGGTTTCTTCTTTTGGTAAATCGATTTGAATAATTTTATCTGCACTCAAATCAGCATGTTGAAGATCAATCATTTTAATACGACGGCTGTAGTAGTTGTGGACATAGTATTTGAGATTTTTTAGATCGGCTACGATGGTTGCTTGAGTAATTTCTGCTTCACGTTTATCCTTGTTTTCTTCCACTACAGCACCTTTTGGAATATCAAACTGATTGAGAATATGAAATGTTTCATATACGGCATCGTTGGCAGTTTTCATAGGAAAAGCAGATTGTGAGTAGACAACAGCACGAACAAAACGTGATGGCGGTGTAAAATCGCCAGGCATACCTGCAAGACCAGAGCCTTGTCCAAGTTGTTTGAAAGTGATTTTGTCAATTTTTCTTGGTGGCACATTAAGCGGATTAAGATAGATGAAATTTCTCAGATTCGTGATGTGCCAATCAAAAGTAGGGGAATTCGTTATGACGCCGAGAGGGTTGTCGTACACGAGTAATTTGCCTCCAACCGGTTCGATAACGATTGATGCACCTGAGCGATCAGTGGCAATCCAGTGAAATGGAGGTACAATATCTCCCCACGCTTTCATCTTTGCACCAGAGATTTTTATTTTTTGTAATGTTTGACGTATTTCTTGAATAGTAGAGAATTGTGTGAGTAAATAGTTTACGAAGTTGATAGGAGCAACGACATTGCCATCATCTGCTTTTGTAACGTCAGAATATTGTGCATAATCTGGGAAATAAAAGCCTCCTACATGTAATCCTGCTTCATTAAGACCGTCAAGGACACTAGAAGTTCCATAAGTATTGACCCCGACTACTCGGTATTTAGAGGTCCAGACCTTTGCTTGGGCATCTTTTACCGGACCACCATCCATAGTGATGCCTTTGGGGATGAGAATAAGTCGGATATCGAGTGGCACACCAAATTCACCTGTACGTCCATAAATGACGCTACCATCTACCGCATTCAGACATATCCCTGTACATGCATTGGCAACAGAACTTATTGTAAGCGCGGTAATCCCAGCGAGTAGCAATGTAAATGATTTAGTTTTCATATCGTTCCTCTTATTTTAAATTAAAAAATTATATCAATCCTCTCTTTAGCGCTTGCTGAGTATAAGCAAACTCCAAAATTGCTATTTGTTTATTGAGGTCTTTGCGGCTAGAACAAGAAATTTTTGCTTACACTTATCATAAATAGTACTAGTTTTTAGTACAATTACGTCAATAAATAATCAAAAATAGCTTTGAGTTTGAGATAATTTACTAATCATTTATAGCCATTAATGAAAAGAGCTAGAAAGTGATGTATAGAAAGGGATTTTGCATGCAGATAAGAGTCTATTATGAGGATACTGATACGGGTGGTGTTGTATACCACTCTAACTATTTAAACTTTTGTGAGAGAGCACGTAGTGATGCTTTTTTTAAACTTGGAAAGTTACCTGTTTTAGATACGGGGCACTTTGTTGCTCGTAAACTTACTGCGGAGTATTTTATAAGTGCAAAGCTTGGAGATATACTTGAAGTAAAGACAGAACTCATTGAAATGCGTGCTGCTTCTTTTAAGTTGAGACAGTGTATTTATCGAGGAGAAGAGAAACTCTTTGAGTTAGAGATTCTTCTTGCTTATATTACTTTTGATGCAAGACCACAAAAGCTTGACACACAGAGCAAAGAACTGATTCTAAGTCTTTTTGAGTGATGCTCAATATTTTATAAATCTTGAGATAGATGGTTTGAGTAACTCTATTGTGTAGAGCATTTGATTCTCTTGCAATGGTATGGAATACTCTCTATTTACATCCGTTATTTGAGAATAAAAATAGTCTACTCCTACCGTTGTTGTATAATTGATCCAATCATACATGATGTCATTACCAAGTAGAGAATTTGTCTCAATGATAACATTGTTTTGTTCTGTTACTGAGTTTGCTATTATCATGTTTTTTCTATCTACATATTGAGTCATAGAGAGTAAAAGAGGGTCATAATTGATTTGTGTAGAGAGCACATTTGTTGCATTTGTGTCATAGAGTGTAAGTTGAGAAATAATCATACCACTTTTAATAATAGGTGTATTTATAAAAAAAGAACCTTCCATAATATCTTCATTTTCTTTAAGATAATTTTCTAAATTTGAAGTATTTCTAGATAAAAAATATTTAATAGTTCTTTTCTCTATCTCTTCTTCTTGAGGCGTACTATAAACACTAACTTCATTGACTAAGCTTCCATTTGTATCTTCAGGTAGAGGATTTTTAAATCTATTTTCTTGATAAAATGCAAGTTTTTTTCCTGTTTGTGACTCGTCTGAAAAGATAATAAGTGGGGAGACAGCTTCTTTTAAGAGCATGTCACTTTGTGCTTGGTAGTCAATTCCACCAAAGAGTAAAAAAGGTGATGTACTATTAATATCTTTTTTATTAATAGTTGGAATAAAGATATTTATATCAGGATTTATAGTTACTATATTTTGAGCTCCCTCTTGAGTGAGCGGTGCTATAACATAACCAAAACCATCCTCTTGTATTTTTTCTATAGCTTCTTGAAGTGCATCTATCTCTTCACTCTCTACTTTGTAACTTTTAAGTGCAAAAGAGTGGTTCTTTGTCATCAGGTAAGCAAAAGTTGCATTGGTAGTCGAAGATGCGTATTTCCCTATTTTTTTATATGGGAGTAGCATAGCGATTTTCAGTTGTCCATCTGAGTTGAAAACACCAAGGTTTAAGATAGATATGTTCATGACACGTATTTCATCTTGCGCTCTATTTTCAAGTTTTTGATTTGCGTGAGCTAAGAAAGAAAATATCATCTCTTTATCGAGATACTCTTGTAAACAATCTTCATCACACTCATAAGGATCAAGATTTTGAATATATGTTTTAGGCAGTGGAATATTAGAAATCATAGAACTTTGAGCAAATAGTATAAAAGGTAAAAATAAAAATAGTAATTTTTTCATAGGCAACTCTTTATTGTTTTTAAATCATTCATTGTTATTTTTTTCAAATCTGGGTTTCTCAAGAGATAACTTGGATGATAAATAGGTATAAGTTTATATTCTTTGAAGTTTATCACATGACCTCGAACATTTTCAAAATTATTATCTTCTGTGAGATGTTTGTATGCTTCTTCCCCCAATGTGACAACAACTTTAGGTTGAATAAATTCTATCTGTGAGAAGAGATAACTTTTACAAGAGTTCCATTCAGATGGGGATGGTTTATTGGAATTTAATGGCTTGCATTTGATACAGTGTGTTAAAAAAGTATCATTAATATTGACTCCAATTACATTTTCTATCATATTTTTGAGTGTCTCTCCAGAGCGTCCAGTATAGTATGTGTTGGAAGAATCTTGAGCTTGGGAAACATTAAAATCAACTAACATTAATGCAGCCTTTTGATTGCCAAACCCACTCATACTCTGTGCTCTTGATTTACTTAAATCACAGAGAAAACATGATGAGATAGTAGATGAAAGTTCGTCTAAACTGTTTGGTTTTATAAAGCTGTTTTTTTTGTTTACACTAAAATGATCGATGTATTCAAATCCAATCGCTTTAAGTCTATAAAGATTTTGAAGCAGAACAATATTTTGGTACGACTTCAAGGCAACTCCAAACTTAAAATTTAATGTGAGTATATTGAAAATGTGGTTAAAATATACTTTATGTTTTTTTTTAGATACCATACATTTTCAAAAGGATGACACTAAGATATGACAAATGAAAATTTAAACATTAATAGTTTTACTCTAGGGTCTTCAAGTGAAGTAATGCATGTTGTAGAGAAAATAATTGGTTTAATAAAACCACATGCATATATTCATATAGCATCTTATATGCACAATACTGTTTTAGTGCAAAATTTAAAGAAAGAGCTGGAAAAGAGAACACAAAACATCAACATCTCTCTTCTTAAACATGAAGATAAAGTAAATACACAAGTTACTCTTTTTACACTCAATAAACTCTCTAAAGATGAAACTTTAAATGACGCAATTTTATATGAACTAAATTTAGAAAATACACAAAATAGTACAATTATTCAAGAGTATAGAAATAAACTTTTTTATAGATATTTTACCGACCATTTAACAGATTTGCCTAATCTTTATCAACTAAGAAAAGATTTAGAGAATCAAGATGATTGTACATTAGTACTTATAAAAATTGATAATTTTCAAACAATCAATACTTTTTATGGCTTTGTTGTTGGTGATTACGTTATAGAAAATGTAGGAAGTTATCTAAAAGAGAGTCTCCCAGAGTACAAAATATATAGACTATCAGGTTCTGAGTATGCTCTAGTCCTTAATCATAAAGCAGGATTTTATGAGTTGAAGATATTTTTAGAAGAACTCTATAGTAAAACAACAAACATCAATTTGTTCTATCAAGAGAGTAAAATATATATTGATTTCACACTTGCATCTTCTTCTCATCAAGACTACTCAAATCTTTTTTCAAAAGTTTCAACTGCACTCATTTATGCTAAAAACAATAGTCTTCCATTTTGGATATATGAAGATAGAATGGATTTTGAAACAGAATATGAAAGAAATTTAGAACTCTCTTTTGTTGTGAGAGATGCAGTTGAAAATTCAAGAGTTGTTCCCTATTATCAAGCTATAGTAGACAATGAAACAATGCAAATTGTAAAATATGAATGTCTTGCAAGACTTATAGATAGAAATGGAAAAATCTTATCACCTGTTGTTTTTATTCCTATTGCAAAAAAAATAAAAATTTATAACAGTGTGACTAAAAGTATTATAAACCAGTCCTTTGCTACTTTTGAAGAGAGTCCATTTGAGTTTAGTATTAATCTCTCTATTGAAGATATTATGAGTTTTGAAATTTTTGAGTTTATTTTGCAAAAGCTTAAAGCTTCAAAAGCTTCTCATCGTGTGACATTTGAACTTTTAGAGAGTGAGGCAATTCAAGACTTTAAAAAAGTAGATAGATTTATAAGTGAAGTAAAACGTTATGGAGCCAAAATAGCAATAGATGATTTTGGAAGTGGCTATTCAAACTTCTTTTACCTTACAAAGATGAGGGCAGAATACATTAAAATAGATGGGACTCTTATAGAAAATATAGATGTGGATAAAACTTCGCTTCTTGTTGTAGAGAGTATAGTAGATTTTGCTAAAAAACTTAGAATTAAAACAGTAGCAGAGTATGTTCATTCGAGTGTTATTATGGATAAAGTAAAAGAGTTAGGGATTAATTGTTCACAAGGGTTCTACATTGATGAACCCTCTATAAAGATTTAGATATCCCCAAGCATTTTTATAAGTTCCTCTGGTCTATTAGAGTTTTTAATTGCATTTTCTTTTGAGATAACTCTTTTTTGTAATAAGTCTATAATTTGTTGTGTTTGCGTTGTCATGTGCGTCTCTTGTTGATTGAGTTGCATTTGTGAGTAGATTTGGTGTACCTTATCTTCTCTAATCTGATTTTGAATCGCAGGATTTGTAATAAGAATCTCTTGTACAGCAACTTTGCCGCTTCCTATCTTTGGAATGAGTGTTTGAGAGATAACTGCAACAAGAGAAGATGCAAGTTGCGCTCTTACTTGCGCTTGCGCGTCTCCATCAAAAACATCAATAATACGATTAATTGTACTAGGCGCAGAGTTTGTATGAAGTGTTCCAAAAACTAAGTGTCCTGTTTCTGCAGCAGTTAGAGCCGCACCAACCGTTTCAGCATCACGCATCTCCCCAATGAGGATAACGTCAGGGTCTTGTCTAAGTGCATATTTAAGAGCACTTGCAAATGATCTAGTACTACTTCCAACGTCACGTTGTGAGAAAAGTGATTTGATGTTTTTATGAACAAACTCAACAGGGTCTTCTACCGTGAGAATATGACGACGTTCAGTAAGGTTGATTTCATGAAGCATAGATGCTAAGGTAGTTGATTTACCACTTCCTGTAGGACCAGTTACAAGAATCAGCCCTTTTTCTTTTTTGACTAGTTCTTTAAAAATAGGAGGATTTCCATACTCTTCTAGTGTAGGAATATCAAGAGGAATCATACGAAACGCACATGCTATACCATGTATGGTACGGTAGTAGTTTGCACGAAAACGTCCTACATTTTTAATTTCAATAGAAAAATCTAGTTCGTTATACTCCTCAAATTCTTTCTTTTTCTTATCTTCTAAGAGTGAATATGCCATCTCTTCAATGTCATTTGCAGTAAGTACAGGAAGATTAAGCGCACGTAACTCTTTATCTATCCTTATTTGCGGTTCACTTCCTACAACAAGGTGTAAATCAGAAGATTTGAAAGCTATAACACTTTTTAAAAGTTTTTGAATGTCAAGTTTTTTAGCCTGCGTTGGTATTGTTGGTTCGCTCATAGGAGACTCCTTATGTAATTTTCTTCGTTAAAACCTACTAAAAGATTTGTGCCAGACTCTATGACGGGTCTTTTTATGAGAAGATTTTCACGGCACAGCCACTCTTTTTGTTCATCTTCATCAAGATTTAGCTCTTTGAGTTTAAGGTTTCTATAGGTTGTACTTTTTGCATTAAAAAGTGTTTGTATCTCTGTTTTATGAAGCCACTCATCAATTTTACTACAAGGCAATGCCTCTGTTTTAAAATCATGAAGTGTAAATTCTAGGTTGTGTTTTTTTAAAAAGGAAAGTGCTTTTTTAACACTATCACAATTTTTAATGCCGTAAACGTGCAGCACTTATTACTCAATAATTTTTGGAACTATAAAAAAGTGATCAGCACTTTTTGGAGCGTGGCGTAAAATATCATCATTGATAGTTGCATTGCATGAAGGAATATCTTCTCTAAGTGGCGTTGCATTGTTATTCATTGCGAATGAATCACTGACACCATCTGTATTTAATTCACTAAGATTATCTACAAAATTCATAATTTCTGAGAGTTGCGTTTTAATTTCTTCGCGTTTATCTTCACTTATTTGTAAGAAAGATAACTTCTCTAACTTCGTCAAAAGTGCATCATCTACCTGCATAATCCATCCTATTGCTATTTTAGTTTTTTGATTTTATCATGATTTGATGAAACTTTAACTTAGTTATTGGTAATATTAGAAACTTTTTGAAATAAGGAATAATTTTTGAGTTTAAAACACGATATTGAAATGGTAAGAGATGAGTTGACTTCTGAAGAGAAGTTTTTTGAAACAGCAGTAGTCACAGAGAAATTTATTAAAAAATATAAAAATGTTATGATAGGCTCTTTAGTGGCTGTTGTACTATTAGTGATTGGTGATATTGCATACAATGCAAGTGAGAAAAGTAGAATAACTGAAGCAAACAAACTTTTAACAGCAATAGTCTCAGATAGCAACAATAGTGCAGATGTAGCAAGATTAGACTCTTTAAGCCCGGCACTTCATGATGTTTGGCAATATTCACAAGCTATTGCAAATAAAGATATAGAAACACTTAAAGAACTTCAAAGTTCAAAAGTGACTTTTGTTGGTGACCTTTCATCGTATGCAGTTGCAGATAATGCAGCAAATGTAAAAGCACTTGGAGCGTATACAGAAAAACAAGAAGCTATTTTTAAAGATTTAGCGATTGTAGAGAGTGCTGTACTTTTGATGAATGAAAATAAAGCAGAGCAAGCACATGAAAAATTAAAAATGATACGTGAAAATTCACCTTTGGCAAATGTTGCAAGTGCCTTGATGCACTATGGTGTGAAGTAGTATTTTGAAAAAGTATATTTTTTTAGTTCCTTTTATTTTTCTCTTTTTTACTGCTTGTAGTACAAAAGAGGTCTATGAGCCTCAGGTAGTAGATTCTGCGTGGCAAAAGTATGAAAAATCAAAATCAGAAATTATAGATGTTGCGTCTAATGTAGCACTTTTAGAAGATAGAGAAGTTCTCTCAAAATCTGCTCTATATGATGTAAAAATAGCAGAGTCTCAAAGAGTTCTTACAGAGAGTAAAGATTGGATAATTAGCGCAAATATAGATGGAAATCTTACATTAACATCTAAGAGTAATGCAACACTTCAAGAGAATTTTGAGCTTAAAAAAACAGTTGCAAGTGCAAATGTTCAAGATGACATTTTGGCTGTACTCTTTGCCGACAATGAAACTGCTCTTTATAGTATTACATCTAAAGAGTTAGTTTACAAAGAGCAGGGTGGAAAATCTTTAGTTGCAGATAGTCGTATAGTTGCTCCTCATTTTATGGATGAGATAGTACTTTTCTCAACTTTAGATGGTAAAGTTATTATTGTAAATGCAACGCTTAAAAAAAGACTTAGAACTGTTATAGTCTCATCTGAAGAGAATTTCAATAATATTATTTACCTCAATGTTCTTGATAATAGAATAATTGCAGCAACCTCGTACAAGCTCATTTCTATAGCACAAAAAGATGTTCGAGTTAAATATGAGATTAGAAATATAACAAATGATGAAAAAAATATTTATATTGCAACAAAACAGGGTGAAATACTCTCTTTAACACCAGAACTGCAAGTAAACTCTAAAATAAAACTTCCTTTTGCTCACTTTTTAGGGATGATTTCTTTTGGAGACAAACTTTACTTACTTGAACAAGAAGGGTATATGATAGTTGTAGATAAAAATAGTTTTGATTATACTGTACATGAAGTAGACATAGAAAGTGGCTTTATCTTTGTTGGAGATAAAATGTTTTATATCTCAGACAGTAAAATTTTAGTTGAGTAATGTCAAACGAGCTTGAAGCCTTTATAGAGTATATTAGTGTCACAAAGGCACTCAGTAAAAAGAGTGTCTCAGCATATAAAAGTGACTTAGAGTCACTTGAAAAGGCTCTTGGTCAACCCCTTATTTTACTTGATTCAAAGAAACTTCTTCAAACACTCTCTTTATATGAAAATAAACGTACACTCAACAGAAAACTCTCTTCAGTCAATGCTTTTTTTGACTTCTGCTACAAACAGCAATTTAGCGATGAAAAAACAAAACTAAGATTTTCTAAAATCCCAAAACTACTTCCTAAATTTTTGTCACTTCAACAGATTCAAGCAGGACTCTCACTTATAGATAAACAGAGTTGGATAGGCAAACGTGACTATGCACTTATTCTCTTTTTATATGCGAGTGGAGCTAGAATAAGTGAGTGTTTAGAACTCGCACGTAACGACATAGATTCGGAGTGGGTACACATACGACATGCAAAAGGTGAAAAAGAGAGAATCGTCCCCTTAGCCAAAGTGGCAATTAAGGCTATTAGAGAGTATAGCGAGAGTCTACCTTTTGAAAAAGATTTTATCTGGATGAATTATAGAGGTGCGAAATTGAGTCGAATCTCTGCCTATAAAATAACACAAAAGTATCTAGGCGTCTCTCCACATGTACTGCGTCACTCTTATGCGACTTCACTTATTACAGGTGGTGCAGATTTGCGTGTTGTTCAAGAACTTTTGGGGCACGCCTCTTTGCTTACTACACAGATATATACGCATATACAAAAACAGGATTTAAAAGATACGGTAGACGTGTATCACCCAATGGCATGAAGATGAAAAAAAATAAAATATTTTCTAAACCTTTTTGGAGTTCACTCCTCTTTACACAAAATAAATGGCATCAACATGGTGTTCTTGCTCATACCTTACGTGTGAGTTATTATATATGCAAAGATGCCAAGTTTAAACTCCTTGCAGCAGGGCTTTTACACGATATAGGTAAGCCTTTTAGTGCATTTAAAAAAGATACAGAAGATTATGAATATAACGAGTGGAGTTTTACAGACCATGAAGAGAGAAGCTATCAAATTATAAAAAATTGGGTTTTCGTAAGTGACTACACTAAAACAATAGTGCGCTATCACTACCTCATACGAGACATAAAAAAATCTAAAAAATCGAATCTTCAAAGATTTGTTAAAAAGCAGGCTATTTGGGATAGTTTAGATGAAAATACCCAAGAGGATTTAAAAGATTTTTTGTATTATGATGATTTAGGTAAGGGTAAAAAAAGAAGATAATACTATAATACACTCATGAAAAAGTTTACACCATTATTTATTATTATCATTATTGTCGCTTTGATTATAAGTGTATTTCTCTCTTTAGGTAAAACACAGCAGATGGTTGTTATTAAAGAAGGTAATTTGAAAAAATTACCTCTTGATATTGTTCTGCATAAGTACCAAGATAGCGACTGCGGAATGGTAATAGATACACTTGATTATGCCTCCGAGGTTATCGCTCCAAATGGAAAAACTTGGTTTTTCCATGACCATGGCGGATTTGTGCACTGGCTAGAAGATAAAGATTTTAAAGATGAAGCAACTATCTGGGTTATGAGTAAAGATACTAAAAAGTGGATAGATGCAAAAAAAGCATACTACTCTTTAACTGACACGACTCCTATGGGGTATGGTTTTGGAGCATATGAGAAAAAAGCAGAGGGTTTTATAGATTTTGATACGATGCGACTTAAGATGCTTCGAGGCGAAACTATGAATAACCCAAAAATAAAAAAACAACTCTTAGGTAAATAATGGAAACTGTAAATCTACTCACAATCATAAGCATTGCATTTCTTGGCTCTTTTGGACACTGTATAGGTATGTGTGGCGGTATAGTTGTTGCATATTCAACAATAAAGATAGATGCAAAACGCTCTATCGTCTCTAAAAGCGTAGCACATCTGCTTTACTCTTTTGGAAGAATTTTGACATATAGTATTTTAGGTGCAATGTTTGGTGCACTCGGTGGTGTCGTTGTGTTTTCAAATAATGCTAATGGAACACTTCTTATATTTGCTGGTGTTGTTATGATTTTAGCAGGTCTCTCTTTGATGGGAAAAATTAAATTTTTGACTGTAATTGAACATTCATTTGCTTCTTCTTCTGTCTATAAAAAAGCTTTTAAAAGTGTGCTCAACTCAAAATCAAACACGAGCTTTTTTGTTCTTGGCATGTTAAATGGACTTCTTCCTTGCGGCTTTGTTTACTTCTTTGCTATTACAGCAGCAAGTACGGCTGATCCACTTTATGGTGCATTAGTTATGGCAATTTTTGGAATAAGTACTATTCCTGCAATGTTTGGTGTTGGGTTCTTGACCTCACTCGCTTCAGCAACAAGTTTTAGAAATATGATGATGAGTCTCTCTTCAGTTGCTGTTATTCTTTATGGTGCATTTACCATTTATAATGGGTATGACTACATAGCAAATCCTGCAAAAACATTAAGAGATTGTCACAAATAGGGTATAATAACTTAAAAAAAGGCTTGTGTGATGAAAAGCTCAATTATTGACAGTATAAAATCTCTTCCACCACTCTCTAAAACAATTATAGATATAAATAGAATCTTTTCAAATGAAAATGCCAGTGTTATGGACTTAGCACAAGTTATTGAAACAGACCCTATGATTGTTGCAAATATTTTGAAAGTTGCAAACTCTCCCTTGTACTCATTTCAAAAAAGAATAACAAGTGTTGGACAAGCTGTAAGTCTCTTTGGTATGACTATGACACGCTCTATAGCTTTAGGAAACTCTGTGCGTAAACTGCTCAATGTAGATATGAAACCTTATGGTATAACAAGTGAGAAATTTGCAGAAATTTCTACACTGCAGGCTACTTTGATGCTTAAATGGTACAAGAAAATAAGTAGAGAAAAAGCAGATAAACTCTATTTAGCTGCATTTTTACAAGAGACAGGAAAAATATTAATCTCAAGTGACATCATTCAAGAAGATGAAAGTACAAGTTTTGAATCAGAAGTTGAACTCTCAGGAAACATCGCAATGGTTGAAAAAGCGTATGTAGAAGTTACAACATCTGAAGTTACAGCAGAAGTATTTAAGCATTGGGGATTTGATAATGAGTTTGTTGAGATGATTCGTTACGCAGACAATCCATCTGCAGCACCAGATGAAGTTCGAGAGTTTTCCACTGCCTTGAACATTGTTAAAACTATCTTGCCTATGAATGCACCTTTTTCAGAACAATCCATACATTTTGGTTTAAAAAAGGCGGCAGATGCTGGGTATGATGAGGCAGTTCTTCATGAGACTATTGAAGAGATGATGAATCATGTAGAGGTAGGTGCATGAGTAAAACCGTTACCGTCATAGATACTTTTGGATTTTTTTTTCGTAGTTTTTATGCACTTCCTCAACACTTAAGTACACAAGATGGTTTTCCTACAGGACTTTTAACTGGCTTTACAAACTTTATTTCCACACTTCAAAAAGAGCACGACAGCGACTATCTTATATTTGCTATAGATACAAAAGGTAATACTTTTAGAAATGAGATAGACCCAAACTATAAAGCAAACCGTTCTGCACCACCACCAGAACTTTCTATGCAACTCCCTGTAGCAATTGAGTGGATTGACAAAATGGGTTATAAAACTTTAGGCATGGATGGATATGAAGCAGATGATATGATAGCAACTGTGACACATCTTGCAAAAAAGAGAGGTTACAAAGTACGCGTTGTATCACATGACAAAGACCTCTACCAGCTCATAGATGATGACAGAGTGACTATTGTTGATGCTATTAAACGTAAAAGTGTCAACGAGTGTGCTTGTTTTGAGAAGTATGGTGTAACACCTAAGCAGTTTATAGATTATCAGTCCATTCTTGGAGATAGCGCAGACAATGTCCCAGGTGTAAGAGGCATAGGAAAAGTTGGAGCTGAGAAACTTTTAAAAGAGTTTGGCTCACTCGATAATATCTATGCAAATATAGACAAGATTACAGGGGCAAACCAGAAAAAGCTTATAGAGTCAAAAGAACAAGCGTATATGTCAAAAGAGCTAGTAACACTTAGACATGATGTCTTTGATAGTATAGACTTTGAAGAGTATACTATGGATGTTGAACACCCATTTTTAAACATTTATGATGAGCTTGTTCGGTATGAACAAAATGCCATCATTCGTATGCTTCATGCAAAAAATATGGTGAGCCAAGAGGAAAAAGAGAGTGCTTCAAAAAACTTGGCTGAGCAGGTACAAACATCTTACACGCAACAGTATGAAAATGTGCAGAAGTTGACATACAAAGCGACACTTATTACAGATGTAAAAACTTTGCACGTAACACTTGCAAAACTAACTCCACAGAGCGTTGTAGCCTTTGATACAGAGACAACAGGACTTGATTATGAGCACGATAAACTTGTAGGTTTTAGTTTCTGTTTTGATGATGAAGAAGCCTTTTATGTTCCTTTTGCTCACTTCTATCTTGGTGTGCCAGATCAGATAAGTCAAGAGGATGCAAAAGTAGCCATACGAAAGATATTTCAATCCAGAGTCGTTGGGCACAACATCAAGTTTGATTTGCATTTTGTGACACGCTTTTTAGAAGATGACTCTTTGGAAGTCTATGCAGACAGTATGATTTTAGCATGGCTCATTAATCCAGAATCTGGACTCAGTCTTGACAAACTTAGCGATAAGCTTTTAGGGCATGAAATGGTCTCTTTTAAAAATACTGTTAAAAAAGGAGAGACCTTTGCGGGTGTGGCACTTGAAGATGCTTGTGTGTATGCGGCTGAGGATGCTTATATTACGGGTAAACTTTATAACCTTTTCTTACAAAAATTAGAGCTTCAAAATGCGACACATCTTATAGAAGAAGCAAGAGATGTGGAAATACCTTTTATAAAAACACTTCTTACAATGGAAAAAGCGGGCATAGAGGTTGACAGTGCATTTTTAGAAGAGTTTCTTGTCGAGGTCAAAGAGACACTTGTCTCACTCACAGCGTCTATCTACGAGATGGCTGGAAGCGAGTTTAACATCAACTCCACACAACAACTCGGTGTCATACTTTTTGAGACGCTTGGGCTTCCTGTAGGCAAAAAAACAAAGACGGGTTACTCCACAGATGAGAAGGTTTTAAGCTCTTTACTAGATACGCACGTAATCATTCCAAAACTCTTAGAATACCGCGAAGTTTACAAGCTTTACTCGACTTATATTGAGCCACTTTTAAAACTTAGCCGTGAAGATAAAGCGAGTCGTATTCACACCTCTTTTGTGCAGACCGGAACAGCTACAGGACGTCTGAGTTCTAAAAATCCAAACTTGCAAAACATACCGACACGTACACCGCTTGGTGCAAAAATACGCCGAGCTTTTGTAGCAGGTAAGGGCAAAAAACTCATAGGTATAGATTACTCACAAATTGAGCTTCGTCTGCTTGCACACTTCTCGCAAGACAGTGTTTTAGTAGATGCGTTTAAAAATGACAAAGACATTCACCTCCAAACTGCTATAGCACTTTTTGGAGAGGAAGAAGCACCCTCAAAACGTAGTGTGGCAAAAACGGTAAACTTTGGACTTCTTTATGGAATGGGTCAGAAAAAACTCTCAGATACTTTAGGTATCACAACAAAAGAGGCTAAAGATATCATAGAAAAGTACTTTGAGTCCTTTCCAACGGTGAGACGTTATTTCAGAAGTATAGTAGATAATTCAAAAGAGTATGGGTACATTGAAACACTTCTAAAACGTCGTCGCTATTTTGACTATGAACACGCTACACCAATGTTCAAAGCAGCGTACGAGCGAGAGTCTGTAAACTCTGTTTTTCAAGGAAGTGCGTCAGATTTGATTAAACTAAGTATGAATAAAATTCATAAAATCATAGAAGATGAAAAGTTGCACGTAACGATGCTTTTACAGATTCACGATGAACTTATTTTTGAAGTAGACGCAGACCAAGCAGAAGCCTTAGGCGCGAAGTTTAGAGGAATTATGGAAGGGATTATGGAATTAAATATTCCACTCAAAGCGAGTCTAAATATTGGTGATAATTGGGGAGAGTTAAAATGAAACACAGATATATAGGAAAAACAGGACTTCGAGTTAGCCCGATTTGTATGGGGACTATGACCTTTGGTACACAGACACCAGATGAGAAAGTGGCGTTTGAGATAATGGACAAAGCGTATGATGCTGGTGTAAACTTTTATGACACCGCAGAGATATATCCTGTCCCACCAACTGGAGAATTAGCAGGGCTTACAGAAGAGATAGTAGGACGTTGGCTTAAGACAAAACCGCGTGATAGTGTCATCGTAGCAAGTAAGGTTGCGGGTGCTGCAAATGGTTGGTTTGTTCCACCTATTCGTCATGGTTTGACTGCTATAGATAGTTTTCATATAGAGAGAGCGATTGAAGGGAGTTTGAGACGTTTAGGAACAGATTATATTGACCTTTATCAGATGCACTGGCCAGATACTCTTGTGCCTATAGAAGAGAGCTTAAAAGCTTTTGATAGACTCGTTCAAAGTGGAAAGGTTCGCTACATAGGAACTTCAAATGACACAGCTTATGGAGCTACAAAAGCAACTATGACAAGCAATCATAAAGGGTATGCGAGATTTGAATCTATTCAAAACAACTTCTCGCTTTTAAACAGACGCTTTTTAGATGAGCTTGCAACTGTGGCAAGAAAAGAGCAGATTTCTCTACTTCCATACTCGCCTTTAGCAGGTGGAGTTTTAAGTGGCAAGTACAATCAAGCACAAAGTGAAGCGGGTCGTTTTAGTAGCTATATAAATGCAACAGAAAAACGTCTGCGTTTGATGTCCGAGAGGTTTGTAAATGAGAGAACTTTAGCATCCACACAGAAGTATTTAAAAATAGCAAAAGAGGCAGGACTTGATCCTGTTACGATGGCTATAGCGTGGTCAAAACAGTTTGATTTTGTAGCTTCAACCATCGTAGGTGCAAGAACGCCACAACAACTAGACGCTTCCTTAGCAGCGATGGACTTAACTCTAAGTGATGAAGTTTTAAAAGCGTGTGACGCAGTCCATAGTGAAATACTCTACCCGATGGGGTAAAGTAATTCGCTAAACTTCTTTTTCGAGTACCACCACAAGTAAATTCCCGCAGAAAATATAATCGCATCAAGACCCAACCAAATGGAATAGATTGGTAAATGAAAAAAGCTAAATAGACTAAAGAGTATAGTAGGTGCAAGAACTTGTCTGTAGACACTTATAGGAAAAATAATAGCTGGTTTTTGTATGCCTTGAAGCATTGAAATGTAAATAAAAATCATAACAAAAGCAAAAAATGCAAAGCCACATATACGAAGATATAAAAGAGTTTGTTCTATAACTATTCTGTCATCAGTGAGTAAAGAGACGATAGAGTCGCCAAAAAGAAAAAAAGAGACAACTGCTAAAGCACTCATAATAAATCCAAATTCCAGAGCAAGTGCCACAGTTGGCTCTATTCTCTCATAAAGTTTTGCACCATTGTTTTGTGAAATGATAGCTAAAGTACCGATGCTAAGACCTACAACAGGCATTAAAAATATCTGCTCAATACGCATAGCAATTCCAAAAGCAGCTACCGCTTCTTTACCAAAAGGCGCTACAAAATAGGTGATGATATACATGCCAAAAGCCATCATAAACATATTTATACTTGGTGGAAAACCTTGCTTGAAAAGCTCTTTTATAACTTGCATGTCAAAACTAAAATCGCTCAAACCACTCCACAATTTTGTCTTTTGAAGTTTGTAAAAAAGATATGCCACTGTAATAAACTCTGAAATGACAGTAGCGAGTGCTATACCTTTAACGCCATAAGAAAAATGATTGACAAAGAGATAATCTAAGATGATGTTTAAAAAAGCTGTAATAATTAAAATATTTCTAAATGAAATGGTATCACCAACGGCGTTTAAAAGGGCATTAAAGAAAAAAGAGCCAATAAAAAAGAGAGTAGCATAAAGAATGATGTTTATATAATCAAGAGTTTGTGCCACATAACTAGGATCACCTAGAATTTCAACAAAATAGGGCGTGCTTACTATACCAAAAAGCGCGAGTGATACAGAGAGTAAAATACCAAATGCAATACCGTTACGTGCAATATGTTGCGCCTTGATTACATCCTTCTCTCCAAAAGCATTTCCAACCATAGAGGTAAGTGCTTCACTCATCCCAATAGCTATAGCTAAAATCATAAAAAATATAGAAGCTGAGAGTGAAAGTGCGGCAAGTGCTTGTGTAGAAATAAGCCCCGCAAAATAGGTGTCCGTAACATTAAAAAGTGTGTGAAAAAAATAACCCGTAATCGCTGGAATAGAGAGCTTGATTAAGTGTGTATTTATTGGTCCAGTGGTTAAATCTGTGTGCATTATTGTATGTCTTATAAGTTTTTAAGCGGATTATAACTCATAAAACTAAAGAAAAAGATTGCTTTTACTCTTTAGTTTTTAAAGGTGGTAGTGGTGCAAAGTAACCTATAAGTAATAATAAAAGTCCTACAACAATAAATGAAATAATTCGCTCAACACTACCACTGTTAGAGAGTTCAACAAAAAAGAGTTTAACAATGACAACCCCCATGAGACTTGCTCCAGCAATCCAAAAAATACGATTTTTTAAAGACTTCGCAACCATGATAATGAGCATAGCCATAATACTCCACATAAGAGAGAGACTCATCTGAAAAACAATGCTATGAGAGAGAGCAAAAACACTATAGTCTATGTGAAGATAGGAGTGAATTGCACGCGCAAGTACGATTGTGCTAAAGAGCAATGTAGTTATTCCAACAATACTGTAAATTATATTTGTATTTTTTGTAAAGAGCGTGTTTTCTTTTCTTTGTACCCATTTGTATATGAGAGTAAATCCTACTAACTGTGTCAAATCTAATGGATTTAAAAGTGGAATGTATGGTAAAGGAGTTGGACTTGCATCTAATGATAAACTACTCAGTTCCCAAATAAAGAGCACGAGTAAAATCCCACCTACACCTAAAGTGCGATATGTTTCTTTATAGCTTTGAAAAACAGATGGAAGGTATCTGTTTGTATATAAAATGATAGTTGCAACTATAATTAAAAATGCCCCTACACCTGTACTCAGATACGTAGTGTCTGTAATAAGAGAGAGTTGGTAATATACTTCTAAAATACCAATAAATACCATACTCCATAATCCAACTACATGTAAAATAGTTTGTTTCGTCCACTTGCTATTGAAAGTATAAAGAAGAAAATAGTGCACACCAAAGAAAAGAGTAATGGCAATACTTCCTAATCCTTTAAATGGGTGATGTATCTCATAGTAAGAGAGTAGAGAGAGAAAAAGCAATACACCAAGAACTAAATACCCCTGAAGTGTTTGCGCGAGATTGTCCCACTTCAAACGAGAGGCAACAATAGATAAAATGGCACCCCAAATGGCTGTATAAATTAGCATCGTATTACCAATTATGCTCTCTATATTGTTTGCTTCTATAAATCCTGAGTAGATTAATAAACCTAGAGCAATTCCTAAGAAAATAAATGAAGCATCTTTATCTATATTATTAAGTTGTGACTTATACATAGAAAGAAAATAGGAACTAATAAATGCTGAAATAGCAAGAATGACATAGCCCAAATAAAAAGTATTTATAAACGCCATCTCAACTTCTTGAAAATCTGGTGAAGTTACATAAAGCACAATGCCGATAAGTTGTAATAACTCTCCAAACATCCTAGAGTAATTACGAGATTGTTTAAGTGCTATCCAGATGATAGCAGAAGATTCTAATGCCCATAATGCACCTGTAATATGATCATCAAATATATAAGGAATAGCAACAGTGTAAAAAATGACTCCAAGAGCTAGAAAAGCTTCTGAGAGTAGATGCATTTTAGCGTATCGAGAGAGTGTCTTGTACAGAATAAGATAAAGAGTTCCCATCGCAAGCGCAGTGTATGCAAGAGCATACTCTATTTGATGTACAAGTGAACTTTGAAGTGAAAACGCAACTAAAGGTAAACCAAAAACTAAGCTTGCATCTACAAGACCACGTGGCTCAAAAGTTTGCTTGAGTGTAAATAAAATTGAAACCACTAGGTAAAACACAAAGAAGAGAATCAAAAATGGTTCCGTGCTTGCAAGAAGTGTAGCGTCATATTTTAAGACGCCCCAAGCCGTAGCTATAAAAAATGTAAAGAAAAATCCTGTAAGATTTAGAACTCTCCATGAACGGTACCAAGCAATTCCAAGTATACCGCTGTTAAGCAGTGCAAAATAGCTAAAGAGCATAACATGCGAGCCTGTACCATCAGAGGTGAGAATAGGGGCAATAAAACCACCGCTTATAGCAAAGATTGCTAAAGGTAGAGCATTTTGCATAACAGCGAGAATAGAGCCAAAAATGACTATAAGAAACATGATGCTAAATGCGAGACCTAGTGGAAATAGTATATAAAATTTTGCCGCTACAAATACTACAAGATACAAGATAGCAACACCAATACCTTGCAATATAACACCATAATGGTCTTGACGTTTTCTAAAACGCCATCCTGCACCTATTAAGGCAATGGAAAGTAAGGTCACAGCAATTAAACGTAACTCTATACTAATTACACCGTGTTCACTTGCATACTTAACTAAAAAAGCTAAACCAAAAAAGAGTATAACTCCACCGATGCGTACAACAATATTACCTTGTGTAAAGTAGCTCTTTATGACTCCTATAACTTTATTGAAAATGCTCGGTTGTGGTGAAGAAGGTATCTCTGTAATTGGTAAAGGTTCTTCTAAAAGTATTGGTTTTTCAACTACAACTTGTTTTTCAACTTTGTTCGCTTGTTCTAAAGGTTTAAAGACTGGCTTTTGCTCTATGTCTAGGGGAGTTTGCTTCTGAGGTTTTTGTAAAGAGTAGAGCTGTTTTTGCAATACTTTAACTTCTTGACGAAGTTGATAAATTAATCCAAACAGGATTAAGAAAGCTATAAATTCAATCATATTGTTTCACTTATTGTTAAAAGTATATGGATTGTAGTAAATATATGCTTAAGATAATATATTAATTTTTATGAAATAAAGAGATTATTTTTTTGTCATTTTGTAGATAAAACTAAATACTTCTGCGACTGCTTTGTACATTTCAGTTGGTATTTCACGGTCGAGTTCTACTTTGGAGAGAATTTCTACTAAGTCCTCATCTTTTTGGATTGGAATCTCATTTTCCTCTGCGATTTTGATGATATTTTTTGCAACACTTCCTTCTCCTTTTGCCGTGACTTTTGGAGCTGAACTTGTTTGCCTATCGTACTTGAGTGCTACAGCTTTTTCTCTCATACTTTTACCTCAAAACCCATCTGAAGATTTTCTAAATTCTCCTCATAAGGTGTTGTTACGTGCGTATCATTAATGAAGCGAATATCACGTGGAAAAACCCCTGCATCAAGGAGTTGTTTTTTAAGTTGTTGCATATTTTCTTGCATAAGAGTTTTGAGTTTTTCACTCTGCGTAGTTATGTTGATGTTGAGTTGATTTTTCTCAAACATACCAAGGCGAAGTTTAAGTTCTCCGTACTCTTTGAGTTGAAGTTCTATGTCACAAAAAAACCTATCTTCTTTTGCACTTTTAAGTGTAATGTTGCCATCTTCAAGAGCATCCCAAGAGTAGGGAATATAGAGCGAGGAGGCGTTTGAGAGATGTGATGCAAGTTGGTAGTAGTCTATCTGCATGGAGAGTTTATCCATCTGTTTTAAAAGCTCTTGTTTGTTTGGATGCGCAGAACTACTCAACTCCTCGTGTGCTTTTAGAAGCACTGCTTTGAGATCATTAGCAAACATCTCTTTTTGTTGCATTTGTGGAGTGTTCTTAATCTTAGACTCTAAAAAAATACCTGAATTTTCTATTTTTGTTTTTAACTCTTTTTCACTCATATTTTTTATATCGCCTAGAAAATTTTTGAGTGTTTTTTCCAAAGGTAAAGGTTCTTTATCTTGTTGTAAAAGTTGGGTTAAATCTTTGAGTGTGGCAGTTATATTGCCTAGATTTTTAAGAGTAGGATTGTTTTTGAGAAGCTGTAGAAGTGTTGCATTTTGCTCTGGTTTTTGCGTGCTTTGCTTTAGTATGCTCTCGAGTATAGAGTTTAAATCTTTTCCTTGCGTGAGTGCTTCTAACTGCTTTGGAGTTGCATCTTTTAGAACCTCTGCAAGTGCTTTGTTTGTATTTGGAAAAACTATATTTAATTGTTTATTGAGCGAAAGATTTATCATAGGTAAAGTATAGCACAAGATTAAATTAATTTTGTGTATAATATGAAATTGAGTAGGAGAAATGATGATTAGTGGTTTTAGTGGAGCAACAAGGCAATCTTTTGGTGGATATGAATCTGGACACGGGGGAGGACTCCCTGTGCCCTTTAATATACCTAATGTTTTGCACAATCTCCTCTTTGAAGACACTGGAATAGAGTTTGACGCAAAGCAGAGTGATATGGTAGAAGCTTTACGCTTTTCATCTAATGCATATCCAAAAATGCAAGAAAAGTATCTGACTAAAGAAAAAGAAATGCTTACAAAAATGGTGAGTGAACCTGATAATTTAGAGTATAAAAAAGAGTATGAAGATATACGCTTAGACATTTTGCAAGCAAATCAGCATTTTAAAGACCTTGTTATCGTTTTATCAGAATTACTTACCCGCGAGCAGTATGCAAAACTTATGGAATTTAGTAACATCAAAGTTTGATGAAAAAGTATCTTATAACCTCAAAAGATTTTTACTCGGATATACCTGAAATTTTTCGAACAAGACTTCATACGCAACTCTCAAAACACCTTCCAGATTTTGCACTTTTTAGAGACAAAGAGAGTAAAAACTATGAAGAACTTACAAAAGTTTTTTTAGAAGTTTGTGCAGAGTTTAAAAACTTAAAACCCTTTGTACATGGGGATTACAAGCTTGCACACACTATGCACGTAACAGGTGTGCATCTTACTTCAAATATGTTCGATGCTATACAAAAAGCTAAGGCTTTAGGCTTAGAAGTCATCATCAGTACACATACGCTTGAGGAGGTTTTACAAGCACAAAGATTAGGTGCAAATTATGTCACATACAGCCCAATCTTTTTTACACCACATAAAGGCGAACCAAAGGGAATTGAATCACTAGAAGAAATTATGAAATTAACTAATATGAAAGTTTTTGCACTTGGTGGAATTATTGAGCCAGAGCAAGTAAAAGAGATAGCAAAAGCAAACCCGTTTGGATTTGCTTCTATTCGCTATTTTTATTAAAACTTAGCGTTTGGAATAGGGTAGTTCTCTACTACGAAGTCGATGTCTTTATCGCCTCTACCGCTGAGATTTACCAAGATTGTTTTATCTTTGCCTAATGTTTTTGCAAGTTTCATGGCATATGCTACAGCGTGAGCAGACTCTAAAGCCGGAATAATTCCTTCGAGTTGAGAGAGTTTGTAAAAAGCATCTACAGCCTCTTCATCATTACAAAGTCCAACTTGTGTTCTGCCTATACTTTTAAGGTAAGCGTGTTCAGGTCC
This sequence comes from Sulfurimonas sp., assembly GCA_041595535.1. GTDB lineage: Bacteria > Campylobacterota > Campylobacteria > Campylobacterales > Sulfurimonadaceae > Sulfurimonas. The sequence goes on along the minus strand of JBFHKA010000008.1, from coordinate 23,282 downwards.
TACAGATGGATAATCTATACCAGAACCGATTGAGTAAACCGGTGCAGGTTCGCCATTTTCATCTTTGAGCATGATAGAGTTAAAACCGTGCATAACTCCCTCTTCACCATACGTAAGTGTCGCTGCATGTTCGCCGATTTTTTCGCCTCTACCCATTGGCTCAACTCCATAGAGATTCACCTCTTTATCATCAATGAAACCGGCAAAAATTCCCATTGCATTGGAACCTCCACCTACGCACGCAACAACGTTATCAGGTAGTTTCCCCTCATGCTCCATAAACTGCTCACGTGATTCTATACCTACTACAGATTGAAAATCTCTCACCATCATTGGAAATGGATGCGGACCAACAACAGAACCGATGCAGTAGATAGACTCATCATAACTCTCTACATACTTCTCAAATGCGCTATCAACTGCCTCTTTGAGTGTTTTTAAGCCATGCGTTGCAGGAACAACTTTCGCACCGAGTATCTTCATTCTCACAACATTTGGATGCTCTTTTGCAATATCAACTTCACCCATGTGAATCTCACACTCTAGCCCAAAGTAAGCCGCCGCAGTTGCAAGTGCCACACCATGCTGTCCAGCCCCGGTTTCAGCTATAACTTTTGTCTTGCCTAAATGTTTTGCCAAGATAACTTCAGCCATACAGTGGTTGAGTTTATGCGCACCTGAGTGGTTTAAATCTTCACGTTTTAAGTAGATTTTTGCACCGCCACAATACTCTGTGAGATTTTTCGCATACGATATTGGAGTTGGTCTACCTTGGTAATGTTTACGAACATACTTGAGCTCTTCTAAAAATTTTGGTGAGTTTTTGAGCTCGTTGTATGCTTTTGTGATGTCTGCAAATGGTTCTTCAAGCATTGGAGGTATAAAAGAGCCTCCAAATTTTCCGAAGTAGCCATTCTCATCAGGATGTGATTCAAGGTAAGATTTTCCCATAGTAGTTGTTCCTTTAATTTATTTTTTTCATTATAAATCAACAATTCTCAATTCTTACTTAGTTAATTAGATAAAATAACGAGAACAATCATTGTGAGAATAGAAGGTATGATAAAAGATGACTTTAACACAACGCAAAGAGATAAAAAATAAGATTCTCTCAGAATTAGATGCAATGGCGATGGAGATTGAGCAGCTCAAAGAGAAGACAAAACCCATCACTCCAGATTGTTCTTTGGGAAGATTGACTAGGCAAGAGATGATTCAAGAGCAACAAGTAAACGGACATGCTCTTCGCGAAGCAGAAATTAAAATGAACAAACTTCAGTACGCACTCCAAAAAGTTGACAAAGAGGAGTATGGCGTTTGTGTTGAGTGTGAAGAGGATATTTTATTTGAAAGGTTAATGCTCGTCCCTGAGTCCTCACACTGCGTTAGCTGTAAACAAGAGCTAGGACTTTAGTAGTTATGCAAGAGTATGAGTTTGAAGAGGATGCAGAACCTACTTGGTTAGTTAAACAAAGAGAAGACGCTCTTTTAGCTGAGAAAAATTACTCTAAAAATGAGAAAATAGTTTATAAAGAGGGCGACCAAGTCGGCAATTTTTTGTTTGTTCAATACAACAAGTTTAAAAATCGTGCCACATTCAGGTGTCAAGAGTGTGGAAGAAAATTTACCTACAACATCTACTCCATTAAAAATAAAAAAAGATGCAAATGGCAAAAATTTCACGATAAAAATATAAAACGATTATAAGTCAAGACACTTCCCAGCCAAATATCCACTAGCAAAACTCCACTGTAAATTATAACCACCACAAGGTCCATCAAGGTTCATAATCTCCCCACAAAAGTAGAGTCCTTTTATGAGTTTACTCTGCATTGTTTTTGGATTTATCTCTTTGAGAGAGATGCCACCTCGTGTAATCATGGCAAGTTTAAAACCATCGTGTCCATTGATGGTTAAAGGTGTCCATGCCAAGAGTTGTAGGAGTTTTGCTTTTGCACTTCCTGAGACTTTTGAGAGTGTTACATGCGACTCTATATCTGCAAGTTTGCAAAGCTCCAAACTAAGGTTTTGTGGGAGTAGGGTAGATGTGAGTTCTGCTACACTTGCTTCAGGATTTTTGAGTGCTTCACGTTTGAAATGTTTTTGTATCTGCTCTTCGTTGAGCCCTTTTGTAAGATTGAGCAAAAGAGGAACTTCCCCGTACTTTTTAAGTAAAGGAGTAACTTCTCTTGCAAAGTCTAAAACAACTGGACCGCGTATGCCACTTTTTGTAAAGATTAAATCCCCTGTAGCACGAAGTTTTGCATGTTTTTTTAGATTCACACGTAAGGTTACTTTTGCTATGGTATTTGCTGTGCAATTTGCCACCCAATCCTCTTTAGTTTTTAGAGGCATCATAGCAGGTGAAAGCTCTGTAATTTTATGCCCAAGTTCACTCGCTAAATTGTAGCCATCTCCCTCAGCACCAAGAACAGGATAGCCTAAACCACCAGTTGCTAGGATGACATTAAGAGCTTTATAACTACACTCTTGTGTTTTAACACCCTCTACGCGTTCTCCTATAAGTAAAATTCTCTCTACTCTTTGAGAACATTTCACTTCAACGCCAAGACGCTGTAGTTCAGCTTTTAAAGCATCTATGATGGTTATAGAGGAGTGCGAAGTAGGAAAGATGCGAAAACCATCTGGAGCGTGCGTGTCTACACCTATTTCATCAAAAAATTTCACCAACTCTTTATGATCAAAAAGGGCGAGAGCATCTTGCATAAAACGACCATCACGACCAAACTTCTGCATAAACTCTTCATTTGGGAGGCTGTTTGTTAAGTTGCATCTTCCTCCTCCTGTTGCTTTGAGTTTGGAGGCTAGGTTGGAGAGTTTTTCAAGCAGCAGTACTTTTTTACCTTCTCTTGCAGCTACTATCGCAGAAATTATTCCAGCAGCACCACTCCCAACAACAATAAGATCGTAGTTGTCTTTATTCATAATGGTATTTTAGTATAATTCGCTTTATGAAAACATATTATGGTGATAGAGAGAAGTGCTACAAATGCTATAGACCTACAAGTTCTTGCATGTGTGCGCATTTTGAGCATATAGATACAGAGACAAAGTTTGTAGTTTTAATGCATCCAAAAGAGTTCAAAAAGGTCAAAAATAATACAGGACACTTTACACATCAGAGTCTCAAAAACTCAGAACTTTTTGTTGGTATTGATTTCTCAAATCACTCTCGCATAAATGAAATAATCACTTCACATGAGAGTTACATACTCTTTCCATCTGAACATGCAACAAATGTAAGCGAAACTTCTCCTGCTAGCACAGATAAAAAACTAGCAATATTTATAATCGATTCTACTTGGGCATGTACAAAAAAAATCTTTACACAAAGTGAAAATTTACAAAATCTAAAACATATGAGTTTTACAACTACAAAAACATCACAGTATGAGATAAAAACACAGCCTCAAGAGAACTATCTTTCTACTATGGAGTCTGTTTTGGTTGTTTTGCAACATTTACAAAATTGGAGTATTGAAGAGATAGATGATGAGAAACTCAAAAATTTTTTAAATCCATTTCAAGCTATGATAGCCTACCAAAAGGCACTTATTCAAAATCCTCTCTCAAATGCTGTACGATTTAAGAGACATCATAGAGAATAACTTATATAAATATGATAGAATTACACAACATGAAATTTTTTAACTTATATTTTTTACTCATAACAATTATTTTAACTACAACTGCTTGTCGAGCACCAGCCCCAAAAGTAGAAACTACAAAGAGCCCAGAACAAGTTGTGCAAACTCCCAAGCAAGAAACTATAATCTCAAAAGTAGATACAGACTTTGTTGAAGAGAATTATGTTCAAGATGATGCATATACTCGCGTTTACACGAATTGTTTTGAAACGGGAGAAACTAAGTTAAACAAGAGCTGTCAAACAAAGATAGAAACATTTTTAAAAAGTGTGCCTTTGAGTAAAAAGAGAAATATAATCTTTGAGGTTCATACAGATAAAAGTGGAAATGATGAAAATAATTTAGTTGTATCAAAAAAGCGCGCGTATGCAGTAGCAGATTCTCTTTACTATAAAGAGTATAAATACTCAAAAGTTTATTATAAAGGATTTGGAGAAGAAAAACCACTCTATAACTCCCAAACCCAAAAAGCAAATGTAGAAAATAGACGCATTGTTCTTCATGTACAAGATAAAAATACGGCAGTAAATAAAAAGCTTTATACCCTTTATGTTAAAAGTAAAAAAGTCTCAAAGCCTGTTGTTCATAATGTAAAAGTAGAGACTACAACACAAACACAAACTATTTCGAAAGTAAAGCTTCTTAACTATACAGGAGAAGCTGACATTGGTTGGATCTATTTTGGTAAAGAAGAGTTAAAAGACAAGTTTAAAATTAGTTGTGCAGAAGATTCTCCTATAAAAGTGAAACGAAGAAATACTCAATATCACTCGGAAAATGAGTTTATTTCAGGTGTACACAATAGATCTCTTTTAGCAAATTTTGGCGACTATGGTATTAGAATGACGCCTATTTCTGTTTTTGATGATGGCTACTTACCAAAAACAAACCCAAGTATCCTTCTTTTAGAAACGAAACAGCCTAACAAAGCTTTAACAACGATTGTAAATTCCTATCGTGGTAAAAAAGGAATGCTTTATAGAGTCTTTATAGATAAGAAAAATAGTGTAAAAAATGACTTAAAATGTATAGATATTGTTATCCCTTATAAAAATGCAGAAAACTTATTTGGTGTAGCATACTTCACAAAAAATAAAAAAACATTTTACAAAGAGCTAAAAGATATACTTTATAAGTAAATAATTTAACTCAAGATAAAACTCACAAGTGCATCTAACTCTTCTTCGTTTAGTTTTTTAAACGCTGGCATACGACCAATACCGTTTTTAATACTCTCTTTTATTGTATCTGGAGAGGTTTTGTATTTGTTCGCTATAGAATGAAATGAGGGACCTACAAGTTCTATATCTACACGATGACACCCTAAACAGTTGTTTCTTATAGCGAGAAGTTTACCTTTTGGCATAGCTGCAAGTTTGTTCTTTATAGCTTGCTCTTTTGTGAGATTTTCTTGCGTATAGTGCTCAAACATATAGGTAACTATAGCATCTAGTTCATCTGCTGAGACTTTATTTTTTTGTGAGGGCATAACACCATAATCGTCTAAACTTTTTTTGTCACAAAATGCTTTGCTTCTATCTGGATAAAAGACATAATCTTTGACAAACTCTTTTGCTTTTGGTATGCGTAGAGATTCATTCTCAGTTTGAATAAAACCTTTTACATGAAGAGCGACTGCTATCATTGGAGGAGCTTTTTCATCTTCATAAGTTTTTGGAGGTAAATCAAGATTATGGCAAGAACTACATTTGTTTTGAATTAGTTTCTCTGCATCAAAATTTTGAATTGGTTTTTCACTACAAGCACTCATCAAGAGTGCAAAAGTAAGAATACAAGTGAGTTTAAGCATCTTTGTTTGTAAGGCTATTAATCCATTGTTCAACGAGAGTATGTAGCTCACCATTTGGAACTTCTAAAAAGTCTATACAAAAAGTGTCATTAAGTTCTGAAACTGCTATGCTTCTAGGGCGTACAGCAAGAACCTTAGTATTTGGAATCTGCTTTCCAAAACAAAAAATCAAGTTTTTTGCATCCACTAAACCTTCAAGAATTGAGCCATCTTGTAAATAATTTGTATGATGATAATGGTCAAAAACAGATATATAAGTTGCTATAGGATGTTTTTGAATGAGCTCTTTTAGATACTCAATAATCTCATCTACGCTTTTATAGGGTGTCTCATTCTTTGCTATCACCTTTGAAAATATTGGATATTTATCCATAAATATTGATTTTGTCATTCTTTTACTCTCTTAATGTGTCGAACAGGTTCCATCACCTGCTATCTTTTCCATATTTCTTTTTAAAAATTGTGTAACACTCTCTTGAACAGTTTGACTACTTTTGTCAAAATATACATCCAATCCAGCGTTAGAAAAACCTTTGGCTGGTGAGCTGCCTATGCCACTTACAACGAGTGCATCAGGATTTAAATTCATAATATTGCTTACTGCATTTCCGCAGGCACCACCTGAATGTCCTGGATTTTCAATAACTTCAACATTTTCAATTTTCTCATTATTGAGTGTAATAATTGTGTAAAATTTTGCTTTACCAAAATGCGCACCACGTTTGCTTAAAAAACCCATATTTTCATCTGTAGGGTATACAAGTCTCATTGATAGACTCCTTATTTACATATTGATTTGAATAAGATAAGTTAAAGTGATTAGAATATTAACTATAACTTATGTAATTATAGTTAAAATAGGCGTAAGATACAAGGAAATCGCTTGCAAAATTGATGATTTAAGTATGGATATTTATTAGTTTATTCGTCAACGATTACTTATTAAACATCACAGAACCGAGACGAACCATGTTGGAACCGCACTCAATAGCGAGTTCAAAGTCGCCACTCATACCCATAGAACATATGGTTGCGTGTGGAAGAGATTTGTAGATATTATGCGTAGTAATGAAACTCTCTTTAATGATTACTTTATCATCTGTGTGTGCACCAATGCTCATAACACCTTTGAGTTTGATATTTGGACACTTTGCAGCTATTTTTTCATAAGCTTCTTTTGCAACCTCAGGCATGAAACCATGTTTAGAATCCTCTTTTGCAGAGTTTATTTGTAACAGACAATCTAGCGTCATATCTTTTACCTCTAGCTTTTTTTGAAGCTCATCTGCTAACTCAAAAGAGTCAAGAGCATGAAAGAGAGCAGGGTTAATGTCAAGCAGGTTATTAATCTTGTTTTTTTGCAAGTTACCTATGAAGTGCCACTCTAATGGTAACTCTTCTAGCTCTTGTGCTTTAGCTTTTAAGTCTTGTACTTTGTTTTCACCAAAAGCACGTTGACCTATTGCATAGAGTTTTTCTATCTCATCACTTGTTGAGTATTTGCTTACTGCAACTATTTTTACTATGTGATGCCCACTTACACTTAATCTTGCTCGCTCAACTCTTCGTATTACATCATCTATATATATTTTATATTCTGTTTCATTCATATTTTTTAGTTCCCTTCTTTATGTAATCATCTGGTCACCTGATTTTATCAAAATTAGAGTTAAAACTTCGATATTTAGATTTATAATAGTACTATTACATCTATGAATGCAATACAAAAAACTCTGCTCACTGTAGTTACACAATATATGAGATATAAAACCAAGCAAGGTCTCGATTTTAAATACACAAACGAGAAAATAACTGCACCAAGTTACGATAAAGAGAAAAAATATTTACTCTATATTCATATACCGTTTTGTAAAACCCTCTGCCCATACTGCTCTTTTCACAAGTTCATTTTTCATGAAGACGTTGCACGAAAATATTTTTCTCTTTTAAGAGAAGAGATGCATATTGCAAAGAGAAAAGGATTTAATTTTCGTGCTATGTATGTTGGTGGAGGCACGACTACCATCTTACCCGATGAGTTAGCACAAACAATAGATTTAGCAAAAGAGCTTTTTGATATAGAAGAAGTCTCTTGTGAGAGTGACCCTGATATTAATGAAGAGATGATAGAAATTTTAAGCTCAAGAATAAATAGGCTCTCAGTTGGTGTGCAATCATTTGATGATGATATTTTAAAGAAAACAACAAGATATAAAAAATTTGGTACTGGTGCGGAGCAGTTTGAAAAAATTCAAAAACTTAAGGGCAAGTTTAAGATCGTAAATATAGATATGATTTTTAATATGCCAAATGAGCCAAGAAGTATTATAGAAAAAGATTTACAAAGGCTTCAAGAGTTAAATCCACAACAAATCTCGTACTATCCCTTGATGCACTCTCCATCGGTTAAACAGAAAATTGAAAAAAATTTAGGTCAAGTACATAATGACCATGAGTATGAGTATTATAATTTAATACATAGAAAATTATCTCAAAACTATGAGCAAATTTCATCGTGGACGTATGTAGATAAAAAGATAAAAATCAAGCTCTTTGATGAGTATATTGTCGATTATGATGAGTACTTAGGTTTAGGCTCTGGCTCATTTAGTTTTATTGCCGATAAGCTCTATATAAATGCTTTTTCACTACAAGAGTACAAAAAGAAGATAGAAGCCAATGAGTTAGCTATACAAAGAGTAAAGCACTACTCTAAAAGAGATATAAAGCTCTATAGATTGATGATAACACTCTTTAGTATGAACTACGATGAGAGTATGCAAAAAGAGTATCCTATCTACACAAAACTGATGGTATGGTTTAACATACTAGACAAAAAAACTCTTAAAACGACACTCTTTGGAAACTATCTCTTTATGAGACTTATGAAAGAGTTTTATATAGGTATGGATTTTGTTAGAGAATCATCAAGAAAAGATTTGAAAAAAGAGGATCAAGTATTATAAATAGATTAGCCAACTAATCTATTTATATCATTAAAAAGTCCAAGTCCCATAAGCCCGAAAAGTATAAACCATCCAGCCATTGTGAGCTTTATCATTATAGCTTCACTCGCTTCACGTCTAAAAATAAGTTCATAAAGATTAAACATAATATGCCCACCATCAAGTGCTGGGATAGGAAGCAGGTTTAAAACTCCAAGGTTTACACTGATAAGTGCTGTAAAGAAAAGAACACTCATCCAACCACTTTCTGTAGCATCTGATGTAAGTTTTACTATACTAATAACACCGCCCAAATCTTTTGCAGGAACCTCTCCAAAAAGAAGTTTTTTCACACCTGTAAATATCATAGTAGAAGCAAAAACTGTCTGTTTTGTCGCATAGCCTAAAGTTTCACTAGGAGTGAGTTGTAGCTTGTGTGTTACACCAGCTGCACTGATTCCTATCATTTTTCGTTCAACAGTTTCACCAAACATATTTGTTGTCTCTTTTAGTTTTGGTATAAGAGTTTTATGTTCTAAAAAACCATCTCTTTCTATCAGTAAATCTAAGCTACCTTGACTTAATGCAATGATGTCAGCCATCTCTTCCCAAGTAGTAATTTCTATGCCATCTATTGCTTTAATAGTGTCATTTGCATCCAAGCCAGCAACAAATGCAGGAGAATCTTTTACAACCGTACCAATGACAGGAGAGAGAACATTTGGAGAACCAAGAGCAATGAAAAAGTAGAGTATAAATGCGAGTACAAAATTCGCTGCTGGACCTGCTAAAAGTATAAATATTTTTTGGAGGGGTGTTTTTGTGTTATAACTATCTTGATCGTAACTTTTTTTTGTTGGATCAGAATCATCTTGACCTTTCATTCTTACATAACCACCAAGGGGGATAGCTGAGATACTCCATTCTGTATTCCACTTTCTAAATGTAAGAAGTCTTTTTCCAAATCCAATACTAAATACTTCTACATAAACGCCCATAAGACGTGCAGCAAGATAGTGCCCTAATTCATGAAAAAATATGAGTCCTGAGAGAACAAGTAAAGAAACAATAAAACCCATCTATTGCTCTTGTGACAAAGTTGTGTCTTTAAAAGCCCAAAGATACTCTAAGCCAGAGTAAACAGTCAGTGCAACAGCAATCCAGAGTAACTCTTCACCAAAAGGCCAGTGCATGAGCAAAAACCCAATAGCTATCATCTGTGCTACTGTTTTTGTTTTACCAGCAAAAGAGGCTTTTGCACTTATACCATGTCCAACCCCTACAGTACGTAAACCTGTAATAAAAAGCTCACGTACTATGATAATATATATAGCCCATGCTGAGGCTTGACCTATCATCATAAGTCCTAAAAAAGCAGCTATTGTAAGCATTTTATCTGCAAGAGGATCTATGATCTCTCCAAGAAGAGTAGATTGATTCCATTCACGAGCAATATACCCATCAAAAAAATCTGTTATACCAGCAATTACAAAAAGGAGAGTTGCAAAGTAGTAGTTCCAAGTTATATGATAGCCATTATCTGTAAAAACTTCAGGATTTATAATAATCCAAAACATAAGAGGTGCTAAAAGTATGCGTAAAGATGCTAGAAAATTTGGTAAATTTAGCAAAAAAAGTCCTTAAAAATATAATGAAGAATTCTAACTTTTTGGCTCTTAATGTAGGCTTGAAAAATCGACTTGCTTGGTAGAAAGAGGTGAAAGAGAGAAAAACTCTCCTTAGGTTAAAAAAGAGATTGTATTACCAACCTCTAATAATTGTGTGACAAGAGATACAGCTATTTATAACTTTTGCATAATCTTCAGTTGCTTCTGAATATTTTTTATCTGCAACAGATTTTTTAAGTGCTACTAAAGTGTCTGCAAGATTTTGGTTAATGTTTCTTGTTACCTGAATTTTTGAATTATTTGGAATAAAGACAGAAACATCTACTTTACTAAAAATAGCATTTGCTCCTTCTAGCATCTCAATACCACGGTTTAGTTTGCTTTTGTCGTGATAAATAAATCCTGTTTGTACGTCATTTAAACCTTGTTCCATTAGTTTCATAGTTGCATTAATAGTCGCATCATTTGCAAGTGCTAACACAGATGAAGCCGCAAGTGCCAAAATAATTTTTTTCAATTGATTTTCCTTTGGTGTATGTTCATTTAAGATAGATATATGATACTATCATAATTATTAAATTCTTATAAAAAGTAATTAAGTATATAGCTTTATTTTAGAAAATAAAGTTATATTTATCTTATTAATTATATAATTTATAATAATCAATAAGGAGGTTAGAAATGAAAAAATTAGTATTGCTAACAAGTATTTTAGCTTTAGGTATAACATTGTCAGCAGATCCGTATGCAAAATGTGTGGTTTGTCATGGTAAAACAGGGGAAAGAGCTGCACTTGGTGGGAAAAGTAGAGTAATCAGCGATATGACTAAAGCAGATATTATAACAGCACTTCATGGGTATCAAAATGGAACATATGGTGGAGCTATGAAGGCAATGATGGGGCAACATACGAAAGATTTAAGTGCAGCAGACATTGATGCAATAGCAAATCAAATAGGTAAATAACCTATTTGATTTAACAAACTAAAATTTTTTTATTAAAAAGAAGTTCCACCATCTACAACGATTGTTTGTCCAGTTAGCCATGAAGCTGCATCTGAACAAAGAAATGCACATGCTCCTGTTAAATCTGTGGCATCACCCATACGACTTAGTGGTGAGCGTTTTACAACTTCAGCTTTTACTTCTTCGTAGTTAGGGAAAGCTTTAAGTGCGTCTGTGTCGATTGGACCACCACTTACTGCATTCACACGAATATTTTTAACACCAAGTTCAGCCGCCGCATATTTGACCATCGTCTCTACAGCAGCTTTATTTGTACCATGACCTGCATAGTTTGGGGTGTAGACAAGATTACCTGTTGAACTCATTGAGATGATAGAACCACCACCTATTTTTTCCATACGTTTTGCAGCTTCTTGTGCACCAACAACAAATGCTTCAACAGTAGCTGTATAGATGTTTCCTAAACCTTTTGGTTTGAGTCTCATAAATGGAGCAAAACCACCAACAACAGCACGACCAGAGATGATAGCATTTGAGATAAAATAATCAAGTCTCTCAAAATCTGCATCAAACTCTTTGTAAACATCTTTATAAGTGTCTGGTTCCAAAATATCAAGTTTATAAGCACAGGCTTTAACTCCATATCTACTCTTAATATCAGCAATTATTTCAGTTGCAGTATCTGCATTTGAAGCATACGTAAACGCTACATTACAACCCTTTGAAGCAAATTCGTAAACGATCGCTTTACCAATACCACGAGTACCACCACTAATCAATAGTGTTTTTCCTGTCATTGTCTTTTCGCTCATATTTTATAATCCTTTAATATCATAATTTTTTATAACTTCTTCAATTTTTTTCATGTTTTCCAAACTTGGAGCCACAAGAGGAAGTCTGTACTCAAGAGTATCTAAAAGTCCAGCAATATACATTGCAGCTTTTATTGGCACTGGGTTTGACTCACAAAACATTACTTTGTTAAGAGGGTAGAGTTTATCATTGATTGCTTTAGCTCCAGTAAAATCTCCACTAAGAGCGAGTCTGACTAGCTCTGATTTCATATCTGGCATTAAGTTGGATGTTACAGAAGTAATACCCGCTCCACCATTAGCTAAAATAGGGTAGTCAATGGCATCATCACCTGAAAATACTTTAAGTTCAGGTCTACGAGACAAAAGCTCAACTGTACGTTCTAGTGACCCTGTTGCTTCTTTGATACCATAAATATTTTTTACATCATCAAAGAGACGGATAACAGTATCAGCACTAATATCAACAACTGTACGACCCGGAACATTATAAAGCATAAATGGAAGCTCAGGAACTGACTCAGCTATAGCTTTATAGTGTTGATAAAGACCCTCTTGCGACGGTTTTACATAATAAGGTGCAACAGAGAAGATAGCATCTACACCACATTCTTGAGCAACTTTTGCAGCAGCTATAGCTTCTGATGTTGAGTTGCTTCCTGCCCCTGCAAGAACTTTTGTAGAAGTACCTTTGCAAATTTCGACAGCTATTTGCATACATCTTTTATCTTCTTCATAGGATAGCGTAGCGCTTTCGCCAGTTGTGCCAATAGGACAAACTGCATTTATACCGTTATTGATTTGGCGTTGTATGAGAACAGCATATGTCTGTTCGTCAAGTTTTCCATTTTTAAATGGAGTTATAATTGCGGTTGAAGAACCAGTTACTAAATTCATTCTAATATAGCCTTTAAAAATAATGGCTTATTATAACTAAAAAGTTTTAACTTAGGCTATTATTTTATTTAATTTTTCTCTTGCATGTGCGAGTGCTTTATCAAAATGGTTGAGTATATTTTCATCTCCAATCAGCTCTGAGATGTGATGTTCACTCAAATCTTTCATAACATTTTTGTTAACACCAGAGAGAACAATCTGTACATTTTGTGCTTGAAGTTCTTGTATCATCCCTTCAAGATTATGTAGTCCTGTGGAGTCAACAAAAGGAACATGTCTCATACGAATAATGATAATTTTACTATTAAAACCAATTTTTTTAATAGTAGTTGCATACTGTTTAGCAGAACCAAAAAAAAGAGGACCACTAATTTCATAGATAGATATATCTTTTGGAATATCTGTATAGTCGTCTAATATATCATTATCAATAACACAATAGGAACTTTCATTATTACTTAAGTCAGCCATTCTTTTCATAAAAAGTAGAGATGATAAAACAACACCAATTTCGATAGCTACAGTTAAATCTACAAAAATAGTTAAGAAAAAAGTAGAAAGTAAAATTACAATATCAAAAGGTGAATTGTGAAGAATTGCCAAAAAGGAACGCCATTCACTCATGTTGTAAGCAACAACTATCAAAATACCAGCTAAAACGGACATAGGGATGAGTTTAGCTAAACTTGCAAAAAAGAGCATAATTGCTAAGAGTGTGATAGCATGTACAATACCTGCAATAGGTGTTCTCCCCCCATTTTTTACATTAGTTGCTGTTCTCGCAATAGCACCAGTGGCTGGAATACCACCAAAAAAAGGAGTGATAATATTTGCTATACCTTGCGCAATAAGTTCAGTATTTGAGCGGTGAGTGGCACCAATCATACCATCGGCTACAACAGCTGAGAGAAGAGACTCTATGCTCCCAAGAAGAGCAATTGTAAATGCTGGGGCAATGTAAATACTTAAATGTTCCCAAGTAAGTGCTGGCATCGTGAAGGTTATGGTATTTGGAATTTCACCAAAAAAAGTCTCTATATTACTCACTGGTAAATTAAAAAACTCTACAATCAGTGTCATTAAAATAATAGCAACAAATGAACCTGGGATTTTTTTAATTACTTTTGATGAATATATAGTGATGAAAATAGTTACTGCAGTGATGCCTAGTGCATAGTAGTTAATGCCTGAGAGTTGGTGAAAGTAGAGTATCCATTTATCTATAAAATCCGCAGGCATTTTTTCTATATTTAGACCAAATGCATCTTTAACCTGTGTAGAGAAGATAACAACAGCTATGCCACTTGTAAATCCTACGATGAGAGGATGTGGAAAAAATTTAATAAGTGATCCCATTTTTAAAAGACCAAAGATGATTAAAATTATCCCAGAAAAGATAGTTGAGATTATAAGCCCATCTATTCCATATTCTTGTAATAAAGCAAATACAATGATGACAAAAGCACCAGTAGGTCCGCCAATTTGGACCCTACTTCCACCAAGTAAGGATATTATAAACCCTGCTACAACAGCCGTGATAATACCTTTTTCTGGAGAAACGCCAGATGCTACAGCAAACGCAATAGCCAAGGGAAGTGCTACAATCCCAACAACCACACCTGAAAAAATATCAGATGTGATTTGCTCTTTAGTGATACCCTCTTTAAGAAGAGTGAAAAATTTTGGTTTGAAAACTTCATTCATGTTTTACAACTCAGATGTAATATGTATTCTGAGCCGATTTATATCCAAATAACTATTAAAAAGATGTAAAAATTGGCTTATTCGCTTTTTCTAAGTATAAGTGTAGTTGATATATTGAAGTAAAATAATGGAAAAATAGTGAATTACGTTTAATAACCTTAAAAATTATTATTAAATTATTAATTAAGTGTATATATGCTATAAAGTTATTTTTAGTTCTTATATTGTTGTTTTAAATTAAAAATAACTCTATTATAACTATAATTAAAATTTCAAGAAATAAGGGAGAAGTGAATGAAAATGAAAGTAATTTTAAAAAACATTTTGAAAATGTTTATGATTACATCTATTGTGTTGACGGCTACTGCGTGTAAGTTAAACAATAAAAATAATGATGTGACTACTGTGGTTAAAGGGTATGATGGTGCACTTTTAAAAGGTGCGACAGTGACAATTAATGAAACTTCTGGAGTGACTGATGAAGATGGCATTGTCGTCTTAAGTGTGAAATCACAAGAAGATGATATAGTGGTTCAAGTGAGTGAAAATGGCTTCGTAAACCAATCTGTAACTGCAGCATTAGCTGATGAAGCAACATCAGTGCAAGTGATTATGCATCCAGTAAAAGAAGTTCTTTCTATTGTAAATATAGAAGCGCAACAAGTTATTAAAGGTGAGAGTTTAGGTGCACAAATTAGCTTACCTGCAAACTCTTTAGTAAAACCTAATGGTGAGTTGGCTGATGGAAATGCAACGCTACATTTAACACCTTGGGATGTTAGCAATAGTGAACTATTTGCAATGCTTGGGAATGGTCAAGCTATTGATGCACAAGGGAATAGCGTAGAGTTAATCAGTGCGGGAATGATGAGTGTTGATTTCTATGACACTGAAGGAAACCATCTTCAACTTGTATCTGGTGTTACTGCAGATATTCAAATGGATTTAACACAACTAAGTATCAATAATCAAGGGTTGAGTGTAGGAGATACAATTCCTCTATGGCATTTTGATGAGAATCAAGGTTTATGGATAGAAGATGGGGTAGGGCTTGTAGTTTCTTCTGCGACTTCTTCAACAGGAATGGCGATAAGTGCAACTGTGGAACACTTCTCAACATGGAACTGGGATTATAAATTTCAAAATGCTGGTTCAGTGAATGTTTCATGTCAGCTTCCTAATGGAACATCAACAGCATGTAATGTCGTAGCAAATGTAACATTAGATGATGGATCACATTTAACAAAGTCAAACTCTATTCCAGCAGAGGGGGCACACATTATAAATATGCCAACAAGTGCAACAATTGAGTGGAGTGCTAGTACTACTACAGGTTTGATTGGAACACAAACATCAGGTACTTCAGGTGATGTGTTAATTATTTTAGGTGAACCTGCAACACAAAACTTTGTACAATGTGATGTAAATGGAACTGCAATAGCTTGTGACGTTACATTGGAAAATCCAAGTGGTGATAACTATACTTTTTCTATTCCAGTTTCAGGTGCCACAATTGCGACAGCAATAGATGGTGTAAGTTCTTTATCTTGGTCTGCTACAACTGGAAAAATATCTGAAAATGGTTTATTCGTAAGTTATACTGGGAATACGGTATCAGGTGTTTCTGGAACAGTTGCTTTACATTTAGACACAAGAGTTGAATATGGAACAGCGGCAAGAACTATTTACTTAAAATGTACTAATCCTTCCTCTCTTCCTTTGACTACTTGTAATATTGATGTATGGGGGAGATATGAAGAAAGATTTGCTGTTTATAATGATGTACCGATAGGTAGCAGTGTTCTTTTTACTATTCCTGATGGAATCAACCCTGATGATTATTTTAGTTTTAATGCTATGAGTTTAGATGTTAATGGAACGCAATATGATTATTATGGTGATGGTTCTTATCCTGGTGATGAATACTATGGTAATACGTCAGTTATGTATAGTGAGATAGTTAATAATCAAGTGCTCGAAATCGAGATTGGAGCAAGACAATATTAGTAGATTGAGTATGCATGAAAGAGATGACTGTAATGGTCTTCTCTTTCACAGCAGAGTTTTGAAATATTTACTTCAATTTTTGTGCTTTAATTTATACTCATTATAAAGTTCTCTGCTCTTACTTCCATACCTAACATTTAACATTGCTAATTCTAAATAATGTATACTCATCGTTGGTTCTATATTTTCTAAATAGCAAAAGCGTGCTACGGTTTGAATTAGTCGTAATCTATGGTGAAAGTTTGGCTGAGATGTCTGGATTGAATTTTCACACTTTCTGTAAATATAGTTAATTGTTTTATGAATATCATAACTATGTTGATTATGTAGTAAACGTAATGTTAGTAAAATATCTGCAAATACATTCGCATCTTCAGGAAGTTTATATTTAAGCAATAATTCTTTTTTGATTACCATAGCATTGAAAATAGCTCTGGGAGCTAGTATTAGCTCTTCTACTGTTAAAACTTTTGGCATTGCAACTCTGTCAGCATTTCCAAAATGTATATCATATAAGATCTCTGAAGGAAGTTCTAAAAGTACATCATCTGAATCTACTCTACAGATATAATCACATTTAGCTTCTTTAACTCCAACATTAAAAGGATGACCATCAAATCCTGACTGATAAGCTGTTCTTAGATACTTACAGCCAGAATTTTTTGCAATCTCGACTAGTTCTAAATTGCTTGAACAATCATCTACCAAGATAATTTCAAATGGATTTAACTTTTTTACTGACTCTACGCATTCTTGAAAAAAATCTATCGGAGTGTTATAAAATGGAATCACCACTGATATTTTTAAATCGTTCATGTAATGATACTCTATCTATTTTTTCAAAATAAGTGTAGTTGATTTATTAAAGTCAAAATACTTGTTTGCAACCTCTTGTACTCTTTTTGCTGTTACTTTGTTTACGCTGTCCTCATAGTTAAGAAGTGGGCTAATATCCCCTCGAACTAAATAGCTTCCAAAAAGATTTGCAACAGAAGTCGAACTCTCTAATGAGTAGATAAAGTCAGATTTTGTATTTATTTTTACTTTGTCTAATTCTGCTTTTGTGACCTTTGTTTTTTTCATAATATCTATCTGTTTAATAATCTCAGCTTCAACGATTTCTGCTTTTACTCCAGGATTACAAGTAGCCATAAATATAAAAAGACTCGGATCTATATTTTCCATATTATACGCATAAACACTGTTGACAAGGCGTTGTTTGTCTACAAGCTCTTTATGCAGACGAGAGCTTTTTCCAGAGTATAAAATCTCAGAAATGACGCTTAATGTAACTTGGTCAGGGTCTTGAAAGTTTGGAATATGAAATGCGATAGCTAGCATTTCAACTTCACTCTCTTTATGAACTATAACTCTTTTTGCCCCATCTTGTTCAGGTTCTATAAATTTTACTTTAGGAATTTTAGTACTATTTTTAATGCTTCCAAAGGCTTTTTTTGCTTTTTTAAAAACTTCTTTTGCTTCAACATCACCACTTACCATTAAAATAGCATTACTTGGCTGGTAGTATGTTTTGTGAAAATCTCTAATGTCATTTATTGTCCATGTACGGATGTCATTCATAAAACCAATTGGTGTCCAATGGTATGGATGGTAAATATACGCATTGTTAAAGAGTCTAAAGTAGAGATAGCCTAGAGGAGAGTTATCTGTTCTCCATCGACGCTCTTCCATTACAACATCACGTTCTGGTTGAAACTCATCATCTTTAAGATTAAGGTTCTGCATAAGTTCAGCAAAAAGCGTTAAAGAGGTGTTGAAATTATCTGTACTAGATTTTATATAGTAGTGTGTGTAGTCAAAACTTGTAGAGGCATTATTAACTCCACCTATACTTTTAACCTCTTTGTCAAACTCTCCAGCTGGAAGGTTTTTTGTTGATTTGAAGTTCATATGCTCCAGCATGTGAGCAATTCCAGTCTTACCCATTACTTCGTTGCGACTTCCAACCTTGTAAAAGATGTCTGTACTTACAACATTCGTATTGTTTTTTATTGGTATGACAACTATTTCTAGCCCATTCTTTAGAGTTTTTGTTTCGTACTTTGGTAATGATGATGCCATTAATGTTCCTAAGGTTAGTATAAAAGTTAAAAAGAGTTTCATTATCGTCTATCTGCTCCAATAGCTTCTGTAATATTTGTATATCCATCGGCTTTTAAAAGCTCTATAAGACCTTTGTTGACATTCATAATCATATCTGGACCATGAAAAATCATGCCACTATAAATCTGCACTAAAGAGGCTCCAGCTTTAATTCTTCTGTATGCTTCTTCAGCAGAGTCTATACCACCGACTGAGATAAGTGTAGTTTTACCGTAAAGCTCTTTAGCTATAGCTTCAAAAATTTTAAAACTTTTCTCTTTTAAGACTGCACCACTCAGACCGCCTATATCTTTTGGATTTTTTACAAGTGAGTAGT
Source organism: Sulfurimonas sp. (assembly GCA_041595535.1). GTDB lineage: Bacteria > Campylobacterota > Campylobacteria > Campylobacterales > Sulfurimonadaceae > Sulfurimonas. The sequence goes on along the minus strand of JBFHKA010000008.1, from coordinate 4,405 downwards.
CTATAGTAGTATTTGTAGCGATTATGCCATCTGCTCCTTTTTCAACAGCCATAGTTGTGAGTGCGATTGCGTCTGCTACTTCCATATCTGGAGCAATTTTAAGTAGAATCGGCATCTTTGTCAGTGCTTTTGCTTGCGTAAAAAGCTCAGTTATAAACTCTTCATTTTGTAAATCTCGTAGACCTGGAGTATTTGGTGAAGAGACGTTTATAACAAAATAGTCTCCTAGACCATCAAAGGCTTTAATAAGCTGCGTATAGTCATTTATAGCTTCTTTTTCTGGTGTGATTTTATTTTTGCCAATATTTATACCAATAGGAGTTGCAAAAGGAAAACGTTTTTTGAGTCTCTTTAAAACTTTGTAAGCACCTTCATTGTTAAAGCCCATTGCGTTTTGGATACTCTCTTCTTGTATATGACGAAACATTCTTGGTTTTGGATTACCTGGTTGTGGTTTAGGGGTAACGGTTCCTATCTCTGTGTAACCAAATCCAAGTATTTCAATCCCACGTATCATTGTTGCATTTTTGTCAAAACCAGCACCAAGTCCAATAGGATTGAAAAATGTACGACCAAAAAGCTCTTGATTTAATATAGGGTCATTAATAAAATGTGACTCTAAGAAAAAGTTAAATGGAATTTGACAAATATCTGGTAGGCGTAGTACACATTCAGCCACATGGTGTGCAGTCTCAGGTTGAAGTTTAAAAAGTAGAGGTTTGATTGATTGGTAATTTAGCATTTTGTGATGTGCCTAATATGAAAATTTGATAAATTGTACTAGAATATAGCTAATGTTTTGATAAAGGATAATTATGAAAAAAATATTATTAGTGCTAGCGGCAATTTTTTTGCTTACAGGATGTTCAACATTGAGTGTGGATGTAGATTATGATACGTCTTATGATTTTAACAAAAAGACAAACTACACTGTTGCTCATAGTGATAGAGTAGGGAGCAATAGTCTTATTGATGATAGAATCACTGCGGCTATCAAAGAGTCACTTGATGCTAAAACATATACTGAAGTTGCAAAAGAAAAAGCAGATTTAGTTTTTGTTTTTCATGTGAATGTTCAAGATAAATCAGATGTAACTATGGATTATCAGATGATAGGATATGGAGGTTATGGTTTTGGTGGGGGCTTTGGCGGTATGATAGCAACGCCAACTACCTATAACTACACAGAAGGAAAGCTCATTATAGACGCGCTAAATCCTAAAACAAATAAAATTGTTTGGAGAGGTATAGCCTCAGATGAGTTGAGTCAAAATACAACTACACCTCAAGAAAAAACGCAAAAAATTAATGAAGTTGTATCGCAATTAATGTCAAAATTTCCACCAAAATCTGAGAAGTAAAATGGGCGTTGTAGTCCTTTTAGCGGATGGCTTTGAAGAGATTGAAGCTGTAACTATTATAGATGTCCTTAGACGTGCAAAAATAGAAGTAGATGTTGCTTCTTTAAATAAAAATATGTCTGTTCGTGGAGCACACGATATTGTGCTTCAAGCCAATAGAGAAGTTAAGAAGCTTAATGTAGATGTAGTGGATATGGTTGTTCTTCCAGGGGGTTGGGTAGGAACACGAGCTTTAGCAGAAGATACACATGTTCAAAACTTACTCCAAGAGATGGATGCAAAAGGTAAAAACATTGCCGCTATCTGTGCTGCACCTTTTGCACTCAATGCGGCAGGTGTCTTAAAATCAAAATATACGTGTTATCCTTCCATTGAAAAAGATATACAAAAAGATGGTTATGAAGGTGATAAGTACATGGTTGTTGAAGATGACAATATTCTCACTTCACGAGGACCAGCGACCGCCATCTGTTTTGCATTAGCGATTGTAAATAAGCTTAAAGGCAAAGAGAGTTGTGAAGAAGTAAAAGCTGGACTTTTAGCTACAGATTGCGTATGTGAGTAAAAATATTAGTTTTCTCGTTTGAAAACTAAATTTTTTAGACTTCTCTCTTCATCTGCACTGGCAAATTCAGGAAGATTTTCTACTCTTTTTATAAATCTAAAACTCGGTGCATACTCTTGCATCATCTTTATAATAAAACTACTCTCAAGTTCTGGAGAGTTTAAGCAAGAGAGTAAGATACAATCCTCGCTTGCTATCTCCTCTAGTTTTTTAATAATTTTTTCATAATCTTTTGTAGCTTCAAAACTCCCTTTTTGAAAACTTGGAGGATCAATAATTATCATATCAAAAGGACCTTTACGTTTAAGGGATGAGAAGGATTTTAATATATTGTAAGGTAGATAACTCACTCCTCTTGGGTCAAGGTTGTTAAGAGAGTGGTTCATCATTCCTGATTTTAAAGCACTTTTACTCATATCTACGTTAACAACTTCATAAGCTCCTCCGAATTTTGCAGCTAAGCTAAACGCACAGGTATACGCAAAGAGATTTAAGACTCGTTTGTCTTTTGCATTGGCTCGTACAAATTCTCTACCGAGTTTCATATCAGGAAAATATCCGCTATTGCGGTTTGAGAGTAGATTGAGTTTGATTTTCATACTGTTTTCAACTACATATAAATTCTCTTGTAAAGTTCCAATGAGCAGTTCGCTTGGAGAGCCTTGCATATATCTTCTTTGGATGACTAAAGTTTCATACTTTGAGTTGTTTACAAAGGATTGAAGCATTGCTATAAGTTCTTTTTCATTCTCTTCTTCAAAGTAGAGAGCTACACTTAAAATAGTATCTATAGAATCAATGGTAAGGTGCTTAAAATTGTCGTACAGACCACCTCTTCCATGAAAGATACGTTTAAATTCGCTCGTAGTATTAGATGTATTTTTTTTAATTGAGAGTTGAAGTTCTTGAAGTGTCAAAATGAAGTCCTAGATTTTTAAGTTTTTATTATATCATAGCTCTGTTTTGATATAATACAAAAAATATGGATATAGTAAAAAAAATAAATGATTAAAATTATTAAACTCTTCTTAGCGTGTGCTTTTTTTTCAGTTGCTATCTCTGCCACAGAATTACAAAAAGTATCTCTACAACTTCAATGGAAGCACCAATTTGAGTTTGCTGGGTTTTATATGGCAGAAGAGAAGGGCTACTATAAAGATGTAGGCTTAAGTGTAGACATTAAAGAGTTCAAGAACAATATGGTTCTTGCTCAAAGTGTTTTGAAGTCTGAAAATAGTTTTGCTGTAGGGTATCCAAATGTTGTTCTAGATGATACAACATTGGGTAGAATAGTTCTTTTAAGTGCAATTTTTCAATCTTCTCCGCATGTTTTAGTAAGTCTCAAATCATCAGGAATTCATTCAATTCAAGATTTTAAAAATAAGCGCATTATGATAGATGAAAACGAGGCTAAAAGTGCTTCATTTATCTCTATGCTTCATTCTAAAAATATATCTATTTCAGATATGAAATTGCAAAAACCAACATTCGATGTACATAGTTTGATAAATAAAGAGACAGACATAGGTGCATATTACACTTCTAATGAACTTTATGTGTTAGATAAACAAGGAATTGCATATGATGTTTGGAATCCAGAAGATTATGGATTTGATTTTTATAACAATCTTCTTTTTACATCGCAAAAAACAGTTAAAAATGCACCAGAACTAGTAGAAAATTTTAGAACCGCTTCTTTAAGAGGTTGGGAATATGCTTTTTCTCATATCAATGAAACTGTTGATGTTATTATGAGAAAATATAACACGCAACATAAATCAGAAGGTGCATTACTCTATGAAGCGCACATACTAAAAGAGCTTGCATACAAAGATGTAAAAGAGCTAGGAGAGATTAATAAACATAGAATTCAAGGTATAGCAGATATTTATAATGTATTAGGTTTACTCAAAGGTACGATTGATGTGGATACTTTTGTTTATACTCCACCAAAACATTACGCACTTACCTCAGAAGAAGAGCAATTTTTAAAAAAGAAAAAGATTGTTAAAATGTGCATAGACCCAAACTGGATGCCTTTAGAAAGTTTTAAAGATGGGAAGCATATTGGGATGAGTGCGGATTATTTTCGACTTATTCAAAACAGTTTTCCAATTCCAATTCAGACACTTCAGACAAAGACATGGAGTGAATCTATGCAGTCTATAAGAGAAAAAAAATGTGATATTTTATCTCTTGCGATGCCTACTCCTCAGAGAGACAAATATTTAAAATTTACTACTCCTTATTTAAAAATACCTTTAGTAATGGTTACAAAGTTAGGGACACCTTTTGTAGCTGACTTCTCCTCTATAAAAAATAAAAAAATAGGTATAACAAAAGAGTACTCTTTTGTGGAATTATTAAAAGTAAAGTATCCAAATATAGATTTTGTTGAGGTAGAGAATATTCGAGATGGTCTTAATAAAGTTCGAAATGGTCTTCTCTATGGTTATATAGGAACATTAGTAACCATAGG
>JBFHKA010000007.1:0-96236 GCA_041595535.1 Sulfurimonas sp. | reverse complement strand
GGAACGAGGGCGGGAGTAAAACTACTCCGAAAGAACGACTCGATTTCTTCCTTGATTTTTTGCATTGTAGAGCATCATATCTGCTTCATTTATAGTCTCTTGAAGGCTCTCATCGTTGTGTATTACCACACCTATGGAGATGGTAAATTTTAACTGTGTGTTTGCATCCACTTGAAATGAAAAACATTCAACTTCTTGACGAACTCTCTCAAAAATATCTACAGCACTGTAACGGTTTATATTTTTTAAAACAACACAAAACTCTTCACCCCCAAAACGAGCGACAATATCTCTATGGCTTGTGGATGTTCTAAGAATTTCGGAGAGTGTTACAATGACCTTATCGCCAACATCATGCCCATATGTATCATTTATAGATTTAAAATGATCAATGTCAATCATAGCAATTGCAAATTTTTCACCTGAAGTCTTTATTTCATCCTCATATACAGACATATTTTCAAAGAAATATCTACGATTGTAAAGCCCTGTTAAGAAGTCACGATTTGCATGGTTTGTAACAATTTGAATATTTTCAAGTGCCTCAATAGCATTGTTTACACGACAAGAAAATTCCTCTTTTGAGAATGGTTTTTTGATGTAATCATTTGCTCCTTGTTTTAAAAACAGCGCGTTGATTTCTTCATCTTGATTGGAAGAAATAACGAGAATGGACATCTCAGTTTTTGTGTAAAGTTTTCGTATTTCGCTTGTAAGTTCAAGACCATTCATAACAGGCATGATGTAATCTGTTAAAACCAAAGAGATGTTGGGGTGTGTACTGAGCATTCCCATAGCTTCTTCTCCGTGTGCAACGGTAATGACTTTAAAAAAGAGATTTTCTAACATCTCTTTTAACTGTTTTCTAAAGACTATAGAAGGGTCCACTATTAAAACTGTATGCTCTTGATTTTTTTGTAGACGTGCAATACTGCTAATGAGATAATTTACATTATTTACACCCGTTTTATTGACATAGTCTATGATATTTTTCTTAAGTATTTTTTTGCGAAACTCTTTGTCAATGCTCGCACTTAAAACGATGGCACGATTACCTTTACTTAAGACGTAGTCAACGATTTCACCATTGGGAGCATCTGGGAGGTTGAGGTCAAGAAGGGTTACAAAGTAAGTATATCTTTTTAAAAAAAGTTTTGCTTCTTGCATTGTGTAAGCAACATCTATTGTAAACTCAAGAGCAACCTCTAGCTTTTTAGCTATTAGTTTTGCTAGTGTTTTATTGTCTTCAACGATTAGTATTCTCTCAGCCATCTCTCACTCCAAAAAAAATCTTTTAATGATACACTCATTAATCTAAAATTATAGTAATAGTTGCTACCATCTGCGAATGGATTACTTAAATTTTACTATAGAAAAACTAGAGAACAAAACAAATGTTTTTTTGACTGGCGGTGCTGGTGTTGGGAAAACAACGCTTACTCGTGAGATAATTGAACACTTTGAAAATGAAGCAAAAAAAGTAGCAAAGCTTGCCTCTACTGGAATGGCCGCAACGCTCATAGGCGGACAAACGCTTCATAGTTTTTTAGACCTTGGCATCGCTTCTGATGTAGGTGAGTTAGAAAAAAATGGTAAGTTTGAGATAAAAAAGAAGATAAAAAAACTCATAGCAAGCATGCACTTGATTGTCATAGATGAGATTTCTATGGTGAGCGATACACTTTTTGAGATGATAGCTCTGCGTTTAACGCAAGCAGAATACAAAGGCGTTGTGATGATAGTAGGAGACTTTTTGCAACTTCCTCCCGTTGTACGTGGATATGGTGAAGTCTATTTTGCTTTTGAGTCTGAGGCATGGAATGATTTTGCCTTTCTTAAGATAGAGCTTACACATATCTACAGAACAGATGATGCGCATTTTATAGAGTTACTGCATAATGTTCGTTTTGGTTTGGTTGATGAAGCAGTGCATAATCAACTCAATGCGTTTATAAAACCGCTTCCAAATGACTTAAGTCAATTTACCTTTTTGTTTGGAAAAAATGAATCAGCAGGTTGGCATAATAAAATGCAGTTGGAGTTCATAGATGGCGAGCTGTTTGTTAAAGAGGCACAAGTTATTAAACACGCGAAGTCTACAAGTGATTCTGAGATTGAGAGATTTATGGGTGATGCGAGAATAGAGAGAGAGCTTGAGCTCAAAATTGGGGCACCTGTTCTTTTTACACGTAACGCTTGGAATCACTTCAATGGAGAGCGAGGAAAAGTCGTAAACATCGAGGCAAATTACGTCTATGTTCAAAAGAGCGATGGCAAAGTTGTGAAGCTTGAAGCTGTTGCACAAAGCAAAGCGATGTGGAGGGAAAAAACAATAGATGGAAAAAAAGAGCTAGTCGAAGAGAGCCTCTTTAGTGTTTACCAGTTTCCAATAAAACTCGCCTTCGCCATCACCATACATAAATCGCAAGGAATGTCTATTGAGGATTTGATAATCCAAACAAATGAAATCTTCGCCCCTTCGCAGTTTTATGTAGCCCTCTCAAGAAGCTCAAACCCCACACGCCTCAACCTCATAGCACCACAAACCCAGTGGTATAATCTAGCCTTTGTAAATCCCAAGGCTATGGAGTTTGTGAGGGGATAAGTTGGGATTTGTAGAGTTTAAATTAGCTCTTTAATCTTCTTAGCAATTTGTTCCGCCATTTTTGGAGGAACAGCATTCCCTATTTGTCTGAAAATTGCTGTTCTAGAACCTTCAAAATAAAAATCATCAGGAAAACTTTGAAGTCTTGCGGCTTCTCTTATAGAGAGCGATCTAAGTTGATTTATATCGGGATGAATATAATAATGTCCATCCATTGCCATATGTGCAAGTATTGTATGTGAGGCTTTTGCATCAGCCTTTATTACATTAAATCTATTTATAAAAGATGTTGTATTTTTATGAGTTATCAAATCTGGTCTTCTGTTTGCCAACTCTTTATAGCAAAGACTCTCTTTTTTTGTATTCCAAGCCAAAATAGCTTCTTTGTAAATTTTTCTATCTCTTTCATTATGAGGTCTTGTTTCATGCTGAGTTAGAATATTGAAATCACCATCTCTAATACTTGAATCTTTTAAATATTGATTCGTAGCAGTCATATATTTATTTTCACCTTCAATTTTTGCATTAGGAGATGTTTTTGGTAAATCATTTAGCACATCTGCTACCCGATAAGCCTCATTAACTATTTTTTCAAATGCAGGATAGATATACTCTTTATTTTCCTCTTTTTTCCAACCAACAATTATGATTCTCTTTCTTTTCTGCAAAACACCATACTCAGAAGCTATAAGTTCGTCCAATTCTATATGATAACCAGCCTCGTCTATAGCTTTTTTCAAATCTTCAAAGTATTGACCGTTTCCTGCGGATTTAAGACCAGGTACATTTTCAAATATAAACATTTTCGGTTGAAATGTTTCAAGAAAACGAACATAATATTTGTACAAAAAATTTCTTGGGTCACATGTTACAGAGTCTTTCATTCTAGCTCTACCAATAACAGAATATGCCTGACACGGAGGTCCACCAATGATTACATCCACTTTATCTAAATTTTTAGATTTTAAATTTGTATTAACAATATCTACAATATCACTAAAAGTATCATTTGAAATTTCTTTATTAATAACATCTTGCGAGTCTAAAACGCCTGCTGCTTCCCATAATTCTTTAGTAGAAATATTCTTAAGGAGGTAGTCATAATAAATATTGATTTTTCCAGAGTTTTTGAGGCTCCAATATGCAGTTCTAGTTTTTAAAGTTTTACATGCATATGTACTTGCTTCAACATGTCCTACAAAAGTAGATTGAGCTCTGAAGAAGCCTTCTGACAAACCGCCAGCACCCGAAAATAAGTCTAGTATTACCACACAACCTCTTATTATTTTTTGTAATTGTATCTAAGTTTTAATTTTATATAATTAATATTTTTATGATTTATTAAGTGAAAATATAATTCTTAAAACATAGAAAATCAAGTTTAAAAGACTCTCTTTATCATTTAGCGTCTTCAATTAAACTAGCATTTACTGTAGGCGAAAATTAAAAAACATCATGATATACTTTTGTATTAAACAATTATGAAGAGGTAGATGTGGAAGCTAAAGAACTTGTTTTTGATAGTATTGAAAATTTAGCATATCCTATGCTTTTGGTAGATAAAGATGACAAAAAATTTATTGGACTCTATGCAAATGTTGCTATGAAAGCACTTCTCCCTGATGAGAATGTATTGCAGATAGAAGAGCCACTTCTTAAAATGCTTCAGGAATATAGTAAACAGGAAAATAAAAGTTCTTATGCTCTTTATGATGTTGAAATTTTTGATGGACTTTTTACGCTTTACTTTACTGAGGGAAGTACGGGTATTGGTGTCTTGTTTATTCAAACTCCAGCGAGTGATATTTTAAACAGTTTAACCTTCCGTGAGCTTAGTAGAACATGTGGTGCTATTACGGTTGTCCTTGATGAACAAGGAAACATTCTCGATATAAACAATTGCTTTTTAGATTTGGTCAACTTAAAAAAAGAGGATGTTCTGCACAAAGGTTTTTTTCAAACTTTTATACCTGGAGATATAGAGCAATTAGGTAAATATTTTGAAAACATTTTGGCAGAAAAATCCTACCATAAGCACTTTATGACACCGCTAAAAGGAAAAGATGACGAACTTTATAAGATAAACTGGCAAGTTACTAAAGTAGTCAAACGAGACCAAACTTACATTATCGCAATAGGAAGTGATGTGAGTAAACTTTTTAAAGAAAATAGAAATTTAAAAAAACAACTCGATAGCATTCAAGTAGGCTTTGAGTACTTCCCTTTTTCTGTTGGCTACATGAATGCAGAGGGAGTCTTTACAAAAATGAATGCTCGTTTTATGAAAATGTTTGGCATTCCAGACTCAAAATACAGAGTCTCATTTGATGCTATTGCTCTGCTAAAAAACAACATAGGCTTTGAGTACTTAAAAGAAAACATAAAATTTGTCAAAGAGATGAAACATATCATAGACTATGAACATGATGGAAAGCACATAAAACTAAGAGTAAACATTCGTGTCATCAAAGGTAAAAAAGAGTCCTCAAAACTTTACATAGTCGTGGTGCAAAAAGAACGCTAATACATTTTTAAAAGAGAAAAACTAGAAATATGTTATAGTGTTTTACCAATTTATAAACGGAGAAATTTTATGAAGTATGTACTACTAAGTATGTTTATTGTGTTTGGATTTACCGCTTGTTCAACACACAATCCAAATGGAAGTTATGAAAGAGCAAATAGTGCGAGTGAAAAAGCACATAGTGGGTTAGATAAAGAGTAGAGTGATTCTGCTACGAGGCGTAAGCCTCAGCAGTGTTTTGAAAATGTTTTGAAAAGAAAGGAGTTTTGAGACTTCTTATAAGTCCGCTTCGTGTTTACCAAGATACTCAGCAACACCCTCAGTTGTAGCTTTCATACCTTCATCACCTTTTTGCCAACCAGCAGCACACACTTCACCGTGCTCATCAGTAAACTGCATTGCATCTACCATACGAATCATTTCATCAATGTTACGACCAAGTGGTAAGTCATTGATTACTGCATGACGAACTATACCTTTACCATCAATTAAGAATGAACCACGTAACGCTACAGATCCACCAAAAAGTACATCATAATCTTTTGAAATTTGTTTTGATAAGTCAGCTACAAGTGGGTATTTTACTCTACCAATACCACCATTATTTACTGGAGTTTCTCTCCATGCGAAGTGAGAAAATTGGCTATCTACAGATACACCAATAACATTTACACCACGGCTTTTGAAATCTTCAATTCTGTGAGAAAAAGCGATGATTTCTGATGGGCATACAAATGTAAAGTCTAATGGATAGAAGAAAAGAACTGTACCTTTTTCACCCATGTTTTCTGATAATGTAAAATTTTCAACGATTGAACCGTCTGCTAAAACTGCTGTTGCACTAAAGTCTGGAGCTGGATTTGTTACTAACATATAAATGTCCTTGTGTTTGTTTTGTTTATGCGGAAATTCTAACAGAAAAATATTAACAATCCTTAGATGAAATAAAGTAGTAAATTTCTTTAAGGATAATTTTTATCTTTTGTCTCTATTACAAATTGCTTAAAAAAAGTGCAGGTTGTTATCCAAATAAATTCTATTCTGTGGCAGAATGCTATAAAGGTTTGACAATGCACAGTAATAACTCGTATGACATTATTATATTTGGCGGTCACGGTGATCTCGCACTACGTAAACTTATGCCTGCACTCTATCACCTGTTTCAAGATGGGTATTTAGATACGCAGAGTAGAATTGTTGCTGTCTCAAGAGATCCATTAAGCACTACAGAATATGGTGAAATTATAAAAGAGCGATTTACAAACAATCTTAAATTTAAAGACTTCGATGAAAAAGTCTTTGAAAAGTTTGTGGAGTATCTCCACTATATAAGTATAGATTTAACACAAGAAAAAGAGTACGAAAAACTTGTACAATTTTTAAGTGGACATGAAGAGAAAGAGCGCATCAACTACCTCTCAACTGCTCCTTCACTCTTTGGAATCATCTGCAAGAATTTAGGTACATCCAAACTTATTTTAGAAAGTTCCCGTGTTGTTTTAGAAAAACCCATAGGAAATGATTTGAAATCTTCGCAAGTTATTAATGATGAAGTGTCACAATATTTTAAAGAGAGTGCCATTTTTAGAATAGACCACTACTTGGGTAAAGATACTGTACAAAATATTTTAGCACTTCGTTTTTCAAATATGCTTTTTGCACCAATCTGGAATGCACAATATATAGACCACATTCAAATAACTGTAGCAGAGAGTGTTGGTTTAGAAGGAAGATGGACGTACTATAATGATTATGGTGCTATGCGTGATATGGTGCAAAATCATCTCTTACAACTTCTTTGTTTGATTACGATGGAACCACCCTCCACACTCAATGGTGATAGCGTGCGTGATGAAAAACTTAAAGTGATTCGAGCACTTCGTTGTATAGAAGGTGATGACTTAAAGCTTAAAACAGTTCGAGGTCAATACACAGCAGGTATGAGCGGACAAGTAGCAGTTGTGGGTTACTTAGAAGAGGATGCTGCAAATTCACGAAGTGATACAGAGACATTTGTAGCCATTCGCGCAGATATAGACAATTGGCGATGGAATGGTGTACCAATTTACTTAAGAACTGGGAAACGTATGCGAGAGCGTTATAGTGAAATTGTCATTGATTTTAAGGATGTGCCACACTCTATTTTCCCAAAAGGTGGTGTTTGCATAGATAGCAACAAACTTGTAATTCGTCTACAGCCAAATGAAAGTATCTCTTTGTTTGTGATGAATAAAATACCAGGTCTTAATGAAGGAATGCGATTGCAACAAGTTGAACTTGATTTAAATGTTGCAGAAAACGCACCACGTGTTCCTGATGCATACGAGCATCTTTTACTCGATGTCATACGTGACAATCCAACGCTCTTTATGCGTCGTGATGAAGTAGAAGCAGCTTGGGTTTGGGCAGATAAAATTTTGGATGGTTGGAAAATGCAAGGCATTACACCAAAGCATTATATTGCTGGAACAGATGGACCTTCTGCTTCCATAGCACTCATTGAACGAGATGGTAGGAGTTGGTATGAAAAATAACTATATAGTACATGCTTTTGAGTCATCAACTGTTTTAGTCGAGGAGTTGTCTGCACGAATTTGTGAGGATTTACAAAAGGCTCTGACACAAAAAGGGAGTGCAGTTCTTGCAGTTTCAGGAGGCACAACACCTAAGAGTCTTTTTGAAAAACTCTCTACAAAAAATTTACCTTGGAGTAAAGTTACAATCACTCTGGTAGATGAGCGGTGGGTAAACCCTCAAAATAGCAGTTCTAATGAAAAGCTTGTGCGAGAGACTCTTCTACAAAATAGAGCACGTCAGGCGAAGTTCATTCCTTTGAAAAATGCAGTTTCTAGTAGTAAAGATGCGCTTGTTCTTACAAAAAGTAGATTTAAAAATATAGATACTTTAGATGTTGTACTTTTAGGAATGGGAGAAGATGGACATACTGCCTCTTTTTTCCCAAACACTGCAGAATTGCAAGAAGCACTCACTACGGATGAGAAGTGCTGTGCAACCTTAGCACCTACCTCTCCTTTAGAACGTATGACTTTGAGTCGCTCATTTTTACTGAGTGCGACGACTCTTATTCTTCATATAGAAGGAGAGAGAAAGAAAAACATCTTTGAAATTGCAGCAAAAAGTAGTGATGCTAAGAGTCTGCCAATTTTATCTATGATGCAGCAAGAGATGCCACTATTGGAAGTCTATTATGCTTAAAAATGAGATACTTCAAGAGGTTACACAAAAGATTATACAGCGCAGTGCAGTAAGTAGAGGCATTTATCTCCAACGCATAGAAAAGGCAAAAACAACACAGCCACAAAGAGAGCATTTAGGGTGTAGTAATATAGCGCACGCAATAGCTCCGTGTAGTGACGATGAGAAGAAAAATTTAATCCAAAAATCAAAAGAAAATATTGCTATTGTCTCTGCATACAATGATATGCTCTCAGCACATCAGCCATTTGTTAACTTTGCACCACTTATAAAGCGTTCACTTGCATTTGCAGGTGCAACTGCACAGTTTGCAGGAGGTGTTCCTGCTATGTGTGATGGTGTGACACAATCACAACCGGGGATGGAGTTGAGTCTTTTTAGTCGAGATATTATTGCGCAGAGTACGGCTATAGCACTCTCTCACAATATGTTTGATGGGGCAATTATGCTTGGAGTGTGTGACAAAATTGTACCAGGTATGTTTATTGGTGCTATGAAGTTTGGACATCTCCCCGTCATCTTTGCTCCTGCTGGACCTATGGAGTCTGGCATAAGCAACACGAAAAAAGTGCAAATCAGACAAGAGTATGCTCAGGGAAAAGTTGGACGAGAGGAGCTTCTAAAAGTAGAATCAGCCTCGTACCACTCTTCTGGAACATGTACCTTTTACGGAACAGCAAACTCAAACCAGATGCTTATGGAAATTATGGGGCTTCATTTAGCAGGTGGCTCTTTTGTTAATGCAAACACCCCTCTTCGTGATGCTTTGACAGAAGCTGCTGCCCTAAAACTTTTAGAATTTTCTTCGTTACGTGCGAATTATATGCCTGTTGGAAAAATGATAAATGAGAAGAGTTTTGTGAATGCTATTGTAGGGCTTTTAGCTACTGGCGGTTCTACAAATCATACAATCCATCTCATTGCAATGGCACGTGCGGCAGGCATCACTTTGGAGTGGGGAGATTTTGATGCACTCTCTAGTGTTGTGCCACTTCTTTGCAAGATGTATCCAAATGGTAGTGCAGATGTAAATCATTTTCATAGTGCTGGAGGCATGGCAGTTGTTATAAAAGAGTTGCTTGATGCAGGACTTTTACATGAAGATGTAAATACAGTGATGGGTTTTGGTTTACATAACTATCTTCAAGAGCCATTTTTAGAAGATAAAAAACTTGTATATAAAAAAGCGATTGAGAGTTCAGCAGATTTGAGTGTCATAGCAAAGAGAGAAAAACCTTTTGATACACAAGGTGGTCTAAGAGTCCTTGAGGGAAATATTGGAAAAAGTGTGATTAAAACATCTGCACTCAAAGCAGAGTATAAAATAATAGAAGCACCTGCAAAAGTTTTTTACTCACAAGAAGCACTCAAAGAGGCTTTTTTACGAGATGAATTAAATATGGATTTTATTGCCGTTTTTCCTTTTCAAGGTCCAAAATCAAATGGTATGCCAGAACTTCATGGACTTATGCCCTCCATGGGAGTTTTGCAAGACAGAGGTTATAAGGTTGCCATTATTACAGATGGACGTATGAGTGGAGCATCAGGGAAAGTTGCTTCTGCAATCCATCTCTCACCTGAAGCAAAAGAGGGTGGTGTAATAGGAAAAATAAAAGATGGCGATAGAATTACTCTGGACTGTGAAAATGGAAAACTTTTACTCCATGTAGAGGAGCAAGAATTATACGCACGTAACACCTATAATTCTAAGCAAATACATACAAGATATGGCGTAGGTCGTGAGCTTTTTAGCTCTATGAGAAAAAGCGTAAGCTCTGCACAAGAGGGCGCTACAATTTTTGAAATAGTAGGAGAAGAATCATGTTAAGCCCAAGAGAGGTAATGAGTGTTTCACCCATAATTCCAGTTATTCAAGTCACAAGCAGTGAAGAGATGCTTTTTGTAGCAGAGGCGCTTATGGAAGGTGGCATTTATATATTTGAAATAACGCTTCGTAGTGCAGGAGCGATAGCCGCCATAGAAGCTGTAGCAAAAAAATTTCCTGAGGCAATTACAGGAGCAGGAACTGTTTTAAATGCACAGATGCTAAAGAGCGTTGAAGATGCAGGTGCAAAATTTGCAATTTCTCCAGGGCTTACAGAAGAGTTGGCAAAGAGTAAAAAAAACATACCGCTCATTCCAGGAGTTGCAACTGCGAGTGAAATTATGTATGGTTTCGAGTATGGCTATAATAATTTTAAACTTTTCCCTGCAACTGTTGTAGGTGGAGTCGATGCACTCAAAGCGTTTGGAGGACCTTTTCCTGATGTGATGTTCTGCCCAACGGGTGGAATAAATAGCTCCACTGCAAAAGAGTTCTTAAAACTGCCAAATGTTCTTTGTCTAGGTGGAAGCTGGATAGTGCCTAAAGAGCTGATAGAGTACAAGAAATTTTATGAGATTACTAGATTGACTAAAGAGGCACTTGAGCAATTGTCTAGTTTCTAATCATAGTATATATAATAAACAAGAGGAGAACAATATATGAAGTGCATAGTCTATAGTGATCTCGATGGCACACTTTTAAATCATGATAGCTATAGTTTTGATGAAGCTTTTGAAGCCCTCTCCTACTTAAAAACAAATGCCATTCCTCTTGTCATAGTGACAAGTAAAACATTCTCAGAGGTGCAACCCTTACAAAAAAAGCTAAATATTGAGTGCCCTTTTATTGTCGAAAATGGGGCTGGCATTTTTATATCTTCTCACTCTCCTTTGGCAGAACATGTTCACTCTGATGAGGAGTACATAAAAGTTTCTCAAGCACGAAGTTACTTGGAATTAAGAATTTTTTTTAAACATCTACAGCAAAAATATGCCATTCATGGGTTTGGAGATATGCAGATAGATGAGGTGATGGAGCTAACCTCATTAGAAAAAGAGGATGCCCTAAACGCAATGAAAAGAGATTTTACAGAACCCTTTATACTCAAAGAGAATGTAGACATACAAGCACTCGTACAAGAAGCACACGAAGAAGGATTAGACATACTCAAAGGCGGTCGTTTCTATCATCTTATTTCAAAAGGGCAAGATAAAGCCAAGGCAATGCTCTATCTTACACACCTTTATCAAGAGTATTATCACAATCCTTTTACAATGATAGCCCTAGGCGATAGTCCAAATGATTTTACTATGTTACGTGCGGCAGATACTGGAGTACTTATACCCCGTTATGATGGTACTTTTGCAGATATGCAAGCGAGTAGCATACTAAAAGCTTCTTCTCCTGGTTCAAAAGGTTGGAATAGTGCAATTTTGGAGATTTTCAATGCAAAATAAAAGCATTGCAAAGTCTCTTTTTACGGATGCACTTGAAGGTTCATTACCCAAGAACTTTATGCACAAATACTGCTCTCTTGAGGGCGACATACTTTGTTTTGAGGATGTAAAATATAACCTTAGTGAGTATAAAAATCTTTATGTTTTTGGTGCAGGAAAAGCAGCTTATAGCATGGCGATAGAGTTAGAAAAAATTGTTGGAGATAAAATCTACAAGGGCTTGATTATCGCTCCTTATGATGAAGGAAAACTAAAAAACATTGAGGTTTCTTTAGGCTCACATCCTCTACCTTCTCAAATGAGTTTTGATGCAGCAAAAAAAATGATACAGCTCATGCACGATTGTGACGAAGATGATTTATATATATTTTTACTCTCAGGTGGAAGTTCTGCTTTGATGGAATCTCCACTAGAACCTTTAACACTTCAAGATATACAAATCACAACAAATCTACTGTTACGTGCGAATTTAAAAATAGATGAAATGAATACTATACGAAAACACCTCTCAGCTATAAAAGGGGGAAGACTCGCAACAATGTGTAAGGCAAGTGGCATGGTACTTGTAATTTCAGATGTAATAGGTAATGATTTAAAAAGTATTGGCTCTGGTCCACTATATTGTGATGACACAACTTTTTTAGATGCTAAAAATATTTTAGATAAAAAAGGACTCTTTCGTAAACTCCCAGATTCTGTACAAGTTGTTTTACAAGATGGTATACAAGGGAAGTTAGAAGAATCTCCAAGTCAGTCACTAGAGCGAATTAAACATAAAATCATTGCTTCAAATGCACAAGCTTTAGCCATTACGTGCGAAAGTGCAAATGCAAAAGGTTTACGTGTTAAAATGGTGCAAGAACCTATGGAGGATGAAGTCTCTCTTATGGTTGAGAAGATGCTTAAAATTGCAAAGAACTCTGAGGAAGAGTGTATCATTTTTGGTGGGGAGTGTACAGTCAATCTTCAAGGCAATGGCAAAGGTGGTCGTAATCAACATGCAGCCTTACTCATGCTCAAGAAAATACATGAACAGGGTTTAGATATGACCTTTTTATCGGCAAGTACAGATGGTGTGGATGGTAATTCAGATGCTGCTGGTGCAGTCGTTGCTTATGATGACTACTCTAAAGAGTTACAAAACTATCTCATGAACTTCGATAGTTATAGTTATTTTAAAGAGCGCGATAATCTTATACAAACAGGTCCAACTGGGACAAATGTTATAGACATAGCAATTATTATAAAAGGAGAGTAAAAATGTCAGATTTTTTTCAAAATGGAGTAATAACAACCCTGCAAAATGTAGGAAATCGTCCCTTAGAAGATATGGAAAATGAGTTAGAAGAGTTTTCTACAAGAAGAAAAATGGTTTTACTCCTTCCCGCACTCTACTCCGAATTTGAGACACCTGCTATGGAACAAATTATTAGTGAACTCAAAAATGTTCACTATCTCTACAAAATAATTTTAGGACTCGATCAAGCTACTAAAGAGCAGTTTTTAGAGGTAAAAGAGAGAATGAGTGTACTTCCATGTAAGGTAGATGTACTCTGGAATGATGGACCAAGAATCAAAGAAATCTACAAGGCATTAACACAAGAACATTTTCCAGGTTTAGATACACCTGGTAAAGGTCGTAATGTCTGGACAATGATAGGATATGGTCTTACAGATCAAGAAAATTATGCCTTTGCTCTACATGATTGCGATATAGTGAATTACAAACGAGAAATTGTGGCAAGACTTCTGTTTCCTATAGTGCACCCAGCTTTGGATTTTGAGTTTAATAAAGGATTTTATTCACGTGTGACTCATAAGTTACATGGACGTGTAACACGACTTTTTTATACACCACTCATTAAAGCACTTACTATTACTTTTGGTAAAAATAGATACTTAGAGTATATGGAGAGTTTTCGTTATGCACTCTCTGGAGAGTTCTCATTTATTCGCTCTTTAGGTCGTGGTATAGCAATCTCACCAACTTGGGGGCTTGAAGTATCAACACTCTCAGAAGTCTATAAAAATACTTCAAATAAACGTATTTGCCAAACTGAAATTATGGAGAGTTATGAACATAAACATCAAGAACTTGGTTCACAAGATGAGGGTGGAGGTGTCTATAAAATGGCAAATGATATTGCTAAAACTCTTTTTAGAATTTTGGCACAAGAGGGTATAGTCTTCTCAAAAGCATCTTTTCAAACACTCCTCTCCTCTTACTACCAAGAGTCACGCTTTGAAATTTCAAAATACAATGCACTTAGTAAACTCAACGCACTTGAATATAATAGACAAAATGAGATACTAGCAGTTGAATCATTTCAAGATGCCATAAAAAATGCAGCGGACGAGTACTATGAAGACCCTATGGGACTTCCACCTCTCTCCCCATGGATTACTGTTCGTTCTGTTATGCCAGAATTTTCTGAGAAATTTTACCGTGCCGTAAAAGCGGATAATGAAAGAGAATAGATGCCAAATATACAATATGAAACGCATACTATACGTGAACGACTCGAAGCTATCTATACAAAAGAAGATGCTAGTAAAGCCTTAAAACTTTTAAAAGCACTTATACAAGAGTATAAAACACGTGTTACCTCGAGCGAATATCACCTTAGTGAAAAAGATACGATTTTAATAACTTATGGAGACCAGCTTCAACGACCTGCTGAAGCACCTCTTAAAACACTCAAACTCTTTTTAGACCAGTATCTAAAAGGAATTGTCAATTCAGTGCATATTTTGCCTTTTTATCCTTACTCTTCAGATGATGGATTTTCAGTAATTAACTACAGTGAAGTCGATCCAAAAATGGGTTCATGGAAAGAGATTAGGGAGATTAGTGCGGAGTATCGTTTAATGGTTGATGGTGTGATTAATCATATTTCGCAGTACTCTCATTGGTTTAAAGCATATTTGGCAAAAGACCCAGAGTATGAAAATTTTTTTATAGATTTGGACCCAACAACAGATGTGAGTGCAGTTGTACGTCCTCGTACTTCACCATTGTTGAGCGAGTTTAAAGATTGTGAGGGAAAAATTCATAATATTTGGACAACGTTTAGTTCTGATCAAGTTGATTTAAATTATGCAAA
This sequence comes from Sulfurimonas sp., assembly GCA_041595535.1. Lineage (GTDB taxonomy): Bacteria > Campylobacterota > Campylobacteria > Campylobacterales > Sulfurimonadaceae > Sulfurimonas. Next base: position 81,505 of record JBFHKA010000007.1, on the reverse strand, counting down.
TTATAAGGTACTTGTAGCAGTTATTGAAGCACTTTTTTATTATATTGAGATGGGTGCGACACTGATTCGTTTGGATGCCATTGCCTTTATATGGAAAAAGCTAGGAACTCCCAGCGTGCATCTACCACAAACCCATGAACTTATACAGTTGATGCGTGAAGTTCTACATGAAGTAGCGCCAGAGGTTATTATAATTACTGAAACAAATGTGCCACACGATGAAAATATTTCCTATTTTGGTTCGGGCAAAGATGAAGCGCAAATGGTTTATAACTTTTCACTGCCACCGCTTCTTGCACACTCTGTTTTACAAGGAGATACAAAAAAACTTACAAAGTGGGCACAAAGTCTTAGTCTGCCAAGTGATAAGGTCTGCTTTTTTAATTTTACAGCTTCTCATGATGGATGTGGAATGCGACCAGTAAGTGAGTTACTGAGCGAAGAGGAGATAAACTCTTTAGTAGAAAGTACAATCAACCATGGTGGACTTGTTTCATATAGAAATACACCAGAAGGGCAAAAGCCTTATGAACTAAATTGTTCTTATATAGATATTCTCTCCCATCCAGATGAAGAAAAGCTCTTGCGAATAAAAAGAATGCTCCTCACACAAGCAGTAACTTTAGCAATGCCTGGAGTACCAGGAATTTACTTTCACTCATTTGTTGGTTCAAAAAGTTATCTTGAAGGTGTCAAGCTCACAGGTATTAATCGTACAATAAATAGAGAAAAGTTTAATTATGATAGATTAGTAGAGACTTTGACGGATGATAACAGTAGTGAAAAGATAATCTTCTCAGCCTATAAAAGACTACTCTCTGTTCGTATCAACGAAAAAGCTTTTAACCCGTTTGGAGCTTTTGAGGTGTTCAGTCTTCATAATGCTGTTTTTGCTATTTTGCAGTACTCTTTAGATAGGAGTGAATGTATAGTAGCACTTCATAATTTTTCAAATGAGAACGTGAGCTTTTCATTGCCAAGTAGTATAATGGATGGTGCATCAGATTTACTCTCATCTTATGAGCTTAGCAAAGAAAATAGAGTCATAACAATGCAAGCATATCAAGTAATGTGGCTCAGAAATTTAATTTAAAAAAAGAAAACGAGATGATACGAAAATGTTGATTCTAAGCGGCAGGCTATGGAAGCCTAGGTATAAATGACGAAATTCAAATCTTTGTAAACAGGCAAAAGTTTAATAAAATACAGAGCCTTGAAATTAATAATTATTAGATATAATTCTTTCGATTTATGGAGCAAGACTCTATATTTCAATAAGGAAAATCGATGACAAAAGAGTATATATTTACTTCGGAGTCTGTAACAGAAGGGCACCCTGATAAGATGGCAGATCAAATCAGTGATGCAATTCTGGATTATATTATTGAGCATGATCCAAAGGCGCGTGTTGCGTGTGAAACTTTGGTATCAAATGGTTTTTGTGTAATTGCAGGCGAACTGAAGACTACGGCTTATGCCCCTATGCAAGAGATTGCTAGAAAAGTGATTCAAGAGATTGGGTACACGGATGCAACATATGGTTTTGACTATAGGTCTGCTGCAGTTTTAAATGGAATTGGTGAGCAATCACCCGATATAAACCAAGGTGTTGATCAAGAGAATGGCGAGATCGGTGCAGGTGACCAAGGATTGATGTTTGGTTATGCATGTCGTGAAACAGATGTGCTTATGCCTCTTCCAATTCACTTAGCACACCGTCTTACACAACGTTTGGCATTAGTACGTAAAGAGGGGATAGTTCCTTACCTTCGTCCTGATGGAAAAGCGCAGATAAGTGTTAAGTATAGAGGTGATAAGCCAGTTTCAGTTGAGACTGTAGTTATCTCTACGCAACATGCACCTGATGTCTCTCAAGAACAGATTCGCGAAGATATGATTGAAGAGGTTATTAAGCATGTAATTCCTGCTGAGATGATGCATGAAGGAACAATCTTTCATATCAATCCAACAGGAAAATTTGTAATTGGTGGTCCACAAGGTGATGCAGGTCTTACAGGTCGTAAGATAATTGTTGACACGTATGGTGGAAGTTGTCCTCATGGTGGTGGAGCTTTCTCAGGAAAGGATCCAACCAAGGTTGATAGAAGTGCGGCATACGCAGCACGTTATGTAGCGAAAAACTTAGTTGCTTCTGGTGCTTGTGACAAAGCAACTATTCAAGTTGCTTATGCAATTGGTGTTGTTCAACCTGTTTCTATTATGGTAGATACACATGGAACTGGTAAAGTTTCTGAGGATAAAATTGAGTCTTGTGTGAAAGAACTTTTTGACCTTTCACCTGCTGGAATTATTAAAGAGCTTGACCTCTTAAAACCAAGATATAGACAAACTGCTGCTTACGGTCACTTTGGTCGTGAGGAAGAGGGATTTACTTGGGAAAAAACTACTAGAGTCCCTGAAATACGAGAGTTTTTAGGTCTCTAAATTAGCAATTAACGGCGCATTTAGTTGCCGTTAATAGCACCCCTGTCATCTAACTGTAACAATTTCTTCTTTTTTCTATGCAAGTAAACAATTTTAGCTACATTTAAAACTACAGAGTGTATAGTACCTATATTTAAAATTAGGAGATAAAATAATGGCAGTATTAATTAATGATACATGTATTAATTGTGGCGCTTGTATAGATGAGTGCCCAGTAGAAGCAATCGTAGATGAAGATGATAATCCAACTGGTGAAGAAACTTACTATGTATATGGCGACAAATGTGTAGAATGTGTTGGTCATCATGACGAACCAGCTTGTGCTACTGCATGTCCAACAGAAGGATGTATTACTTGGGATGCTATTGGTGAATCTCCAGCACATAGAGATGATGTTACTGAAGAACAACGTTCTAGTCACGAGCCAGTTGTAGAGTAATCTCTAAAACAGAGCATCTGCTCTGTTTAAAAAAAATATACGCCTAACTTTCCTCCAAATATTTCTAAAATTTATTTTTTAAACTAAAAAGCATTTTTTTTAGATATAATTCCACTCTAATTTTATATTTTCAGAGGAGATTTGATGGAAAGAACACTATCAATCATCAAACCAGATGCAGTTGCAAAAGGTGTTATAGGCAAGATTTTAGACAGATTTGAGAGCAAGGGTCTTAAGATTGCTGCGACAAGAAAGATTCAACTATCACGTGCTGATGCAGAAGCATTTTATGCAGTGCATGCAGAACGTCCATTTTTTAATGATTTAGTTGATTTCATGATTAGTGGTCCAGTTGTAGTTTCAGTTTTAGAAGGTGAAAATGCAATGCAAATCAATCGTGATTTAATGGGTGCTACAAACCCTAAAGAGGCTGAAGCTGGTACAATTCGTGCAGATTTCGCTGAAAATATAGATGCAAATGCGGTTCATGGAAGTGACTCAGTTGAAAATGCAGCTATTGAAATAGCATTCTTTTTCTCAGAAAGAGAAATTTCTTAAGTAAAAACTTGAAAGTTATACTTAGAAGAGTTACCAAAACACCATTAGATTTTGAAGTTAAATCTAATGATATAACTTTTAAAGGTTATCTGGAGTATCATGCTGGCAAGCTTGTTTTGCTTAAAGCAACTCTACAGGGTTTGCTTCCTATGTCATGTGATGTCTGTGCAGAAGACTTTATGCTAAATGTAGATGAAGATATTGAATTCTTTATCTCTGATGGTATATATGATGCAAATGATGCAGTAGAACTTGATGTTGTTGAGTCTTTTGATGGTAATGCTGATTTAGATGAGATATTAGACTCCGAGATAGAACTTATTAAAAGCGATTACCACAGTTGTTCAAACTGTAAATAAAATATAAGGAAATAAAAATGGCAGTACCTAAAAGAAGAGTGTCTCACTCACGTTCAGCAAAAAGAAGAACACACTATAAAATTACTCTGGCTAAACCAGTTAAATGTGAAGATGGAACTTACAAATTACCACACCACATCAACCCTACTACTGGTGAGTATAAATAACGAATGGTTAAGATAGCTATTGATGCTATGGGTGGGGACTTTGGTCCTGAACCTATTATTAAAGGCTGTGTAGCAGCACTTAAGAAAAAACACTTCATACCTATTTTGGTAGGAAAAAAATCAGAAATTTTACCTATGTTACCTAAAAGTTATAGAGATAAGATTTCTATAATAGATTGCGAAGATGTCATTTCTATGAGTGATGCAGCAACAGATGCTGTAAAACGTAAAGAGAGCAGCATATATAAAGCTATGGATTTGGTCAAAGACGGTCATGCGCATGGTGTTGTTTCTGCTGGTCACAGTGGTGCAACAATGACACTTGCGACACTTAGACTTGGTCGCCTAGAGGGCGTATCTCGTCCTGCATTAGTGACGCTCATGCCAACTAAAATAGGACGCCGCTCAGTACTCTTAGATGTTGGAGCAAATGTAGATTCACGACCTGAACATTTAGTACAGTTCGCTGTCATGGGTGGATGTTATGCTGAGGATGTTTTAAAAATAAAAGAACCTAGCATAGGTATTTTAGCAAATGGTGAAGAAGAGTCTAAAGGGAATGATGTTACAAAAGCTGCATTTAGACTTTTAAAAGGCTATAAAGGTTTTAAAGGAAATGTAGAAGGTGCAGACATTTTTAATGGCTCGTGTGATGTCATTACGTGCGATGGGTTTATTGGCAACTTAGTACTTAAAACGAGTGAAGGTGTTGCATCAACTATTAGTCAGCTTATTAAAGATTATATTAGAAAATCTCCTGTTGCAATTACGGGTGCTTTACTTATGCGTAAAGTTTTTAAACTTCTCAAAAAAGAGATAGATTATGCTGAGATAGGTGGTGCTCCACTGATTGGTATAAAAGGGTGTGCAATTGTGAGTCATGGTAAAAGTAATGCTCGTGCAATTGAAAATGCTATCTATCAAGCTATAAGTTATGTAGATACAGGTGTAAATCAACATATTGTTGCAAGGCTCAAAGAGTTAAAAAATAAGGAGTCTTAATGGCTTACGCTGCTTTTCGTTCTATAGGGGCTTATGTCCCTAAAAAAATACTAACCAATGAAGAACTTTCAAAGATGGTTGATACTTCTGATGAGTGGATTGTTCAAAGAACGGGGATAAAAGAGCGTCATATAGCAGCTAAAGATGAAGCAACAAGTGATATGGGTGTAGCAGCAGCAAAACTCGCAATAGAGCGTAGTGGGATTGATGCAAATAAAATAGACATGATTATTTGTGCCACTATCTCCCCTGATTATTTTTGTATGCCTTCAACTGCTACAATCATAGCAAACAAACTCGGACTTGCAAATGCAACAGCTTTTGATATTTCTGCAGCGTGTACAGGTTTTGTTTATATCCTCTCCATTGCAAAAGCATTCATAGAATCTGGAATGAAAAAAAATGTACTTATAGTTGGGGCTGAAAAACTTTCAGCTATTACAGATTATACAGATCGTGGTACATGCATACTCTTTGGAGATGGTGCAGGAGCGGCAATAATCTCTGCGACTGACAATAAAGAAGAAGCAATTATTGATATACATACTGGTGCTGATGGCACATATGCTGATTTGCTTATGACTCCAAACGGAGGGACAGGTTCTCCTCACGATGCACTAGAGGGTGAAGCAGCAGGCTGTTTTATGCAAATGAAAGGCAATGAAACATTTAAAGTTGCAGTACGTACTCTTACAAAAGACGTAGTAGAGATATTATCTGATAATAATATTAAAAGTTCTGCTGTAAATCATTTCATACCACATCAAGCTAATTATAGAATCATCAAAGCAGTAGGCGATGCCTTAAAAATGAAAGAGAGCCAAGTAGTTCTTACAGTTGCAAAATATGGCAATACTTCAGGTGCTTCTATTCCAATGGCAATCAATGATGTGTATGAGGCAGGAAACCTTAAAAAGGGTGAGCTTATGCTTCTTGATGCTTTTGGTGGGGGTCTGACATGGGGTTCAGCCCTAGTCCCTTTCTCACCACTAAAGTAACACTTTTATCCAATTTCTTCGTTGGATGAAAATTTGTTTTCGTCACTTACTCAAGTAAGCTCCTCAAAAAAATTTCCATCCGCCTTGAACTAGAATAAAATTGAGAACTTTAGTAATTAAAAATTTCATAGTATAGCCTTCACTCTTGAAACTCTAAAGTTAGAGCATTAAAAACTCTTTTATGAAATTTATCTTCATCCGGGAGTGAGAGTTTTGCTTCTCGTAGTTTTTCTCCCCACATAGGGTTTGGATAGTGACTATCTTCTTCAAATCTAGCCATTACGTGTATATGAACTCGAGGCAATACATTCGCAAATGATGCCATATTTATTTTTTTTGGAGCATAGTAGTGTTTCATTTCATACTCTATGATGTCATAAACTTCCCACAACTTTACACGTAACGCTTTTGGCACATCGCCTAGTTCTCGGTAAGGTTCTTGTGTAAAAATTTTGAGCCAAGGTATTTGGCTTTGCTCTTTTTCAATATAGATTTCTGAATCTTCATAGATGATAAGATGATGCATAGAGAACCTCTTTTTTAACAATTATAGCGAATAAAACAAGGAACATCTTATATATAAAGTAAAGTTGAGAGGGGTAGTTCCGTGCAAAGCACGGAATAGGGAGTGTTGAGAGAAAGTGAAAGATTAGTCTTTATTTCCTCTGTATCCACCACTGCTTCTACCACCACTATTTGGACGGTTTCTATCACGACTTCCACCACCTGATGAAGTAGAACGGCTTTTATTACCTCGGTAACCACCACTACGACCATTTTTACCACGTGGACTACCTCCACGGTTTGCTGCTCTTGCTAAAATAGCATCAAGTTTATCCGCTGGAATACCTATGTTACTAGGACCTTTGATATCTTGCTTATCTAAAATCATAGAGATAAGTTTAAACATAATAGTCTCTTCATCAATATCCATTTTTAATCTATCTAAAACTTTGTGAGCTTCATCATAGATGTGTTGCTCTTCTATAGTTTTAACCATATTCTCAGTTGTAGACTCACGTAAATCAGTCTTACTAGGTACAAAAGCATGCGCCATTGAAGTTCCAACTTTTTGTTTTATACGTTGAAGTTCTTTAAACTCTAAAGGAGTTAAAAGTGTAATAGCTTTACCTTTTGTTCCAGCACGTCCAGTTCTACCAATACGGTGAACATAAGATTCTGGGTCAAATGGAATATGGTAGTTAAATACATGCGAGATATTATCTACGTGTATACCACGTGCTGCAACGTCAGTTGCAACAAGTACTTTTACAGAGTTAGATTTAAACCCTTTAATAACAGTCTCACGTTGACGTTGTTCCATATCTCCATGAAGACCATTTGCTAAGTAACCAGCATTTGATAGTACATTTGATAAACGGTCAACTTCACTTTTTGTTCTACAAAATACTACTGATTTTTTAGTAGTTTCAGAATCCATAAGACGGATGATAGCATCATCACGCTCATGCTCATCTATAACATAGTAAAGTTGTTCAATGTCTGTATTTGTAGTCTCACCTTTAGTAATAGAGATAAACTCAGGTGATTTAAGAATTTTACTTGCCAAAGTTTTAATTGGAGCTGGCATAGTAGCTGAAAAAAGTAGCGTTTGACGGTTTGATGGAAGATAAGTAAATATTTCATTAATATCATCTAAAAATCCCATATCAAGCATCTCATCTGCTTCATCTAATACAACCATACTTGGTGCGAAATCTTTAAGCATATTACGTTTAAGAATATCTAAAAGACGTCCTGGAGTTGCAACAACAACAGAAGCACCACGATTAATTAAATCTAGTTGACGAGAGTATGAACTACCACCGTAAACAGTTACAGTTTTAGCATTGATATTTCTACCATATTTGAAAATTTCGTCACTTACTTGAGTAGCAAGTTCACGAGTTGGAGTGATAACTAAAAGTTCAACACTTCCGTCCATTTTCATATTGTTTAGTGCAGGTAGCGAAAAAGCTGCCGTTTTACCTGTACCTGTGTGTGCTTGACCAACCATATCTTTTCCAGCTAAAACTACAGGAATCGCCTGTGCTTGAATTGGTGAAGGTACAGTAAATCCTGCAAACTTGATACTTTTGAGTATCTCTGACTTTAGACCTAAATCATCAAATGTAATTGTTGATTCACTATCCATTTCTAATGTGTGTGCATTTTCTTGCATCATAATCCTTTTATCCAAAGCTTTATAAAGCTTGGGTAATCACAAGGAGATGATACGAAAACGCCTCTAAAAAGGTACAAATGATACCTTCTCCCTGAAATCTAAACGGAATTATAGCGAAATATACTAAATTAAACATTTATATAGAGTATATTTAAAATCATATAAGCAAATGATGAGTAAAAACGGTAAAATTAAAATTCATATGAGATTTAATATGTATTGGAATATAATTAATTAGTTTTTAAATTTAGCTAGGGGATAAAGAATGAAGATAGGAAAAGTACTATTAATAGGGGCTCTTGTAACAACAGCAATTTTTGCAGAAGCTCAGGATAAGTTTAAAATCAGCCTTGGTGGCATGTATGTAACAAATTTTGAGACAGAGATGCAGATGGGCAGAAGTAATGGCTTTTTAAATGCTAGAATCAACACAAAAGATCAACTTGAAATGCAAACTGATACAAATGTGTTTCGTTTAGATGGCTATTATCGTTTTACAAATAAGCATAGTTTAGACTTTTCTTATTTTTCAGTCAATAGTAGTGGACACAAAAGTTTAATTGCAGATATACAATGGGATGAAAATGTAATTAATGCAGATGCTGTTGTAGATAGTTACTTTAATATGGATATTTATAAACTCAACTATGTATATTCATTTTATCACAACAAAGATGTTGAGTTGGCTTTGACAGCTGGAGTGCACGTAACGAGTATAGACTTAGGTCTTGATGCTTCTGGGACTATAAACTCTGTTCCCTCTCAAAAGCTTATAACAGGTTCTAAAGTGACACTTCCTTTGCCTGTCTTTGGTTTTAAAGGAGAATATACCATTCTAGATAAAACACTGTTTGCGCAATATAAAGTTAACTATTTTTTTCTAAATATTGATGACTATAAAGGTTCCCTCGTAACAAGTGATCTCAATTTAGAGTATAGATTTTTAGAAAACTATGGTGTTGGTATAGGGTACGAATCAAATAATTTGGCTTTAGAAGCAAATGATGGTGATAAGAAAATAGATATTACAAACAACTTATCTGGTGTTATGTTTTATGTCTCCTATGTATATTGAAAATGAATTTTATAATATAGAGTATAATTTGCATAATCTAATTTAGGACTTGCTATGGAACTTAATATATATATTATCCCTACTCTTATTACCTCTTTACTCTTTTTAACAATGCTTTTTTTGTATTTCAAACAAAGAGACATCACTGCACAGATTAAGTTAGAAGAAGAGGCACTTGAAAAACAGTATAATGAGTTGAAATTAGACCATGCAGTTCTAAACGCACGTAACGAAGAGGAGATAAAGGCATCAGCTGAAAAACTTAAAATTCTACAAGATGCAAAAGAGCAACTCTCACAAGAGTTCTCTCTACTAGCAAATAAAATTTTTGAAGATAAATCCAAACAGTTTACAAGTTCCAATAAAGAGCAGTTAGAGCACCTTTTAAAACCATTTCGTGAACAGATAAGCTCTTTTTCAAAAGAGTCTCGTGAGCAGTTTGTAACGGAGCTAAAAGATAGACATCTTCTAAAAGATGAGCTTTTGCGTTTAAAACAGATGAATGAACAACTCTCTCAAGATGCTATCAATCTTACAAAAGCTCTCAAGGGTGAAAACAAAACACAAGGGAACTGGGGTGAGATAGTACTAGAGAAAATTCTTGAGCAATCAGGACTGCGTGCGGGTGTTGAGTATGAACTCCAAGCTACACTTAAATCGGAAAACAATAGACTTTATCGTCCAGATGTTATCATTCACATGCCGCAAGAGAGAGATATTATAGTGGATTCAAAAGTCTCTTTAGTTGCATATGAACGATTTGTGAGTGCAGAAGAACCAGAGGTGAAATCACAAGCGCTTAAAGAGCATCTTTTAAGTATATCTGGACATATAAAAGGTTTAAGTGAGAAAAAGTATGAGAAGCTTGAAGGTGTTAACAGTTTAGATTTTGTACTTCTTTTTATGCCAATTGAGGGAGCTTTTTTACTTGCACTTGAACAAGATGGAGAGTTTTTTAAACGTGCCTTTGAGAGCAATATTTTAGTTGTATCTCCCTCTACGCTCTTAGTGACACTTAGAACTATCGAACATATCTGGCGCACGCAACGTCAAGAGGATAATGCAAAGAAAATAGCAAACGAAGCAGAAGCTATGTATGAAAAACTTGTTGGTTTTGTTGAAGAGATGCAAGCCATTGGTTCAAATATTCAAAAAACGCAAGACTCTTATGACAAAGCCATGAATAGACTCTCTACAGGACGTGGTAATGTTATACGACGTGCAGAAAATATGAAGGCATTTGGACTCAAACCAAAAAAAGAGTTGCCTTTGATAAGTGAGGAAGATGAATGAAACTCTATGAGAGAAAATTTCTCCCATATCTCATAGTAGTAGCAACATTGTTTTTTGTGTTTGGAATGAGTTATTTTATGAGAGATTATTATCATCATAAAGCAGAACTCTATGCACAAAAGGCAGATATAGAGTTGCATAAAAAACAGAGTAAACTTTGGGTACAACAGTTTATGACCCTTTTACAAGAGAGAGAAAAAAAGATTGAACCAGCAATACAAAAAGAGCTTTATACAAAAGTGAATGCTATGTATGAACTGACAAATATAATGTATAGCAACTCTAAATCAAAAAAAGAGATTCTAAACTTAATAGAAGCCTCAGAAGAAATTTTTCTAACTGATTACGATGGGAATCCCATTCTTTATGGTTCGCAACTAATGAGTGAGGAGGAGTTTGGAAACTACTTTGATGAAGATAATCGTTCCATTATTTTAGAAGAGATTCAAAAAGTAAAACATTATGGAGACGGTTTTTTGCATAGTAAAATTTCTAAGCAAAAAGGGAGTGAAATAATTTATGTAAAAAGTCTTGGATTTTATAATTGGTTTATAGGTTCGAGTATAAGTGTACAACGTAAGCAACAAGAAGCACAAGAGGAAGTTGTAAAACTACTTCAAGCCATGCCACTAAGAGATGATGATGTGGTAGGAGTATTTCAGTCTCAAAAGTGCGTCTACCTATCAAAAGACAGCGTGCCTCTCCAAAGTCAGAATTTGAATACAGAGCACTTCTGTGAAGATACACTTCCTGGGTACTCTTGCTACATAGAGTACTTCAAACCTTTCAATTGGTATGTACTCTATGGCTTTAAAAACAAGCCACTCAAACTTTAAATTTATCTATTTGGGAGTTTAATTGATTTGTAAGTTGTAGAAGATGAGAAGAAGCACTTGACATCTCTTTTGCACTAATGGAGTTACTAGTTGAGAAATCATTAATTTTTGAGACTTCATCTCTAATCGTTGTGATATGTTTACCGGTCAAAATAAAATTGTTTGTAGTCTCTTCATTTGCTTTGACAGCTTGTAACATGACCTTGCTTACATCTGTAATGCTCATCTCAATACTTTGTGAAATAGTAGCAAGTTGTTCTATCTCAGTTGAATTATGTTTCATTTGTGAACTTGCTTCCATGATTGACTGAACAATAACATTGATTGTAGCAGAGATTTCTGCGAGAGATTTTTGCGTTCTTTCTGCGAGTTGACGTACTTCATCTGCAACAACAGCAAAACCACGACCATGCTCACCTGCTCGTGCTGCTTCGATTGCTGCATTGAGAGCTAAAAGATTTGTTTGGTCTGCAATATCACTTATGACATTTAAAATATTTTTAACTTGTTCTGCCTCATGCGAGAGTGTCTCAATTTTCTGTGTAAGTTCAATTTCTACTTCAGATGTCTCTTGTACTTTGTGCGTTAATGAAATAATCTCATCTCTTGCCAAGTCTAATCGTTGATTTGCATGAATCACATCCTCTTTAGTTTGTTTAGCATTTTCAACATACATAACTATTTCATCTTGTATGTGTAGAGTATTTGTAGCAGTGTCATTTACAATAGCACCTGATTTTCCTATGTTAGTACCAACAATATCTGCAGAACGTGTTAACTCCTCTGATATTGCTAAGTTTTCCATGGATGTAGCATTGATGGTCTCAAGTACTTTGCTGACCTCTTGGGTAACAATATTAACCGAATTTGCAATATCAGAAATCTCATTTTTCCCTTCAAGCACAAGCTCCTCAGAAAAGTTAAGTTGCTCTAGTTTTTTAAGATGGCTATGGATAACCTTAATGCCAGATATAATAGTTGATATTCCAAAAAATGATACAAGGACTATGGTAAAAAGAGTAAAAGAAGATATAAGATTTTTCTCTTGAATATTGTTAACAGTTACTGAAATACCTTCTGCTTTACTCTCATTTTCAGCGCGATGTTCTACAACCCATTTATCAAGTTTCATAGAGAGTCTTTCACTAAAGGGATCAAGTTCTTCCATAAGTTTATTCCCTTCTTGGGGTCCACTTTTAATATAAGTATGTGCCATTTTTAAACCAACTTGATAGTATGCTTTAAAATCTTTTTGAAATGCTTCTAATGCAAGAACCATCTCTGGCTCATTATACTTTTTATGCTCATTGATTATATGCTCTAAGAGTGTATTTGCATGGTTATAATACTTTTGTGCTTCGCTAAAACCATCATCAAATCCTTCCTGTGCTCTTGTTGCAGAAATATCAGTGAGCCAACCTTGTACCTGTAAAACATCTATCTTTAAATCCATAAAATTAAAAGCATGTGGTAAAACCTCTGTGCGCTTTTCATTGATGAGATCTTTAACATGCGATATGTTTGAGTATGTCAGAAGTGTACTAATAGATAGAATAACTAAAACTATTATGGCAGAACCCCATAAAACTTGACTAATTTTAAAATTTTTTAACATATAATACCCCCTGTATAAAAAAGATTATATCATGATAAATTATAATTGCTTCTCAAAAATTAAAGTTTTTTCTCTCTTTGATTTGCCTGTAATTTTTTTTAGATATTATTCTCTTTATGAATATACAAACACAATACAATTATGAAAAAACATGGACAAGCACAAATGAAGCTGACCTTTTGAGAATTATAGAAGAAGAAGTAGGTGATGCAGATCCAAAAGGAACGCTTGCTTATGTCATGCAAGTTATACAATCTGGCAAGGTGATTAGTGTGGGTGCTTGTAAGTTTAGAGAGAAAAAGGAGAACTAATGTTTTATCAACCAGATATAGCAAAACTACTGTTACGTGCAAGTATGGGAATACTGATTTTATTTCATGGAATTCATAAAATGACCCATGGAATAGGGGGTATAAAAGCAATGCTAAGTGCTTCGGGTCTTCCTGAGTTTCTTTCTTACGGTGTGTATGTTGGCGAACTGATTGCACCTATTTTTATTATACTTGGATTGTATGCACGAATTGCTTCTGCTGTTATGGGAGTAAATATGCTTGTTGCAATATTTTTAGTACATGGTTTTAGTTTTTCATTGACAAAACAGGGAGGATTGGCTATGGAGTTACCACTTCTGTATCTAATAATGTCACTTTTAATAATCTTACTAGGAAGTGGAAAATATGCAGTAAACTCAAAATAGTTTACCACAAGAGAGACTTAAGGATGTCTGACTTTAAGTTTTGAATTAAGACTCCAGCCTATAAGAAGCATTAAAACAAGTGCACCATATGCTGGAAGAGATACATAAGTGTTCAAGAGATAAACAAGCCATAAAAGAATTGCACCAAGTGGTGTTGGAACACCTACAAAGTATTTATGGACTTCACCAGCATCTGCATTAAGATTAAATTGAATCAATCTTCTTAACCCAGATATAACGTAGTATATACTTACGATAGCAGCAACTAAAAGCCAGATACCACTAAGTTCTGTAATGTAACAAGCTTGAAATATGAAGAAAACAGGTACAAGTACAAAACTTAAAAAGTCTGCAAAGCTATCGAGTTGTATTCCAAATTCATTAGAGAGTTTATATTTTCGTGCAATTTTACCATCAAAAATGTCAAAAGCACCAGCAACCCATGCTAGACTTATAGCTAGGAAAAAGTTGTTTTGTGTTATAAAGTAGGTTGCTGAAAGTCCCGCAGTTATGTTTACAAATGTAAAGAGATTTGCAAGATTAAAGTGTGAAGAGGGAGTCCATAAAAATTTCATACAATTCCTTGAATTATTCTAGGGAAAGATTATAGCAAAATCATATTAAATGTTGACATAATATAAAACATGAATGATTATGATAAACATTATCATTATTAAGGATGCTTTAAGTTGATAATCACTATCATTTCTAAATCTAAATCTAAATCTAAATCTAAATCTAAATCTAAAACTTTGGGAAATAAAAAATGAAGAAGAGAGTTAGCATAGTCATAGGTGCATTTGTATTGACTTCACTCTATGCATCAGAAAATATTGCAACAAATCAGAGAATTGATTCTGTCAGAAAAGTGATTGATACATTTGCTAAAGCAGAAAAAAAAGATATATCTGAAGTTGATAAAGTCAAAAATATGTTTGTTGAGGGTAAAAGCTCTGGTCAGATAAAGATTGTATATGCTGGAGCGTCTGAACCTGGAGGTGCATATGCAACTGCCATTGGTGGAATGCTCAAGTATGAGTTAGCGGAGTACCGTGGTTTCAATGCTGCTGCTGCGTTTTATACTTCGTATGATATTGCATTTGCATCAGGAGAAGATGCGAGTCGTAGTACAGAACTTTCATCCTCAGCGCACAATACTACAGAGTTGAGTGAAGCCTATCTCAATTATAAGTATGAGAATTTGAGTCTTCGAGCAGGTCGTCAAATTTTAAATACACCACTTGCGGACTCAGATGACATTCGTATGATTCAAAATACATTTGAAGCCTATGTTGCCACATATGATTTTAATGGTGTTGAATGTATGATAGGGAATATTCAAAATTGGCATGGATATGATGCAGACTTAGATAATGGATGGAGCAAAACAGGTGAAGACGGGACAAACTTTGGTGGGGTCTCTTATGCAAAAGGTTTAGAGTTTGATGCCTACTATTATAATATAACGCAATTAACAAATGCAGCCTATTTTGATCTAGGTTTAGAACAACAAATAAGTGACACTATACTGTTGCACGTAATGGCACAATATCTTCAAGAAGAAGAGCTTCATAACAGTGGTGTAAGTGCTACTATTTATGGAGCATTAGTTGAACTTGTTGTGCATGACATAGGCTTAAATTTCGCTTTTAATAAAGCTCAAAAACATGAGGACAAAGAGAGCTTTAGTGGTTTTGGTGGTGGTGCACTTTTTACAAATATGGACACAATGATAATTGATGAAATTGCTCAAGATAGAGAGGCTACGTCTTATGTGACAGGTATCGCTTATAGCTACGAAAAATTTCACTTTCTCTATGCGTATGGTGATTTTTTAGGTGAAGCTAATAGTGTTGGAGATAAAGCGCATATAGTCGAGCAAAATATGGGTTTTGGATATAACTTCAATGAAGAACTTATTTTTGGACTACTTTATGCAATACAAAATGATAAAGAAGATTCTTCTAATGACTGGAATCGTTTACAAGTTGCACTGAATTATAATTTTTAATAAAAGAAGAGAAATGAAAACATTATTTGATTGCCATAAAGCTTGCAGAGTAAAAGTTGTAAAGCTTAACGCTAAAGATGAATTAAAACAAAGACTAATCTCCTTTGGTATCATGAAAGCGGCAGTGATAGAAGTATTAGAACATGCTCCTGCAAAAAGTACTATAGAGATTAGAGTGGGAAAAATGAGAATTGCTCTTCGCGCACAAGAAGCGGAATTAATAGAGGTAGAAAAAATATGAAGATTGAAGTAGGAAAAGCGTGCCCAGTTATAGCTAACCATGTGAAGATTGCACTCGTTGGACAGCCCAATGTTGGTAAGAGTATGCTTATCAACTCTGTTTCAAATGCACATTTACATGTAGGGAATTTTTCAGGTGTTACAGTTGATAAAACAGAAGTTTTGTTTGATTATAAAAACTATCATTTTACAGTTGTAGATTTACCTGGAACATACGCCTTTACAGACTATACAATAGAAGAGAGAGTAACCCATAACTATCTCTGTACACAAGAGTACGATTTAATTATTAATGTTCTTGATTCGACAAACTTAGAAAAAAACTTGCAATTAACAAGTGAGCTTTTGAGTATGAATAAGAAGATTGTCATTGCGCTTAATATGAGTGATGAAGCAGAGAAAGAAGGCATCTCTATAGATGCCGAGTATATGTCTGAGCTTTTAGGCATTCCATGTATTAAAGTTTCTGCAGCAACAAAAATGGGAATTGGTAAGCTTATAGATGCGATTGCAACAATGCATGAAGCTTCTGAGTATGAACCAAAACTTATCTTTAGTGAAGCTGTTGAAGAGGAGATAGCAACAATTGTTCACTATCTTCAAAAACATAAGCATGAAGCAAATAACTCTTATCGAAATATTGCGATTAATCTTTTAAAAAATAATAAAAACACCTATTTAAAACTCCATGATGATCCAATTTGGACAGAGTTACAACCAGTACTCATAGAAGCACTCAGACATATAGAACTCCATCATGACAGTGATGACATAAAAGAGGCTTTTGCAGAAGAGTATGCTGCATTTAATAGGGGGATTGTTGCAGAAGTTTTGCAACAAAAACACAAAGAGCCAGAAAAAACACTTACAGAAAAAATTGATAAGGTACTCATACATCCAATTTTTGGGATTCCTTTGTTTCTCTTTTTTATGTGGAGTCTCTTTCAATTAACTTTTGAAATAGGTGCAATACCTATGGACTATATTGATATGTTTTTTGGTTGGTTTGGAGATACTGTAGGTTCAAGTATTGCGAATGATGACATTCGTTCACTTGTTGTTGATGGCATTATTGCAGGTGTTGGGGCAGTTATACTTTTTGTGCCAAATATTATTATTTTATTTGTAGGAATTGCACTTTTAGAGAGCACAGGTTATATGTCACGTGTTGCTTTTTTACTAGATGGCTTTTTTCATAAGTTTGGACTTCATGGACAGAGTTTTATACCATTAGTGACAGGTTTTGGATGTTCTATACCTGCTTATATGTCAGCACGAATACTCAAAAATGATAGAGATCGATTGTTGACGCTGTTTATTATAGGTTTTATGTCATGTGGTGCAAGACTTCCTGTGTATGTACTTTTTGCAGGTGCATTTTTTGCTCCTGAGATGGCCGGAAATATTCTCTTTGCTATCTATATCAGTGGTGCAATGCTAGGTCTTATAGCGGCAAAAGTTCTTAAACTCACTGCCTTTAAAGGTGTAGATGAGCCTTTTGTTATGGAGATGCCAAAATATAGACTTCCATCTGTAAAACTTATTTGGCATACTGTTCTTACAAAGACAATGATGTATCTTAAAAAAGCGGGAACATTTATTGCCGCTGCATCTATGCTCATTTGGTTTTTAAGTAATTATCCACATCATCAGGATATAGAAAAGAGCTATGCTTTAAAGATTGAACTTGCACAAACACAACAAGAAAAAAATCTTTTAGAGAACAAACTCTCTGAGACTTTACTTGAGAAGAGTTATTTAGGTGTGATAGGAAAATTTTCTGAACCTATTTTTGAACCATTAGGGTTTGATTGGAAGATGAGTGTTGCTCTACAGACTGGACTGGCAGCTAAAGAGGTTGTTGTATCTACCTTAGGTGTCTTGTATGCTTTGGGTTCAGATGTAAATGAAGAAAACAACTCTTTAATGAATGCCATAAGTAAAAACATATCTTTTGCCTCGGCTATTGCATTTATAGTCGTGATTATGATTTATCTTCCGTGTTTAGCAGCTTCTATAGTTTTTACTCGTGAGGCGGGACATATTAAGTACTTTTTTTATCTTTTTATATTTACATCTATGACCGCGTATGTTATGGCATTTTTAGCTTACAATATTACTAAAATATTAGTTTAGATATAATGGTGTGAAAGTTACCAAACTATTAACAATGTTTGTTACACTTACATTAAAAAGGGTATAAATATGCAAAAAATATTAATGATTGAAGATGATTTAGAATTAGCAGAGATCTTAACAGAGTATCTTGAACAGTTTAAATTTGAGATTATTACGGAAGATGATCCTTTTAAAGCTGTAAGTATTTTAAAATTAGAGCCATTTGATTTAGTCATCCTTGATTTAACACTCCCAGGAATGGATGGCTTAGAAGTATGTGAAGCGATTCGAGAGCGTCAAGATATTCCAATTATTATCTCTTCAGCAAGAAGTGATGTAACAGATAAAATCAAGGCTCTTGAACTTGGTGCAGATGATTATCTTCCAAAGCCATACGATCCACGTGAATTAGAAGCGAGAATTCACTCAGTATTGCGTCGTTATGAGGCAAAGAATGAGGCTAAAGCAGAATCTAAGAGTGACTTTAAATGTGACAAGTCAACAATGGTGATTAGTTATAAAGGTAGAAATATTGACCTTACAAATGCTGAGTTTGGTATATTATCGTACATGATTTCTAAGCAAGGTTTAGTCGTTTCACGCGAAGACCTTATTCATAATGTAAATGCAATCAATGAAGATTCTTCAAATAAAAGTATTGATGTTATGGTTGGACGTATTAGAAATAAACTTGGTGACAAATCACTCATAGAGTCTGTTCGTGGCGTAGGATATAAGCTTTTAAAATGAAAAAACATGCGGTTTTAATAACTGTACTTTTTGCTCTTAGTGTCTCTCTTGTAAGTATTAGTGCTGTGTTTTGGGAGTTTTATAAACTCAATAAAATACAGTATATTGACCACATTTTTACCAAGTATTCTGTCATAACACAAATCTATAAAGAACATCAACAAAGACAAAGCTCAGACATAATGCTTGAAGCAAATATGGCTGTATATAACTTGCTTATTATAAAAGAGCCTAAAAAACAAAAAGAGATTTTACAAAAAGCGCAGATGCTTAAACGTGAAGGTTTCAAAAGTCTTAACTCCTCTTTAATGCTCGACATAAACGGGCTTTATAGAAAAAATACTGTCAGTAATTTGAGTGCAACTATGCTTGAGTATAATAAAAATATTTATTTTTATATTCAGACAGAAGAATCTTCTATTTTGATTAAAGATGAGGAGCTAAAGCCTTATAGCTATATCAATATTCTCTATGTGTATACAACGATTTTTGCTATTATGAGTTTCTCTTTTGTTCTTGTTTTACAAAAGTTACGTCCATTGATTCGTTTAAGAAGAAAGATTGCAATTTTTGGTGATGGAAATATGAATATCTCTTTTAAAACAAAGTCTTGTGATGAGATAGGACTTATTTCAAACGAGATTGAAACAACACGTCAAAAAATTAAGACAATTCTAGAATCACGGACTCTCTTTTTACGTAATCTAATGCATGAATTAAAAACACCTATAGCCAAAGGTACGATTGCTACACAGATGCTAGAGTCTCAAAAACAGCGTGATAGATTTAGTAGTATTTTTTATCGTCTTGAAGCGCTTGTGACAGAGTTTGCTCTGATTGAAGAAGTCACAAGTATTGCTAATAAAAAAGATTTTAGTGAGTATCGTTTAGTGGATATTATTGATGGTGCTATTGATGTTGCAATGGTGGATAGAGAGGCAGTAAGTGTTAATATCTCTGGGGAGATAAAGAAAAATGTGGATTATAGACTTTATACAACTGCAATTAAAAATATGATAGATAATGCAATGAAATACTCTATAGATGGACATATTAAAATCTTAATGCTCAATGGAGAACTTTGTTTTGAAAATAGAGGAGAGTGTTTAGCACACCCACTTCAGTACTATATAGAGCCATTTACAAAAGATAACCCTTCAAAAAATAGTTTTGGACTTGGGCTTTATCTAGTAGATTCAATTTTAAAAGCACATGGTGAAGTTTTAGCACATGAATATGATAATGGAGTTAATAGATTTATCTTTGCATAAGTTTAAAAATGTAAACTAATGTGATGAATAAAATCTCTCTAATCTTTGTAACCCTTTTTTTTGCTTCTTCCTTTTTTTCGTTTGGATGGTTGAGCCACAGTGCGTATATGCCAGGAAACCGTATTGAGCAGAAATCTCTTTTAGATGAAATCAAAAAATCAAAAAATTTGAATGTAGTGCTTTTAAATGCTCCATCTACATACTATATTGGTAATGAAGAACCTCAAGGCTTTGAATATGATCTTCTTAAATCGTACGCAGATTCTTTAGGTGTTGATTTAAATATCACTACTGCACATACAGTAAAAGAAGCACTTACATTGAGTAAAACTCCAGGGGTACATATTACTTCAGCATCTCTTTCAAAAACTCCACTTAGAGAAAAAAGATTTAATTTCGGGCCCTCTTATTTTGAAGTACAAGAACAAGTCATTTGTAATAGAAGTATGCTTTATAGTTCAACTTTTCCAAGGGATGTAGAAGATTTAGAGGGATTGCGTATTGAAGTTGGGGATGATACAAGTTATAGTGAGACACTTAAAGCACTTCAAGCAGATGGCTTTGATATTAATGCGACATTTACAGCAGAGTATTCTACTGAAGAGCTACTAGATATGGTTTCAAAACATGAGATTGATTGTACGGTCGCTGACTCAAATATCTACTCAATAAATTTGCGTTATTACCCAGAGATAGCACTTGCTTTTTCTGTGAGCCCACGTGAACAACTTGCTTGGGTACTTCCAGAAAATTCAGATAAGCTTGAAGCAAATATGTATCAGTGGCTGAATGATTTTAATCAAAAAGGTAAAATGAGTCAGCTTAAAGATCATTATTATAGTTACGTGCTCTTTTTTGATTATTACAATACAAAGATGTTTTATAAGCGTATTGAGACACGATTACCAAAATATCAAAGATTTTTCGAAGAGGCAGCCACACGTTTTGGAATTCCATGGACATTACTTGCAAGTATCTCGTATCAGGAGTCACACTGGAATCCAAATGCAAAAAGTTTTACAGGTGTGAGAGGCTTAATGATGCTCACAAAAACTACAGCAAAAATGTTGGGTGTAAAAGATAGATTAGATCCAGAGCAGAGCATAATAGGTGGAACACGACATATTAAACAGATGATAAAATTTGTTCCTAATGAGATTGAAGGGGAAGATCGACTTAAGTTTGCACTCGCTGCTTACAATATAGGTTTAGGTCATATTAAAGATGCACAGACTTTAGCGAAAAAGATAGGGTTAAATCAAAATGTTTGGAGTGATTTGAAAAAGGTACTTCCTCTACTCTCACAAAAGAAATATTATAAAGGTTTACAATATGGCTATGCAAGAGGTGAGGAACCCGTCCGGTATGTAGACTCTATTTACGATTATAGAGATATTTTAGAGAACAGAGTTCTCACCGCTCCCTAGTTCGCTAAGAAATGTTTCCATATCATATTTAATTCTGTACTCAGGAGTCATAATATGAATAAGAATATCACCTAAATCCACAACAATCCAGTCACCACTCTCTTCTACATTGTTAAATGTCTCTTCGGGTTTGAGATCATTTTTTAAATGATCAAGAAGTGCCATTGTATGTTTAACACCAAGTGATGATGCTATAATCGCATAATCTACAAAGTAATTTTTATCTCGTAAGTCAAATACTTCAATTGCTTCTGCTTTATTTTTATCTAAAACTGTCGTTATTTTTTCTATTCTATTTTGCATTTTGTTCCTTGTAATATTGCATAATTTTCAGAGCATTTTTCTCTGGTAAATCTTGTATGTTCATTTTTTTTCTCAACTCTGTTGAAGAGCTTTTAAGATCTATCGGAAGTTGTATAAAATTTGAAGGTATATCTATATTGTCTCTCGTAGCAACTATAAATTTTACTTTATTTTCAAGCTCTTCAAATTGACTCCACATCTTTAAAGATTTTAGATTGTCTGCACCTATAACAACATATATCTTCTTATAGCTATCTAAGAGATGATTTACTGTAGTTATAGTTGGAGTTTTGACACCCAAATCTACTTCATATGAGCTAACTTCTACATTTTTAGAATGTTCAAAAATATCTCTAAGCCACTCTAAACGTAACTCTGCAGGAGCTGTAGTGTTAGATTTGAATGGATTCAGAAATGTTGGCATTACTATAACTTTATCTAAGAAGTTAAGGTTACATAGAGCATTTACAATTGCTATATGAGCAATATGTGGAGGGTCAAACGATCCGCCATAAAGTGCAACCGATAGGTCTTTCTTGCGCATATGCATCACCTGCTTTTGCATTTACCATTTAGGAAGATTCCTATTTAATGCGAATTATAACTAATTTAAGATAAAATTACAGACTTTATTTTTATATAGGATATAGAATGGCACTAAAAATAGCAATTAATGGTTTTGGTAGAATCGGTCGTTGTGTCGCTCGTATAGCAGCGTCAAGATCGGATGTAGAGATAGTCGCTATCAATGATATGGCGAGTATGGAGATGATGCTCTACCTTTTAAAAAATGATTCTGTACACGGGACATTTAAAAGCGAGATAGAACAGATAGATGACGAAAATATAACTGTTGATGGTCAAAAAATTAGAGTTTTTAGTGATCGCGATCCTAAAAATTTAAAATTTGCAGAGTGTGGTGCAGATATGGTACTAGAGTGTACAGGTGTTTTTCTTACCCAAGAGTCTGCTCAAGTACATATTGATAATGGTGTTGAAAAAGTTTTATTTTCTGCTCCTGCTAAAGATAAGCAAACTCCTACCTTTGTTATGGGTGTAAATGAAGAAAAATATGCTGGTCAAAAAATAGTTTCTAATGCGTCATGTACAACAAACTGTTTAGGTCCAGTTGCTCGTGTTTTAGATGATGCTTTTGGCATTGAAAAAGGTCTTATGACAACTATTCACTCGTACACAAATGATCAAAATATTTTAGATGTGAAACACTCTAAAGATAAGCGTCGTGCTCGTGCGGGTGCAATAAATATGATCCCAACTACAACAGGCGCTGCAAAGGCTATTAGTCTCGTTATGCCACAACTCGAAGGAAAACTTCATGGTCAATCTGTGCGTGTGCCTACACCCGATGTATCCATGGTTGACTTAAATGTTGTTGTCAAGCGTACTACAACAAAAGAAGAGATAACAGCCGTATTTAACGAAGCAGCAAATAATAGACTTAAAGGTCTTTTACTGATGGACAAAGAGATGAGAGTCTCGCAAGATTTTGTTGGGTGTGAATATAGTTCAATTGTTGCAGAAGATTTGACACAAGTTATTGGTGGCGATATGGTTAAAATCATGGCATGGTATGACAATGAGTGGGGCTACTCCATGCGTTTAATAGATATGGCTCTTCATATTTCAAAATAGGAGAGAGATTGGAATTATTACACTTAAAAAAATTAGACTTAGCTAATAAAAAAGTATTTATTCGATGTGATTTTAATGTTCCTATGGATGAATTTGGAAATATTTCAGATGATAGACGTATCCGTTCAGCAGTAGCAACTATAAACCACTGCTTAGATGTAGATTGTGCAGTGATTTTAGCTTCACATCTAGGTCGTCCAGATGGTGAGGTTGTGGAGAAATATTCTCTTTCTCCCGTAGCACGTCGTTTACAACAGCTTTTAAAACGCGAAGTAAAATTAGCAAAAGATGTAGTTGGTGAAGACGCAACGCAAAAAGCAAAAGAGCTTAATCGCCATGAAGTACTTCTGCTCGAAAACTTAAGATACGAACCAGGAGAAACAAAAGACTCTCCAGAGTTGTCAGAAAAATTAGCATCAATGGCAGAGTTTTATGTCAATGATGCTTTTGGTGTTTCTCATCGCGCTCACGCTTCTGTACACGGAATAACAAAGTTTTTTGATAATGAGCATAAAGCAGCTGGATTTTTATTAGAACGTGAAATAAACTTTTTTGGTAAATTGATAAATAACCCTGTACGTCCATTTGCAGCAATAGTCGGTGGCAGTAAAGTTTCTGGAAAATTAGAAGCCCTTGTAAACCTTCTTCCAAAAGTTGACAAAGTTTTTATTGGTGGTGGAATGGCTTTTACATTTTTAAAACAGATGGGCTATGATATAGGAGCTTCACTTGTAGAAGATGACTTACTTCAAGAAGCTCAAAATATTATGGACGAAGCAAAGAAACTGGGTGTAAAGTTTTATTTACCAGTAGATGTTATAGCCGCTGAAAGATTTTCAGAGGATGCAGTAAGTAAAATAGTCACAGTACAAGAGATTCCAAGCGCTTGGATGGGACTTGATATAGGTCCTGCTACAGTAAGACTCTACCGTGAAGCACTTAATGATGTACAGACTATACTTTGGAATGGTCCAATGGGTGTTTATGAAATGGAAAAATTTGCTCGTGGTTCTTCTAAAATTGCACATTTTGTAGCAGATTCATATGCTACGACAGTAGTGGGTGGTGGTGATACTGCTGATCTTGTTCAGCGTGTAGGAGTGGATGAAGAGATGAGTTTTATTTCAACAGGAGGAGGCGCTTCTCTTGAACTTTTAGAGGGTAAAGTACTTCCTGGTGTATTACCACTTATTATTCAAAAGTAAGGGGTGATATGATGATTATAGCAGCAAACTTAAAAACAAACTTGACAAGAAAAGAGACACATAAGTATCTTGAAGATGTAGAGAAATATATATCTAAAAATAGTGTTTCACAAAAGGTTTTAGTATTTCCTGCAACTTCATCTTTAGATGTGTTTAAAAGCTCAGTAATAATAGGGGCACAAAATGCATACCCTGTTCAACATGGTGCTTTTACTGGTGAAATAGGTGTAGAGCATTTAGATGAATTTAATATTAGAACAATCCTCATCGGTCATAGTGAACGACGTCATATTTTAGGTGAAACACAGGAACAACTTATTAGTAAATTTAACTTCTATAAAGAGCTTGGATTTACGATAGTTTATTGTGTAGGTGAACCACTTCAAAAGCGCGAGGCTGGGAAAGAAGAGATGATGAAGTATATTGCGTCACAATATGAAGGTATTGACACGCAGTATGAGCATCTCATTATTGCTTATGAACCAGTATGGGCTATAGGAACTGGGCTTACTCCAACACTTGAAGATATAGAAGAGATTCATGCAGATTTAAAAATGAAATCTTCAGCACCACTTTTGTATGGAGGAAGTGTAAAAGTCACGAACTCTAAAGAGGTGTTAGCATTAAAAAATGTAGATGGTGTGTTAGTTGGAAGTGCAGCTCTGTACGCGGAGCATTTTTGTACGATGATAGCACATGCAACAGAATTAGAAAATAAAAATTAAGGAAAAAAATAAATGATAATGAAGGGAAAACGTGGTCTTATTGTAGGACTTGCAAATAATAAATCTATAGCTTATGGAATAGCAAAGGCATGTGCGGAACAAGGTGCAGAATTGGCATTTACTTATTTAAATGATGCACTCAAAAAAAGAGTGGAACCAATAGCAGAGGAGTTTGGTAGCAATAAAGTGTATGAACTTGATGTCTCAAATGAAGAGCATATGGCAAATATTGCAGGTCACATTGAAAAAGATTTTGGCAAGATTGATTTTTTAGTGCACTCAGTTGCTTTTGCTCCAAAAGAAGCACTGACAGACTCTTTTATGAAAACATCAAAAGAAGCTTTTCAAATTGCTATGGATATTTCTGTTTATTCACTTATAGATTTAACAAATCGTTTAGAATCGGTACTTAGCGATGATGCCTCAATTCTTACGCTTTCTTATCTAGGTGGACCAAAATATATTGTAAATTACAATGTAATGGGTGTAGCTAAGGCAGCACTAGAGTCAACAGTGAGATATATGGCAGTAGATTTAGGTAAAAAGGGTCAGCGTGTTAATGCGATCTCTGCTGGACCTATTAAAACACTAGCTGCGGCTGGTATAGGTGATTTTAAACAGATTTTAAACTGGAATGAAGTCAACGCACCGTTGAAACAAAATGTGACAACAACGCAAGTTGGAAATTCTGCAATGTATTTACTTAGTGATTTAAGCTCTGGTGTAACTGGTGAAATCCACTATGTGGATGCTGGCTACAACATTATGGGCATGGCAGCAGCCGAGACAAATGAAGAGGGTAAAACAGTGTTATCGTGGGATGTGAAATAACAACTCTACTTATTCCCAGTCAAACTGGGAATTAAAGTGCTATTTTCCAATGGCCGGCATACTTTGCATCTTCTTAACAAGAGAGTTTGAATCGTTATTATCTTGAGCTTTTGAGTAAGCGACTGCTTTATCAACATACTCTTGCAGAGTTGGGTACCTGTCGTTTTTATCTACATATTTTACTTCAGGTGGTTTAGTGTTGTTACTATCTGAATCCTCAAGCGGCTTTTCAATTTTCATATATTTTTCACGAATCTCTTCATCTTTTTCTACTGTAGGTGACCAATCATTTGTAAGCCACTCATCCAAATTCTCCTGCATGTATCCAGGTTTTTTATCTATAGTGGAGTTACTAATATTGTTTAAGGCACTATTTTGTGAAGGAGTGACACTTGGCTTACCCCCACAACCCGCCAATACTACGATACTTAAAGCCGATATTGATATGATAATTAGTTGTTTCATAAGGAAATTATAGCAAATTGTTTACTAATATATCTACTGTTTCAGGGGAAGTTAAGATATATGTGTGGTATACTGCTCACTGAAATTTGTGAAAAGACAAGGAGAATATATGAAATTTACAAAAATGAGTTTAGTGGCGGCACTATTAATCGGTTCAAGTGCATTTGCAATTGAAAACACAAAAGTTAGTGGTGACGTGAATGTTTACTACAATACTAATGATTCTAAAGGTGGAACAGTCAATACAATTAATGGAAATGGTGATGGTTCATTGTTTGATGCAGGTAGTTCAGCTGCAGATGTTGGTCTTAACTTAAACCTTACTACGGATTTAATGAAATCTGATGTTGTAGCTGTTAGTGCTGGTGCTGGTTTAACTGTTCTTACTACTTTAGGTTTAGAAAATAACTTAGTTGGAAATGTATGGGGTGGTGCACACACTGCTGTTGTAGGTACAGGTTCTGCTTATCCAGGTGCTTTAGGTGGTGCTAAAGTTGAAAATGCTTGGTGGGTAAATGAAGCTTGGATGGCTGCATCAGCTGGTAATACAACTTTAAAAGTTGGTCGTATGGCTCTTGATACTCCACTTGCATTTACTGAAACATGGTCAATTGAAAAAAATACTTTTGAAGCTGCAGCAGTAATTAATACAGATATTCCTGGTACAACTTTGGTAGGTGCTTTTGTTGGAAATGGTAATGGGAATGAAACATTTGGTCAAAACTTAACTAGTAATGTTCAAGGTTTGGCTTTAACAGTTGGTGCAGTTGTAAATGGTGATGGTAAATTTGCTACTTATGGTACTAATGGTGCTTATGCAGTGGGTGCTATCAACAACTCATGGAAACCATTAACTGTTCAAGCATGGTACTATGATGTAATGAGACTTGCTCAAGCATATTGGCTACAAGCTGATTTAAGTATTGCAGGTGCTTTAGTTGGTGCTCAATACTCATCAGCAACACTTGATTCTAATTTAGGTGTTACGGGTGATGCTTCTGATGCTTCTTCAACGTTTGCTATTATGGCTGGTTATGATATGAAAGATGTATTCACTGCTAAAGTTGCATACTCTTCTGTAGATTCAAAAGGTGCTGTAGGAGCAGCTAATACTGCTACTGGTACTGGTGCTTCTAAACTTTACACTGAAGCATGGTGGTCATATGGTTATGTAACTCAATTAGATACTAACTCTTTCAATATAAGTATTACTTCACCAGTTAATGGTGTTCTTGATTTAGGTGTTTACTACACATCTGCTGATAATGCTGATAATGCTACTTCAAATAATAGAGATTTAGCTGAATTCGATTTAACTGTTGGTAAAACTTTTGGTCCATTAGCTACTACTTTAGTTTATAGTAATATTGATGCAAAAGATCAAAACTTAGATTCAGCTGGTAATTCTTCAGCTTACAACCAAATTCAAGTATATTTAACAGTAAACTTCTAGTCTTAGACTAAACTTTTTACTACAGTAAACTCCCTTTTGGGAGTTACTACTTCCCTCAAATCATTTTGTACCTATACTTTTTAAAGCAAAATCTTATGATATAATTTGGCATGCTTATAATAATCAAAAAAATATCATACATACTTTTTATGTTATTACTTATTTCCATAATCTCTTTTTTGGCAATTCATTCAGCACCTAATAGCTTTTTTGGAGCAGGAGAGTTAAATCCGAATATGACTAAAGAAGCTGTAGAGAAACTCAAAGCTGTTTATGGGCTAGATAAATCACTTACACTCCAGTATATTGATTGGGTTAAAAATATGGCTACTATGAATTTTGGTATCTCATTTGTAAGTGGTCAAGATGTTAGTAGTGAGATTTTTAAGCGTATTCCTATAACCTTGTTTATGAATATAACTGCACTTGTGGCTGTTTTTATTGTGTCTCTATATCTTGGTATCAAATCAGCAATGAACTATGAGAAAAAAAGTGACTATATCATTCGACAGATTTCTCTCTTTTCGTTTTCAATGCCATCTTTTTATTTAGCACTTGTATTTATGATTTTGTTTTCTCTTAAACTAAACTTATTTCCTATATCTGGACTTCACTCCATTGAGGCAAAAGAGGGAGCACAAAATTATCTTGATATGGCATGGCATTTAACCCTTCCTATAGCAGTTATGGTATTTACAGGATTAGGGAGCATGATAATTTATATTCGTTCTTTAACACTTGAAATACTCAAAAGTGATTACTATTATTTTGCACTTTCTCGTGGATTAAAAAGCAGAGTATTGTTTCGTACGTATATTTTGCCAAATCTTTTACCTCCAATAGTGACTCTATTAGGTCTTTCACTTCCAGGTCTTTTGGGTGGAAGTGTTATTTTGGAGTCTATCTTTGGTATTGAAGGGATGGGACAACTTTTTTATATGAGTGCTTTGAGTCGAGATTATCCAATTATTATGGGAACGCTTATGATTACAGCATTTTTAACTTTACTTGGAAATATGATTGCGGATTTGACACTTTTGAAGTTAAATCCTTATATGAAGCGCTAAAAGATTAGAGATTCTGAACTTGATTCAGAATCTAAGATTAGTTAAACAACGCAGCTAGAGCATCAACGCTATCTTTTTGCTCTTCAATCTCTCCGTTTTCATCTGTTGTAGCATCTATTTCGACTAGTTCTATTTGCATTCCGGTTAACATAGAAGCAAGACGAATATTGATACCACTTTTTCCAATTGCTTTTGATTTTTGATCAGCTGGAAGTGTAATGATTGCTTTTTCATTTTCACCATCTTCATTTTTTATGATTTCAACATGAGAAATGATAGCTGGACTCATTGTACGTGAAACGAAAAGTTCAGGTATAGTTGTGTACTCTATACAGTCAATATTTTCACCTATAAGCTCTTGACTTACAGCATTAATACGTACACCTTTTACACCAACAGTTGCACCTACAGCATCCACTTGAGGGTGTGTGCTTAAAATTGCAATTTTTGCACGTTCTCCTGGGATACGTGCTGCTTTTTCAATAATAACTGTTCCATCAGCAATTTCAGGAACTTCTAATGCTAAAAGCTCTTCTAAAAATTTAGGAGATGTGCGTGAGAGTTCTATTTGCATACCGTTCTCTTTGTCCATATTTACACGGCGAACAACTGCTTTAATATGGTCGCCGACCTTAAAGTACTCACCTTTAATACGACTTTTCATTGGTAATACAGCACGAATTTCATCCACTTCTATGTATGTAGCATTTTGATTGTCAACACGTGTTACACGACCACTGACAAGTGTGCCTATTTTAGATTGGTATTTGTTGTAGATTTCATCTTCTACAAGTCTTTGTACGTGGTATTCTATTTCACGATGAAGTTGTGAGGCAGCAGTTCTACCGTAATCTTCTAGGTTATGATCCATTTGAAGTTGGTCATCAAGCTCTACTTGGTCATCATACTCTCTCGCATCTGTTATAGACATATATGCAGGAGCAAGTTCCTCATTTTGAAGTCTCTCATCGTCATCATTTACAACTGTAATAGTTTGAAGAATTTTTATGCTTTTTGTAGCATCATCTATATATGCTTCAAAAGCAAAGTTTTTATTGATAACTCTCTTTGCAGTTTGTACAAATGCTGTCTTGAGTGCTTCGAGAACTTTTTCCGGTAGGAGACCTTTTTCATGTGCTATTGCCTCTGCAATGTCTAATATTTTTTCCATATTGTACGCATTCCTTTAATGTAATAAATTTCCCAAAAAAAGTGTTTGACATTTCTAAGTAATTTTGGGGAGATTTCTTATGAAGTATGAGATTATACCAAGTTTTTATTACAATTTGAGTATAATGCGAAACTTTTAATATAAAAATAGGAAAACAGCATGGATTTAAAATTTGCAAGAACAGATATAGATGGTAAAGCAAAAAAAGTTGAGTTAGCTAAGTTAGAAGCTACAGTTGAAAAAGAAGAAAGCGTCATTTTTTACTTCGATAAAGAGAACTCTCATAAAGATTTACTAGCACTTCAGGACCATTTTGAAGCACAAGGAAAAAGTTTTTATATGAATGAAGTAAAATATGGTCTTTCAGATAATGACTATATGTACCAAGTTCATATAATGAGCTAAAGAGAGCGTATGAGTAAAAAGTTATTTATTGAAACTTTAGGCTGTGCGATGAACTCTCGAGATTCAGAGCACATGATTGCTGAGCTTAAAGAAAAAGAGGGGTATGAAACTACACAAAATATTGTAGAAGCAGACCTTATCTTAATAAATACTTGTTCGGTACGTGAACGACCAGTTCATAAGCTTTTTAGTGAACTTGGTGTTTTTAACAAACGAAAAAAACCTTCTGCAAAAATAGGTGTTTGTGGCTGTACAGCTTCACACCTTGGCGATGAAATAATCAAACGAGCTCCTTATGTAAACTTTGTTTTAGGCGCACGTAACGTTTCTAAAATCACAGATGTATTGCATAAAGACAGAGCAGTCGAGATAGACATTAACTATGATGAGAGTGAATTTGCATTTAATGATTTTCGCACATCTTCGTATAAAGCTTTCATAAATATCTCCATTGGTTGCGATAAAAAATGTACATTTTGTATAGTTCCAAAAACGCGAGGAGAAGAGATTTCTATTCCAGATGAGCTTATTATTGCAGAGGCTCAAAAAGCTGTTAACTCTGGGGTAAAAGAGATTTTTTTACTTGGACAAAATGTAAATAATTATGGTCGTCGTTTTTCAGGGAATCAAGAAAAGGTAAATTTTACAGAACTGCTACGCAGACTCTCTAAAATTGATGGTTTAGAGCGTATTCGTTTTACTTCGCCACACCCTTTTCATATGGATGATGAGTTTATAGAAGAGTTTGCAAGTAATCCTAAAATATGTAAATCAATGCATATGCCCCTACAAAGTGGTTCAACCAAAGTGCTTAAAGATATGAAACGTGGCTACACTAAAGAGTGGTTTATTAACCGTGTTGAGAAGTTACGTGCAGAGTCTCCAGATGTTCATATAAGCACAGATATTATAGTTGCATTTCCAGGTGAGAGTGATGAGGATTTTGCAGAGACAATAGATGTGATGAAGCAGGTTAAGTTTGACCAGATTTTTTCATTTAAGTACTCAGCACGTCCTGAAACAGAAGCACAATACTTTACAAATGAAGTAGATGAAGAAGTTGCTTCAGATAGACTTAGTTTTTTACAGTCACTCAATAATGAAATAGTAGATGAAAAAAATGCTGCACAACTTGGAAAAGTTTATAAAGTTTATTTTGAAGAGTTAATCCGAGATGGTTATGTCTCTGGAAGAAGCGATAATAACATAGTTATTAAAGTAAAAGGTTCCGAGGAGCTTCTTGGTAAATTTGAAGATGTGAAAATTACTACAATTGGAAGAACTATCTTAACAGGCGAGATTCTTGCTTAAAAAACTTACTCGAGCTTTGGCTCTCATAGTTGTTCCATCCATCGGCTCACTGATAATTCGATTTTTACATCTCACAAATAAAATAGTTTTTCACTCCCCAGAGACGCTCTCAAAAGAGCCAATAATTTTTGCATGTTGGCATGGAGAGCTTTTAATGCTTCCTTATCTCTACTCTCATTATAGAAAAACCCCACATGCAAAAGTACTTATATCTGAACATTTTGATGGTGAACTTATCTCACGCACAATAAAATATTTTGGTTTAGGTACGCTTGCAGGTTCTACGACACGTAGTGCAGCAAAAGTTTTAATACAAGCAATCAAGACTATTAAAGAGGGATATGACATAGGAATTACGCCAGATGGACCAAAAGGACCACGCCATGAAGTTGCAGATGGTATAATAGTGATGGCGCAAAAAACAAAAGCTAAAATTGTACTTGTTGAGATAAAACCAACAAAATTTTGGCAGTTTAACTCTTGGGATAAGTTTAGTGTTCCAAAACCATTTGGAACTATTCATTTTTATTCGACAGAGGAGATAGATGTATCTGGTCTTGAACTTGAAGAGGCGAGAGAGCTTATAAAAGCGGGGTTATTACAACATGAATATTAAGATTCTTCTTCCAGCAATTGCTATTGGTTTTCTCCTTCTCATGGGAGTCTATGTTCTTGTGAATCCTTCGTATGAAAAGTCTATAGAAGCAAAATATCATTATGAAATGGGTCACTACAAAGAGGCTTATGCTTTGGCAAGTGAGGCTTTTAGCTTAGATGTTTATAATCGTATGGCTTCTACAATAATGGCGCAATCTACAACGTCACTTAAGTATGTTGTGTATATTGATCAAGCAAAAGAGTATATGAAAGAAATCAATGCAATAGCTTCTCAAGAAAATATTACAGATGCACAGCGAGCGAAGATAAAAGTGATGAGCCAAATTGTTGTTGATTCGTATGTCAAACTTGCACCTAGCGTCATCACAGATAAAGAATTGGTGGAAGAAGCAGCCAAATATCATAGCAATTTTGAGAAACTCCTTGAAAAAGTTGATCAATAAACAACGGGTATCTTTTTTAGAAAGTTTAGAGAAGTTACGTGGATATTCAGACCTTACAATTAAGAGTTATGATGCGTCTCTTAAAGAAGCATTCTTACATATAGAAATCATTACAGAAGAGTCACATACAACTTTTAATCTTATGCCATATCGTATTTATATTTCAGGCTTAAATACAAAAACAATAAGTAAAAAACTGAGTGCTATTCGTAGTTTTTCTGCGTACCTTAATGAGAATGGTATGCACGTTGTTTTAAAAGCAGATGAGAGTGTAAAAGTAGCTAAAACACTTCCTAAACCAATTGCACATAAGCATATAATTGAAGCTATAGAGAATGCAAAATTACACGATAAATTGGTTGTCGTGATGCTCTATACTTTAGGACTGAGAATCTCTGAATTGTCTTCGTTACGTGTGAGTGATATTTCTGATGAATGGGTAAGAGTTTTGGGAAAAGGAAACAAGCATAGAGATGTTCCTTTGTTGCATTCAACAAGAGAGTTGCTAGATGAATATTTAAACTTAAATAGGCAAAAAAAGTTTCTTTTTGAAAAAAATGGTAAGAAATTAAGCGAAAATAGTTTAAGATATATCGTTACTAAACTCTTTAGTCAAGTAGCATTGAAAGTAACACCGCACCAACTTCGACACTCATATGCATCCTCACTATTAAATAGTGGTGCACCAATTGTCGATGTAAGTGAATTACTTGGTCATTCGTCCATGGCTACAACACAAATTTATACTAAATTAGGCAGTGCATTGAAACAACAAAACTATAACAAAGCACATCCTCTTTGTACAGAGGATGTGTAGTGTTAGATAAATTTTTGGAATCTTTATATCATAAAGTATTTATCTCTATTGTTGTAAACCAAGCCTCGACTACTATTTATATGGAATTATGTGCTAAAAAAAAGGTACTTCATAGTAATGAGGCAGTTTTTGAGACACATAAACTTACTGCTGAGATGATAGAGTTTATAAAAACATATACATCTGAGACACCTTATTATTATATTTCTGTTTTAGATATGTCGTCTGAACAGGGAGCAATTCCTACTTGTGATAGAAACCGCTTAGCCTATTTTCATGATGTAAGTGCGAGTGAATATAAGTGTCATGATGCAAGATGGACTTATTATACATCTAAGACAGACCTTTATAATATTGAAAAAATATACAAAAAAATAGGCGTTGATTTTATTTTTTCTCCTTTTAGCGTCATAGCACATTTTTTTAAAGATAAAATTGAGTCACATCCTGCAATGTATCTTCTAATACAAGAAGATTTTATTTCAGTCACAGTTTTTGATAATTCTAAGCTTCTCTTTGCAGAGCATCTTGATATGCAAACACGGGCTGAAGATGATGACCTCATAGCAGAAAATATTGATGAAATGGAGCTTGATTTAGGAACTGGAATTGATCTTGATGATGTCGATGTTGAAGATGTTGATATGATTGATGATTTTAGTGATATTGAAGATTTGGATGCTCTTGAAGAGATTGATGAATTTTCAGAACACAAAGATGTTGAAGAAGAGTTTTATGAAAACCAAGAGCCACAAGAACAGAGTGAAGAAGAAGAGGAAGAGAATTTTAATGAGGATTATCAACGTTTCTCTCTGGTCAAAGCTGCACTTGAGCATTTTTATAAAGACAAAAAATTTGAGAGTAGATTTGTTGAGATAGTCTATATTGCAGATGGCGTAGGCGTGAGTTCTGATATGAAAAAATATCTTGAAGAGGAGATGTTTTTAACAGTATACATAAGACATATTGACATTTCTATGGAAGTGTGTGAACTCACGAAATTGGAGTTTAACCTATGAAGTATAGTTATATAAAGCCAAGAAAAAAAAGTGCAATCACACAAGAAGTACAGTTGATGCTTACTTTTTTTGCAATAACTATACTGATGCTTTTCTTCACGTATTTCTTTTTGGTTTTTAAGGATTATACTTTTAGAAATGATCTTGATGAGATAGCAGTCTCTCAGACAAGCCTAAAAGTGAATTTGGAAAGAATGAAGAAAGAAATAGCATACATTGAGAAACAAAAAGAATTTGCAGAAAGAATATACACACAAAACAGTGTTCTCAAAGACTCCATTGCTAATCTTTTTGATTTAGTCCCACAAAGAATTACGCTCTCACAAGCAATTTTACTAAAAAATGGACTCATACTCTATGGAGTGACACCAAATAAGGACATTTACAACTTTATGCTTCAAGCACCACTACGTTCTATCTTTCATAGAACCTATAGCAGTTTTTATCCAGTGGAGAATGGTTGGTATAGATTTGTGTCAACAAATTATATAGATGAGGATGATTTAAACAATGAAAATTAATATTTCTCGTCAACATATATATTTATTGTCAGTTTCACTTTTTTTACTGTTTGTTGTGCTTCTTTTTGCTTTTTTAGTATTAATCCCTGAAGGAAAATCTTACAGAGTACAAAGAACAGAGCTTAAAAAAGAGAATAAAGAGCTTAGAAATTATCAAAATTTTCATGATGAAACATTAGAAACACTACAAAAGTTAAGAAGTGATAATAGACATATTATAGAAGCTTTTGCAGCTAGTTTTGATGCACAGAGATTTCAAAAACAGCACCAAACATATTTTACCTCATTTGATGTAGTTAAAATAGACTCCCTAAAAGATGAAGAAGATTTTGCAACATACGAGGTTAATACAACTTCAAAAATTAGTTCGCCTACAAGTTTTTATGACTTTTTGGATGCTGTAAATAAAAGCGATTGGATAATAGACATAAACTTCCCAATAGATTTTAAACGTGAAGGGGAGCTTATAAAATCCTCTTTTACAATGAAGGTTTACTGCAATAAGCGAGATACAAATACAACAGCTTCAGAATCTGTAAAAAAGTAAGGTCGTAATTTTGGCTCAATTTTTAAAAGACGCATTTTTTCTTTAAAATTTTTTGGCATCTCTACATCTTGAAGATAGGGTGCAATAAAGACATAGCCAAGCTCTTGAACAACTACAATTTTTCTTCCTAAAACAACTGTTACGTGCGATTTTAAAAGTGCTCTCTCTTGTGCTGTTATGAGATGCTTTTTTGATTTAAGATACCTATCAATAGCGACAATGTCACTGCGTCTACTTTTTGTTGCTTTAAAAGCTGCAAAGTCGTTTACTTCGATAACTTCTACCTCTTCTACAAGCGCATCTCTATCTGCATCAAGGTAAGCAAAACTTTTTGCAATACCGCTACGATATTGCTCTAATAAGGGTTGCGCATAGTTATGTCGAAATTCGTTACGTGCGTATTTCTCATCACTATTGCTCTCATCAACAAAGTACTTAATTCCTTTTGTTTTGAGATAGTAAAGTAGTTCTGATTTGTCTTTGTGCAGAAGTGGGCGAAGTAGGGTGTAGTTCTTACGTTTTTCAAACTCTCTCATTCCCGCTAACTCTACGCATCCTGCACCTTTACAAAACTGCATAAGCATCCACTCAAATCTGTCGCCTAAATGGTGTGCTGTGAGTAAAGTGTCGTAATTATGTGCAGCAATTAACTTTTCAAAAAACTCATAACGGATGTTTCGTGCTTTTGCTTCAAAGTTGTTTTTGATTGTCTCTGCTGTGTGAACATAGCACTCAAAGTCATAGTTACGTGCGAGTTTTTGCGCGTATGAGAGTTCCTCTTTACTTTGCGCACGTAACGCATAATCTACTATAGCAATATCAAATTTTATGTTGTGTTCTAAAAGTAAAAAAAGTAAGGCAGTGGAGTCAACTCCGGCCGAGAAGGCAAGGAGATTTTTAGAGGTTTTAAGATGTTCTAGTGCGCTAGCTTCAAGCATTGTCTACAGTTGCGGTGAGGATATTGCCTACAAGCGAAGTGATTTTCGCCTGGTAGATTTTACTAAACTCAAGCTCTTCATCTTTAGTTCTATCATTGACATAAATTTCACCATCTATCTCAGGTGCCCAGATGAGTTTTCTTGCACTTAAAAGATACTCATGCTCATCACTTTCACCATCAATTATAAGTGAGCATTCAGTGCCAATTTCGGCTTCAAGTGACTTCATTGCACATGTAGCTGCTATATCACCTAAAATTTCTGCACGCTCGGCTCGCACTTCATCAGGAATTTTTTCGTCCATATCGTATGCTGAAGTCGTCTCTTCATCAGAGTAATCAAATACATTGATACGGTCAAATCCAAAAGTAGCCGCAAACTCACACATGTCATCAAACATCTCTTGTGTCTCATGTGGATGCCCAACGATGAAGCTTGTACGTACAAAAGAGTTTGGCAAGCTTCTCATAAAATTGAGAAGCTCTAAAGTCTTCTCTTTACCAAAACCACGCTTCATAAGATGTAGCATTTCATCATTAATGTGTTGAATCGGCATATCAAAATAGTTGTGAAAAATTTCACTTTTTGCAATATTTTTGAGTAATGTCATGGTAGTTGTAGATGGATAAAGGTAAAGAATTCTCGCACTTTTTACACCTTCTATAAGCTCAATTCTTTGGATAAGAAGTGATAATCCATCTTTGATGTTTTGGTCACGTAGGTATGAGCTAGAGTCTTGTGAAACAAAAGAGAAATCATAAAAACCTCTTTTTACAAGTCCTTCAACCTCCGCAGCGATTGAGTCTAAGTTGCGTGAATTAAGTTTTCCTTTGAAAGATGGAATAGCACAAAAACTACATGTTTGATTACAACCCTCTGAGAGTTTAATGTAAGCGTGATAATCTGAACCAGTTACAACACGCTCAGCTCCATCTATAAGATAAACTTGTTCAGAGAAACGACTCTTTTTTTCTGCAAGAAGTTCGTCTATTTTGTCATAGTCACCTACGCCTGTGAAGATGTCTACTTCTGGAATTTGCTCCATTAACTCATCTTGATAGCGTTCACTCAAACATCCTGCCATAACTAAAAGAGAGTCCTCTTTTCTTGCTTCATGGAGAGAAAGAACCGTGTTTAAAGACTCTTGTTTTGCAGCGTCAATAAAACCGCATGTATTTACAATGATAACATCCGCTTCTTCGTTGTTGTCAGTGAGTTCAAAATTTTGGAGTTTCCCCATCATAACTTCAGTATCGACAAGGTTTTTTGTACATCCAAGTGAGACTATGTGTAGTTTGTTGCTCATATATCTTCTTTATAAATCATTTATGCAATTATATCGTATAATTTGCTCATGAAAATATATGATGTTTTAATTCTTGGTGGCGGTGCGAGTGGTTTGATGTGTGCAAATCATCTGAGCAAAAAAAACTCCATAGGCATAATAGAAGTAAATGATAAGTTAGCCAAAAAACTTAAAATTTCTGGTGGCGGAAAATGCAACATTACAAATGCGAGTGTAGAGTTGCACAATTTTGATGGCGAGAGTGAACTCGTTGAATATGCACTCAAAAAATTCTCACGTGACAAACTGCTTCAATTTTTAGAACGAAACCGTATAGAATTGGAGCTAAGAAAAGGGCGTTACTACTTTTGTAAAAACTCCTCTGATGATATAATAAATGTTTTGAAAAAAGGTCTAAAAGGGGTAGATGTTCATCTTAGCAGTGAGCTGTTACGTGTAGAGAAAATAGATGATATTTTTGAAGTTACGATCTCACATGTAACGTATAATGCAAAACGTGTTATAGTCGCTACTGGTGGAAAAAGCTATAGAACTTTAGGTGCAAGTGAGATAGGTCTTGAGATTGCAAAAAGTTTTGGCATTAGCGTTAAAGAGTTTACCCCTGCACTTGTTGGCTTAACAGTTCAAAAAGAACAGTTTTGGATGCGAGAATTGAGTGGTCTGAGTTGTTACGTGCAGATAAAAGTAGAAGATAGAGTTATAGATGAAGAGATGCTTTTTGCGCATAAAGGTATAAGTGGACCGGCTATACTTTCAGCTTCGCTCTATTGGAAAAAAGGTTTGATGAGCATAGACTTTTTGCCAAATCAAAATATTTTAGAGTTAGTGCAAGGAAGTAAAAAACTTGTAAGCTCAGAGATAAATCTTCCAAAAAGATTAGCAAAAGCACTCCTTATAGCACTTGATGTAGAAGATAAAGAGTGCAAGAGACTTAATAGTGAGGAGAAAGAAAAGTTGAAAAATATTCACAATTATAGCTTCTCTCCAGCAGGTAATTTTGGTTTCACTAAAGCCGAAGTGAGTCGTGGTGGTGTTGTAGCAGAAGAGTTAAACAAAGAAACACTTGAATCAAAAAGAGTGCAAGGGCTTTATTTTATTGGTGAAGTGGTCGATATAACAGGTGAACTTGGTGGTTATAACTTCCAATGGGCTTTTAGTAGCGCCTATATTTGCGCAAAAGCAGTTCAATAATGAGTGTTTAAAGGTTGCTTTATAATTCTCTAGCTATAATTATCAACAAATCGTAATATTTTTTAAGGATTACCATGGATACATTTAAAATAGTTCTTCTAAGTCTAGCGTTACTCTTCTCCTTTTCCTTTACAGGTTGTCAAGGTACAAATAGTGATGTTCCTGAAAGTAATACAGGTGGTGGTGGGGAAGTGCCAGTTGTTGTAGACACAAATGATACAACACAGCATATTACTATTGTGCTGCCTGTATCTTCTAAAGTTTTGACTACGAATTCTCAAGTAGTAAATATTGAAGTTCGTGTCTTTGACAGTGCAAATAATCCATATTCAGATGGTAATATTACGAAAGTAAACCCAAATGATGTACTGCTTGGACGAGATATTGGTTCTTTTGATAAAGATGTAGCAAGAATCACAAATGGTGTAGCAACTTTTACATATACTGCACCAGCAAATCTTGATGCAAATACATCCAACATACTTTTTTCATTTTATCATGATTCCAACTCATCGAATGCAAAAACATATACTATGACTCTTGCTCCAGAAGTAAATCAAACAATTCTAACAAGTTATAAAATTGTATCTACTACTGAAAGTGATAAAAACATGAATTTAAACAGCACGAAAGCCGTTGCATTCAATCTTCAAGATATCAATGGTGTGGCTGTGCCAGATGCCAATGTAACATCTTTAGCAGTTACTTCACAAAATACAGCTTTAGCTGTGCTTAAAGATAATCTTGGGAATACTGGAACTTCTTTGAGTGTACCTAATAAAAGCTCCTTTTCGATTAATGTTGTTTCTAATATTCTATCTGGGCTAGTCCCTCTAAAAGTAGAGACAACTTTTTTTGATGCGAATGGAGATGAACAAAATTTAACTCAAATATTTGAAATAGTAGTCTCTTCTGGACCACCGACTGCAATGAGTCTTGAGTATGTTAGTACAGAGTTAACACATGATGCGACTTTTACAGAAAACTGGGTTTTAACACTTACAGATAAGTACAATAACTTAATAAATACGAGTCCTTCAATTGCTATGGGTATGATAGCGGGGTATGCAGATAGTTCAGCAGCTACGTCGAATGTAGCAAATTATCTGTATTATCCAATAATTCCAGGCGGTACTTTAAATTCAAATGGTGGTAAAGGTCAGTTTACTGGAACATCAGCTTTTGGTAATGTTGATTTGGTAAATGATGTTCTTGTCACATTTGGTACGGGGTATCATTTTGATACTTTTGGAAAATGGGATATAGATACTATAAACTCTTCTTCGGTCTTAAATTTAATAGATGATTTTAATGGTTCGACTACTTCAAGTTTAGGTTATGCAGTTGGTCATAATATGAGGAATGAAACATGTACGGGGAACTCTGTAGTTGCAAATGTTTATGCTAAAGATTATAATAATACTCTTGGGGATAATGGGAGTTTGGTCATGAGGGCTGAGTATTCCTCTTATATGGTAGGTAAAGATGTTGTGTTATGGGCAAATCTTGTAGGTAATCATAATAATGGGACTACACAAGTAGGAATTGGAAGAAAAGCTACACTAAGAGGTTTAGGTCTAAAATCAAGGACAGTGCACATCAATAAAGGCTACGAGGGTACATTTAGTATAGGAGTCGATATTAACGGTTCTGTAGAGCAATATAGAAATGCAAATTTTGGTTATGATGTTTCGGTAACAGCAGATGCAAATTGGAGTATAGTTAGTGATTCAATGAAAGATGGAAATATTACTGATTGTACTAGTGGTGGTAGAGGCTATGTCACTATTCGTGTTAATTCTGCAGCTGTAGAAGCTGGTGATGCTACATTAACAGGATTAACAGTATATGATGAATTTTAAAAAAAGGAAAATAAATGATAAAAAATAAATTAAAAACAATTGTACTTGCAACAACGTTAATAGCTTCTTCTTTAGTTGCGAGTGATTCTGAGTACAGTTTCAATTCATATTCATTAGTTGGTATAGAAGGTGGGTATAGTTCTCT
This sequence comes from Sulfurimonas sp., assembly GCA_041595535.1. Lineage (GTDB taxonomy): Bacteria > Campylobacterota > Campylobacteria > Campylobacterales > Sulfurimonadaceae > Sulfurimonas. The sequence continues at coordinate 40,023 of JBFHKA010000007.1, read as the reverse complement.
TGATTATGAACGTGGTTCTAGTTTAAACAATACACAAGAGAGAGTTGGCGTAGCACATGCAGGTCTTAAGTTAGGTGCTGAAACTGATAATTATAGAGTTTTTTTAAGTGGTAGATATTTTTATGACTCTGGTGATACATATGACTATATTACTACATATGGTGTAGAAGTACAGTATAAATTTAATGTTTCTAAAAAACTTGATTTTTTCATAGGTGGAAATGGTGGTTTAGCAAATATGAAGTTTAAAGGGGTTGATGCTTCTGGTGTTAAAGAGACTTTTTCACGTACTCTGCAGAGTCCATATTTTGGTGGAGACATAGGTGCAAATATTCGTCTTGCAGACTCAACTGTTTTAGAGTTTGGTGGAAGAGTAATGAGTATACAAGCAGAAAATACTAAAAATGCCACTACATATAGAATAGGTAATATTGTATCTGCATACGCAAGTATTATTTTTAGATGGAAAATGGACTAGAAACAAAACGCTCAAAGTTTTGAGCGTTTTGCGTTTTTAGAGGTTAATTTCGTTTTTTATAATCTTCGCTAAGTTACTACACTCTGTAATCTTTTGAGTGTATGACAACTCTTCATTAAGTAGTATATTTACAAAGGCACTCCCAACAATTACACCGTCTGCCCCTTTTACTTTTTCTTTGGCAGTTTTTGCATTGACTCCAAAACCAACATAAACAGGTGTTTGTGTATATTTTTTAATAGAGAGTAAAAAAGGTTGTAAGTCTTCAGCTTTCCCCGAACCTGTAATACCTGTGTAAGCAACCATGTAGATGAATTTTTTTGCATCACTTACAATCTCTGCAATACGCTCTTGGCTATCTGTAGGAGCCACAAAAGAGATGTTTGCTACATTGTTTGTATCAAAAAGTTCTTTGTATATTAGAGCTTCTTCATGCGGAACATCGGGAATAATTAATCCGTTAATACCTATCTTGCGAGCTAAAGGGATGAGCTTTTGCATGTTATGTTGGTAAAAACTGTTGAAATAACCCATCCAAAGAGTATCTAGCTTTGGTGCGATTATTTTAGAAACTTCTAACAAATCCGTAAATTTAAATCCAAGTTCAAGAGCTTTGTGATTTGCTTTTTCTATAAGAGGTCCATCCGCTACAGGATCAGAGAAAGGAACACCAAGTTCAAGTGTGTCAACACCATTCTCACCAAGTGCTAAAGCTAAGTCAATTGTAAAAGATTTTTCAGGGTAACTCGTTGTTATATATGCTACTAAATTTTTCAAATTTTATTGTTCCAAGTCTGGGATTTTAAGTAGAGAATATTTTATTTTACTAAGTTCATTATCCAATTTTAAATCATCTTGCCATACAGCAAACATATCACTGATTGTAAGAAGCCAATTTGTAGTCTCGTCACTTATAGGCGGATTCTTCGTTCTAAGAACCTCAAGTTCATCTTCTACAAAGGCAGCAAGTTTTGCCATTGGTGTTAATTTGAGATACGAAGAGGCAGATTTAATGTTATGAAAAACACGAAAAAGTTCATTGACACTTCGCTCATACATATTTGGTTTAGAGAGGTCAATAATCATAACTTCCATACTCTCAACCATCATAGAATAGTGATCAAGAAACTCATCGACAATTTCAAAATCAAAGTTTGCATCTAAATCACTTCTTACACCCATAAAATAATTCTCCTATATAGTTCAAATTATAGCAATATTTAGTTAAAATACTTTTATTAACTCGCCAAAAGGATTATATATGAGTAAAAAGCTAACTATATCCTCTTTAAAAAAATTAAAAGGGGTAAAACCGCTTGTGATGATAACAGCATACGATGCATTGTTTGCAAGACTCGCTTGTGAGAGTGCAGATGTTCTTCTTGTTGGTGATAGTTTAAACATGAGTTTTGCAGGCAAACAAGATACGCTAAGTGCTACATTAGAGCAGATGATATATCATACAAATGCAGTATGTAAAGGAGCACCTGAGAGCTTCGTTATATGTGATATGCCTTTTGGAACATATACAAATCCAGATGAAGCTTTAAGAAATGCTATAAGAATTTTTCAAGAGACAAATGTAGATGCTCTTAAAATAGAAGGTGGACAGGATAGAGCACATATAGTTAAACATTTGACGGACAATGGTATAGCTGTATGTGGACATATTGGACTTTTACCTCAATCTGTACGAGGTGAAGGTGGTTATAAAGTAAAAGGTAAGACAAATGAAGAGCAACTACGGCTTATGGAAGATGCTGAAGCTATTGAGGATGCAGGAGCATTCTGTATAGTCTTGGAGGGTGTAAAAGCTGAGGTTGCATCTGCAGTTACGAAAAGCGTTAAGATTCCTATTGTAGGCATAGGTGCTGGAGTGGATGTAGATGGGCAGGTTTTAGTTTTTTCAGACATGCTAGGGCTCTTTGAAGCATTTACACCGAAGTTTGTTAAAAAGTATATAGATGGTGCGTCTTTAGTAAAAAATGCATTTAAAGAGTATGCTGATGAAGTTGTACAAAGAGAGTTCCCAAAAGAGGAACATACTTATTAATGAGTGTAAATAATGGATGATAGATTAGTCGAAGTTGAAACTTTTAGCATAGAAGATGAAAGTAATGAAGTTACTCTCCGTCCTAATGCTTGGAGTGAATATATAGGGCAAGAGCAGATTAAGAAGAATCTTGGCGTTTTTATTGAGGCAAGTAAAAAACGTGGAGAAGCACTTGATCATGTGCTTTTTTATGGACCTCCTGGACTTGGCAAGACTACATTAGCTCTTATTATCGCCAACGAAATGAATACAAATATAAAAGTAACTGCTGCTCCAATGATAGAAAAGAGTGGGGATCTTGCAGCTATTCTTACAAACTTACAAGAGGGAGACATTCTCTTTATAGATGAAATTCACCGTCTCTCTCCAGCTGTTGAGGAGATACTTTACTCTTCTATGGAAGATTATAGAATTGACATTATTATAGGAAGTGGTCCCGCGGCGCAAACAGTAAAGATTGATCTTCCTCGTTTTACCTTAATTGGGGCAACAACGCGTGCTGGTATGCTCTCAAACCCACTACGTGACAGATTTGGTATGAGTTTTCGTATGAATTTTTACAGCTCAGAGGAACTTGCGCAAATTATTACACAAGCATCCAATAAACTTGAAAAAGAAATTGTAAAAATTGCTGCAGTGGAAATATCAAAACGTTCACGGGGAACGCCGAGAATTGCACTACGTTTACTGCGTCGTGTAAGGGATTTTGCGGATGTTGCAGATGAGAAAAGTATTACGCACGTAACAACACAATATGCCCTTAATGAGCTTGGTATAAACTCTCATGGTTTTGATGAAATGGACTTGCGTCTTTTAAATCTACTTGTCTCAGCCAATGGAAGAGCAATGGGACTTAGTACCATTGCCGCAGCTTTAAGTGAAGATGAGGGAACTGTTGAAGATGTGCTTGAACCTTATTTGATTGCAAATGGATATTTGGAGCGAACATCAAAAGGCAGACGTGCAACGCGTGCGACCTATGATGTTTTAAATATGAGTTATGTAAACGCAGACGGGACACTCTTTTAATGAAACCACAATACTTTATAGCTGCACTTTTTGCCACGTCACTTTATTGGATGTATCTTTTGTATGCTCCATTTTTACTTGTTATTACTATCGCTGCACTTTTGGCAGTCTCTACTTCAAATATACAAGAGTATTTTGAAAAAATACTAAAAAATAAATTTACTGCTGCTCTTCTTTCAAGTCTACTTTTAGCTGTACTATTTTTTGCTCCTTTAGGCTATTTCTTAGCCACTTTAACAATGAAGTTAAATGCACTTGAGCCAGAGTTCCTGCATAGACTTGAACTCTATGTAAGAGGGTTTATAGAGACACCACCAGAATATTTAATATTTTTAAAACCCTATTTAGTAGATGTGATGAAAGGTGTTGATATGAATCAGCTAACATCCAATGCTCTAAATATTGCAGGAAAGGTTGGTTCATTTAGTGCAGGTTTTGTAAAAAATGCATTTTTAGTCATCATCTTTTACTTTTTTGCACAATATAATGGTGCCCACATAATTTCATTTTTAAAACGAGTTGTGCAGATGTCTGTGGATGAGAGTACGTTACTTTCAAAAGAGCTATCGTCCGTTATGAGTGTTGTTTTTTACTCTATTCTTGTCAATGCAATGTTTCAAGGGGCTCTCTTTGGAATTGCAATTTCATTTTTGGGCTATAATGGGCTTCTTTTTGGAATTATGTATGGGTTTGCTTCTTTAATTCCTGTGGTAGGTGGCATACTGATGTGGTTGCCATTTATGCTTTATGAGTTTTCTATTGGTAATAATACAAATGCTATTTTTATAGCTACATACTCCATAATAGTAATTTCTATTATTGCAGATACTTTTATTAAACCACTTATCATAAAAGAGATAAATCAAAGAGTTTTAAAAGAAGATGATGCAAAAATGAATGAGTTAGTTATCTTTTTCTCTATTATTGCCGGACTTGCAACTTTTGGCTTTTGGGGCATGATACTTGGACCTGCAATCACTGCATTTTTCTTAACCATTTTGAAACTCTTTGAAGCGCGTACAAAAGAGTGTGAAGCGAAAAGTAATTATATTATTTAGTATAAATTTCTGGATGGTCATTTTTCCAGCGTTTATGAAGCCAAAACCAAAATTTTGGCTCGTTTCTTATAAGGGCAGTGAGCCAATCAGCTTGTAATTGTGTTGTTTTTTGGATGTCAGCTTTTTCGTCTTCTGTCCGTTCTACTGGAATTTCATCAAATATCATAATTGTATACTTCTCTTCATCATCTGTTCGTATTGTTACAGGGACAATAGCCGCATTAAATTTTCTTGCTAAATATGCAGGTGTAGAAGTTTGACGAATATTTTTTCCCATAAACTCAACAATAACACCATCTTTTGGATTAATATTTGTATCCATAAGAATAGCACTTGCTTTTTTCTCTTTAATGAGTCGAATGAGAGGTTTTATAACATTTGATTTTTCTAAATTTGTGTTACCAAATCTTGCGCGTCCCTCTAATAACCATTCTTCATAAATAGGATTTTTCATCTTTTTGTATACACAAGCAAGTGGTTCTACGAAAGCCCCTATAGCTGCCCCTCCTAATTCCCAAGAGCAGTAATGAGGTGTTACATAAACAATAGCTCGTCCTTCTGCATGGATTTTCGCTACTATTTCTTTATCGCGAATTGTAACTCTTGATTCAAGCTCTTCGAGTGTTATATTTCGTAGTTCCATGACATGGAGAAAATTATAAAGAAGATTTTTAAAACTATATTTTGTAATCGCGTCTATCTCTTCTTTACTCATAGTGTTATCAAAGGCGAATTTGAGGTTTTGCTCAACAACTTTTCTATATCTTTTAGATGCATAGTAGGCTATAAATGCTAAAAATGTAAAAAAGCCTTTCCTCGCTTTCCTTGGAAGTAACATGAGAATTTTTTCTAAAATAAGTAGGAGTTTAAAGCCCATTTTTTAAAAGCTCCTTTGCCTTTGTTGCTATAGTATTTGTTTGTATTTCGCGGATTGAAAAATCCTCTTTATCAATTTTAAGTATATTGACTTTAGATGGAGACTTTATGCCAACATTGTGTGGCGTTTCATACATCATACGCGTTGTAGTCGGTCCAAAGAGTGTGATAGAGGGGATGTTCTGTGCCCAAGCGACATGTGTCGGACCTGTATCATTTCCTATAAGTAAATCCATCTGAGATATAAAAGAGACAAGTTCATCAAGGGTGAGTTTTGGTGCAAGTTTTGCATAGGAGGAATGTTCGCAGATCCATTCTGCATTTTGCTTCTCTTTTTCACTTCCCCAAATGATGTAACAGTGTTGTTGTAGTAGATCACATAACTCTGCAACAAGCTCTTTAGGATAGATTTTTGATTCCCAAGATGCTCCTATAACTATGGCAATGTTTTTGAGGTCAGTTTGTAGTGTGTAGGAGTGTGTGCAAGGAAAGATTGCTTCTTTGTTTAAAAGCATTTCATCTGTTATCTCAAAGCCTAGTGCATCACCAACTATAAAACAGTTACGTGCGACTACATTTGACTCGTAAGAAATAGCAGAAGAGTCCTTGTATAAGAGGGATGCAAGGGGTTCTCGAATAGATTTTTTATCAAAACCATGTATCTGTTTTCCAATAATTCTCGAAACAATAGCAGATTTTATCAGACCTTGCATATCGATGATAATATCAAAATCATCCAGAGCTTTAAGTGAAGAAATTATTGTTTTTAAAAGTGCAAAACTTTTCTCTTTTTTGAGTTTTTTAAGGTTTATAGCATGGAGTTTATAGAGATAAGGATGAGAGGTTAGAAGAGGAGCAAAAGCCTCTTCTGTAATCCATTCTATCTGTGTATTTGGATAATGTGCATGGATAAATTGCAAAACAACTGCACTATTAACAATATCTCCAAGGGCTGAGAGCCGTACTATAGCAACTCTATTTATCTCTGTATTCATTCATGCCATTATAGCAAATAGAGCCTCTATTAAAGTTAATTGTTACTAGAATTTTGTTACACTATTTTTATAAGAGTTGAAGTACAACTATATCAGGAGTAATTATGGAGCTTAGTTTTCAAACAATTTTATTTGTTATAGGTGGGGTAGTTCTAGGTTGGTTTATGAGTTATATAAAATCTAGATTTGAAGTCAGTACTTATAAAAAAGAGATAAAAGAGTATAAAGAGCACCTCAATCGTCAGATGAAAATAACAAATGAGGGAAATAAAAATTTAGAGAATGAATTAGCATTTTTAAAAAAAGAGAATGAAAATCTTAGAATTTCTGTGCAAACGCTTGGACAAAAACCTGGTCGTGCTGAGGTAAGACTTTTAAATATTTATGATGGGGCACTTAGAAAAATGATGATGCGAGCACCAGGATTTTCTTCTGCTTGGGAGATGTCACTTCAGGAGTCTGAACGTGAGTATGAAGAGAATGAAAAAGGTTTCAAATCAATCATAAAAAAAGTTTTTGGTCCAAGTATAGCACAGCACTCCGAAGTCCAGCATAGAGACGTAGATGAGGTAGATGGTGGCTTTAACAACTCTAAGTAATCTCTTTTTAACATCGCTTAGATATAATTTCTTTTCAAATACGAGGAGTTAACATTGGTTGCATCCGACATACAGAGCTTTTCAGAAGGTCGTACAAAAGCAAGAGCATATTTTTGCTATTTATATTCAAAAAACATTCCAAATAGATTGCCATCTTTGACAGAAGAGATGATTATGCCACGTCTGTTAAAAATTAAAGCAGATTTGGAAAATTGTGAAGGTGTTTATCTTCTTGATAATAAAGGTGTTCAAGTAACACCTACATACACAGCCCATGGTCGTAATGATAAAGATATTGGAAAAATTCGTGCAGATCGTGCATATTATTATCGAGCTGTAAGAGAAGGTAGATGCACAATCACTGATCCTTATCCATCGCTTATTACACAAGACTTAACGGTAACAGCTTCTACTCCAATATATTGTGAAGATGGAAACCTTAAATATGTAGCATGTTTAGATATGCCTCTTGATGAAGTTATTAAAATATCTCACCTTAATCGTTCAGATACTTTTTTTGCTAAAATGTTTAAGTATACATATACAATTTTTGCTTTTGCCCTTATTGCTGTGGCTATACTGCTTTTTGTGCACGCTGTAGATAGTTTTTTTGTTAAAGAGATTTCCTTTTCACATTTGGCAATTGACGATATGTTTAAGGCCACTATTTTACTTACGCTCTCTTTGGCCATTTTTGATTTGGCAAAAACACTTATAGAAGAAGAAATACTCGGACGTATGAAAGAACCTGATATAGCAGGACCAAATAAAACAATGGTGAAATTTTTGGGTTCCATCATCATTGCGCTCTCTATTGAAGCGTTGATGCTTGTGTTTAAATTTGCAATAACAGCACCAGAACATCTACTCTACTCTATGTTTATTATGGGTGGTGTAGCACTTCTTGTACTTACTTTAGCAATCTATATTAAATTTACAAAATCTACACATGCGAGAGAGAATTAATGATAGCAATAGTTGATTATAACATGGGAAATTTAGCAAGTGTGAAAAATGCATTTGCACTCTTAGGTCAAGAGACTGTTGTAGAGAGTGACCCAAAAAAATTTCAAGATTATGAAAAGTTAATTCTTCCAGGTGTAGGTGCATTCGGTGATGCAATGGAGCACCTTAAAGAGCGAGATATGGTTGGTGCAATTCAAGATTTTGCTAAGAGTGGAAAACCTATGCTTGGTATCTGTTTAGGGATGCAACTTCTTTTTGAATCAAGCCAAGAATTTGGTGCGCACGAAGGTTTAGGACTTATAAAAGGAGAAGTGAGAGCTTTTGATGAGTCAAAATTTAGTGAACCTCTAAAAGTTCCACATATGGGTTGGAATAGAATGTTTACAAAAGAACACCCTTTATTTGTTGGTTTAGATAAAGAACATTACCTCTATTTTGTTCACTCTTTTCATGTTACGTGCGCAAATGAAAGTGACATTATTGGAACAACTGAGTATGGCTATACATTTACCTCTGCAGTTGCACACAATAACATTATGGGAATACAACCACACCCAGAAAAAAGCCATGAAAATGGGCTTAAAATTTTAAAAAACTTCATAGAATTATAGGAATATATAGGAATGACTTTATACCCAGCGATAGATTTAAAAGACGGAAAAGCAGTTCGCCTTACAAAAGGTTTGATGGATAGCGCTAAAATTTACTCAGATGAGCCTTGGAGTTTAGTGAAAAAGTTTGAAGAGATGGGAGCAGAGTGGGTGCATCTCGTTGATTTAAATGGTGCGTTTGCTGGTGAACCAAAAAACTTAGAACAGATAATAAAAATCAGAGAAAATTGCAAAGTCAAGTTAGAGCTCGGTGGTGGGATTCGTGATGAAGAGACTATTAAAAAAATGCTAGAGATTGGCATAGATAGAATTATTTTAGGCTCTATAGCAGTGAAAAATCCAGAGTTTGTACGTGAAATGGCTTCTAAGTATCCTATAGCTGTTGGAATAGATGCAATTAATGGTTATGTTGCCGTAGAGGGTTGGGGTGAGGTAAGCTCTATGAAAGCAACAGATTTAGCACGAGAATTTGCAAATGCTGGAGTTGAAGCTATTATCTGCACAGATGTTGGAAAAGATGGTACTTTAAGTGGTGTAAATGTTGGATTTACACTTGATATTGCACGAGCAAGTGGAGTAAGCACTATAGCAAGTGGTGGTGTAAAAGATGAGAGTGATATTGAGGCTCTTATAGCTACAAAAGAGATAGATGGTGTTATCATAGGAAAAGCCTACTACGAGGGGCGATTAGACCTTGCAAAAATGTTTAAACTAATAAATTAATAGAAAAATAAAGAAAATTTAGTTATTATTGTAGTAAATATATAAATATTATAAAAAGGATTTCAATTGAAATTACTTGTCGTTGATGATAGCTCTACAATGCGTCGTATTATTAAAAATACTTTAGCTCGCTTGGGGTATAAAGATATTTTAGAAGGTGCAGATGGCGTTGAAGGTTGGGCACAAATGGATGCAAATCCAGATATCGATATGTTAATTACTGATTGGAACATGCCTGAGATGAATGGTCTTGAACTTGTTAAAAAAGTTCGTGCAGATGATCGTTTTAGAGATACTCCAATAATCATGGTAACAACAGAAGGTGGTAAAGCTGAGGTTATTACTGCTCTTAAAGCAGGAGTAAATAATTATATTGTCAAACCATTTACCCCTCAAGTACTAAAAGAGAAGCTTGGTGCTGTTATGGGTGTTAGTGAGTAATGCAAGAGCATTACTTTGAATTAGTAGTCAAAGTCTCTTCTCACCACTCTCTTTTTTGTGATTTTTTATCAGATACACTTCCTGTAGGTTTTGAAGAGAATGATGAAGGTTTCATCATAAGAAGTGAAGACGAACTTGACACTATCATTTGGGGTTTAGAACAGTTTAATGAGGCACTTCAAAAAGCGCTTGGAACTACGATAGAGTTAGAGTGTACACAAAGTAAACTCAAAAATAGTGACTGGGTTGCATCGTATCAAAAAAGCATTGAACCTCTTCAAATTGGTCGTTTTTATATCCATCCCACATGGGATGAACCACATGCAGAACTTATAAATATTGTTATAGATCCAGCACTTGCATTTGGGACTGGACATCATCCGACTACTGCATCATCACTTTTGGCAATTTCAAAGTATGTTAAAGCAGGAAGTACTCTTTTAGATGTTGGTTGTGGAAGCGGTATTTTAGGTATTGCAGCTATGAAGCTAGGTGCCGAAGTTGATGCTTGTGATACGGACATTGTCTCAGTCGAGAACTCTATTGAAAATGCAAACTTAAATGCATTGGAATTTTCAAATATTTGGGAAGGTTCCTCTTCTGTTGTAGATAAAAAATATGATGTTGTTGTTGCGAACATTGTTGCAGATGTTTTAACATTTATAGCAAATGATTTAAAAAATGCTTTAAATAAAGACTCTATACTCATTTTGTCAGGTATTTTGGATAAATATGAAGATAAAGTATTAAGTTTTTATAAAGAGTGTGAAATAGTAGAAAGAATAGCTCAAGATGAGTGGGTTACGCTCATACTAAAAAAATAATAAAGAGATAAATATGTCAAATAAAGAGAACAAAAACAATAATAATTTTTTTAATCAAAATCCGCTTATAACATTTGCAATTTTTTCTGTTGTAGTTATTTTACTTTTCAAAGTTATTATAGGTGATAGTAGCGCTGGCACTGGGGCATCCGTTTTAGGTTCAGCAAAAAAAGTTAAACAAGTGACGTATTCAGAGTTAAAAGCTTTGGTTGCAGCAAAAAGTCTCTCCAAGGTAGAGATAGGACAAAGTTACATCAAAGCTATGGGTACGGATGGAACTGTTTATACTACTCGTATTGTCAAGAGTGACACTAAGCTTACAGAAGAGCTTGATAAACAAGGAATAAATTACGAAGGTTTTAGTGAAACTAACTGGTTTACTGAAATGTTTGGCTGGTTATTTCCCTTCTTAATTATTATCGCTATATGGATGTTTTTTGCTGGTCGTATGCAAAAAAGTATGGGGAATGGACTTCTTGGTATGGGCAATTCCAAAAAAATGGTTAGTTCTGAAAAACCAAAAACGAAGTTTGATGATGTAGCTGGTGTTGAAGAGGCAAAAGAGGAAGTTCAAGAGATAGTAGACTTTTTAAAATACCCAGGACGTTATGTAGAAATTGGAGCAAAAATCCCAAAAGGTGTGCTCTTAGTCGGTTCACCGGGTACAGGGAAAACACTTCTTGCAAAAGCAGTTGCAGGTGAGGCTGAAGTTCCATTTTTCTCTGTAAGCGGTTCTAGTTTTATTGAGATGTTTGTTGGTGTTGGTGCTGCTCGTGTGCGTGATCTTTTTGAACAGGCAAAAAAAGATGCACCAAGTATTATTTTTATTGATGAGATAGATGCTATTGGTAAGAGTCGTGCTGCTGGTGGAGTCATGGGTGGAAATGATGAGAGAGAACAAACTCTAAACCAACTCTTAGCTGAGATGGACGGTTTTGGTACAGATACACCTGTTATAATCTTAGCAGCTACAAACAGACCAGAAGTTCTTGATGCGGCACTTCTTAGACCAGGGCGTTTTGACAGGCAAGTATTAGTTGATAAGCCAGATTTTGAAGGTCGCATTAAAATTCTAAAAGTACATATGAAAGATGTAAAAATGGATGTGGATGTTGAAATTGAAGAAGTCGCACGACTTACAGCAGGTTTAGCAGGAGCTGATTTAGCAAATATTATCAATGAAGCTGCTCTTTTAGCTGGTAGAAAAAGCCAAAAAACAGTAAAACAAAAAGACTTATATGAAGCAGTTGAGCGTGCTATTGCTGGACTTGCTAAAAAATCTCGTCGTATTAATACGAAAGAGAAAAAAATAGTTGCTTATCATGAAAGTGGACATGCCCTTTTAGCTGAGACAACAGTTGGAGCTAAAAAAGTATCTAAGGTATCTATAGTTCCACGTGGACTTGCAGCTCTTGGATATACACTTAACAAGCCAGAAGAAGATAAGTTTATGATGCAACGTCATGAGTTATGGGCTGAAGTGGATGTTTTACTTGGTGGACGTGCAGCTGAACAAGTGTTTATAGGTGAAATTTCTACTGGTGCTGGGAATGATTTAGAACGTGCGACTGACATCATTAAATCTATGGTTCAAACCTATGGTATGAGTGATATAGCAGGTCTTATGGTTTTAGAAAAATCACGTCACTCTTTCTTAGGTGGAGCGCAGCAGGCATCTCGTGAGTATAGTGATAAAATGGCTGAAGATATGGATAGCTTTATTAAAAATTCACTTCAAGAACATTATGAAAATGTTGTGGCTAGACTTGAAGAGTACAGAGGTGCTATAGAAAATATGGTAGCACTTTTATATAAGAAAGAAAATATCACAGGGGATGAAGTTCGAGACATCATTATTCGCTTTGAAGAAGAGAATAAAATGGAGTCTAAAGTTGCTATAGAAGTTGATAGCATCGAAGATGAATTAAAAGTCGATGCTACAATGTCCCATGATGATATAAAGCAAAACGATGAAAAGTAATCTCTTTATAATTGTAAAAAATGGCTGGAGTTATCTTGCATATGCAGTTGTTGCTTTTTTCATTTTTACTTTTTTAGATATAGAATTTTTAGCTTTTTTATCCTTTTTAGCTGTAGTGGGCTTTATATATATTTTTAGAAATCCAGAGCGAGAACTTCCAACTTTTGAAAAGAAAAGTATACTTTCCCCAGTTGATGGAACAGTGACGCAAATCCTCACACTAGAGGAATCTGACTTTGCTTATAGAGTAGATATACTCACAAGTTACAGAGATGTTTCTGTGTTACGTGCGCCTATAACTGCAACACTTAAAAGCCTTGAAATGACCCATGGGACAAGAGTCTCTCAAAACAGCAAGCTTTTTACTGATTTAAATGAGAAATGTGAACTTGTTTTTGTGAATGATGATTTAAATGAAGTCAAAGTTGTGCATAGATTAACACAAAGCTTTACCCCTCTTAGTGTAGACATTATTAAAGCACAAAATGTGTATCAAACTGCACGTTATGGCTTTATGCTGAGTGGTATTACTTCTATTTACCTTCCAAACAATGTACGACTTAATGTAAATGTTGCGAATGAATTAAAAGCATCTGAGTCACTTATAGGTTATTTTTCTTAATTACTCTTTTTTGGATGCTGCTTTTTATAAAGTAGCTTCTCCATATCTATCTCAAAATCAAAATATCTTGAATGAAATCCGTCTTCTGTAATGTTAGACAACTGTATAGTTGCTCCTTCGTTGTTCTCTTTTTCGAGATAAAGAAGAGCCAAAGCATAACGACTTTCATAAAAGCTTTTATTCTTTAGTTTAGAGAGTTCTAGTAAAGCAATAGCATTTTCATTGTGTTCTGCAGCAGTAGAAGCAACAGCTCCTAGAAAGAGAGTGTATGAGTCTCTAACTTTTAATTCGTCAATAAGATGATTATACAGAGTATAGGACTCCTCAAACTTTTTATCAAAGAGGTATGCCATAGCTAGAGCACCCTCTATCTCTTGTGTATTTTGATGAGAAGTGTCTAACACTTTCCTAAGTTGCTCTGTGAGATAGTAAAGCTTCCCTGTAATGAGATTAAGCTGTATATATAGATATCTAGTAATATAAGGACCATAATAGAAATCATTAAAGTGGAGCTTTTTATCTTTGAAATATTCAAGAACTTTTAGTGCATACTTTTTTGGTTTTAAAGTGCTGAAATGAGAGTCTATATAAAGAATATGAGGTAAGATGTCATTTGGTAGTAGATTGACTAACTCTGTAGAAGCTTTTTGTGCTCTGTCCAATTTATTTAGCTTGAGTGCAATAAGTATGTCTAAGGTCAAATAGAGTGGTCTTTGTTTATAATCCTTATCAAGCCACTCTGCAGCGGAGACATAGTTGTTTTCACTGATTAAAAGAAGTGTATTATAGAGATCTATATCCTCACTTTTATCTTCAGATGCTATTGCATCTTTGAGAATAGAGTTGAGTTTTGAGACATCTTTGTTGGTGAGTTGTCCAGTCATAACAGCATAAATACCAGAGAGATAATTTTTTGCATCGAGATAGTAAGAGCGTAAAAAATGTTCATGTGCCTTATTAATATCACCAAGTTGCACATATGTAAGTGCTAAATTATAATGAAGTATAGAGTGTTTTGGATGTACTTCCACAAGCTTTACTAACTCTATGTTTGCTTCTCTGATCTTTAGATTCAGTGCTTTTTTAATTGCCTGAGCAATTCCAAAATTAACATTAGAAAATGAAGAACTTTTTTTGAGATATTTTTGTGCAGATTGTATATTATCAATATACATGTTTGCATTGCCTTTTCGTATGTAGCTAATCGTTTGATTTGCATTAAATACTTTATAAGGAGAGAAAGAAAAAATCTTTTGATAGTTTGAGTTCTTTGAAGAAGTAATTTCTTCTCTATAAAGCTTTTGTGCTTTTGCTGTATCAAAAAGTGATTCTCTGAGTTTTACTTTAATAGGGTAGTACTGATATACCTCTTGAGGAAACATATCTGTCGTGTTTTTTATCTGCTCTGCAGACTCTTTAATATGTCCTGCTTTGAGATTTAGAAGACCCAGAGCAAGTTGTGATTTTATAGGTTGTATATTTTTTACAATGCTTTGCTCAAAATGTGTTTTAGCTAAGGTGAAATCTCCAATACGTGCATAAAGAAGTCCCATGCTAAAGTCATCTGTGTCCTCATAGTTTTTTTCCATAGCTTCTATAGCATCATAATTGTTTGAAAAGAGAGCATTTATTTTTGTAGTTAGATTTTTTTTGATATTTGGATACTCATTAGAAGTACTATTTTTAAGTGCATTTAAGGATGCTAAGTAGTTTTTGTTGTAGTAATTTATAAGAGCATAGTAGTATGAATACAGAGGAGAATTAATTTCATATGGAAGATAAGCATAGGCTAAATCGATGTAATACTGAAAACTTTTTTGATCTTGAAGATGCAGTGAACATACTGCGGCATTTATAGCACTTACACAACGTTTTTCATCATTTTTAATAGCTCTTTTAAATGTTTCAAGAGCTACAGCGTATTGAGCCTCTTTAAGCTGTGCAACGCCTAGGTTGTATTCAGAAATTGCTTCACTATATTGTGCAATTTTTTCATAAAGCGTGAGCGCATCATTTTTTGAACCTGTTGTGTAAAGATAATTTGCCTTAGCAATCATGTTTTCTAGCTTACTAGGTTCAACAATGATTTTTGTGGGCTGTTCAAGTTTTTCATCTATATAATTTATATCTACGATTGGAATTTCTTTTTTTGGAGATAAAATAAATAGTAAAGTAATGAGAATAATTAAAACAAGAAGAGTGGCAAGAATACCAAAAATGAGTATCTTGTTTTTTTTAGAAGTTGTATCACCCTTGTGAGTTACTTCATATTCATTATCAAAAGCAGATGCAACCGCTTCACTGTCTTCAATGATAATTATCTCTTCTTCGTGTGCCTCAGCCATATATTCTCTTATCTGGATTTTTTCGTTATAAAGCAAGTTTAATGCCATTATAGCACTTATTATTCATGTAACCGTTGTGTAATAGGTTATTTATTATAATTCTACAAAACTACAAAGGTGATTATCACTTTATGAATGAACCTATAAGAGTTCGAAGCATTTTTATTTCAGATGTACATTTAGGCACAAAGTTTTCAAAGGCAGAACGCTTGCTAGATTTTATAAGAGATTATGAGTCTGAAAATCTCTATTTAGTAGGTGACATAATTGATGGCTGGGCCATAAAGAGAAAGTTTATCTGGTCACAGTCTCATTCTGATGTTATTCAAAAAATTTTACGAAAAGCAAGAAAAAATACAAATGTCTATTTTATAGCTGGAAACCATGATGAGTTTTTACGCCCATTTGTTCCTATAATTTTAGGAGATAGGTTGAACATTGAACATGAATTAGTCTATAAAGATTTAAAAGGCAGACGCTACTTGGTAACGCATGGTGACTTTTTTGACTCTATTACAATGACAAAAAAATGGTTGGCAGTTTTAGGCGATTACGGATATGAAATGTTACTTCATCTTAATGGCACTGTAAACTTTGCACGGCAAGTATTTGGAATTAAAAAATATTGGTCTCTTTCAAAATATGCTAAAGATAGTATAAAATCTTCAGTTTCTTTTATAACAGATTATGAGACTATACTAGCAAATCATGCAAAACACCATGGATATGACGGTGTTATTTGTGGACATATACACAAGGCAGAGATGCGAGAGATAGAAAAAATTACATATTTTAACTGTGGCGATTGGGTTGAGAGTTGTACAGCCGTAGTTGAAACTTTGGATGGTGAATGGAAGATTATAGATTTCCTAGAGAAATAAGTTTATGCCTTTCTGGTGGAGGGGCTAGAGGTGCATTTCACCTAGGAGCCATCTCTGTTTTAGAAGAGAGGGGTATTGCAATTAAAGCTATAAGTGGGACAAGTATAGGCGCTTTAATAGGTGCTTCGCTTGCATGTGGGAAAAGTTCTAAAGAGATACTGCATATCTTTAAGTCAAAAGAGTTTAGAAATATATTTAAGTTTCGTTTTGCTAAAACATACCTTTTTAGTCTTGATGCTGAGGCAGAAATTATTAGAGAACTCATTGATAAAAATAATTTTGAGACACTTAGTATCCCCTTATCTATAGCAGTTTGTGATGTACAAAATGAAACAATAAAGTATGTAAATTCTGGGGAGAACTTTAAAAAGATAGTTTTAGCATCTTGTAGTGTAGTCCCTCTTTTTAAAGCTGTGGAGTTAAACAATACCCTTTATGCAGATGGAGGTATAATAGATAATTTTCCAGTAGAGCAATTAAAAAAATATGATTACCCAATTTTAGGGATAAATCTATACCCAAAATACAATCTTGTAGCAGGCTCTATGTTTGCTTGGATGAAAAAGATAGCCTATATTATGTGGCAATCTCACAATGCACCTAAAAGAGAGCTATGCGATTTTTATTTGTGCAGTGCTGCCATACGAAATTTAAGAGCTTTTTCTTTTAAAGATATTGATAAAGCATATGAACTTGGCAGAGTAGAGATGCAACAGTTTTTTCAGGCAGTTAACTCTGTAGATTCATAACAAACTATACGATTTCTTCCACTCTCTTTAGCCCTATAAAGTGCATCGTCTGCATTTTTTAATAACAACTCGGCATCATTGTTTTTGTTAGGATTTACATAACTAATTCCAAAACTTATGGTTACAGGCTCTATTTTTTCTTCTTTATTGCTACATTGCTGTATTATTTGAAGATTTTTTTGGATACTTTTGCATAAGAGAGTAGCTTGTTCATTGTTTGCTTCATACATCACGATTATAAACTCTTCACCTCCATACCTTGCAACAAAATCACTACTTCTTTTAAGAGAGTCTTTCAAAGAGAGGGCAACTTTTTTAAGTACTTCATCTCCAATATGATGACCGTAGGTATCATTGACCATTTTAAAGTGGTCAATGTCACATATAATAAGAGCAAGACAAGCATCTTGGCGCTTTGCAAATTCCCATGTTTTTTTGAAATGTTCTTCAAAGTATCTTCTATTTGCAAGTTGTGTTAATTCATCCGTGATAGTCAGTTTTTTTAGGAGTGCATTTGCTTCTTCTAACTCTTTTGTTCGCTCTTTAATTTTATCTTCAAGTGATAAATTTGTTTTATCTAAGAGCTGAGTATAAGAACTAATTCGCTCTACCATAGATACGATTGCATTTTGTATGATGCCTACTTCATCATTTCTAGGAGACACATTTAATGAAAAATTGTTGAGTTTTGGATCATACGATAGAACATTTCTACTGAGTCTTTCTAAAGGATAAAATTCCCTTCGAAGCATAAAAACAAAGAGTGCTAATAGAACAATAGTAATAATAAAAAGTTTAAGAGTGAGGAGTTTGTTCTGAGATTCTAATATATAAAAATCTTTGTTAGAAAAATGAATGTGAACACTCCCAAGAATCTCTTTTGAGGTTGTATCAACTATTTGACTATTGCAAAAATCAATACATTTTTGTTTAGCATTATCTTTATATATGTGGGTATTATCCTTCCCATTTTTAAAAAGGATTTGATTATTATTGTTTTTGAGCTCAATGAAAACTATGTCAGAATTTTGTTTTAATATATAGCTTAAATACTCTTTATTAGCATCTTCTAAACCAAGAGAAATATTTAAACCAAGAATAGGTGTTATGGTGTTTATAAGGAGATGATTTCTTGCTTTCTTAGCTTCAAAAAATTGATTAATGATGTTGTTAGATATTTGATACCTCTCTACTCCCCCTACAATAAATGTAAAAAGGAGTATACCAATTACAACTTTTGAATAGATACTGAGATTGAGAAGAAAAGCTTTTAGTTTATGAATCATTTTCCCTCTCCTATATATATTTTTGAAACTCTTAAGAGAAGGTTATCAAAAATGATTTTCTTCTTCTTTATAGATTCTATATTGAGATAAGGAGCTACTCTTCTCCCTATAAAGAGTGAAGTGTCAGCTCCTTGGGTAAGAGATGAGACATAATAACTCATAGTTAAAATAGACCTTTCTTGCGAGAAAAGAACTGTTTTTAAAATTTGCTCTTTGTTTGTATCAAACATAAAAATTATCTGCGTCTTTTCACAGGATTCTATATTGGAATAGGTATCTTTTATAATATGAATCGGATGGGTTAGTAAACCTTTTGGATAATTATCTATAATCTTTTCACCAAGAGAAAAAGCCACCCGTTCATCGAGCTTATCATAGAGTATACATATTTCAATATTCTTCTCTATTTTGTTTTTCTGGCTACTCATAATTATAAATCTTGGCAACATTTTTGAGTAAATTTCTAGAATGTCTTCATCATAATTTGAAGCACTTAAAAGAGTTACATTCGAGAAAATAAAAGATAAAAGAAGAGATGTACGAAATATGCTAAGTAACAACTCATTTCTCCTTTACACTATTTTTCAGGATATATTAGTCGATTTATAGTAATATATAGCTTATAAAGTTTTGTTACTATGGAGTTTTTGTGAATAAGTTTTTCTTATTTTTTACGCTAATAATTTTATACACTCATCATCTTGATGCACAAGAGGCGCAGTTGGAGGACTTTGAGTCACTCTTGGAAAACATGAGTGACATCGCAACAAAAAAATCTTTAAACGTAGATTACTTACCATCTGTTGTTACTGTGGTAGATGCACAGACATTTGTGGATGCAGGAGTAGTAAATGTAGGGGAAGCTTTAGGAATGTTGCCAGGGTTTCAAATGCAACTAAGTCCTACTGGTTTTACTATGACTACAGTTAGAGGTCTCAAAAATCCGAATGCCTATCTCTCTGATAAGATCAAGATTCTTGTGGATGGAGTAGTTATCAATAATGAAATAGCGGGTTCAAGTAATGTCTATCTTGATTTTCCGATGCAACTTGTAGAAAAAATAGAAGTTCTTCGTGGTCCTAGCTCTACTGTGTATGGCTCGGGTGCTTTTTATGGAGTTGTAAACATCATCACAAAACTTGGTAATGCTACACAAGAGAATCAACTTTATGCAAAAGCGGGTAGTTATAACTACTTGAGCGCAGGTACAAATTTATATACTATTTCAAAAAAGTGGAAGATTTTTGCTGATGGTTATTACCAAAAAAATAGTAGAGATGTTGGGATAGATAAAGAACTAAGCGGTTTGAGCAATGAAGCAAGTACAGATATAAATATGAAAGACTTCTCTCTTGGCTTTAGAGCTATAAATGGTGGCTTTGAGTTTTTAACACGTTACAAACGTAATATATCTACGAATCTTTACAGTTTAGAGGGGAACTTTGAGCCAATTCCATCTTCGCCTAAGGAGCATGACAATAGTTATTTTTTATCGCAGCTCTCATATAATATTTTAATGGGAGGCTATAACTTAAAGCTCAAAGCAAATCTGTCGCATAAAGAGCTTGATGAAGGTGTAAATCTAGCTCCCATAGGAGCTTTAGGGCTTTTGGAAGGTTTTTTTTACAAGCTAAAACAAAAAGAGCAAAATTTTGAAGCAGAGACCATTCTCACGCTCCCTCAAGTGAAATCAAATAACATTCTCGTTGGTATTGGGATGCGTTACGTGCGAGTAGTAGGAGATGAATATTACAACAGTTTAGAAGAGCTATATTATCCTACTCGTGAGAAAACACTCTTTCCTGAAAATCTTGATAGAACTATAGTCTATGCGTATGCAGAGGACTTACTCTCCTTGAGTAGAAAGGTTGATGTAACCTTAGGTCTGCGTGTAGACAACTATTCAGATTTTGGAACACAACTTAGCAAAAGAATTGGAGTTGTTTATCGTGCTACAGATAAAACTATTTTTAAATTGCTATATGGTTCTGCATTTCGAGCGCCAACATTTACAGAAGCCTATGCAACTCCACATGTTGAGTATAGAGGAGGTGATAAAAATCTCAAACCAGAAGAGACAAACACCTATGAAGCTGTAGCAATTTATTCTCCAAATTTTAACAATAAGTTTTCACTCAATCTCTTTTATTCAGATGTAAATAATATTATAGATTTAGAAGAGGATGACAGTACACCACAAGGGTATAGAAACTATGAAGCAAGAGCAAGTAAAGGAGTAGAGTTTGAATACTCTTACCATTTACAACAAGAACACTCTTTGTACCTCAATGCTACCTATGTAGATACTGAGTATAAAATTCCACCCGATAATGACTTTGTTGATTATACACAATCTATGCCAGACATTTCAAAAGTAATGCTAAAAGGAATGTATATTTATAGACCAATAACACGACTCTCGTTTGGAACAACTTGGCAATACTATGCAGAGACTACAAAATCTATACTAGGTACACAAAGTTGGGTGAAAAGTAAAGATACAAGTGTGCATGCTCAAAACATTTTTGATGAGACAATCACCTACAGATTTTCTGCATCAAGTGAATTAAGTGTAAGTCTTAAAAACATTTTTGATGAGGATGTCCGTCAACCAAGTTACTACTATAACACGCCAGGTGGAATCACAAGAGAGGGAAGAAATTTCCTCGCAAGTTATGTACAGAAGTTTTAAAATTTAAGCAAAGCCTTAGTGTTTAAATTTTTTGTTATAACAAAAAACTAATATAATTTAATATTTAAGTATGTTAAAATGAAAAAAGTTCAATGGTGAATAAGGAAAGATTATGTTAGATATTACTCTGATGATAGTTGAAGATGATACACAGCTTTTAGAAACTTTAAGAAAAATTTTAGCTCGAGAGGTGCGTACTGTTTACCCCTTTGATAGTTCGCAAGAGGCAATAGACTCTTTTGAACGTTGTAACCCTGACATTATTATCACAGATATAAAGATGGCAGGATTGAGTGGATTAGAAATGATACACATCATCAAAGAGAAAAATCCAAAAATACCAGTCATTGTTATTTCTGCTTTTAGTGAGTCTGTATATTTTATAGAAGCTATCGAACTGAAAGTAAATCATTTTCTTACTAAACCAGTAAATATTAATGAATTATTAGAAATGCTCCAAGATATAACAGCAGAACTTGAACTTAGATATCAACTTCAAGAGAAACAAAGAGTTTTAGACCAATATAAACGCATAGTAGATCTCAGTAGTAATATAACTATTACAGATATTAAAGGTCGTATAACCTATGTGAATGATAAGTTCTGTACCTTAAGTGGATATAGTAGAGAGGAACTTTTAGGACAAAAACATAACATTGTACGTCACCCTGATATGCCTACAATCTTTTACAAGATACTGTGGAAAACTATACTTAGCAAAAAAGTTTGGCAAGGTACAATTAAAAATCGTGGTAAGAATGGAAAAGATTTTTATGTTGAGACTACTATTGCCCCTATTTTAGATAAAGATGACAATATTGAAGAGTTTATTTCTATGAAAGTAGACATAACTCCACTTATACTCAATAAAAAACAGCTTCAAGCACAGATAATAACTGATAAGTTAACAAATCTTCCAAATAGAATTAAACTTCATGAAGATGTCCGTACAGCTTCAAATAAGACCCTTATCGTCTTTGATATAAATCATTTTAAAGAGATTAATCTGCTTTTTGGTGTCAAACTAGGAGATGAAGCTTTAATTTATGTAGCGGATAGATTATTAGAACTAATGAAAGGTTTTAGTAATGCGGTACTCTACAGAATATCTGCTGATGAGTTTACAATTCTTAAAGATGGAAATTGTATAGATGAGTTTACAGAGTTCGCATATAAAGTTAAAAGTTTTATAGATGCACATCCATTCGCATATAAAGATATTACCTTCGATATCGATTTTACTTGTGCCATTGCTTATAAACAGGAGAAAACGAAACTGATTTTGGAGTCTGCTTTAGAGGCATTAGATAATGCAAAAGATGGAAAATACTTCTTAAGAGTTTATGATAAAGCGTACTCTAAACAACTACAATATGAGCAAAATTTTCAATGGACGAAAAAAATAAAAGAAGCATTACTAGATAATAGAATACAAGCCTACTATCAACCTATCTATAGTATATTCAGAGCAAAAATAAGTAAATATGAGTGTTTGGTCCGTTTAATTGATGAAGATGGAACTATTGTAGCCCCCTATCTCTTTTTGCCAATGGCGAAACGTTCACGTTTGTACAAAGAGATAACAAAGACTGTCATTAATCAGGCCTGTGAAGTCTTTGCTAAAAGAAAAGAGACAATTACTATAAACTTTTCTATAGAAGATCTTCTTGATAAAAATACAGTAGATTATTTTATATCTATGGTAGAAAAAAATTCTATGCAGGGTAGAGTTGTAGCAGAAGTTTTAGAATCAGAAGGGATTGAAAATTTTGAAGTTTTCCGTGATGTTTTAAATCGCCTTAATGCGAATGGGATTCGTATTGCAATTGATGATTTTGGAAGTGGTTACTCAAACTTCTCTTATTTTGTACATTTACATATAGACATACTAAAAATTGATGGTTCTTTGATTAAAAACATAAATACAGACCCTAATGCAGCGATTATAGTGCGCTCGATTGTGATGTTTGCAAGAGAAATTGGGATGAAAACAGTTGCAGAATTTGTTTGTGACAAAGATATATATGAAAGTGTTAAAGGCTTTGGTATAGATTATATACAAGGTTATTACATCGCGCAACCAATGCCAGAACCCTTAGAGGGTGAAGTAGTTTTAGATTTATGAAAAGATATATTGCTTATGTAGCATTTGGTACACTCTTGGCATTTGTTGTTCTGGGTATTTTACTCTATAGATTAGAGACAGAACTTTATGATACAGAGATAAGTAAAATAGAGCAGTATGGCCATACTATGCAAGCCAAGATAGAAGACTTTAAAGACAATAAAGATACTTTCATAACTATGATAACGCAAGATAAGCGCTTAAGAGAAGTACTACAAGAAACTAAATCTGATGCTCTAAAACAGAGTGAAATGTTTTTTTATAACCTTGTAGAAGGCGATCGGCATATTATGCAGTTACGTCTTATAAATAAACTAGGTATGGAAAAAATTAGAGTAGATAGAGTAAGTGCTGAAGAACAAGCAAGTATTATCCCAGATGCACAGTTACAAAATAAATCTTCTCGATATTATGTTCAAGAGTTTTTGAAACTTCCCAAAGGAGTCATCTCTTACTCAGAACTTGATTTGAATGTTGAGCACCACAAAGTAGAGATTCCTTTTGTTCCTACTGTACGTATTGGTATGCCCATTTATATTGGTAAAGATGTAGCTGGAATAGTAGTTATAAACTACCGTATGGATGATTGGCTTAGAGAACTCGCCACAATACCATTAGAGAACTTTTATCTTATAGATTCTGAGGGTTATTTTATAATCCATCCAAAAGATGAGTATCAGTGGTCGCGTTATATCAAAAAACCATTGCAAAAAGAGGAATATTTCAAAGGTTATAAATTTCACTCTACTTATAATAAAAATTTAACAGTCAATAAAAATCTTTTTATAAAATCAATTCACTTGTTCAAGAATCAAAAAATGCTTGCTATATATGAGCCAAAAGTACCACTTAATCAGTACCTCTTTCTAAAATTTTTTGAAATTTCTCTCTATCTTTTATGTGCAGTTTTTTTTATACTAGTACCAACAACTTTGTTGATTCGTGCTTTTATTATAAAGCTGACAGAAGAAAAAGAGTACAACCTTACAATTATTAACAATACTTTTGATGCTATGTTTGTTATAAATAAACTTGGGA
Source organism: Sulfurimonas sp. (assembly GCA_041595535.1). Classification (GTDB taxonomy): domain Bacteria; phylum Campylobacterota; class Campylobacteria; order Campylobacterales; family Sulfurimonadaceae; genus Sulfurimonas. The sequence continues at coordinate 15,651 of JBFHKA010000007.1, read as the reverse complement.
TTATCCAGCAGGTGAACCTTGCAGCACAGACTCTTTTTAAATACCAAGAGTCAGAACTTGTTGGGAAAAACATTAATATGCTTATACCAGAACCACATCATTCACTTCATAACGGATACCTAAGAGATTATAAAGATGATGGTAAAAGTATAGTCCTTGGATATGATCGAGAACTCTTCGCAATCGATAAGTTTGAAGATAAAATTATCATTAGTCTCTCTGTCACAAAAATAGTGCAAAATAATGAAATATATTTTATAGGAAGTATCCGAGATTTAAGTGAGCTGAAAAAAGCACAAGATCAGCAACGAGAACAAGAGATGTATCTACTACAGCAATCAAAACTTGCTGCCTTAGGTGAGATGCTTACAGCTATCGCACACCAATGGAGACAACCATTAAATGCGATAGGACTTATTACTCAAGATTTACTCTCTGCAAATAAGTATAATGAGCTCAATGATGATTATTTGGAAAAATCATCTACTTCTATAATGGAACAACTCAAACTTCTCTCAGATACAATAGATGAGTTTCGGAACTTTTTTTCAAATAATAATGAAGCGCAGTACTTTAATGTTCGTGAGAGCATAGAGCAAATACGAACATTTTACTGGGCTCAGTTTAAAAGTAGTGCAGTTCATTTATGTGTTACGTGCAAAAATGCGAAAGGCATACAACTCTTTTGTTCAAAGGAAAATGAAGAGAATAAAAAGCTCTTTGATATTTACTCCTTACCGAGTGAACTTAAACAAGTGCTTCTTAATCTTATAGCAAATGCTAAAGATGCAATTGAAGGTTTAGATGATGCAGATGAGTATCAAAGAACTATAACCATAGAGCTTATAGCTAAAGAAGAGCAGATTGAAATTGAAATATTTGACAATGCTGGTGGGATAGATGAAACTATAATAGAACGAATATTTGAACCATACTACACGACAAAAGAGATGGGCACAGGACTTGGACTTTTTATAGTCAAAACACTTATAGATAAGCATCTTCATGGAAACATAATATGTAAAAATTGTGACAATCATTACAATGAAGTTAGTTACAAAGGAACACGGTTTTCTATCTCTTTACCAAAACAATTTAGTTAACATCTCTTTTAACTTTATTTGTCAATTTCGAATATAATTTTACTATCATATCAATAGCTTCATTAATAACTCTCTCTTGCTCATCTTTTGAAAGTATTGGTGAACCATAAAGTTAAGGAAAAGATATGAAAAACGTAGCGTTAATTACAGGTGCAAGTTCAGGGATAGGAAAAGAGTTAGCTAAAATTCATGCAAGCAAGGGTGGAGATTTACTTTTAGTAGCTAGACGTGAAGATAAACTGAGTGAATTAAAAGAAGAACTTGAGAGGCAATATCATATAAAAGTCACAAATATTGTCAAAGATTTATCTCTTGTAGGGAGTGTTAAAGAGCTTTATGAAGAGGTGAAACATCTAGGTATAGAGGTTCAATACTTAATGAATAATGCTGGCTTTGGACTTCTTGGAAAGTTCACTGAACTTCCTTGGCAGAGACAACAAGAAATGATAAACCTTAATATGACAGCACTCACAGAGCTAAGCTATCTATTTTTACAAGATATGCTTAAGCGAAATAGTGGGAAAATTTTAAACACCTCCTCTACAGCGTCGCTTGCACCTGGACCACTTCAAGCGGTTTATTTTGCCTCTAAAGCGTATGTGACATCTTTAGGAAATGCACTTGCAGAGGAATTGAGCGATACAAATATTACTGTTACTAATCTGCTACCCGGAGCTACCGAGACAGAGTTCGGAGTAACTTCAGGTATGGATAAAACGCCAGCATTTCAAAAAACAGCAACATCTTCATCTGTTGCACTAGATGGCTATAATGCTATGATGAGAGGCGATTTAGATGTTATATCTGGGCTTACATGTGGACAGAAAATGATGATAAAAATGTTGCCATTTACACCTAAAAAAATGCTACTAAAAAATATACGAAAGATGCAAGAGATTAAATAAAGATATTTCACACAGCTTTAAGTATAATTTATAAAAGCTTAGAAATGATGAAAGGTATGTAAAGGTATCCAATACGCATTAGTGGTGTGGCATTAACTGATATAGATGGAAAGAATATCGTACTTGGAATCATTGAAAATATTAGTCAACGGAAAGCCTATGAAGAAGAATTGAAATATTTAGCGTTATATGATTCTTTAACAAAATTGCCAAATAGGTATCTGTTTTTTGAACGACTCAATCAAGCAATAGCACAAAACAATAGAGCAAAAAGTATGCTAGCTGTACTTATACTAGATTTGGATAAATTTAAAGAAGTCAACGACACTCTTGGTCACTTGATTGGTGATGCATTGCTAAAAGAGGTTGCACAACGTCTCAAAAGCATAGTCTGTAGGGAATCTGATATTGTTGCTCGTTTGGGAGGAGATGAGTTTATAATCTTATTATCTCCAATATCAAAAAAAGAAGATGCACTGCATATTGCAAAAAAAATTCATAACCAGTTAGCGAAGCCATTTTATATTGAAGAAAATATTATTAGTATCTCTTCTAGTATTGGTATAGCACTTCACCCAGAACATGGGAAAAATGAAAAAAATTTAGTAGCGAGTGCAGATAAAGCTCTTTATGAAGTTAAAAATACAAATAAAGATAATTTTAAATTATTTGGAGCTTAGGTAATTTAAAATTCAGATTCTCGTTTCAAGTTTTATTATTCTTAACTAAAATTAGACAAAATACCTTAGCAGAAGCACATACGGACAGATATCGCACGTAACAAGAAAATTAAAGAGAAAGATTAACTTTTTTTTGAATCAAGGCATGAAGGTAGAAGTGAATTTTAAGTAGTACATAAAAGTTTGTTTTATTAGTTTAAACTGTGCTACTTAGGTGGCAGAACTTCAAAAAAAAATCATTTATACTTACATTGTAAATAAAAAAACGAGGAGTTCATTATGTTTGTTACACGTTATAACCCAAATAGAAATATGAGAGATTTTAAAAGAGGTTTTGATTTACTGAACAGCATGTTGGATGATTATATGCCTGTAAGTAAAGAAAATAGATTTGGAGCTGCTTTTACTCCAGCGATTAATACAAGAGAAGGTGAATTTGCATACCATGTGGAGGTGGATTTGCCAGGTATAAAAAAAGAAGACATAACTATTTCAGTAGAAGAGAACAAATTGATTATATCTGGTGAGAGAAAACTCAAAGAGGAAATAAAAGAGGAAAACTACTATAAAGTTGAAAGCAGTTTTGGTTCTTTTTTACGTTCTTTTTCACTTCCTGAAGGTGTAGATATTGAAAATATTCATGCTGAGAACCAAGATGGTGTTTTAGAAGTAATAGTTCCTAAACTAGAAAAAGCTCTAGTGGATAAAGTGAAAAAAATCACTATTAAATAAAAGGAGGATATTATGGAAATTACAAAAAATGTAAAAAATATTGGTTCAGAACTAGAAAAAGGTGTAGAAGTTTTTGGGAAAAAAGTTTCTGAAGCTTTTGACAATCTTGCAAGTCATCTCCCTTTTGCGAATTTAGCAAAAAAAGAGAACTCAGCTTTTCATGTCGAAGTAGATTTACCCGGTGTCAAAAAAGAAGATATAGATTTAAAGATTGAGGATGATGTTTTAGTAGTAAGTGCAGTACGTCATTATAAAAATGAGCTTTGTGAAGATAACTACTATATCTCTGAGAGTTCATATGGAAAAATTGAGAGACGCTTTACACTTCCTGAGAGTGTAGATACTGAAAAAATAGAGGCTACTTTTAATAATGGAAGACTTGAAATAGAGTTGCAAATGACACCGAAAGCACAGCCTAAGACAATCGCTATTAAGTAAAAAGAGCACGCCCAAATTTACTCTTCATAGTGTATAATCAACACTATGGATACACTAAAAAAATCGCAGCAATTAGTACTTCAAGAGATTGAGAGGACGCCTCTTGTTCTTAAAAACAAGAGGGATCTGTACTTTAAAATAGGTGAGGATCCTCTCTCTAGTACTAACACTTTTGAGTATTTTTATTTTATTATGAGTGGAAAGATAAAAATCTATGATATAGATTTTCAAAGCTCTAAAGAGCAAACTCTCTATATGCTCTCATATGGAGATATGTTTGATGTAGTCTCTTTGCTTGATGGAAAACCAAATCAATACATTTCTGAGGTACTTGAAGATACACACTTGATACAGCTTCCTCTTAAAAATGTGAAAGAGATGATTTTAATTGATGAGAAGTTTCGCCAATATTTTTACGCATATGTTGCTTCACAATTAAAATCTATGGAAGAGTTAGCAGTGAGTCTCTCTTTTTATGATGTATATCACAGAGTGATTCAGCTTTTTGCTCGCTTTACAGAAACTGTTAATGGAGAGTCCAAGTTAAAAGTTATAAATAATATTAGACATGAAGATATAGCTTCCATGGTAGGCTCTGTCAGAAAAGTTGTCAGCAGAAGTTTGCAAAAGCTTAAAAAAGATGGCATCATAGAGATATCAAGAAAAAACATCCATATAAAAAACTTCCAAAAGCTACTTGATAAACTATCGGTTTGATATGATGATGGGGTGATTACATCCCCAAATAAGGTTTTAAAACCTCAGGAATAGTAATGCTTCCATCTTCTTGTTGATTGTTTTCCATGATAGCTACTAAAGTTCTACCAACAGCTAAAGAAGAGCCGTTTAGTGTATGAACCATAGAGTTTTTTTTGCCATCTTTGAAACGGATTTTTGCACGTCTTGCTTGAAACTCTCTTGTGTTTGAGATAGAAGAGATTTCGCGGTATGTATTCTGTCCTGGTAGCCAAACTTCGATGTCAGTTGTATGTGCGGCACCAAAGCCTAAGTCGCCCGTACAGAGGTTTACAAGACGGTGAGGAAGCTCTAACGCTGTGAGTAAATCAGATGCGCACGTAACCATCTCATCAAACACTTTTTCGCTCTCATCTGGGTGTGCGATAGCTACGAGTTCTACTTTGTGAAACTGGTGTTGTCTTATCATCCCTCGCGTGTCACGTCCAGCAGCACCTGCTTCTTTTCTAAAGCATGAAGTGTAAGCCGTCATCTTCTTTGGAAGTTCTTCCGCAGTTAAAATCTCATCTTGGTAGAGGTTGGTCACAGGTACTTCTGCAGTAGGAATTAAAAAGAGCTCTTGTGAGTCTATTTTATAAAGGTCATCTTCAAATTTTGGAAGTTGTCCTGTTCCCTCTAGGGCTGCACGATTTACAAGAGCAGGTACACTTACTTCTTCAAAACCATGCGCACGGTTAAAGTCGAGCATGAAGTTTATAAGTGCGCGTTCAAGTCTAGCACCCATCCCAAAACTTACTGAAAATCTTGAAGTCGCAAGTTTTACACCACGCTCAAAATCTATCCAGCCGTTTTGCTCTGCAAGTTCCCAGTGCTCTTTTGGAGTAAATGTGAACTCTCTTGGAGTGAGTACTTTTTTGAGTTCAACATTGTCATTTTCATCCGCACCATCTGGAACGCTATCATCTGGCATATTTGGGATAGCCATTGCGATAGCTTCTAGTGCTTCTTGTTTTTCTCTTTGTACATCGAGTGCTGTAACGATTTCTAGTTTGTTTGCATCCACTTTTGCTTTGAGCTGGGTTACATCTTTTTTCTCTCTCATGTAAGCACCAAACTCTTTACTCATTGCATTTTGTGCCGCTTGGAGTGTTTCATAAGCTACTTTTGCAGCTTTTAGTTCTTCGTTTTTTGCTTTTAATGTTTCTAGTAATGCTGCATCAACACCTTTTCTCATAAGGCTTGTACGTACTTCTTCAAAATTGTTTTGTAGTAGTTTTAAATCTATCATATTTTTCCTTGTTTATACTAATATATCTTTTGCTATTTGAAATTGGTTTGCTGTCATTAAGTGAATCTTTGGATGCAGAGCTTTTAGCTCTTCAAAGAGATTTTTACTCAGCTCAAAACCTACTTTATACTCTTCCTCTTCACCTCTTTCGTGAGCGACACGTAACGCTTCTATCCAACTGTCTGGAACATTGATTCCAGGGACATGCGCTGAGAGAAATTGTGCTGTTCTAAGCTTAGTTATAGGAAAAATTCCAAAAATGAGTTCGGCTTTTTTCTTCTCAGGACAACACTCTTTATTTGCATTTTCTTTGAGTTCTAGTAAAAGTTTAGCACTCTCAATGTCATATATTGGTTGGGTTATGATTCCAAGAGCACCATGTTTTATCTTTTTTTGCATTTTCTTTTGGAGTGTTTTTGGATTTCTTGCATACGAGTTTACAACAGCAAAGGGCATAATTGGTTTTGGTTGCATTGCTAAAGGTTTACCTGCGTAGTTCATACCAGAGTTGAATGCAGAGATAATGTCTAAAAGAAGTGTGCTGTCTCCTTCAAAAACGCCCTTTGTATGTGGTTGGTCTGAAATGCTTGCAGGGTCACCAGTAAGAGCTAAAATGGCACGAATATCTACTTCATTAGCACCTAGTAAATCCGACTGTAAAGCTATCTTGTTTCTATCACGCATACTCATAGTTGCGATAACAGGTTTGTTAAACCTCTCTTGCAACATTTTTGCTGCAAAAAGAGCATTGTATTTTAGCTTTGCGAGAGGGTTGTCTGTAGTTGAAAAACCATCAACATATTTATCTAATTCAAGTGCTGCTATTTTTTCAATAGTTGGCATAAAAACAGGCGAGTGTGTAGGTGTTGTCTCAAGTGTGATGTATGTCCCACTATTTAATTTCTTTATCAAAGTATCAAACAAATGAAGTCCTCTTTGGATATAATTGCGACATTATAACAAAAGAGAGTATTTTATATGTTAAAACTAGCGGTTTTTGATTTTGATTCTACTTTAATGGATGGAGAAACTATAGATTTTTTTGCACAAGAACTAGGAATTGGCGAAGAAGTTGCAAGGATTACAGAAGAAGCTATGAGTGGAAGACTTGATTTTTTTGAATCATTGCAACAAAGAGTAGGGCTTTTAAAAGGTCTTGATTTTTCTGTAGTTGAGAAGATAAGCTATAATCTACCATATATGCCGGGTGCTGTAGAGACTATAGCAGAGCTAAAGAGAAGAGGCATGAAAGTTGTCTGTTTTAGTGGAGGTTTTAGAACTGCTACAAGTTATGCAAAAGATATTCTTGGTTACGATGCAGATTTTTCAAATGCCTTACATGTTAAAGACGGGAAGCTTACAGGTTTAGTGGGAGGAGATATGATGTTTAATTTCTCCAAGGGTGACATGCTTGTTCGTTTACAAAATATACTTAGTGTAACTCAAGAAGAGACACTTGTGTGTGGAGATGGTGCAAACGACTTGAGTATGTTTGCTCATGCTGGAACTCGTGTAGCATTTTGCGCAAGAGAAGTTTTAAGAAAAGAAGCAAATATTATAATAGAAACAAAAGATTTAACACAAATACTCGAAAAAATATAAAAAAAGAAGGAAAAAAAGATGTTGGATAGCACAGTTTGGAGACAATACCACGCAGAGAATAGTTTTAGAGCATTTATTGCAAAATATTGTATGATGGATGAGATAGATTTAATTGCAGATGATAAAGAGTTATATTCCATCTTAAAAGCAAAACTTACAAAAAAAGAGTTAAAACTCTTTGCAATGGATAGTGCAGAAGTTGGGGATGAAGCTTTAAAAACTGAGTTTGCTTATGATGATGAAAGCTTGGAAAAAGCGAAGTTTAAACTCTATAAAAAATTAAAACAAGATAAGACTCGACTGAGTTTTAAAGAGTCATTTCAAGACACTTTCGAGTAGTTTAGAAACGAAAAAACTAAAGTTTAAAAATCACATTTTGTTATTAATCTTCCATTTATCAATTAGACTGTATCATATCACAGTGTTATCACAAATAAAGGAAAATAAAATGAGAAAAACAACTTCATTGCTATTAGCTGCTATGGTAGCTGGATCAGTTTTCACTACAAGTGCTATGGCTGATGCAAAAGCAGGTCAAAAATTCTATCTTAAAAAATTAAAGGTTTGTAAAAAAGATGGTCTTAAAAATGGTGCGGTTTTCGCGGTAAAACATGATCGTAAAGGTTGGGCTGATTTAAAAGACTCTAATGGTTTGATTACTGAATGGAAAGCAATCTGCCCTTCAGGTGTTAAGAAAATTGACAAAATGAAAGACAAAGATATTAAAAATTTATATGACTTTGTTTGGAAATACGCATCAGACGGTGAAGTTCCATCTTGTGGTTAATCTAAGTCTTTAACTAAACTCTTTGAGTTTAGTTTTACTTCAATATAATCTTAAAAGAGACTCTTCTTGATTTTTCTTTGTCCTCCATATCGTTTAACACAACACTTTTTGCATAACTTAACCCACTCCCTTTTAGCACTTTGAGTAACCATTTTTGCGTCATTTTCTCTTGCATAGCAAAGATATAGCTAAGCGTAGAATAGGAACGATTCATAGATAGCTTTTCATTGTTAAGATACCTTGCTGTAAAGTCTACATTTCCCCATTCACTTGAAGTATGACCATTGACTTCAAGGGTGTCAATAATCTCTTTATTTGCATAGAGAAAAGGAATGAGCTTTTTAGAAAAGGAATCTAAAAATATTTTTTGTGTTTGTGTTAGTTTATATTCTGCAACATTGAAGTAGAGGCGAGAGTCTGTAAGTTCTATAGTTAAATCTTCTCGTATGGTGAGTTGTTTAGATGCTATTTCCTCTTTAAAAAGTGCACAAAGTTTCTCATAGAAGTTACTACTATGTGTAGATATTTGTGCCATTGAGGCATCTCGATTAAGCTTTGTTATCCACATATTTGATTCTTGTGATTCCTCATCAGTATGGACTCCAGCTACTGCGACTTGTGAGTTATGTAAAATAGTTGCAGATGTAAAAAGGTCATAATTCTCTTTTCCATAATGTTCTTGGTTGAGCATCACAAGATTTGAGTCAAGGACCATAGCTAAACCATCTGTATTGCTTATGTCTTTGACGTAACCTACACCTATAAAAGTGCCATCGGAAAACTCTTTTATATCATTGAGTCCACTTGGATAGGTTGTAAATATATCTTTGTCTATAAGTACATTTTGATAAAGATCAAATTTGATAAGGCGAATATGCTCTTTTCTCATATCATCATATTGAATTAAGGAAATAACAAAATTATTGTCTCTAAGACGTATAATTTTTGTTGGTAGTGTAAGTTTTTCACCTTTGTAATGTTTGAGCCAGATTCTATTTCCATTTTCATTGATTCTCATAAGTGATACATCTTTATGTTTGTCATAAGAAGTTTTACTTAGAACTATTATAGAACCATCTTGCGCTTCAACTGCATCTATACCTTCATCATCATAGCTAGTTCCATATTTTTTACTCCAAAGCTTTTGCCCATCTTTTGAAAACCGTGTAAGATAGATGTCATTATTGCCTAAACCTGTCTCAAAAAGAGAATCATTTTGTGATCTTGTAGTCACAGATGAGCCAATGCACAAAACGCCACCATCACTGAGAAGGATCAAATTGTTCATTCTGTCATAATTATTTGTACCATATATTTTTGAATAGATTAAATTTGCATTGGCATCAAGTTTGAGTACTATAAGTGAACCATCTAGTGTATAACCACCTAAAAAGTACCCATTTGTAGGTGTTTTTACTACAGCTACAGCCTCGCTGAAGCTTGAGAGATTTGCCTGTTTAGAAAAAATAATATCTGCATGATTATCTACTTTAATTATATGCATTCCTGAACCATATTGATTAGATACACTAGCAAGATAATCAAAGGCATTTGTATAGGAGTTACTTGAATTTGAGTTTTGATTGTAATATTTTGAGAATCCTACAGCAGTTATTGTTCTATCATAATCTTCTGTAATATCAGAGAGACCAGCATTAAAAGGTTGATGCACAATAATTGAAAAATCAGATGTCTTTGCATAAAGTGATGCTAGTATGAATAGTGTCAATAGTAGAGATAATTTCATTTAATTACTTTTTTATAAAGTTAATAGCAAAAAATATTCCTACTTTTTTTAAATTAAACTATACACTACCATAATTTTTTGCTATAATACATATAAAAAAATACTAAGGAGTAATATATGTTAAAAAATATTCTAATTATAATTTTAATAGCTGGTATTTTGAGTGGGTGCGGAGCTTCTGCACATGAAGTTTGGAGTAAACCAATTAAAAAGAAAAATTCATGAAGTGTTGAGTGAAGTGTAAGTTAAGGTGAGGGTTAGTCTCATAAAAATGAGACTAAAGAAAATTTATTTTAAATTTTCAAATGGTGCAGTTACAACTGCTTTTCTAGTTACAGTGTATGGTACTAATGCTGCTGCACGAGCACGTTTAATAACTACTGTAATCATCTCTTGGTGACGTTTACAGTTACCTGTTAAACGACGTGGCATAATTTTATATCTTTCTGAAAGAGAGAAACGTAATGCTCCTACATCTTTATAATCCATGAAGTCAACTTTTGCTTCACAATACTTACAATATCTTTTTTTGTATTTTCTTTTTTCTGACATGTTATTTCCTTATGTATCTATTTTTTAAAATCTAAAATGGAATTTCGTCTTCATCTATATCTATAACAGGAACATTGTCGTTACTTGGCATTGTACGACTTTGCGTTTGCGCTGCATTATTGTAGCTTTGTTGTTGCTGTTGCGGATAGCTCTGTTGCGTCGGCTGCTGATAGCTTTGAGGCTGTTGTTGCATCGGCTGCTGATAACTTTGTTGTGGTTCACTATAATCTGGTTGATTATTATATCCACCACTATTTTGGTTATCATTTTTCGAGTCTAGCATTTGCATAGTCTCTACAGCTACAGAGTGTTTTGAACGTTTTTGTCCATTTTGGTCTACCCATTGTTCAAATGTAAGTCTTCCTTCTACTAGGATTTTACTCCCTTTACGAAGGTATTGGTTGGCAACTTCAGCACTTCTTCCAAAGAAGGTAATATCTACAAAACATACTTCTTCTTTTTTCTCACCATTTGTAGTGAATTTACGGCTAGTAGCGATTGCAGTTTTTGCAATACCCATACCGCCTTGAGAATATCTGAGTTCGATGTCACGTGTTAGGTTTCCAACTAATATTACTTTATTGTACATAGGTTTTCCTTCAAATTTAGCTTTTGCTAATTACTCTGCTATTGCTTCTTTTGGAGCTTCTGGAGCTTCAACTGCTACAACAATTGTCTCTTCAACTGCTACTTCTTCAGCAGGAGTTTCAACTTTTGCTGGAGCATCTGCAGCTTTTTTAGCTTTTTCAACTAAAGCGTTAAATGCAGCTATTTCACGATTTGTATCGTATTTGATAGTAACAAAACGAAGAAGTTCTTCATTGATACGAAAACGTCTTTCAATTTCAGCAATTGCGGCTGGTGCAACTGAATAATAGATAACATGGTAATAACCACGCTCGTTTTTATTAATAGGGTATGCTAATTTTCTCATTCCCATAGGACTTGAAACTGCTATTTCACCACCGTTTGAAGTAATAACTTCTTCGATAGCTGAAATTGTAGTTTGAATTTCTTCTGCTGTTAATGTAGGTTTTACGATTACTAAGTTTTCGTAGTTTCTCATATAGTATGATCTCCTCTTGGTATTTGCCTCTCGGCGATTGTTTCCCTTTCGGATCTGAATATAATGACAAAATAGTCATTACAAAGAGAAAGGAACTTGGGATTATACAGCAAGATTACTTAAAAAAACATATACCATTAAGGTACAATTTATATGACAAAATGTCATGAAATTTAAATTTTATTATATTTAGGTTATAGTTTCAAAAATTTAGGACGAGCAAATAGTTTATTATGACAAAAAGAAAAAGAACTAAACCAACTAGCAACCCAAAATTATTACTCTACATAGCTTGGGGGCTAGCACTTGTAGCATTAGTGTTAAGTTCCTTTGTTTTTGGGTACTATTTTGGTGCAAATAATACAAAACAAGAACTCTCAAAAAGTCAAAAATCAGAAAAAGAGAAACGTTTAGCGCTTATAAAAAAATTAGAAGAGAATTCTAAACAGGCTATAAAAGAACAAAAAAGCGTAAATGAACGACTTCAAGAAGTACTAAAAAAAGAGACAACAAATTATGTTTCAGCTTCCCATGAAATTGATGATGACTCTTTAGCAAATCCTCCAAAATTACCTCTTACTACAATAAGTCATACTACTTCTAAACCCAAACTTGCCATTATAATAGATGATGTAGGAACTGAGTCACAAGTAAAAGCTATAAAAAGTTTAAAACTTCCGCTTACAATGTCATTTTTACCACCTAGCCCAAGACGACCAAGTACCCCAAGATTGGCAAGTTTAGAGTCCCATTACATGGTGCATTTACCTATGGAAGCACAAAACTTTTCTGCAGAAGAGCCTTTTACATTACGTGTGCATGATTCACAAGAAGTAATTACAGATAGAATTAAAGAGATTAAAAAACTTTTTCCAAAAGTAACGTATATTAATAATCACACTGGAAGTAAATTTACAGCCAATGAAATAGCTATGAATAGACTTATTTTAGCGCTTACTAGCAATAAAATTCACTTCATAGATAGTAGAACAACAGCAGAAACTAAAGCACCAATTGTGTTGAAGAACTTTGGACTCAATTATGAAGCACGTGATGTTTTTTTAGACCATCATATGGAAAAAGAGTATGTTTTAGGGCAGATCAAAGAGGCTATAAGAGTTGCAAAAGAGCATGGTACTGCAATAGCAATAGGGCATCCGCACAAAAATACACTTCAAGCACTCTATGAATCTAAAAAACTTCTAAAAGATGTGGATTTGGTCTATATAGATAGATTGTAATTGTTATGATAAAAAATATACACTTTCCTATAAAAGAACTTGATGCAATGAAAAAGTATCCCAAGGAACTCTTTTATAAAGGGAACCTTTCTCTACTAGAAAAAAAGAAAATCTCCATTGTGGGAAGTCGTTCTCCAAATCAATATGCACGAGAGAAAACAAGAGAGTTGGCTGAAAAGCTCTCAAAAGCAGGAATCTGCATAGTAAGCGGTGGTGCTATTGGGGTGGATGCAATAAGTCATAAAGCTGCTGGAGTTGACAATACTATAGTCGTAGCAGCCACAGGTTTAGATAAACGCTACCCAGCAATTAACGCTAAACTCATAGAAGAGGTAGAAGAAAAAGGACTTGTTTTGAGTCAGTTTGAAAAAGGCGCACTCTCTACAAAGTATAATTTTGTCTTAAGAAATGAGCTTGTTGTTGCACTTGGAGATATACTTATTGTGACATACGCAGATTTGAAATCTGGAAGCATGCGAAGTGTTGAATATGCCTTGAAAATGGGAAAAGAGATTTATGTGCTCTCTCACAGAATAGGAGAGAGTGAAGCTACAAATAACCTACTTCAAGAGTCAAAAGCAAAAGCCATTTATAATATAGACGCTTTTGTAGCGATGTTTGGGACACACACGCAACAAATGAAGAGTGAAGATGATTTTTTAGAATTTTGCAAAACAAATCCAAGTTATGATGAAGCGCTCTCAAAGTTCCCTTCAAGAGTATTTGAAGCAGAACTTAATGGAGATATAGTTGTGAAAAATGCAAAAGTCTATATACTCTAACTTACTAAGTAAGTTTAGCTTTAGTCGTCTTACTAGAAAAAATTTAGTTTTTTCTTGCATCGTGTTTTAACACAGAAGCGGCGCAAGCGAGTAAAAGGGACTTAGTTCCTTTTGCGGACTATTAAATAATTAGCATAGCATCGCCATACGAGTAAAAACGGTACTTTTCTTTTATAGCTTCTGCATATAACTCTTGTGTTTTTTCAAGCCCAACAAACGAAGCAACTAGCATAAGAAGTGTAGATTTTGGCAGGTGGAAGTTTGTAAGCAGATGGTTCACACGTGTTGGTTTATTATTTGGATGAAGAAACAGATTTGCTTCACCACGTTGGATTTTTCCATGTTTGTCGTAAAACTCTATGGTTCTTGTGGATGTTGTTCCTACACTTAAAATAGGCGTGTCAGAATCGAGTATATCTTTTGCTGTATCTGAGATGTCGTAGTATTCTGAGTGCATAGGGTGCTGTGTAATTATTTGGGCATCAACAGGTTTAAATGTTCCACTACCAACATGGAGCGTAACATAGGCGTGTTTGTTGTTTTTACAAACTCTTACGTGCTGTTCTGGAGTGAAGTGTAGAGATGCTGTTGGAGCTGCAACTGCCCCCTCTTGTCGAGCAAAGACACTCTGGTATTCGTTTGCATCCTCTTCATTGTCTTCTCTTTGTATGTAGGGAGGCAGAGGAATATGACCAATTTTATCTATAATTGGAAGTAACTCTTCAAAGCGAAGTATTTGGTCATTTTGTACAAAATTTACTATACGACTTCCATCGTCACGCAACGTTTTTACAATCGCCACTAAACCCCCATCAAAACGCACTTGTGAGCCTTCTTTTACTTTGCCTCGAATGTAAACATTGATGTCATTTGCATTGATGGCTCGGTTAATAAGGAGTTCGATTTTTCCGCCACTAGGTTTAAAACCAAAAAGACGCGCTTTTATAACTTTTGTATCGTTAAATATAAGTGCACAATTCTTTGGAATGTAGTTTTCAAAATCATAAAAGTAAGTGTGCGTGATGGTGTCCGTAGCTCTATCGTAGACAAGAAGTTTTGCATGATCTCTTGGAGAAGCAGGGTGTGTCGCTATGAGTTCACTTGGAAGTGTGAAATCATAACTTGAAGTGAGAAGTTCTTTAGCGATCACTTTGCTCTTTCGTATCGGATTCTTCTTCTTCTTCAACATCTTCATCATCATCATCATCTTCTTCTTCAAGAGGTGGAGCAGGATTTACTATTTTTACTATCAAGATAGAGAGACCATAAAGAACAATAAGCGGACCAGCCATAAGAAGTTGTGTAAGAACATCCGGAGGTGTTAAAAGTGCCGCAACGATGAAGATAATGACGATAGCATATTTGAAAAATGCACTCATCTGTCTATCATCTACCATACCTAAAAGTGCTAAAAAATAGGCAAAAACTGGAAGCTCAAATGCAATACCAAAACCAAAAAGAATCTTACTGAAAAATCCTACATAATCTTCTATATTGATAAGAGGAGTAAATTTAAAACTACCAAAAGTAATGAGAAAATCAAATCCAAAAGGTGTAACAACATAGTAAGCAAAGAGTACACCTACGCCAAACATAACTGTCCCACCCAAAATAAATGGAATAATCATTTTCTTTTCATTTGCATAGAGACCTGGTGCTACAAAGAGCCAGATTTGTGATAGGATTATTGGGAGTGCCCCGAAAATTGCTGCAAAAAACGAGACTTTAAGAGCTACAAAAAATGCTCCACCAACTTGAGAAGTTGTTATCATTCCATCGGCTGCGTGGAGTGACTTTTTCCCTACTTCTATCAGTGCAGTATTGAGTGGTTCTACCATCCAGTTGAGTAGAAACTCGTGGAAGAAAAACATTACAAAAAACATTACAATGAGACTACCAACAGCTATGGCAAGTCTTTTTCTTAACTCAACTAAATGGGGTCGTAACTCATCAAACATTTTCTATATCTTCTTCATCTGTTTTTTTCTTTTTCTTAAAAGTTACTTCTTGAGGCTCTTTAGAAGCTTTGTTT